>JACZJN010000116.1 GCA_014860565.1 Bacteroidota bacterium
CTCCCGAAAAATGGACAGGGGAATAACCCCGTTTTTCTTCACCCGGTGTTGGTCTTTGGATTCCGCGCTCGCGCGTGCACGTGTCGCCGAGTGGCGCCGCGCGCGGCCTTGAGCTCTCGAGGGGGCTCCGGCGCGCGCACGACCGCCTGCGTCGCCACCGTGCCCATCGCTCACGCTTCTTCCATCCAACCACATTAGCACCGCGCCTCCTCGATCCGCGTTTCCAGCTGCTGGGCATATGCCATCTGGGCCTCGTATTCCATCGGTGCACGGTACCTCAACGTACTGTGCAAACGCTGGTGGTTGTATTCCACCTCGATATATTCGAACAGATATCGTTCCGCAGCGGCTTGGTTTTCAAATACCATTCCCGCCGGCATCTCTTTTTTCAGCGTACTGAAAACCGACTCCGTCACCGCATTGTCCCAGCAATCGCCCTTGCGACTCATGCTCTGAGTTACGCCGTACGCCTTGATCACGTCACGGAAATCGCTACAGCAGTACTGGACGCCTCGATCGGAATGCACGATCAAGCCCGGTGCGATCCGTCGACGTTTTGCCGCACGTTCAAACGTCTCGACGACAAACGTCGCGCGGAGGCTCGTACTCACCTTCCAGCCCACCACCGCTCGGGAATACAGATCGAGGAACACGACCAAATACAGCCAGCCAAGTTTACTGCGGAGATACGTAATATCGCTCGTCCAGATCTGGTTGGGCTTCGCCGCTGTAAAGTTGCGCGCCAAGAGATTCGGGGAGACAGGATAGTCATGCCTCGATTGCGTTGTCACGACATACTTGCGTCTGGGCCGCACCCGCAGCCCTTGTCGCTGCATGCTGGCCTGAACACGCTTTTGTGAGCAGGGAATCCCTTGCCTCTCCAATAGCACGTGAACCCGGCGATATCCGCAACGCCGTTTCTTCTTCTCGAACATCTGTCGGACCTGACTATCAAACACCTTGCGTTTGCGTGCCCGTGAAGAGACGTCGCGCCCAAGCCACGCATAATACCCCGAAGCAGAAACCTCGAGAACGCAGGCCATCCTCTCCAGCGGAAACATGTGGCGGGAGGCCTTCATGAATCTATACCGCTCTTCGGGGGATGCGAGAAGATGGCCACTGCTTTTTTTAAGATCTCCCGCTCCTGCTGCAGGATTTGTACCTCTCGGCGCAACCGCCGCAGCTCCTCCTCTGGTGCGGGAAGATGGCCGTGACCGGGAAAGGTTGTCTCGGCATTCTGCGCTATCGCTCGGCGCCAGGTCCGGATTGCCCCGTCATAGAGACCCAGGTCGCGCTCCACCTCGTCATCGTTGCGATCCGGTGAATCTGCGAGTTCTACCGCTTGACGCTTGAACTCAGCGTCATAGGTGCGTCGTCGCTTATTGGCCATTGTTCTACCTCCATTGTTTCTAAAATTTACAATGGGGCTAACTCTCTGTCCAAACTTTCGAGGTCACTTCAGGAGGAACGGGGAGGAACGGGGAGGAACGGGGAGGAACGGGAGGAACGAAACACGCCGGGATGCGTGTTTTTTCAGGATATCATCATTCTGAGGAAATTCCCATGTCCAATACACGTCGTGAATTCATGAAAGTCGGAGCCGCCGCAGCGGGACTCTCCATACTCGCTCCCTACGCCGGCATCGCCGGAAAGCTTGACCGTGAAAAGGCGCGGCTGTTCGCCGTCCCCGTCGACGAGAACGGTGCGTACACGCTTTCTCCCCTCCCGTATGCCTATGACGCGCTCGAACCCTCCATTGACGCGCAGACGATGCGCCTGCATCACGATATCCACCATGCCGGGTACGTGAAAGGACTCAACGCCGCGCTCGCCTCCATGGCCGAGGCACGCGCGAAGGGAGACTACGCACTGATCGACCGTCTTGCGCAGAAAGCCGCCTTCCACGGGTCGGGACACATTCTCCACGAGGTGTTCTGGAAGAACATGGCCCCGGCAGGCACGGGAGGCCCTCCTGCGGGAGCACTGCTCAAGCAGATCGAAAAGGATTTCGGATCCGTCAGCGCCATGCAGGCGCAGTTCGCCCAGACCGCCAAGACCGTCGAGGGCTCGGGCTGGGGAATTCTCGCCTACGAACCGCTCGGCCGTCGTCTCGTTATCCTGCAGGCGGAAAAACATCAGAACCTCACGCAGTGGGGCGCGGTGCCGCTGCTCGTGTGCGACGTCTGGGAACACGCATACTACCTCAAATACCAGAACAAGCGCGGCGATTACGTGGACGCGTTCTTCAATGTTGTGAACTGGAACGATGTTGCCATGCGTTTCGACGCGGTCGCGGGATAAAATCCCTTCGACACGAAGACACGATGTCACCAAGACACTATGACTTTGAGGCGCCGTCGGGAGTGTCCAGAATTCTGTGTAAATGGGAAGTTTCCAACGATGGAATGAAGGCTATCTCCCTGCGGCATGGGGAGCCGGGCCGCCGGGGCCCC
>JACZJN010000117.1 GCA_014860565.1 Bacteroidota bacterium
GCTGCGCGCAGCTTCGGAACTCAGCTCCTTTAGCTGCTCGGTCGCGGTGCGGAGTTCGCGTGTCTGCTGCTCCAGGTTTTGATTTGCTGACTGAAGTTCTCGTGTGCGCTCCTCCAGTGCTTTGATCGCGGCGAGGTTGACCCCGTCTATCGCGATGCTGTTGATGCCGAGGCTGTCGCTGCCACCGAGGTGGAAGGCCTGCCAGAAGTCCTGCGCCATCGGGCCGATATACCGCACATCCGGATCGCTGTTTTTATAATTCCATTCCGTCACCGGCAGGCTGCGGATTTTCGCAAGCAGCCATTCTCCTGCGACAGGTTTGAAATTTTCCTTCCGGTTCCGGTCGCTGAAATTGATCCAGCCGCTGGTGTTGCCGTTCATGTACACGCCCGTGGTCGCCGTGCTGTTGGTGTAGAGCTGATACCCGCCGGCGAAGCGCATCTTCATCTGATTCGGCAGGGCTGAGGTCCACAGTGATGTGGTCGAGGCATCGCCGATGATGAAGGATCCCAGCTTGCCGTCAGTGGAAACATACGAGCCCATGGCAGTGGATTTGTCACCGCTTGCGGTTGTGGTATAGCCGATGGCCGTGCCGGTACTGCCGCTGGCGACTGAGGAATAGCCCATCGCTGTCGCGTGATAATTACTTGCCGTACAACTCTGGCCGAAGGCTGTCGAGTAGGCACCTGTGGCTTTCGACTGATATCCCATGGCAACGGCCGAATTCCCGCTTGCCAAGCAGTAGTCCCCGATAGCGACGGAGGACTCTCCCGAGGCAACTGATCCATTGCCCATCGCGACGGAGTAATCGCCTTCCGCTCTCGATGAGGCACCCATCGAAAATGATGCTTCTCCAGAGGATAAGGTTTCGGATCCCAATGCCACGGCGGCTTCTTTGGTTGTCGAAGTGGTGCCGGCCCAGTTTTTATAGCCCATTGCAACGGAGTATTTGCCGTTCGCCTGATTCGAGATTCCCATCGCAACAGCGCCGTACGCTCTCGCTCCGTTTCCAAATCCCATTGCTACGGACCCTGCGCCAGTGGCTTGCAGATTCGAACCTATCGCCGTCGCATTGCCACCTGAGGCAATGACATTAAATCCCATGGCTGTGGAGTTCACACCGACATTTACGGCATCCCATTCGGCGCCCTGGCAGGTTCCTGCTCGAAACGCCGCTTGCCTGGGATAAAACATCATTCGTGTCCCGGCCCCCGTCGCAGGAATACTTCCGCTCCCGGAAGTGCCCGTGACTACAAATCCATCGATACCACCGATGGCCACAGCTCCCGCATCCGCGGTGATGGTTTTCCCTACGCCGCTGCCGCCAAAGTCGTAGGCCTCGTCAAGCGTTCCGCCGGTTACGGGAGTGGTCCAACCGACATTCGTTCCGTTATAGCTGAGTACCTGTCCGTTCGCTGCGCCATTGCCGCTCACTTTCGCAGCAGTCACCGAAGCATCGGCTAGCTTTTGCGTTGATACCCCTCCATCCTCGATTGCTAGCGTGACATCTCCCGTTGCGGCTCCTCCAGTCAGGCCGGATCCGGTCAATGTGTTTACTGAAGTAATATCACCTCCCGCAGTACCTTCGATCATGATCGAGTTTCCTGCTGGCGTAATCGAGATATTCGCTCCCGCCGTCAGCTGCGCATGATCGGTGATGTTATTGATGCTGCGCACGACGGTATTATCCGCGATCTTCGGATCTGTTACTGCATCGTCGGCCAGCCGCTGTGTGGTCACGCCCTGATCAGCGATTCTTACGACCACATCACCTGACGTGCCACCGCCGGCGAGTCCGTCCGTCGCCACTACGCCCGTGATATCTCCGCCTCCGCCGCCGGGTGTGGCAGAGATGATCAGCGTGTTGCCGCTCGGGGCGATCGACACGTTCGATCCTGCGACGAGTTCCACATCGTCATGCATGGTGTTGATGCTTTTCACCACTTCTCCCGAGGCGATTTTTACCGCAGTGAGGGAGTTGTCCTGCACA
>JACZJN010000118.1 GCA_014860565.1 Bacteroidota bacterium
GAGGGAGCAGAGGACACCGAGGGGATTTTACCGCGGAGGCGCGCTGAGGCGCGCAGAGGGATTTTTCGGATGGAGCGTCGTCCCGAGTAGCGACGATCCGCCGGAGGCGGATGACGCGTATCGAGGGACCGTGCCTCGATACGGTCGCTGCCGCGACCTACTCGGCATGACGAAGAGTGAACACCCACAACGATTGTCAGAATTGCCCGGGATGAGATCGGAAGCTTCTCCCCAATAATCCTCTGCGCGCCTCTGCGCGCCTCCGCGGTAAAATCTTCTCGGCGTTCTCCTTGCCCTCCCTCCCTTACTCCTCTGCGGCCTCCCCGCCCGGTGCCTATAAAAAACGAGCACCGACTTGCATCGATGCTCGCTTCTCTGGTCGGAACGGCGGGATTTGAACCCGCGACCCCTACCACCCCAAGGTAGTGCGCTACCGGGCTGCGCTACGTTCCGGACCTGTGCCCCGAAGGGCAGACACAAATATACGAAGGATCGGCGAGAAAAACCTAATTATCTCGGCGACGCAGTGAATTCAGGAATGCGCTGTGATCGGGGGAGCGGCGTTACTCGCGGATGCGCTCGCGGAGTTCCTCGAGGAATTGCTTGACCTTGATCAGGTCCTCGCGGAGCTTGCCTTCGGGTTCGAAAATGAGTGCGGTCTGCGTGGTATCCTCGATTTCCTCTTCTTCTTCGCGGCCGAAATCGTGCTCCTGTCCGGGCGTGTAGGTCTTGAGCACCTGCTTCGCGCCTTCGATGGTATAGCGTTCGTCGCGCAGGAGTTTCTTTATGAAGAGGATGAGCTGGATGTCCTTGTTCGTGTAAATGCGGTTTCCGGCCCGGTTTTTGGCGGGTTTGAGTTCGTCGAACTCCGATTCCCAGTAGCGGAGGACGTACTGCTCCAGGTTCGTGATCTTGCTGACCTCGCTGATGGAGTAGTAGAGCTTTTTGATGGAAAAATCCTTCATGACGCACCGGGCGTTTGTGGCGCAACAGACGGAATGTAACTATCCGAAAATGAACATGCAACAGGCACTCGTATTGTGCGGACCGTGAAGTCGCTTCCCTAATCCGTCATTCTGCCTAAGGCTTGCTCGATTACGATCATGCGTCACGTGAGATCGCCACAGACTGATTCCCAAAAACCGCCTTGCGCTGTACGCGGCACCATGGTAACTTTCTTTCTATGCATGAATGGAAATTGCGACATACGCTCCGCATCGCCGCAGTGGCGCTGCTTCTGACACCGGGACTCCTCGCCCCGCCTTCCGCCTCCGCGCAGGCGCCTGAACGCCTGGGCAGCAAGTTCGTCATCGCGCGCGCGAAATATGACGGCGGGGGCGACTGGTACAACGATCCCTCGTCGGAACTGAACATGCTGCGCTTTCTCAAGGAGCACAGCAGCATCGACGTGGACGTGCGCACGGAGGTGTTCGTCGAAGTGGGGAGCGAGAAGCTCTTTTCCTATCCCTTCGTCTTCATGACCGGACACGGCAACATCCGCCTTTCCGACCACGAGGCGGAAAACCTCCGCAACTATCTCGAAAACGGCGGCTTTCTGTATGTCGACGACGATTACGGTTTCGACAAGGCCTTCCGCCGCGAGATCAAGAAGGTGTTCCCGGACCGCGAACTGGTCGAACTGCCCTTCGACCATGGGATCTATCACGCCCATTTCCAGTTCCCCAACGGACTGCCGAAAATCCACGAACACGACGGCAAACCGCCGCAGGGGTTCGGGATATTCCACGAAGGCCGCCTGGTGCTGTTCTATACCTACGAAAGCAATCTCGCCGACGGCTGGGCCGATCCCGACGTGCACAAGGACCCGGAAGACGTGCGGCAGAAATCGCTGCAGATGGGAATGAACATCATCGTCTGGGCGTTGACGCATTAGGAGACGAGCGGAAGCCGCGCGCTTCCGCGATGGCGAAGAAACAGATAAAGGCCCGTTTGTCCGACGACAGGACATTGAGAGAGAAAGGCTGACCATGCAGGATACCAAGCTGACCAACTATACAAAGATCATGGACGCGCTGCACGGCGTGCGCCGCCGCGAGGAATCCCTCGCGCTGCGGCGTGGTGTGATGCTCTCGCTCGCGGTCGCAGCGGTCGTGCTGCTTCTCGCCACGGCGATCGAAGGGATTTTCTATCTGGGCATCGACGCGCGCACCGCACTGTTTTCCGCCTCCATCATTGGCATACTCATCGCCGCGGGAATTTTCCTTGCACCCGCGCTCGCCCCGCGTTTCTCGGCCGCGCGCCGCAAAAGCGACGACACGGTGGCGAACGAAGTCGGCGGACATTTCCCCGACATCCGCGACCGGCTGCTCAACGCCCTGCAGGTGTTCCGTGAAATGCGGCGCGAGAAGCATGTGGCCTGGTCGCCCGCGCTGGTGGACGCCGGCTTCAGCGACGTGGCCGATGCGTTCACACGTCTCGATCTCAAGCCGGTGGTCAATGCCGTCCCCGCCCGCAAGGCGACGCGCAGTGCCTTCTTCGCCATGGGCTTCGTGGCGCTGGCCTTCGCGATGCTGCCTTCGACCATGGGCGGCGGCGCCTGGCGGCTGCTGCAGTTCCGCACCGATTTCGCTCCCCCCGCGCCCTTCGATTTCATCGTCGCCCCCGGCGATGCCGAGGCGGTGAAAGGCGAGACGGTCCATCTCACGGCGAGTACCACCGCGCGCGTGCAGCCGGAAGTGACCTTCTACATGCGCGAAGAGGGACAGGAATATTTCGACGCGGTGCGCACCGTCCGTGACAGCAGCGGACAGTATGTCGCCGTGGTGGAAGGACTCCGCTCCTCTTTCGACTACTACGCCGAGGCCAAGGGCTACCGCAGCCGGCATTTCCGCGTGGAGGTGGTGGACCGCCCGTTCATCCGATCGATGCGCGTGCAGCTGACCTTCCCCTCCTACACCAAGCTGCCGCCGCGCTATCTCGACGACAACGTCGGGGACGTGACCGCTTTGGCCGGAACGAGGATTTCTCTCGACATGACATTGAACAAGGACGTCGCCAGCGCCGTGCTCGCCTTCGCCGACACGCAGAACGTGGCGGTGACGCTGGAGGGTACGCGGGCGAAAGCGGGCTTCGTACTGCGCCGCGACGGTTCGTATCACATCGCCCTGCGCGACGCCAGCGGCATCGAGAATGCCAATCCGATCGAGTACGCGCTGAAGGTCGTGCCCGACATGGCGCCGACGGTGGATATTCTCGAACCGGGCATGAACACGAATCTCGACGAAAGCATGCGCCTCGCATTGGTGATGGGCATCGGCGACGATTTCGGTTTCTCGAAACTGGTGCTGAAATACCGTCTCGCCGCCTCGCGCTACGAGAAAGCGCAGGAGGAGTATTCCTCCATCGTCATCCCGCTGCCGAGCGCGCGCGCGGCGCAGATGGAAGTGCCGTTCATCTGGAATCTCACTTCGCTGAGCATCGTGCCCGAGGATGTGATCAACTACTACGTCGAGGTCTACGACAACGACAATGTCAACGGTCCGAAGGTCGGACGCAGCCAGGTGTTCTCCCTCCGCCTGCCCTCGCTCGACGAGGTGTTCGCCAAGGCCGATGCCGACCAGGAGAAGGCCGTCGACGATCTGGAGAAAACGCTGAAGGCGGCGCAGGACGTGCAGAAGGAGCTCAACAAGCTGCAGCAGGAGATGAAGCAGCAGAATGCCGAGAAGCTCGATTGGCAGCAGCAGAAGAAGCTCGAGGAGCTGATGAAGCGCCAGGAGCAGATGGCCAAGGACGTGAAGAAAGTCAACGAGCAGCTCAGCGATCTCAAGCGCGACATGGAGAAGCAGAACATGATCTCCGAGGAGACGCTGAAGAAGTACGACGAGCTGCAGCAGCTGATGAAGGAAGTCGACGCGCCCGAGCTGCGCGAGATGCAGAAGAAGATGAACGAGATGATGCAGCAGATGTCGCCCGAGCAGATGAAAAAGGCGATGGAAAATTTCCAGTTCAGCGAGGAAAACTTCCGCAAGAGCATCGAACGCAGCATCGAACTGCTCAAGCGCATCCAGATCGAGCAGAAGGTGGACGAACTGACCAAGCGGGCCGAGGACATGGCCAAGCAGCAGGAAGACCTCGCCAATCGCACCGAGAACGCCGATCCGAAAAATCAGCAGGAGCTGGATCGTCTCGCGAAGGAACAGCGCGAAATGCAGAAGCAGGCCGAGGCCATGCAGCGCGAGATGAAAGAACTGCAGCAGAAGATGGAAGAGTTTCCGCAGGAAATGCCGCTCGACGAGATGCGTGAAGCCATGGCGGAAATGAACCTGTCGCAGATGCAGGAGCAGATGAATCAGTCCGCCGGACAGTGCGAGGGCGGACAGTGTCAGAACGCGTCGAAGCAGCAGAAGAAGACCGCGGAGCAGATGCGGAAGATGCAGAAGAAAATGGAGAAGGTGAAGAAGAAGCTCAACGAGAACATGCAGAAGATGGTGCAGCGCGCGTTCCAGAAGGCATTGAAGGAAGTGCTCGAACTTTCGAAGCGACAGGAAGAACTCAAAAACGCCGTGCAGCAGCTGCCGCAGAATTCCCCGCAGTACCGCGAAGCCATGCGCGAACAGCAGGAGATGATGGAACAGCTCAACCAGACCGGCAATGAGCTGATGGAACTTGCGAAGAAGACGTTCGCCGTGGACCAGGAAATGGCCAAGCATCTTGGCAAGGCCATGCAGCAGATGAAGCAGGCGCAGGAAAGCATGCAGAACCGCGATCAGCGCGCCGGCGGCGAACAGCAGGGCGGCGCGATGTCCGAACTCAACGAAGCGGCCAAGAAAATATCACAGAGCATGCAGAAGTCGTCGAAGTCCGGCAGTTCCCAGGGCGGTTCGATGATGCAGCAGCTGCGGCAGATGGCGCAACAACAGATGGACATCAACCAGAACATGCCCACGCCACAGCAGGGCGGACAGTCGCAATCGGAACAGCAGCAGATGCAGCGCCTGATGATGCAGCAGAAAGCCGTGCAGAAAACCCTGCAGGAACTCAACGAAGAAGCCAAGCGCAGCGAGGAAGGCAAGAAGCTGCTCGGCGACCTCGACCGCATCGCCGAGGACATGCAGGAAGTGGTCCGCGACATGCAGCAGAACAACGTCAATCCCAACACCCTGCAGAAGCAGGAGCGTATTCTCTCCCGCATGCTCGACGCCTCGCGTTCCATGCGCGAACGCGACTGGGAGAAGCAGCGGCGTTCCCGCACCGGCGACGACGTCGCGCGGCGGAGTCCCGGACAGATCGATCCGAATCTCCTCGACCCCCGCGACGGCATCCGCTCCGACCTGCAGAAGGCCGTGAATGAGGGGTATGCGCGGGATTATGAGGGGTTGATACGGAAATACTTCGAAGCGCTGGAATCGGTGGTAACGGAGGAATAGGAGGAGTAAGGGAGGGAGGATGCAGAGGGCGCAGAGAAGAGCTTTACCGCGGAGGCGCACAGAGGCGCGCGGAGGATTTTTTTAGGGAAGGGCACGGAGGTATAGGAGAGGAGGAAGGGAGAGTTTGAAAATGTTCAACATCTCGATAGGGAGTCGAAGATGCAGATCAATGATCTTACGTACAGGATTATCGGATGCGCTTTTACGGTACATTCGGAGTTGGGACCGGGATTGCTGGAGTCGACGTATCGGACATGCCTGGAGTATGAGCTGCGCGCAAATGGTCTGTTCGTCGAGACAGAGAAGCAGCTTCCCCTCTACTATAAGACTGTGGAGATGGAAGCTGCGTACCGGCTCGATATACTGGTTGAGGATCGGGTGATCGTGGAGTTGAAGGCGGTGGATGCGCTTCATCCGGTACACATGGCGCAGATTCTTACATATTTGCGCCTGAGCGGGAAAACGCACGGATTGCTGTTCAACTTCAATGCGCGCCATCTGAAGGACGATTACAAGCGCGTGATTTACACGCCGAAATAGGGGGCAAGGCTACATCTTTTCTTCGACGCTGTGAATCTTGTCATCCATGGTCTGCATGCGATCGGTCCGGGTACCGACTTTCAAGCTTGATGAGACGCGCGGCGCTCCCATCTCGTGGATGACCTCGTGACAGCGCTTCACGGCGGCGAACAGGTCGTCCCACTCGCCTTCGATGTTGGTACCGTACGCATGAAGGATGGTTTTCAACCCCGCGTCTTTCAGGATTTTTTCGCACGCCGCAACGTAAGGGGATACCGAAATACCGACGCCCAGCGGGACGACCATCAAATCAGCGATAACATGCATGGGAGGCTCCGGAGTAGTAAGAGAGAAGAGGTTGCAGAGGGCGCAGAGAAGACTTCTACCGCCGAGGCACGCCGAGGCGCACAGAGGGTTCTCGGGATTTCGCATTTGCCAGACTTGCCGGCATTGATGTGACTTCCGTCCGATCTGCTTCAAGGGGAATATAACCCATCTCGAAAAATTTCTCTGCGCGCCTCCGCGCGCCTCCGTGGTAAAAGTCTTCTCCGCGTGCTCCCTGACCTCCCTCCCTCTCCCACGCCTAAAATATCTGTCCGAAGTTGAAATACACCCCCACCGCCTCATTACTCCAACCCACATCCGCGCGCACCACGAACGTCGGCAGGTAATACCGCAGTCCCGCCACGGGCGTGACTATCCAACGTGATGATGCGATGTCGGCGAATTCGTGCGAGACGGCGCCGGCGTCGACGCCGAGCACGCCGCCGAGGCGGTGGTAAACCGGGAAACGGAATTCGAGATTGCCGACAGCGCTCACACGGTCGAGGAAGCGGTCCTTCGGAATGCCGCGCACGGTATTGTTTCCTCCGATGGGGAGCAGATGCTGGATTGGGATGTCATCGCCGATGAGTGCCTGCATGCCGAAGCGCGCGGCGACCACGGCGTCCCACATCTCGGTGTAGTACTGCGCCCAGCCGGCGAGACGTGTCCATTCTTTCGCGAAATCCGTCACCGGCAGCGCCTGTTCGACGTCTGCCTGCAGCACCATTCCCGCCGTGGGTTGAAGCACGCTGGTACGCGTGTCGTAGCGCAGCTGCAGGGCGGCGGAGGTGATGTCGCAGGTCCCGGCATTCAGCGGATTCGCGGGCATGCTGCTACCCGCCTCATAACCGTAGGACCAGATGCGTTTGAAACGCAGCGTGGCGGCGGCCACGAGCGACGGGGTGAAGCCCCGGCTCACGGCAGCGGTGATTTCAAGCGGTTCGAATGTATACATCTCCCGGTCGTCGAAGCGGCTGTGATCCCCCACACCGAAGAAACTGTTCGAAATCATTTTATCATAATCGAGCACGACATCAAGCGCGAAGGGATATTCGCTTCCCTGTCGCAGTTCCGCGTCCGGCCATGAGGCGCCGAGGCGCACCCAGCGTTCTCCTTTCGTCGAGGCGAAGAGCGTGAGATCGAACGATTCCTGCGAACCGAGTGCGTTGCGAAGAACGGTTTTGTAGCCACCGCCGAATCCGACGTCGGTGTCGTACATGACGATGGGAAAGTGGTTCCAGTCCACGCGGCCAGCGGTTGGGGAAGAAGAGGTGGAAGCCTCCTGCGCCCGGGCACACATTGAGGTCACGAGAGCCAGGGCGATGTATATCGGGATTCGCATAGTAGTTCTCCTTTCAAGGGGAAGGTAACGTCACGATGATACGCTCTTGTCACGAAACTGTCAAACTTGGAAATCCTTCCCCCCCTGCCTACTTTTGATGACCAGCCTGTCGCAATACAAACGGACCGACATGAAACTGCTCGTCACCATCCCTGTCTACAACGAAGAAAAAGCGCTTCCGGTCAGCATCCCCGCGCTGCATGCGTTTCTCGGTGAACACTTGTCCGACTATGACTGGGTGATCGAAATCGCCGACAATGCGTCCATCGACCGAACGCCGGAAGTGTCGCGCATACTCACGCAGGAATATTCCCAGGTGCAGTATCTGCGCCTCGAGCAGAAGGGCCGCGGCCGTGCGCTGAAGAAATCGTGGACGGGGTCGGACGCGGACATCGTCAGCTACATGGACGTCGATCTCTCGACCAATCTCGAATCCTTTCCCCCGATGGTGCATGCACTGGCGCACGAGGGTTACGACATCGGTACGGGCTCGCGTCTCATGAAGGGAGCCAACACCGAGCGCAGTTTCAAGCGCGAACTCATTTCCCGCACGTACAACCTCATGGTCAAGGCGATGTTCTTCACCCGCTTCTCCGACGCGCAGTGCGGCTTCAAGGCCGTCACACGCCAGGTCGTGGACGTGCTGCTCCCGCATATCGACGACAACGTGTGGTTCTTTGACTCAGAGCTTCTCATCATCGGAGAAAAGAGCGGCTACCGCATCTTCGACGTCCCCGTCAAATGGATCGAGGACCTCGACACCCGCGTCAAGATCGTCAAAACCGCCACCGACGACATCAAGGGACTGCTGCGGGTGAGGGGGAATTTCTGGGCGGGGAAGTATCGGGAGTTGAAGAAGTAAGGCGTCGAAGGAGTAAGGGAGGGAGGTCAGGGAGGACGCAGAGAAGATTTTACCGCGGAGGCGCACTGAGTCGCACAGAGGATTTGAGGAAATCACTTTGAATTTTACCCGGGGGAAATTCCCCGACGCGAGTCATCAATGATCCGACAGTAAAAGATCCCACCCGCATTATAAATCCTCGGCGCGCCTCTGTGTGCCTCCGCGGTAAAATCTTCTCCGTGGCCTCCGCATCCTCCCTCCCTTACTCCTCCTTCGCCTACAGCAGCACCCCGGCATTAATCCCGAAGAAGAAATTCCTCCCCTCCCGGAAGTGATTCAGCCGCCACCCGAAATCAATCCTGAATAGCGTGAAGATGTTGTCGAGGCCGAAGCCGGCTTCCCAGAAGGGCGTCTTCGCTTCCTGTATCGGAATGGGTTGAAGGGCGCGGGTGTCGGCGGACATCGTTGCCCAGCCGCCGGAAGCGAAGAGTTCGAGTCCGATGCCGCTGCTTTTCAGCAGGGGAACACCGATGGCGCGGAAGAGCCAGTCGCGGAAGCTGTAGGTGAACTGCGCGGTGAGGCGGCGGTCGCCGCCGAATTCGCGGAAGTCGAGCGTACGGAAGCGGCGCGCGTCGCTGATGTAATTCACACTCCCCTGCAGGTTGTACAGCATCTGCGCAGGCAGAGCACCGTCGGCGCCCTTGCCCTCGAGTCGGTAGGTGAAGCCGCCGGGCGCGCCGAATTCGAAACTGCCGTTCAGTCGGGCGGTCCAGCTCATGAAGCTCCATTGCGCGCCTTCGATGTCTGCGTCATGCCAGCCGAGGCCGACGACAGGCACGTGGTTGCGTGCGCCGATGCGTCTGATCTTTCCTGCGTTGTCGATGAAGTCGCGCGCGTCGAGGCTGACGTCGCCGTACACGGAGAAAATGGATCCCTCGTTGATTGGCGGATTGTCGCGGTAGGCGCGGTCCCGGCGGAAGATACTTTCATTGCTGTTGTTCACGGCGTTCAGGTAGTGATCGCGCCGCACCGAGAGCGAGGAAGGGAACAGCAGGAAGGCGTCATAGCTGACAGTAGCACTCCAGCCGTCGCGATAATAATAATCGCGAGGATCGTATTTCCAGAGCATGCTGGCAATCGTTGTGCCGTTCTCCCCCAGCGGATCATTGTATCTGTCGATGAAGGACAATTCCGAAAAACGGATGGCATACAACTGCAGCGACGGACTGTCGAGCAGTTTCACGTTGCCGTCGATGTCCCATTTCATTCGTTCATCGTTAAAGCCGTAGCCGGCGGACATTCTCACCCAGTTCAACGGAAACTCGGGCATGGAAAACGAAACGCTGCCGTCGAGCGCATGACCTTCCACGCGATTGAAATGGTACAGATCCGTCAGTCCGGGGAAGGAGACGCGAACCGCGTCGGAACCGGTCGTGCCGCCGGTGAGGATGTTCATAAAGCCGACCTGGTACTTGACCGAGTCAAGCTGCGCTTTCACCGAATCCGCGCGAAGGTACGCTCGCTGTTCTTCGTCGGTGGTGGGAATCTTGGCGTTCTCCGCCCAGTAGGTCGAGTCACGTTCGTCGGCTTCCTTCAGCACTTTGATGCGCGTGCGGTCAAAGAAATCCTCGTTGATCTGCTGGTTGATCCGCCAGTCCTGCAGCACGGAGAATCCCTCGATCCCGATGCCGATGTCGACGATGGGAATGTGGATGCCTGCATCCACCACGACGTCCACCGGCTGCCAGAACTCCCCGTCGAAAAGGCGGAAATGCTGCTTGAAGGCAAGGGATTCGAAAAACGGCGGCATGGCCGCGTCGTTGAGGTGCACGTCCACCATCGAAAGCGCATAGGTACTGTCGGCGATATAGATCATGCCTTCGAACAGCGGATCGTTTTCCGACAGTGCGGAGATCTCGATCTGGTAGATTTTCGTGCTGTCGAGGACGGTGGTTCCGATGAGGCGGTAATAGTAGCTTGAAAGCCCGCGCTCGGAGATCGGACCGGGAATCGGCGCGCGGTCATTGAAATTGAAGTCGTCGGCGGAGAAATCGACGATGAAAAACTGGCTGATCATGATGTTGCCCTGCGAGGGAATCATCGCGCTCTGCTTGCGGGCTTTGATCACTTCCTTGTAGCGGTCGGGAGCCGCCCACCAGGCTTCGGTCTGCGTTTCGAGAATGATCGGCAGGGTGTGGCCCGTGCTGTCGCTCTGCGCGGTGCTGTCCTTCCCGTCGCCTCCTACCTCAATCGATACCGACCCGCCATCGCCAGAACTTTCCACCATTCCCTCGAGTGCGCCGGTAAGACGGACGAGCAGCTTGGAATGCGAAGTCAGGCTGTAATTCTTCAGTTTCTCCCGCCGCAGTTCTTTCATCTCGATGGCTTTGCGAATGATGCGCAGCGCGGGATTGTCGCCCGGGGTAACCGTGACGGCCGGCATTTCGAACGTGCTCTGTCGGAGGGAGAATTTCAGGTCCGTTTCGGCGGGAAAGCGCACCTTTCGCGTCTGACTGCTGTAGCCGATATAGCTCGCGACGATGCTGTATTCTCCCGGCTCGAGCGCGAGAGTGAAACGTCCCAAACGATCGGTGGTGGTTCCCTTGTGGCTGCCAGGGACCCAGATGTTTGCGAATTGAAGTGTTTCGCCCGTTTCGGCGTCAAAGACGGTGCCCGTGAGCTGCCGCTGTGCGATAAGCCCCGGTGCTGCAATGAGAAGAAGGATCAGAGAAAGAATGACCTGAAGTGAGAGAAGTCGAGACTGCATATGAACCCGGACGATGATGGAAAATGCCCTGTGCAGCAATCTACGAGGCACTTTCGTGATTGTTGCCGTGAAAAAGACTCAGTACTCATCAAATACACATTTTTTTGCATTGAAATCCACACACAAAATGCGGACTATACATAGAAGTCTCCGGAACTGTTTGCCGCTCGACCGACGTTATGTCTTGGTCACACACGATGTCTCCTGTGTCAGCGCGGCAGCCCGGTAGGGAGAAGCCGTCACACACACAATGGAACTCCAGATGAAAGGAATCATCCTCGCCCTCCTCGTCATTTTCCTGTCGTCCGCGACAGGCCTTGCTTTCTCATCGGGCGATCCCGCACGCAGCGAACCCTCCGTATCCCTCGACAAGTGCGATAAACTCTTCGACAGCCAGCAGTACGACGCAGCCCGGCGCCTCCTCGAGGGCATGCTCAAGGACAATCCCAACGATGCGGAAATTCTCTGGCGGTTGAGCAATCACGCGATCAACGACGGAGATGCGGCGACGGACGACGCGCGGCAGGAGCGTTATTTCAAAAAAGCAGTATCCTATGCCGAACGCGCGGTGAAGGCAGACAATAATAACGCCTTTGCCCATGCCTTTCTCGCGGCTTCATACGGCAGTTATGCCATGTATGCGGGTGGGGAAGAAAAAGTGAAGCTGGCGAACCGCATCCGCGACGAACTCAATATCGCATTGAAACTCGATCCCGACAATCAGGTCGCACACACGATTTACGGTACCTGGCACCGTGAGGTGGCGGATGTCAGCTGGATCGAGCGAAAGCTGGCCAATCTTTTTCTCGGGAGCATGCCGGACGGGAGCATCGAGGAATCCATTACGCATCTGCGCAAAGCCGTGCAGGTGGCACCCACCGTCCTACGCCACCGCTACGAACTCGGACTCACCTACATCGCCGCCGATCGCGACAAGGAAGCCGCGGAGTCTTTCCGCGCTGCGCTGAAATGTCCCGACGGGTGGCGCATCGATCCCCGACGCCGCGCGATCATGCGCGAGTGGCTCCACGACAACGGGTAGGACTGGCGGACACAAAGGCACGAAGACACCAAGACACAATATTTTTCGGAATACGGCGGCCATGGGCCGCCGTTTATCTATCTCGTGTCTTTGTGACTTTGTGTCTTCGTGTTACCGCGTAATCCTGTACACGGAGATTTCGACGTTGCGGTTATAGAGGCTTGCATAACGGGAAGTGCGCGTATAGGAGAAGCCGCGGGCGGTGAGGGCGTCGAAGAATGGGACGGCGATCAGCCGGTTGGGCTCGGCAAGCAAAACGGTGCCGTCAGGTTCGAGGGCATGATCGAGGAAATCGGCGAGGGGTTCGATAAAACGCTTTTCATAAATCACATCGGCGGCGAGAATCAGCGGCCAGCGCTCACGCGGAGGATTCCGGAAATCCATCAACCGCACGTCGGCGGATTCGAAGGCGGCGTTCTGCAGCAGGTTGAGTTCCGCGGCCTCGAGCGCCAGCGGTTCGAAATCGCCGCAGGTCACGCGAGCTCCGTGCGATGCCGCCACCACCGCGGGAAGCGCTAAACCGCAGCCGATTTCCAGCACGCGTTGATCGGTGACCAACGACGGATTCCCCTCGATCGCCTCGGCCAGCGCGACCGCACTGTGCCAGAGTTCGGCCCAGTACGGTAAACGCTCATCCTTTCTGAATTCCTCATCCGTGATGCGCTCGATCAACAGCTCGATATCCTCGGCTGTCGTCAAGCGATAGCTGCGATCGCCCACCGCCACCTCGATTTCTCGGAGCGGGAAATGGGAAGCAAGTTCGGTTTTGAGATCGGTCATTCGTGACATGGGGAATCAGAGGCAGAGATACAAAGAGAAAGGTGGACGACAACGTGCAGGGGCGCAGCATGTTGCGCCCCTGCAGACAGTATGGGGTCTTCGTGCCTTCGTGTCTTTGTGTTGCACAGGGGTTATTTCTGAATCCGAATCCGCGCATCCACGGCAGTGACGCCGTCGGGCGTGCCGAGCAGCGGGTTGAGATCCATTTCGACGATCTCCGGGGCAGCCTGGACGAGAGCGGATAGCCGCGTGACGATGTCCGCGAAGGCCTCCTCGCTTACGCCTTTCTGTCCGCGAACACCCTGCAGGATCTTATAGCCCTTCAGCTCGCGGATCATCGTGAGCGCTTCGGCATGCGAGAGAGGCGCCAAGCCCGCACGGACGTCCTTCAGCACTTCGATGAAAATGCCGCCGAGTCCGCACAGCACCATGTGCCCGAAGGCATCTTCCTTTTTCGCACCCGCGAACAGTTCGATGCCGCTGAGCATGGGCTGCAGAAGCACGGCAGTGGTGTCAGGGATCTGCATCATGCGCGCGAATTCGCTGCGAACGGTTTCCTCGTCGCGCACATTCAGTGTCACGCCGCCGACATCGGATTTGTGCACGGGTCCCACCACCTTCATCACGACGGGAAGTCTGAGACGCCTGGCCTCCCATGCGGCATCGTCGGCAGAGGTGACGACGGCCTCCCCCGCACGGGGAATACCGGCGGCGTCAAGCAGTCGCTGAATGGAATCAGGACTGATATATCCGTTGTCCTCTTTCTCGATGACGGCGCGAATGGTTGCAAGATCGATGGGCGCGGCGGGAGCTTCCTCGGCGGGCGGCGGCGTATGATAGACGCGAGCCAGCGTATTTCCGAAGGTGACTTCGTCCGGAAAGTTGATGTGACCCTTCGCGAGAAACGCATCGACTTCCTCACGCGCGGTGAGCGTCGAGGGTAGCACCGGGTAAATCGGTTTTTTCGCGGTAAGCATTTTTTCATGCAGCACGTCATAGACGTCGAAGATCTTCACGAGTCCCGGCGTGCCGAAAATCACCACCATTGCGTCGATTGTGTCGAATCGCTGATCCACGGTGTCGATGATGACGCCCAGCTGATCGGCCGTACCCGTGGCGAGGAAATCGATGGGGTTGGCGACGGAAGAACCCGGGAAGAGTTTCGTCAGCAGTTCATCTGCGGCAGGACCCGAGAGATGCGGCACCGCGAGTCCGCCATTCGACAGCGCGTCGGTCAGCATGACGGCGGGTCCGCCGGCATGCGTGATGATCGCGATGTTTTTCCCCGTCAGCCGCGGATGCATGAAAATGGAAGCCACGGCGATCAGATCCTCGCGTCCGCTGCAGCGCACGATGCCCGCCTTGCGGAACAGCGCGTCGACGGCGACGTCGGAACTGGCAAGCGCGCCGGTGTGCGACGAGGCCGCGCGGCTGCCTGCCTCCGACGAACCCGCCTTCACGGCGGCGATGCGGCAGCCCTTGCGGATGAGTGAGCGGGCATGGCGCAGGAGCTTCTCCGGTTTACTGATGGTCTCGATGTAGAGCAGCTTCACGCGTGAGCTGGTCGCGGGATCGAAAGACTCATCGAGATGTTCGAGGATTTCCTCGACCCCGAGCTGTGCGCTGTTGCCGACGGAGAACACGCTGGCGAAGGGAATCCCTTTCGGGATGCCGGCCTCGAGTATGAAGCAGGCGGTGGCACCGGAGCCGGAAATGAAATCCACTCCCCGTGCTTCGAGCTTCGGAATGGGTTCGGTAAAAATGCTGTGATGCCGCGGTGTGCAGATGCCGACGCAGTTCGGTCCGATGAGTGAACCACCCACGCCGTCGATCACCTCGACAACCTTGCGCTCGAGTTCGCGTCCCGCTTCGCTTTCCTCGCTGAAGCCGGCACTGAGGATGATGAACGCGCGCGTGTCTTTCTTCTGTGTCAGCGTTTCGATCGTGGGCAGTGTGTATTTCGCCGCGATGGCGATAATGGCGAGATCCACCTGCGGCAGCGCATCCGGATCGGGGAAGCTGGGGATGCCCTGCACTTCCGCTTCCTTGGGATTGATGACGTAGAGGGCGCCGGCGTAGCCGCCGTCGATGAGGTTCTTCAGTACTTTGCCGCCGGGCTTATGAATGTCATTGGATCCGCCTACGACGACGATGCTTTTCGGATCAAGCAGCTGGGGGGTAATCATTCCGGTTCTCCAAAAGTCAACATGATGGGACCGTGTCCCTTGAATACTCTTCCCGCAGCCATAATTACGACAACGGAATCCTAAAAATTGCCGAATCTCCCCTTCAAAAAAAAATGGAAAGATGGAAAGATGGAAAGATGGAAAGATGGAACCGGATGGTGGTTGCATGAATCCGCCATTGGACGACCGGGGCGTAGGGCGGATTCACGAATCCGCCCGAATGGAACAATGACGCGGTGTCCGGACACCGGGGATAATGAGGCGCGGCGGGGAGGTAGCCGAATCCCGGATCACGGCATGGGGATAATGCACCGGCTCCGGGGAAATGACATGCCCTGGTGGTCGGATTCATGTGTATTTGGGGGGAAATATGATCCGGAAATGCGCTAAACCATGAAATATATGCCATTCTTTCAATAAACTCAAAGCAAAAATTGACTACGCCTCGCGATTTTCGTATTTTTGTGAATCCGGCGGAATAGGGCAATTCTTCTCCTGCCTCTGAGGAATCCCCTTACTTCCGCGACAGACGTTCACCTCATCAACAGGTCCGGACCTATGAAACTTTCCGATTTCGATTATGCATTTCCCAAAAACCTGATCGCGAAGTATCCCGTGGATGAGCGCGACCAGGCACGTCTCATGGTGATCCATCGCGACACGGGTGACGTCGAGCACCGCGTGTTCTCCGACATACACGAGTACTTCAAGAAGGGCGACGCCCTCGTTCTCAACGATACCAAGGTCTTTCCTGCCCGTCTGATCGGACGCAAGGAAAAGACGAACGCCAAGATCGAGGTGTTTCTCCTGCGCGAACTCAGCAAGGACGAACGCCTGTGGGACGTCATCGTCGATCCCGCCCGCAAGGTGCGCATCGGCAACAAGATCTATTTCTCCGACAAGCTCATGTGTGAGGTCATCGATAATACGACGTCGCGCGGACGCACGGTGCGCTTCAACTACCAGGGTGATTTCTTCAAACTCATCGACCAGGTGGGCCAGACCCCGCTGCCGCCGTATATCAAGCGCGACGCTGAGGAGTCGGACAAGGAGAATTACCAGACGGTGTATGCCCGGCAGATCGGCGCCGTCGCCGCTCCGACCGCGGGACTCCATTTCTCGAAGAAGCTCGTCGGCCGCCTGAAGAAAAAAGGCGTGGGCGTGACATCCGTGCTGCTGCACATCGGTCATGGTACCTTCCGTCCCGTCGAGGTCGAAGACCTCACCAAGCATAAGATGGATTCCGAGTACTACGAAATTCCGCCGGATGCCTGCTCCGTCGTCAACAAGGCGAAGGAAGGCAAGAAGAGTGTATTTGTCTGCGGCACCAGCACCGTACGTGCGCTCGAATCGAGCGTGACCACGATGCGCCAGCTGACACCGGCCCGCGGGTGGACCGACAAGTTCATCTATCCGCCGTACGATTTCAAGATTACCGACAAGCTGATCACCAACTTCCACATGCCGAAATCCACGCTGCTGATGATGGTCGCGGCGTTCTCGGATTACGATCTGATGATGAAAGCATACAAGAAGGCGATCAAGGACAAGTATCGCCTGTTCAGCTATGGCGATGCGATGATGATTATCTGATGCTTCCGCGCGCGGAAGGCATCGTCACGCATTTGTGAATTCCACAGGCGAAGTCTCGGCTTCGCCTGTGCTTTTTCCGGTAGAGGCACCCATGAATTCCTTCATCGTTTGCATCCCAGCGGCCGGCATTGGCCGGCGGATGGACAGCGACACTCCGAAACAGTATCTGCATCTGCATGGTCGACCCCTGCTGGCGCATACCATCAACGTGTTCGACGGCATGCCGGAATGTGCGGGCATCGTACTGGCCGTCGACGATGAAACCGCCGCGCGACGGCTGGTGGAATCCTGCGCGCCGAGGGTGCCTGTGCAGATCGTGGCGGGGGGGCTTCGCCGGCAGGACTCCGTGGCGAACGCCCTTGCCGTGTGCGGGGAAGACGATACCATCGTGCTGGTGCACGATGCGGCACGCCCGTGTGTCACCCGCGCGCATGTGCGCGCCGTGGCGGAAGCCGTGCATCAGCATGGAGCGGCGCTTCTCGCACTCCCCGCACGCGACACGATCAAGGAAGTGCATGCCGGACTCGTCCGGGCGACGCTCGACCGTACAGTGATCTGGCAGGCACAGACACCGCAGGGCGCGCGCGCAGGGCTCCTGCGCATTGCCTTTGCCGAGGCGCTGCGCAAAGGCATTGAAGCAACGGACGATGTTTCCCTGCTTGAGGCGATGGATGTGCCGGTGCATGTGGTCGAGGGTTCGCCGAACAATATCAAGATCACCACGCGGGAGGACCTTGTCATTGCGGAAGCGATTCTGAAATTGCGAATGATCAATGATAAATCACGAATACGGGATGAATCCGAATGAAAAAAGGAACGCTGTATATCGTCGGCACGCCGATCGGTCACCCGGATGACATCTCCCTGCGGGCGATCGAAGTGCTTAAGTCCGTGGATTATATCGCCTGCGAAGAGCGCAAGGTGGCGATGCGGCTGCTATCGCGACATCAGATCGAAAAAGATCTCGTGGAAGTGAACGAACATACCGAGAAGGAAGAAAGCGAGCAGATCATTCTGGATCTTGCGATGGGAAAGAGTGTCGCTCTGATTTCGGACTGCGGCATGCCCGTGTTCGCCGATCCCGGCACGCATCTCCTGACGGAGGCGCTCGATACCGGCATTTACGTGACCGCGATTCCCGGTCCCACTTCGCTGACTACCGCGCTCGCGCTTTCCGGCTTCGACGCGCACCGTTTCTATTTTTACGGATTCCTTTCTCCCAAGACAGAGGAGAGGCGGGCCGAACTCTCGCAGCTGCGGCATTTCCACGCACCGATCGTCTTTCTCGATGCGCCGTACAGGCTGCTGCAGGTACTCGAGGATATGGCCGCCGCCTTCGGCAACGGACGCCGTGCCGCCGTGGCCAGCGACCTCACCCTCAAACACGAGGAAGTTCGCCGTGATCGATTGGATTCCCTGGTGAAGCATTTTCAAAAAGATCGCCGCAAACGGGAATTCGTCATCATCGTCGGCCCCGGTTCGAAAAAACGATAATCGTCGTCGCGTCGATCCCCGGACGACATGCCTTCCCGTGTGTAGGGCGGATTCATGAATCCGCCCTGCGACGATGCGATTCAAATCAAAATGGGGAAACGTGGCATCCACCCATGAAAATCAAAAATGGCGCCCCGCATTGCGGGACGCCATTTTTCGAATCGGGTATTCGGATCGTGTATTACGGAATCACCACCATGCGCCGAATGGCGGATTCGTTCGATGTGCGGAGGACGTACATGTACGCACCCTGTCGCAGATCGGAGACGTCGAGCAGCATCGTGTGCGTGCCTTTCGTACGGTGACCCTGATCGAGATGGCGGAGCTTCCGTCCGATCATATCGTAGATGTCGAGCGACACAGCAGCGTCCTGCGGAAGTGTGTAGCTGATGCTGGTCGTGGTGCGGCGGCTGAGTTCCACCGGGTTCGGTGTGTTCTGCCGCAGCAGTAAACCCGCTTCGACGTTGAGCAGTCGGTCGCCGGGGAGACAGTATTCGATGAGTTCAAATGTGCCATCCACGCGGCCGGCAACCGAGGCGTAGCCGCCCATGAAGCCGAAGTCGGTGGACATGCGCAGCGGCGTCGTCAATGCGTCGCCGATGAGTACGCGGCAGCGCAGCCAGGCGAGAGCGCCCGTGCCCGCTGCGACCGTACCGCCTGTCGCCGTGATGTTGACCACACCGTTGGTGTTGTCGTAGGTGAAGCCCACCTGCATACCGGCGGAAAGCGAGCCTGTCTTCACCATTTCCATCGGCCACAGCATGCTGCGGTTGAAGCTGATGCTTCCCGACCAGCCGTTGACGGCGGCGGGGCCGAGATCCTTGTCCGTGAGGATGGGGATGTCGATGATCGCATCCTGCTTCGCCTGGATGGAACCGATGCTCAGCACGGCATTGACAATCGGCTGCGGGATGCCCTCACCGGTGAGAAGGCCCGAGACGCGGAAGGAGCAGGGGGCGTTGCTGATCACGAGCAGACTGTCTGTGAATTGTCCCACTGCCGTGGGAATGAATTCGATTACCGCCGTCATCGAGCCGCCCGGCTGCAGTATTGCAGGAGGAGCAGGCGTGAGACTCCGTACGATGAAATCAGGTAACTGCACGGTGGCGGCGCTGACCGTGAGTGGAATCTCCGATGTGTTGGTGATGGTGATCGACCGTGTGCCGGCAGATTGTCCGAGCACCATCGCCGGGAAACTTGCGCTGCCGAGAGTGAGCGTCGGGACGCTGCGATGCACGCGCAGCACCGTGCGGCGTTCGATAGCACTGCCGAACGCAGTGAAACTAGACACAAAGGTCGCCGTGTAATCCCGGGTGAGCTGCTCGCCGGCAAAGTCAATCTGGACGGACAGGGAGCCGCCGGAAGCGATCGGCTGCGGCAGCGTCGCCGGATCGGGGGAAATGATGGAGAAGAACGCGGCGTCCGCGCCTTCCAGCCGTACGCTCTCAAGTGTGACGGCTTCCAGGTAGGTCGAGGCGATGTTGAACTGCGCCGAGCCCGGTACACACCAGGGACCGCTGCCGAGATCGATCGTATCGACCTGCGTGAGCGTTCCCTGCTGCCCCTGCGCACGCAGGGTGAAAATCGTCGAATCGGCGCAGGGAGCATCGACCTGCAGCGCGAGGCGTCCGTTGAAAAGTCCGGAGCTTGTCGCGGTGAAAGTGAGGGTGAGATCCAGGGTGTTGCCCGGATCAATACAGAACGGTGGGGCAGGCACGACCGTGAGCTGGGCAGGGAAACTCGCCGTCGTATAGCAGAGCGGCGTGCTGCCGGTATTGCGAAGGGTCACCGTGCGCACCTCGGGATTGGCGACCTGCACGGGACCAAAGTCCACGCTGCCGCCCGCATCCACGCGCAGCGTCACACGCTGTGCCTCGAGCTGTATGTCGAACTGCGGCAGCACGGCGTCGTTGGTACGAACGGTCAGGGCTGCAGTGACGGCACCGTCTCCTGGGGCGAGGGCGGCGTCATACAGGATCTCGAAGATCCGTATGCTGCCGGCACCCACGACTTCGGGAACGGTGACAGGGGTCTGGTTGATGAAGGCCGCGGATCCGGTTCCCGTAATGTCGGCGGAAAGAATCGTGATCGGTCCGCTGCCGCTGTTGACCAGTGTATCGTAAAGAATGCCGCTTTCACATTGGGCCTTGCTGCCGAAAGCCAGCATCGGTGGATGAACGTCGAGCGTTCCGCGAACGGCGCTGCCCTCGAGGCTTATGCACACGGTGTCCGGACAGGGGGCGGAAATAATCACGCAGGCGGTGGCGGTGAAGTCGCCCTCGCTGGTGGGATTGAAGCGCAGGGTGATGTTCTCGGTGCTTCCGGCTCCAACCGAGGTCGGTACGGTGCCGGTTACCGTGAACACGCCGGCCGGCTGTATCTCGACACGCGCGATGCTGGCATCAAATCCACCCTGGTTCTGCAGCGTGAATTGACGATTGTTCGCGCCACCCACGTTGACCGTGGGGAAGGTCAGAGGATTCGGGGCGGCAAGATATTCCTGTTTAACCGATTCCGCGTGCAGCGGAATACGGAATTCGGTGCCGCACAGCTGTGTGGTGATGACCAGTACATCATCGAATGTTCCGTAGCTCGGACGCGTGAAGGAAATGTCGAAGGAGAGGGGACGTCCGGCGTTGATGGTTTCGGGTCCGCTCACGGTGGCCGAGAATCCGTTCCCACCGTTGAGGAACGCGAAGCTCACCGTTTCGCGCAGATCACCGGTATTGAGAATGGTCACGCGTCGCGGCGTCGCCGGCATGCAGTCGGCCAGGCGACCGAAGTCGATAGCGGATTCGGAAACGGTGATGCCTGAAGAATCGCGGCTCGCACGCAGCGCGACGCTGAGTGTGGGATACGCCGGGTCGTTGCTGCTTATGACAAGCGTTCCCGTTTCGATACCACTTACCGTGGGAGAGGCACAGATGCGTACGGTTTTCTCCGCGTTCGACGCGAGCACGAATGGGGTGGCAACGGCCGGGTCGATGCTGAATGCCGTCCCGGACTGCGTGATGCTCAAGCCGAGCACTTCCACCGGTTCGGGACTCTGATTCTTCAGAACAATATCTTCGCACACCGCGCTGAAGCTGCACGGGTCAAGTGCGAAATCAATGTCGCCGCGGTCAGCGCTGAGTCCGTCCGTGTCTCCTGAACCGGTGAGTTTCAACGTATGCACGTTGCTGCAGGGATCGCTCTCCACCTCGATGATGCCGGTGAAAGGACCACGCGCGTTCGGCGTGAATGTCACCTCGAACTGCATCGTCTGGTTCGGAGCGAGCGTCCGTGGAAGCGTCTGCAGCGGGGTGACGCCAAAGACCGTCGCCGCTTTCACTACGCGCACATCGGTGACCGTGAGCGGCTGGCTGCCGACGTTCCTCACGGTAAACTGCCGTGTCTCGGGGACGAAGAGGCGTGTGAAGAATGCAGTGGCGGAATCGCCTTCGACGGCATATTCCGCGATCGTGCGCTGTGCGGTGACGGCGATGTCGGTGCGACCGGCCTCGAAATCATTATGCGTGAGCCGAATGATCGCATCGCTGCGGCCTTCGGTTGTGCGATTGAACTCCACGATCATCGGGTAGCTGCTGCCTGCCTTGGCGGTGTCGTTGATCGCGGGCTGGATGACGTTGAAATGCTGGAAATCTGGTCCGGTCACGCTGATGCTGTAAAACACCAGAGGACCGTTTCCGTTATTACGAATCATGATGGTGTCGCGCAGGGGCGCGGGACAGCGCTGAATTCCGAGATCGGCGCTGGTGGGCGCCTCGATCGCGGGATTTGCGACGCAGACTGCCTCGATATCCACCGCGGCGGTGTCGGCGCAGCGGGCGTCCCAATCGACGATGATCGAAGTGTTATAATCACCCACTTTCACCGGGGAGAAGCGCACGGTCACCGATGTCGCCTGGCCGGGAGCCAGCGTCAGCGGAAGATTCGGTTTGCTCGAGAACTGCAGCGGCGTCACGATCTTCGAGAAGCGGATATTCGTGATATGCGCCGGTGTTTTGCCGGGATTGCTGATCGTGATGGTTTTCGCCGCGATGCGGTTGGCAAAAATCGGTCCGATGCGGACGGGAGTCTTTGGATTGAACTCCAGTTCCGTTTCGAGGCCTTCGCCCCGGAAGGTGAAGAACAGCGTATCGGTGCACAGTCCATACGTGGCACGGTATTTCCCTTCGAACTTCCCTGCTCCGGTCGGAGCGAAGCGAAGGCGGTAGGTCTTGCTGCTGTCCTGCAGGAGGAATACCGCGTAATCGGGAGAGGAGAAGAGCGGATCACCGCTTACCTGCGACAGAATCCCCACGTTGGCGAACGTGTTGCCGAGGTTTTTCAGAGTAATCGTGGTATCCTTGACCTGTCCCTTGCAAATCTGACCGAAATCGATCGTGTCTGCCGAGGCGCGGACAACCGAGAGCTGGCCGAGACCGGAGAAGGAGACGAGTGTTGTGTCGGGACAGGTGGGATCACCGTGTATGAAGCGGTAGACGCCGATGCGCATCGCGCTGTCCAGCGGTGCAAAGCGCACCTTGAAATTCGCGTAATCCTTGATGGTCGAACCCGCGGCGGGACTGATGATCTTGTAATCGTTGTGTCCGGATACGAATTCGTATTTGATGAATGTCGGGATGCGATTGCCCGCCGTGTATACCGGCATATCGTAGTACAGCGTGTCACCCAGGCAGGTGCCGTAGGAGACTCCGTACTCCGGAAGGAGATCCAGGATCCCGTGCGAGCGCTTTCCGCGCAGCTCAACCTGCCAGGGCACGTGATCCGGATCGTTGCTGCTGATGTACATCCCGGCGCCGAGGTCGCCGGAGAATCCGCGTGCGGGCGTCCAGCGTACGAGGACGCTCGCCGAGCGCTTTGGCCGTATGGTCAGGGGAAAATCCTGCGTATTGACGACGGAAAACTCGGGCGAGGTGAATGTGATATCGCCGATATTGATGCGCAGATCGCCCGTGCCGGAATTACGCAAGAAAAGCTCTTTCTCGATGTATTTTTCACATTCAACGTTGCCGAAGTCCACGAGCGCATCGGAGGTCGAGATGTCGGCCTTGGGCGGAGATCCGAGGAATTTCGCGATGTAGGCATCGTTGCTGCCCTCCGTGCCGCCGCAGGCCCAGCCGAGAACCGGATTCACCATGCTGATGCCCGTCATCGGCGCATATGTGGGAGTCGATCCAACATGGAAACTTGTCCAGCTGACGCCATTGTCGTTGGTCAGGGCGAGGTATTGCTGTGAACTTCCGATCCATCCGTTGTCGATGTCGAGGAAATCCACCGAGTTAATGGACGTGACACCGTTGACGATATTCCCGGGCACCATGGAAGCGTATCGCGTCCCGTAACGTATCGAGCGGTATGCAAGCGGCGTATTTGATGTCCAGTTGGTGCCGACGACGATGATATCGAACGGACTTTTGATGGAAACGTCCCACCAGTGCACGGCGAAGAGCCCGGAGGAATTGATTGGTTCGATAAGCTGAAAATTACCGCCCTGATCGGTGAGCAGAAGACCGTACTCACCTCCGTAGAGGTATGTCCCAAAGGCGTAGTCGATGCGGCGCAGCGCCCCCGGATTATTGTTGATCTGGGATGGTGCGGGGGAGGCATCGTTCCAGGAGAGCCCGGCATCGGTCGTACGGTACACCATTGCCGGATGCCATTCGCCACCCGTCCTGGCTGCGTCCAGGTTGTCACCGCCGACGATGACCCCCTTTTGATAGTCGACCATGTACACGTCGTGCAGGGTGGGCCGCTGAAGGTATTTGTTGCCACCTGCGCTGAACGGAATCTCTTCCCAGAGTTGTCCGCCATCGGTGGTTCGATATATCATACAGCTGTCGCCGACGATAATGGCGGTCTGTTCATCGACAATGTGAACGCCATGCCACGACGTGTATTCCGGCAAATCCGGTTTGAAGCGGGGGGCGTTACTTTCGATGGCATTCCAGATCGCCCCACCGTTCGAAGTGAGCATCACGCCGGAGTATGCCATGCCGATGGCTGGATTGATATTCGAGGCGCCCACGGCGATACCGAAACGATCGGTGTGCATGTCGATATCGCGCAGTACCGGAAGACCAGCCGGGATGTTTTCCTTCACCCAGAGCCCGGTTTGGGCCTGCAGCGTCAGGGAGGTCAAAATGAATAATAAGACAGTGGCAAGAGGGGAAACAATGCGTGCCATACAACGTCTCTCTCGTGAACGGTTAAAGTGCAACATGGAATAATAGAGAAAAGACACTTTACGTCCAAAATAGAACGTAGGTAAAACTGAAAAACGCCCCATTGCGGGGCGTTTTTCAGACTATGCTCTGCGCCGTCGCCGCAGAAACGGGTATCACTCCCCGACAGGGGTTTCGATAATCACCTGTACCATGCGGCAGTAGAAACGGCCTTCCGGAGTTTCGTTCGAGAACAGCAGCTGTGTGCTGCCGACGCCGCGCGTGGTGACGTTGATGTTGTCGAGCGCTTTGCCGAATGCCTTGAGCACCGCATCCGCGCGCTGCTGCGACAGCTTCACGTTATATTCGGCTTCACCCAGGGCATCGGTATACCCGACGATGGAAACCGTGGATTTCGGCGTGATGCTGTTGGTGACCTCGCGAATGATCGCGCGGTTCCGGTTGGACACTGTCGCTTTGTCGAAGTCGAAGAGGATAAGCTTGCTGCGGTTGACGCTGACGTCACCGATGCGCTCTTCGCGCTTGCGCTCGAGGGTGAGCGTATTCATCTCGATTTCCTCACGGACCTCCTGTTCCTGCGCCTTGCGGTCGCGCACGCCGAAACTGATTTTCAGCGCATCGTTTTCCCGACGGAACAGATCACCTGAGATGTCCCATGTGTAACTGCTCTCCGGTTTGCTTCCGCGGCCCTCTTTCTCGAACAAGGTTTTCGAGCCCTGACGTACCTGGAGGATCCATCGCTCGATTCCATTCGGCGCATCAACTTGCGGTTCGAAAATCAGTCCCGCAAGGGAAGCGTTGTATTCGGTCTGGTCGCGACGGATCGGACCGATGATGTCTTCATCCGCGGAAGTGATCTCAACGCGGCGGTTTTCTTCCTGTCCGCGAGGATCATCGACAGCGGAGGGGTCCACCGGGAGATTGCGCGCGCGTACCGTGATGCGCTTGGCGTCGATTCCCCAGACATCGGTGAAGTACGCCTTTACGGTTTCGGCGCGCTTGCGCGAGAGATCCTGGGAGCCCTTCTCCGGACCGAAATCGGCATTGGTGCCCGTCAAGGTGATTTTTGCGGACGGCTTGGCCGTCAGGCGACGGCCGATGACGTTGAGCATGTTGCGATAGATTTCAAGCTCCTGCCCGGTCGCTTCCGCAATCGTGAATTCCTTCGCCTGCTCGGCGGAAAGTAAATTCTGTCGCAGCGGCTGCGTGGACTCGTTCTCCGCGAAGAACACGTAGGTCAGCAACGGATAGCGTTCGACCGTCCGCAATTCCTCGACCGTGACAGACGTCACCGGTGTGGCGCCGCCTTCCGGAT
>JACZJN010000119.1 GCA_014860565.1 Bacteroidota bacterium
GCTTCCCGCCTCCTGCTTCCCGCCTCCTGCTTCCTGCCTCCTGCTTCCTGCGGACCCCGGCGTGCCTTGTTTGTCGCGTGGGCAAGTGATAATTTGTTGTGCTAAACATCACTTGAAGCGAACATGATCAAAAAAATCACCCTCATCATCTCCACCATGGTGCTCCTTATCGGCTGTTCGGGTCAGGATGCGTCCGATCTCATGAATCAGGCAGCCGACCTCCAGAAGGACGGAAAGACCACGGAGGCGCTCGCATTGTACGAGCAGGTTGCCAAAGACTATGCCGAAGAGCCCGAAGCGCCGCAGGCCATGTTTCACTGCGCGCTGATCTACGTGAACGAGCAAAAGGACCCCGTGAAAGCCGCCACCACTTACGAACTCGTCGCGGAGAAATATCCCGAGAGCGAATGGGGACACAAGGGCCTGTTTGCGGCGGCGTACACATACGCCAATGAAATCGGTAATCTCGATCGCGCACGCGAGGCGTACCAGAAATATCTCAAACAGTATCCCGACAGCTCCATGGCTGAGACCGCACGCTTCGAGCTCGAAAATCTGGGCAAGAGCGCCGAAGAATTGCTGCAGTCCCTGCAGGAATCTCAGCCTCCCACAGCAGACAGCGGAAACCAGTAGGAACCTATGCGGCAGGAGAACAGAAGCACATACCTCCGTCCCGACGTCGTTTCGCGCCTTTCCACAATGGAAATGCGGGCGCGTCTTGTGGTGGAGGGCTTCATTACCGGCCTGCACAAAAGTCCCTACCACGGATTCAGCGTCGAGTTTGCCGAACATCGTCAGTATATGCCGGGGGATGAAATCCGCCGCATCGACTGGAAAGTGCTCGGGCGCACCGACCGCTACTATATCAAGCAGTTCGAGGAGGAGACGAACCTCAAGTCGTATCTCGTTCTCGACACCAGCCGGTCGATGGATTTCAAATCGGGCGGCAGTGTCACGAAACTCCAATATGCCTCTTATCTCGCGGCCGCCCTGGCGTATCTGATGATGCGGCAGCAGGATGCCGTGGGACTTCTTACCTACGACGAAGCTCTGCAGAAATTCATGCCTCCCCATTCCACCAAGGTGTACCTGCAGACCATTCTCGGTGAACTCGAGCATCTTCAGGCCGCGAACGCCACCGGTACCGGCCGCGCCCTGAACATGGCTGCGGAACGTCTGCACCGCCGCGGACTGGTCATGATCTTCAGCGACCTCTTCGACAATCCCGACGACGTGCTTTCCGCTCTCAAGCATTTCCGCTACAATCAGCACGAGGTCATTCTCTTCCATATCCTCGATCCGCGTGAACGCACTTTCGATTTCGGGCGCGATGCGATCTTTCGGGATATGGAGAACAACGAAGAAATGATGACGCAGCCGCATCAGATTCAGCGCGCCTACAAAGAGGCGATGCGCGATTTCATCGCGCGCTACAAGAAGGAATGCCGCGAACAGCGCATCGACTACGTCCTTCTCGACACGTCGACCCCATTCGACGTCGCACTTTTCGAGTATCTTAACAAGAGAAGAAAGATCGGGGGATAAAAGCGTCCCGTTTTATGGATCAAAGGATTCGCATATGAAGACGATGACACGCCTGCTTTCCATGCTTCTGCTGCTTGCCCTGATACAGGGCTGCGACACAAAAGCCGTCAATGAGCCGGGAGTAGATATCCAGGCACCGAAGGTGAGCTTCCTCTCGCCGGTGTCGGGTGACTCGATCAGCTCTGCCGATATTATGATCACTCTCGACGCCAGCGACAACGACGCCGTCAGTTCCATCGAGCTGTCGCTCGATGGCGGCGCACCGTTCGCCACGCTGACATCCGCGCCGTGGGAGTCAACGCTGCCAACGGCGGAGATCAGCGAGGGCACGCATCAACTGCACGCGATTGCGAAAGACCCGACAGGCAACACAAGCAGTGCGACCGTACAGCTGCGGAAGGGGACGGCGCAGCAAGACGAGGTCGATCGCATGGTGCTGGTGGAAATCGTCACCAGCGCGAACTGCGCTCCGTGCGGTCCCGCGAACGAACTCTTCCATCAGGAAGAAGCCACGCCGCTGTTCCAGCAGCGCGTCGCCACGATCAAGTACCATGTCTGGTGGCCGCGTCCGACCGACAAGCTCTGGCAGCACTCATCCGAATGGTCACGCCCGCGCGTCGAATATCTTTTCGATCCGAACGAAGGTGCGCCCATGGGTTTTGTCAATGGTCAGAAAGTCAACAACCGCGCGGTTGACTGGATCGCTTCCGCGAAATCCGGAGTCGACACGCCGGCAGGTGCAAAGATCGAACTCGAGAGCACGCGCACCGGCAACACGATCAACCTCACCATTACAGTCAAGGGAATCTCGACTTCCTCGTACAGCGATCTGCGCCTGCATACCGCCGTCACGGAATCGGACATCGAGTACAATGACGGAAATTCCGAACTCGTCCACTTCGACGTCATGCGCCGCATGTATCCTTCGGCGGAAGGCGAGTCGGTAACCATCCCCAACGGACAGACTGCCGTCTTCCAGCGCAGCATGGAAATCCATGCGGATTGGAATGCCGACAATCTCGGCGTCGTGGTCTTCCTGCAGAGCAATGCGAGCAAGGAAGTGCTGCAGGCGGCGAAAAAACGCCTCTGACCTGCTGAACCTCGACGGCTGATCCAAGGAAAATTGAACGGTCCCGAATTATCGGGACCGTTTCATTTCTGTGGAAATAGAAATTGCCCGGACGACCGCGTCGCTTCGTACAGCGTGACGGCCACGGCATTCGCGACATTGATGGAATCCACGTCGTTGCGCATGGGAATGCTGAAGCGGCTGTCGCAGTGCGCAAGTGCCGCGTCAGTCAGGCCGTGGGCCTCGCTCCCAAACAAGAGACAGATATGCCGCGGACGCTCTGCATCCACCCGGTCGATACGCGGCTTTCCTCCGCGCGGTGTGGTGCCGACCACATGCCAGCCGAATTCCTCCCGGCAGCGCTGCAACGTTTCCAGGAGATTGTCCGCGTGATGAATCGTCATCGCGAAAACATTGCCGAGGGAGACACGGATACTGCGTCTCATCCACGGACTGCTCGAATCTGCTCCCACAATCATGCTTCGCACGCCAAACGCCGCACAGTTGCGAAGGATCATCCCCATGTTCTCCGCATCCGCGATCCCCTCGAGCGCTACATGCAGCGCTGCTCCTCCGCTGCGCTCATGCAATTGTTCGAGCGTGGGATTCACTGGCACCATTCCCATGGCGAGCAGGCTCTTGTGCAGGGAAAATCCGACGATTCCCTCCATGAGTTCGTCGGTGGCGACGAAAGCCTTGGTGTCCACGAAGCGTTCCGATTGAAGTTCCGCTTCCAGGTGGCGGAGCCATGACTCCGTCAGCAGCAGGGAATGCACCGTCAACTGTGAGGCGAGCAGCGCGCGCACGGCTTTCTCGCCTTCGGTAACGCAGTATCCCTCCTTCCAGTGCTGCGTGCGCGCACGCAAGGTGCGGTAGGGTTCGAGTTCGTGGTCTTCAAGTGATGTAACGGGAATAATGTGCATGCGTGTTCTCAGGGAAAAACGAAATATTTGAGCAGAAATATCCCCGTGCCGACGAGTCCACCGACGATCGCGCCGTTGAGGCGAATGAACTGCAGATCGTCGCCGACCTTCTCCTCGATCTGGCGCACCAGTTCTTCGTCGTCGAGTTTCTCGAGATTGTGCTTGACCATGTCGCCGATTTCACCGTGATGTTGTTCGACGATGGTGGCGATTTTCTCCTTGACCCAGTGATCGAGCTGCCGCTGCGACTCCTCGTTCGTCGCGAATCCCTGCAGCGCCTTCTCCATCGCCGCACGCAGCTGCTGCATGATCACGGAATCCTCCTTTTCCAGATCGCCGATAAGCCACGCACGAAGGCGCTCAACGGGTTGTCGCAGTAATTCGCTCGCCCGTCCGTTGTCGAGCATGTCGGTACGCCATTGTTCGACCACGGTGCGTACCTCCTGGTTTGTCTGCAGGCCTTCTATCGTTCCGCGCATCCAGCGATCGAAATCCTCCCGGGCGGGATGCGCTTCGTCATCGCGCATGCGCACGAGTTCCTCTCCCAGTGTGCGCACGATGGCCTCCGCGAGATCGTCGTAGTTCAGCGCATTGACGCTCTCCGCCATCCATTTCCCGATGCGTCGGACGGGATTGCTGGCATACTGCTCCGCGATATCGTGCAGATGCCGCACAATCACCTTGCGGATTTCCGGGGTGTTGAGCCATTCGCCTCCCTTGCCGATGCCATAGGCGAAAAGCGTACCGTGCAGCCCCTGCTCGACGCCGCGGCTGCCGACGGCACCGGTCCAGCGTAGAATATCGTCGGTGTGGACATTGCGCGCGAGCAGTTGTGTCAGGCGCTCGGAGAAATGCTTCTCGTCGATATCGCGCAGCAGCGCGCCGAGCGCTCCGCGCAGCAGGCGCAGAAGGCGTTCGCGGTTTTCTGCATTGTCGAGTGTGGAGAGCAGCAGCGCGCTGACGTTCCAACCGACGATGCGTTCGAGGATGGTGTCCTTGGTCAGCCAGCGATTCTGTACCATGTCAATGATGCCGCTGGTGAGCTTGGCACGATGTCGCGGTAGAATGCCTGTGTGCGGGATCGGGAGGCCAAGCGGATGATGAAACAAAGCGACGACCGCAAACCAGTCGGCGAGTCCGCCGATCATCGCCGCCTCGGCGAAGGCATGAAGTAAACCGCCTGCGAATATGTCGCGAAACGGAAGCGTCGCGGCAAATAACACCAAAGCCGCGATCAGGGAAACCGGTGCAAGTACACGGGATTGCTTCATGCGATGAATGTACATCCAGCGCGGTTGTTTGACAAGCATCGATATCCCGTCCCGATCCGCGCTGTGGGAATACACCCGGAAGTTCCGTCCTGCATTTGCTTGACAATGGCGCGGCACGCTATTATTGAAGGATCAAACCGTCGGGATCATCACAAGGCACCTGTTCATGTCCATCGATAACCGCATTCTCAAGGAACAGCAATTTCATGATACACGCATCCTCGAAGAAGATGCGGCACGCCGACCGACGGACAAGTACTACGTGTTGATGGAACTGCCCCGTGCTTTGTACACACGGCGTGTGGAAGAACTGGGGCGGGGACACCGCCTTCTCGAATACGGCTGCAGCGACGGAGAGTCTTCTCGTCACTGGGCGGCACAGGGCGTGAGCACCACAGGCATCGATATTTCTCCCGCGGCAATCGACGTCGCAAGGAAACGTGCCGCCGATGCGAAACTCGAAATACAATATGAGGTCATGAATGCGGAGCAGATGACCTTCGAAGACGGAAACTTCGATGTTGTGTCGGGAACAGGCATTCTCCATCATCTTGATCTCCCTGTCGCATTCGCCGAGATCAACCGCGTGCTGAACGACGCGGGTCATGCATTGTTCATCGAACCGCTCGGTCATAATCCCCTGATCAACCTCTACCGCAAGCTCACTCCCGGCATGCGATCGGAAGATGAGCATCCGCTGCGCACACAGGATCTGCACATCGCCGCGCAGTACTTTTCCGATGTGCACCTTCAGTTTTTCAACCTGCTCACCTTCGCAGCCATTCCCCTTCGCAGCACCCCGCTGTTCCGTCCGGCACTCTCCACGCTGCGCGCAATCGATCGCATGCTCTTCACCATTTTGCCATTCACACGTCGCTATGCATGGATGGTCCTTCTCGATTGCTCCCGTCCTAAACGCCAGCCCGCACACCACCCCTGAGTTTCGTCACTCGTAACACTGCGCCTTTCCGTAGCTATCTCCCATGAGGCATTGTCCGCACACTCATGTCCACGTCCGCGCGGACGGTGTGGAATCATCCGCTGTGTTCCCGCGTTTGTAAAGGAACCCGGTCCCGTACAGGTTTCATGCGAATCCGACCGCTTTCCATCACAACGAACTGCGAGTATATGAATCCGATACAGAAGATGCGCGACGGTGCGTTCGATTATCCCGATGCCTCCACGCTGCCCACGGACGGCGGTCCCGACTTCAACCGCCTCGTGTTCACTTCGAGTCCATATCTGCTGCAGCACGCCCGGAATCCGGTGGACTGGTTTCCCTGGGGCGAGGAGGCCTTCGAAAAAGCCGCGCGCGAAGACAAACCGATCTTTCTCTCCGTCGGCTATTCCACCTGCCACTGGTGCCACGTGATGGAGCACGAGTCTTTCGAGGACCGCGAGGTCGCCGACTATCTCAATCAACATTACGTCTCCATCAAGGTCGACCGTGAGGAACGGCCCGACATCGACCACATCTACATGACCGTTTGCCAGGCGATGACAGGCTCGGGCGGCTGGCCGCTGACGGTGTTCATGACTCCGGATAAAAAGCCATTTTTCTCCGGTACATATTTCCCGAAAGACGACAGGCACGGGCGACCGGGCTTTCTCCGCGTGCTTTCGGCCCTGCATGAGGTCTGGCGCAACGAGAGAAATAAAATCCTCTCCATCGGAGAAGAACTTCAATCGCAGTTGGCCGGTGCGATGCAGGGACAACCGGGCGAGATTCCCGATGATGTGCTGGACCGTGCCGTGCAATCGTTCAAGCGCAATTACGACGACGTGTTCGGCGGCTTTGGCGCTGCACCGAAATTCCCGATGGGCCACATGCTTTCCTTCCTGCTGCGGCGCGCATCGGCCACAGCCGACCACGAACTGCTGCGAATGGTCGAACACACGCTTGTGCGCATGTACCGCGGCGGCATGTGGGATCATCTGGGCGGCGGATTCTGCCGCTACTCCGTCGACCGGAAATGGCTCGTGCCCCATTTCGAGAAAATGCTCTATGACAACGCGCTTCTGCTCATGGCGTATACGGACGCCTTCCAGATTACCGGCAAGGCGGCCTACCGAGCCATCGCAGAGGAACTGATCACATACGTGCGCCGCGATATGACCGACGCGCGCGGGCTCTTTTATTCCGCGGAGAATGCGGACAGCGAAGGCGAGGAAGGACGCTTCTACGTGTTCACCAAGGCGGAGTTTGATGCGGCAACCGGTGAACATGGTGGAATGCTCGCCGAGTATTTCGGCATCGAGGCGGCGGGAAATTTCGAACACGGAAAGAACATTCTCCACATCGCCGTCGATCCGCAGGAATGGTCCGCACGCCATGGCATAACGCTGGACGAAGGGCTGGCGCGCGTGGCTGAAGCCAAGCGCGCACTGTTTGAGGCGCGCGCCCGACGCATTCACCCTTCTCTCGACGATAAGATTCTGGCTTCGTGGAACGGTCTGATGATCGCGGCGATCGCGCAGGCGGGACAGGCGTTCGACGACAGCGCCCTCATCGCATTCGCGGCTGGGGCAGCAGACGCATTGCTCGGACTGATGCGCACCCCCGATGGCACCTTGTTGCACCGCATGCGTGGAGACGAGGCAGGCATTCCCGGCTTTCTCGAAGACTATGCCTTTGTGGCTTGGGGACTTCTCGACGTGTACGAAGCCACATTTGGGACACGCTTTCTCCGACAGGCCGTCGCGCTTTCCGACCGCATGCTCACTCTTTTTCATGACGATGAAAACGCAGGCCTGTTTTTCACCGCACATGATGCGGAGGCACTGATCGTCCGCAGCAAGGAATCACACGACGGTGCGCTTCCCTCCGGCAATTCCGCGGCGGCCTACGTGCTCATGCGGCTCGCGCGCATGACCGGAGACATGTCCTACGATCAGCGGGCCGGGGAAATCGCCCGTGCGTTCGGGGCACAACTGGCGCAGCATCCCACGGGCAGTACCGTTATGCTGACAGCGCTACATTTCGCGCGCGAACAGGGACAGGAGATCGTGCTCACAGGCCACGATCCCGCAGCTGTCGCTGACCTGGCCCGTGCGCTGCGCACTGCCTGGCTTCCGCAAAGCGTCATGCTTTTTCGTCCAGCCGTGCATGCGGACGACATCACTGCGATTGCGCCCTATACAGCGACAACACTCCCCATCAACGACGAAGCCACGGCATATGTGTGCCATGGCTTCGCATGCGAACTGCCCGTGCAGTCCGTCGACGAGATGCTCGCGCTGATCAGCGGAACCTGACCTCCGCATCGTCGGCAAGTTCGTACGTCGACGAATGCCCTGGAACCCACGCACCGTTCTGAAGATATTCACTGCTGGTTTTCAACGTCCCGTCGCTGGTGAACTCCCCGGTGGCGCGCACTTCCGTCACGCCGTTGGCATTGCCGGTCACCATTTCATGAGAGGTCCACTTCCCCTCGCCCTCCATTGTCATCGTTCCATTGGTATAGAAACCTGCGGTGGTGAAATAATAGTACACGAGACTCTGCTTCGCTTCGTCCCAGAAAATGACGGATTCGCCGCCATACTCTCCGTCGTTGAGCGAATGCAGAACGCGTAACGCTTTTCCGTTGAGCGCGCGCTCGAAGTGCATGACGTCCCACATTTCTTTTTTTGCGTCGGGTTCGCTGAGCTTCCCCCTGAAGGTATGGCCGACAAGGTCCTTGAACGGCAGCAGCTGTTCATGAAGATCCGTCTGCGCAGTGAGCGGCGCTGCAGCCGAGAACAGCAGCAGACAGGCGAGAAGGAGTGTCTGTCGCTTCATCGTGTATCCTTTCTCCAATGGTCAAATGATGCGTTAGCGGCGGCGTCCCCGCTCGATTTCATCGACGATGCGCCCGGCGTTGTACACATGGCGCAGCGCCTGAATAATTCCTTCGGAATGGACACCGATGGTGCGATTTCCTTTTTCGGGAGCGAAAATATAGGCGCCCGCCAGGCTTTCGATATTACCATCGAAGGCGAGACCCACAACTTCGCGATTCCGATTGATGATCGCGCTGCCGGAATTCCCTCCGATGATATCGGTGGTGGAGATGAAATTCATCGGCGTGGCAAGATCGAAGCTCGCCGGCGGATTCTTCCAGCGCTCGGGCAGTGCCCAGGCATTACCGCCCATCATGGCGTCCCACGCTTCCTTGCTGTCCTTGAACGAGTAGTAGTGATCATACATGCCGTAAAACGTCGTGTAGGGGGGCGCCACGGTCCCATTGTACGGATAGCCAGTCACGATGCCGTCTGAGATACGCAGCGTGAACGTGGCGTCCGGAGGGATGCTGCTGCCATACACCGCATATTGCGCGTCGCCGAGTTTGTTGGTAAGCACTTGCTGTTTCGCGCCCAGTTCGCGCGCGCGATCCGTGGCGGCCTGATAACGCGGCATCATGAGCTGCACCATTGAAATGAGCGGGTCATCGGTGCCGTCGAGCGAGCGCTGTTCAAGCACAACGGCAATCGCAGCGCTGTCTTTCAAAAACGTTCCGTTCAGCAGCCGTGCGGCCGCCTCCTCCGGTGTGCCACCGGCGAGCGCCTGCCGCATGACCGGATCATCGTTGCCCAGCATGCGCTGCATGCGCCGCAGCTGACGGGCCAACGTCATCTTGTCCATCTCGAGCGCCACCTCCACGGGCTTGCCAAGAATGCGTCCCATCAAATCACCGCTGCTGCCCTGAAACCTCTTGTCGCGTTCTGCATCGGGTTTCGCCATCTGCTCTATCCAGTTGACGATCATCGCCGCGCGCGCCATGTAGCTGCTGACGCCGAAGCCGGCCGTGCGCAGTCCGTAAAGGTCGTGTGCGATTTCACGCTGTCCGGCGGTCACCTTCCGGATGTCGGACCACAGATCGCCGTATCGCGACCACTCGGTGCTGTTGTTCTTCAGCGCCGTTCTGAATGCATCATCGAAGGCCTGGCGCTTCGCCATCAATTCGTCATCACGCAAGCCGATCAACCTTCCCGCATATGCCTCCTGTGCGTTCACGATACCGAACAGTTCGTCGAACCAAGCGTCCCCTTCTTCCGGATGCTGACGAATCCATGTCTCGAGCACTTCCTTGCGATCGGTGACCATCTGCACGAGATTCGGCATGTTTGCGTCGCGCTCGTAGGCGAGCATGTCGGCGGTGACCAGGCGATTGGTGCGTCCGGGATTCCCGACGACAAACACCGGGTCGTTTTCCTTCGCTCCGCCCCGGCTCCAGCTGTAGTAATGCTCTGTCTTCAGCGGTTTCCCGTCGTCATAGACGCGAAACATGTCGCAGTCGAACGAGTAGCGCGGATACGCCCAAAAATCATAGATGCCGCCGAAAAAGGCGAAGTTGAGTTCGGAGGAAAACACGAGCCGGACGTCGTCGAAACGCTTGTACAGATACGCGGAAAAACGCGCACCGTTGAAAAACGTCACTACCTCGCAGCGCAGGTCGTCGGTCGTCAGTCGCTTGGTGATTTCAGCGATCGCCTTGTCGCGTGCCGCGAACGCCTGCTCTGCATCTTCCGCGGCACGCATGGCGGCGATGATTTCCTGCGTCACATCCTGGATCTTCATCAGCTGATCGACATAGAGATCCGGAACCTTGCGCTCGTCTTCGAGCGTCGCTGCATAAAATCCTTCCCGGCGTAAATCCTCTCCCGGACGGGTCACCTCGGCGACGGACTCCAGTCCGCAGTGGAAATTCGTCATTACCAGTCCTTCCGGACTGACAAACGAGGCCGAACATCCTCCACCGAAGCGCAGCGCCGACATGCGCACATCCTCGAGCCAGGCGGCATCGGGTACGAAATCATACGCAGCCTTGAAATGTTCCATGGGGGGATAGTCGAAAGTCCACATGCGTCCGTTGACCGAACGCGGGTCATCCTGCTGCGCGGAGGCCTGAACGGCGAGCACAGTGATACAGATGACGATAAAAAAAGAAACGCGGCGGTTTGCCATGGTGGATTACCTCTTGTAGTACTTCATTGCTTCGGGCATCGCTGCCTGGAGATCCTTGATGCGTGTTGCGTCTGAGGGATGCGTGCTGAGGAACTCCGGCGGTGCGGCGCCGCCTTTGTTTGCCGCCATGCGTTGCCAGAATGCGACGGCTTCGTTGGGATTGTATCCCGCCATGGCCATGAAGATCAAGCCGAGCTTGTCGGCCTCGCTCTCATGCAGACGGCTGTAGGGCAGCAATACGCCGACCTGCGCGCCCACACCGAATGCGGTCATCCACAGGGCCCGGGTCTCCGCCGGCTTGCTGGCGAGCGCTTCATTGAGCGCCATGCCGCCCAGCTGCGTCAGCAAACCCTGGCTCATGCGCTCGCTGCCATGCTCGGCGACCGCATGCGCGATTTCGTGCCCCATGACCACCGCGAGACCGACCTCGTTCTGCGTGATGGGAAGGATGCCCGAGTAAACGACGACTTTTCCGCCAGGCATGCACCACGCGTTGACTTCATTGCTTTCGACGAGGTTGAATTCCCACTTGTAGCCCTGAAGCTGATCCGAGAGTCCCTTCTGTTTGAAGTACGACTCGACAGCATTTTTAATGTTCACACCGACGCGCTGTACCATCTGTACTTTCGACTGGTCGCGGCTGCTCTGATGCGACTGCATGAAGTCGCCATATTGCTGGTAGCTCATCGAAAGCATGGTCGACGCCGGAATGAGGTTGAGCTGGCTGCGGCCTGTCACGGGCACGGTGCTGCACGAGGAAATGAACAGCGCAACGGCAACAAGCGCAAGAGTGAGAAAACGTGTTCTGAGGGTATGCATGGCAGTTCTGTTGGTAAAAATGATGGAAAGGCTATTCTATCTATACGAATTTTTTGCAGGATTGGTTTCCGTCGCATGCGAACGGTCACCTCCGGCTACTTGAGAAGGAGCATCTTCCTGATGATTGTGGCACCGCCGACATCGAGCCGATAAAAATACACGCCTTTATCCAGACCCGCCGCGTCGAGTGTCACTTCATAGGTTCCACCGGATTGCCGTCCGGAAACCAGTGTTCTCACACGCCGTCCCAGAGCATCGTGCATGGTCAATGCAACCATCGTCTCGCCCGCGAGCGTGTAGCGTATCGTGGTGGCGGCACTGAAGGGATTCGGATGATTCTGCTCGAGCGCGAAGGCCGCCGCGGTTCCGTCGAGCCTCTTCACAGATGTAAGAATGAAGCCCAGTTTTTCCATCTGGGTCGGAGTCAGTGGTGTGGCGAACAGCATATGCTGTGCATTCCATTCGCTGGCGACCAATGACCAGTTCTTGCTCGGACCGGCAGCATCCGCGGTGCTTCCGTCATAGGTGAGAAAATCCAGCTTGAACGTGCGTTCGTAATCGTACGGCATCGGAATCACGCCTTTCATCCACGAAAGCGTGCTGTCGGAACTGTTCCACGAAGCAAACGGAATCATGCCGGTACTGTTGTAAGACTGAATCGCGGCATTCTGTCCCCCCATGTTGAAATGGCACGCCACGCAGCGCCGGCCCTCTTTCGTTATGGTGTGGCCGTGATATGGTCCGAAGGCGGCAAAGGACTTCCCCTGGTAAGTGAGTGATTGAAACGAGGCGGTGCCCACCTTGCCGTCTTTCGTGCGATTGACGAGGAGGACAAAGCCGCTGATCATTTCCTTCGGCCGCTTGATCTGCCTGTCGACCTGGCTTTCGAAATGGCAGTTGTAGCAGCTGATGACCGTCGCCGTGTGGCATGCGGTGCAGTGCAGCTTCCCTCCGTGCGGATCGTAGGACGAATGTTCCGACGGCAGGCCGACATGGCAATCGCTGCACTCGGTCATGAGTCCACCGCTTTCGAACAGCGAATTGCGAACCGTACCGTCACCATGAATTTCCGTCGCCTTGTGGCAATCCCAGCACTGCAATCCCGCGCTGCGATGCACATCGGGCATGCCCACGACGACTTCCTGCGCCTGGCGGCTGTGGCAACCGAAGCATTGCTCCTGCCGCAACGCCGACCGCGAAAAATTTCCGCTCGGATGACAGTCTACACAGCCGGGTTGATACGTCCCGGAGTATGCATTCCCGTCGGCGTCCGTCGGGCCGTGACAGGCAGTGCAGCCGAGATTCGCGATGTCGATGCCGGTCAGCAGCTTGAATCCCTGCTCATACCAATGCGCCTTTCCGGCGCGCGTGGCATGAAGACTGGTTGAAAAATCAGCCTGAGCGGCGGCCCCCGCGGTGAAGAGAAGAAACAGAATGCCTGCGGCTGCCGGGGATACAATTCTCATGCGAACGCCTCCGTGAGAATGTTTGTACGGGATACTTTTCTCTGAATTATATTTTCTTCAGCATACGAATAGCCGTGCAGGAAGTCAACCCGCAGGGACGCTGCCTTCCTACCGCGGGGACGCGGAGGCGGCGCTGTTTGAAATCGCTTCGCGCACGGCATCGTGCAGCGTCGCACGGAAACGCGGGATCGCCTTGTTTTCGCGTGTCGGATGTACACGGTTGGTAAGAAAAATCACTGCCACGTCGGCGACGGGATCGACCCAGATCGACGTTCCAGTGAACCCGGTATGGCCGAAGCTTTTCATTGAGAAATACTGTCCGGCCGAAGAGCCGGTCGCGGAACGCGTGTCCCACCCCAGCGCGCGGCTTCCGTGCATGGATTGCCGCGTGGTGAAGACCGCCACCGTGGCGGACTGCAGATAGCGGTGGCCGTCGAGCATCCCACCGTTCATCAGCATGCGCACGAAGCGCACCAGATCGGCAGCCGTCGAGAAAAGACCTGCGTGTCCGGCCACACCACCGAGAAGCGCGGCGGTTTCATCGTGCACACTTCCCTGCACGAGACGCTTCCGCCACACGCGATCAACCTCCGTCGGCGCGCACCGCTCCGCGAGGGAGTCCGGCGGAGTGAAACGCGTATGCGTCATCCCGAGAGGCGCGAAAAATTCGTCTTGCGTGTATGCGTCGAGGCCTCGTCCGGTGATACGTTCGATGACCTTGGCCAACGTAATCATCCCGAGGTCGGAGTACACGGTTTTGCTTCCGGTCGGATAGAGGAGCGGCATGGCAAAGATACTTTCGAGCACTTCCCCCCCGTTCGCGGCTTCCAGGTAGAAAAGTCGAAAGGCCTCGAGTCCGCTGTTGTGCAGCAGCAGATTGCGTATCGTCACGCCTTCCTTCCCATTCGCGCCGAATTCCGGCAGATATGAAGCGACGGTGCTGTCAAGATGCAAACGTCCTTCATCCACCAGCTTCATGGCCGCGGTCGTGGTGGCGATCACTTTCGTCAGAGATGCGAGATCGTACAGGGTGCTGTCGTCCACTGCACGCGCCGCGCTGTCGTAACTCAACCTCCCGTAACTGCGGAGATACAGCAGCGTATCGTGACGCAGCACTGCCAGCTGCGCGCCGGGAGTCGCGTGCTTTTCAATCTGGTCCAGAATCAGACTGTCGACACACCGGAAGGCCGTCTCCGTGGCGGCGGTAAACGCTGCCGTGGGATACGTCAGGCCACTGCCGTACATGGCGATTCCCGGAATCGAGACGGGCAGTCGACCCTGTGGTGCGATCTCGCCTGCCAGTCCGCGCACGGCGGCCTGCTGCGATGCCGATTCGTCACCATACCCACAGAGCATGGCCTCTGCAGTGGGGATCGCCGCCAGGACATACGGCGTACCGAGTGTGAGCACAACGCGTGGGATTTTCAGCGCCGCGATGCGATCCGCGAATTCAAGCTGTGCATCGGAGAGACCGATGCTGCCCGACCCATTCACCGCGGAGATATGCACGGCGAATACGACTGTTTCCACCCCCTTGAGGGAATCGCGAAGCCAGGCCCGCGTGTCGGTGCGCATGCGCATGTCCAGCATCAATGTGCGCAGCTTCGGAAAACGGGCGCGGAGGAGTGCCGCGAACCCAGTGGCTTCATCCGGCTCCCCTTTCCGCACGAAACTGACCAATGCGATGCGGCTGCTGTCGGCCAGTGGAAGGACATTGTTTTCATTCCGCACGAGTGTCAGGGCGCGATCGGCGATGGTCGCGGCAAGTTGGCGATGCCGCTCCGTCCGCGAGAGACGCGTCGCGGTGGAATCCACCAGCATCCCGGTCCCGAATGTCCAGTACTTCGCATCGAGAATGCGCCGGACGGAACGCAGCACGCGCACACTGTCGAGTTCCCCGCGCGCCACGGCCGCGCTGACCGAGTCGATGGTTTCATTCACATCGCCTGGAATAAGCAGCACATCCGCACCCGCGCGCAGCGCTGCCGCGGGCAGATTCGAGACCCCGGTGCGCGTGAGCGCCTTCATGTTCATCGCATCGGTGACCACCAGTCCGCGGAAACCAAGACGATGCTGCAGCAGTGTGTCCATCACGGAAGGAGACAATGTCGCCGGCAGAGAACTGTCCCCGGTAACCGCTGGTACGGCGAGGTGACCGCTCATCACGGCAAAAACTCCGGCGTCGATCAGTCGCGTGAACGGAATCAGCTCTACGCTGTCGAGACGCGCCGCATCCGCTTCGATCAACGGGAGACCCGTATGGGAATCGGTGTGCGTATCACCGTGGCCGGGAAAATGCTTGGCCGTGGCGATCATCCCGCCATCCTGCATGCCTCGCATGTAGGCCTCGGCCATGTCGGCAACAAGCGATGGACGCTCGCCGAACGAGCGCGTGTTGATGATGGGATTTCCTGGATTGCTGTTGACATCGGCCACGGGTGCGAAATTCTGCTGCACGCCGATGTCCCGGCTCGCCTCCGCCACCGCACGGCCCGCGCGGTAAACAAGATCGGTGTTGCGCGTCGCGGCCAGGGCCATCATCGACGGAAATTTCACCGTGCGTTCGAGACGCATGCCCGGACCGTTTTCAAAATCGGCCGAAACCAGCAGCGGGACGTTCGCCCAGCGCTGCATGGAATCAATGAGCGCCCGCGCGTCTTCCCCGCTCCCTCGTGAAATGATGACCCCGCCCACACCGCGTTCACCCACGGCGATGCGCATGCGTCCCTGTGTTTTCGCTGTGAGATCGCTGTACGTGAATGGCATGAGCAGCTGGGCTATGGACTGCCTCCAGTCGAGCGTTGTCATTACGCTGTCGGCCCAGGCGCTGCGCGGAAACAGATGCGTATCGTACGCGGCGTCCCCGAGAAGAATATCCGGCGGTGGCGTGATGCGTTGTTCATCCGGAGGCAATGGCGCCGGCACGGCTGCAGGCGGCGGCGAATCCGGCCGCAGCAGTGAACAGGCGGTCACTGTGAGCAGCAGTAAACCGCTGGCACAAACCGCGGCCAATGTGGGACGAGCGCGAGATAACACGTGTTTGCCGCGAGTGGTCAATTGCGTCTTTTCTGGTGAATTATCCGGTATGCTCCGGTGCGTGAGACAATCTACGAAGGGATGCGGCGATCAGAAAATGCGGTGCAGAACAATTTCCCTCCGGCATCGGCGCACTGGGATGACTGCACGGCATATCGTATGTTGCGAAATGAACTGGAACGAACATGATTGGGAAAACACCTTGCCCGATGTGCGCGACGGACTCACGCGCCTGCAGCGCATCATCCTCTTCGAGCTCAACAAGGCGCGGAAGGAACCCTGGCTGCAGGGACGCACCGTCCCCACACCATTGCTCTACGGCCGGGTAGTCGAACATCTCGATGTATCGGAAGAAGATTTCATGACCGCACTGCGGCAGCTTCTCGGCCGGCATATGCCGTGACAGTGACCGGAACAGAGCAACGATCAGCGCATCAGGACGAAGGGACGCGTCTCCTGCGCAGCGCCGCCGACAATTCGCAACCAATAGAAACCTTCCACGAGCCGGGGCAGACGCAATGCGACGTCGCTGCGTCCACCGGCCACATCAATGCCTTCGGCTGTCCACAACCTGCGACCGAGGCAGTCGTAGACTTCCGCGCGCAGCGCCCCATGTCCTTCAATAACGACATGAAGCTGCTGTCCCGCGCTTTGCCGCAGCGGATTCGGGTACAGATCCTGCACACGGAAATCCGCGGATGCAGGTGCATCGCCCACGGCATTTGTGGCAATACGCGGCACAAACATCTCGAACTCGCGGCTGTCGCGTAATCCACGGTCACTTTCTATACTGATTGTCACACGCACGGTACGGTCGTAGCTCGCCGGCAGCACGAAGAAAGAATCGCGAAGTGCCGGACTCCGGTCACGAGCGCCGAATGTCGCATGATCAAGACGTGGCTGCGGCGAAAGCATCTGCACACCGTCGCCGCTCAGTTCCACGTGCGCGCTTGCGAGTGCGGCATTGAACCACGCGTCGTTTTCCACCGTGAATACCGTCACGACAGGATTGCCTTCGTATCCCTGGCCGTCGCTGCGTGCCTCGATGCGATCGGGAACCGCCGCGTCCACGAGCCGGAAGGCGAAGGGTTCACCGGCAATGTGCACGTCGGTGTTCAGGGGATAGGATTTTCCGCCGCTGTGATACAGCGTGAAATGCAGAGGAACGAATCCTTCCGATGCGTGCGGCTCTGCGCGGAAATGCCAGTCCTCAACGATATCCATGCCGGGTGCCACGCTGAGCCCGAAGTCGCGCCGCGCCGCTTCCACCGATGAAAGCAGCGGATCGGACCATGACACCACGATCGAGTCGAGTTCGAGATCGGCGGTCCCGCTGTTGCGCAGTCGCACCGTTTTCAGAAAAGGATGAGGACTGTACACTGCGACGGGTTCGAACACCAGCCGTGCGTCGCCCGTGATCTGGACGTCGAGACCAGGTACGAGCGCCGGGATGAATACACCCGATGTGATATCGCTGCGCGTACCGCCACCATGATGGACGGCGAAGGTCAGCGGCACGTATATCGCGTCTTCATGTTTCGCGGCCTGCATCCGCCACTGCAGATCCAGGATGCTGTCGGGCTTGAGCATTCGTCCGACGTGCGTGTGCAGCGGATCCAGCACCGTCAGGAGTGGATCGCCGTTGATCAGCGCCACGCTGTCGAGCCGCAGCTCCGCCGTACCGGTGTTTCGGATCCGTAACGTTTTTACAAAGGGGTTTGGCGTGTACAGCGCACCGGGGTCGACCGCCAGCGTGTCGGGGCCGAGCACCGACGCATCGAGCACGGGCACGAGCGCGTCGATTTCCACCGTATTGCTGATGCCGCTTTCGAACTGTCCGGAAATGTACGCGGTCACGCGCATCGGCACGAGGCGCGTCGTGTCGCGCACGTAGATCGAGAAATTCCAACGCGTCAGCAATGTGTCGCCCGGACGCAGCGTCCATCCGTAATCGCGGCGCAGTGCTTCGGGGGTCGCCACGCCGTCCATCGCATACTGCAGCACCACGGAATCGATGCGAAAATCGATGTTTCCGTCGTTGTGCAGCACGTATTCATGGAACATCGGATTCGGCACGTAGCCGCCGAGACGGTCGGGGACGATATGATCTTGACCGCGATGCGTCAGATGCATCACGGGAAGAAGTCCAGGCACGAACACCGGCCGCGACGCGCGCGCGGTGTCACCGTGATCGCTGACCGCGTTGACATTGAAGGTCACGAGACGCGAGCCGACCTGTCCCTGAACAAAAAACGTATCGAGTATCGAAGGAGTAAGATCCGCGGGTTTGAGGAACAGCGCATGCTGCTTGTCCTTGAACGGCGGCGGCAAGATGCCCACTCCCTGCGGCTGCACGCGGGTAGAGATCACTCTCGTGTTGTACCATGCATCGTTGCGCAGGCGGAAGGAAAGCGGAATCGCGTTGCTCAGGAACGCTGTGCCTTCGGCGTTGACTGCAAGTGTATCCGGCGTTTGAAAATCCTGCACGGTCAGTGCGTATGTCTGTCCCGGTATTGTGACCGCATGCGTCCCGGACTGAAGCCGTCCGTCTGCATCCGCAACCTCTATCATCGTGATCATCTGCCGCGTGATGCTGCGCCGTTCGGCGGTGAAATCCCACTGGAAATCGATGTGTCCGCCCTCGAGCAACATCGGCACGATGCGCGTAAGGGCATCCTGCGTTGCGACGCCTTCGCCCTGCACCGTGAGTGAAAGGCCGGCCAGCTCGATCCACTGTTCGCTCAGGTTCGTGATGCGTGCCTGCAGGGGATAGGGCCGCGGACTGTATATCGTCGCGGTATCGTACTGCATGGCACCCGGATCCAGGAAGGTGATGCTGTAGCGTGGAGAAAGACCGTCCACATCAATCAGCAGCAGCGTGTCTTTCTCCACCACCCCTCCCGCGCGGTCCTTCCCGGTGGCGCGGAAGCGAAGGGTATCGGTACGCGCATTCCGCGTCGCCCCGACATAGCGAATGTTCCACGTCATTTCGATGCGAGGATTCCCCACCAGCGGCGGCGGGATCGGCTGCGGATAGATTTGCGGATTCCCCTGCGTGGAAGGATCGAGAATGTAGTCCGGCGGCAGTATCGCCAGCACCGAGACGCTGTCGACGGTGGTCCCGCCCTGATTGCTCAGCCGCAGAAGAATGGGAAATGGATTCTGCTCATAGCCCAGCGAATCCGCCCGTACCTGCAGATGCGGCGTCGGACCGAAGGTCATCTTGAATTCCGGCGCATCCATCGCCGGGAGCAGAAACAGCTTCTGCGTCTCGAACGAGTCGACTGCCGTATAGGTGAGCCAGACGCGGAGACGGTAGTTCACCATCGCGAATGCCGCGGCATGCGTCAGCTTCCACTCCACCTTCGCGGAATCGTTCGGCTGCACGGCACCCGGCACCGGCGTCTTGATCAACGCACCCATTTCCGACGGATCCAGTTCCAGGTCCGCGGGAAATATGATCCGGGCGCTGAGCGCCTGCGACGCCACATTCCCGGTATTGTATATGGTCACAGTGATTGGAATCGGCATCGGAACATACGATTCCGTCGCCTGGTCCACCGCGATAGGGGGAATATTGATGGAAACGCTGAGCTTGGGCTGCGCGAATGCACCGCCAGTGCAGCAGAGGATGAGCACGGCGGCAAGGAGTGACCTGAATTTCATGGCATTCTTGCGGAAGGTGATCGAAGGGATTTCAAGTTCTACTTCAATTGTACAACACAAATTGCGTATATTCAACAGCAATTTGCAGGAGAACACATGCCCATCATCGTTGCGCACATTCTTGAAGGCCGCCCGGCCGAACTGAAGTCCCAATTGATACGAAACATCACCGAGACCGTCGTCAGGACGCTGAACGTACCGGCGGAATCGGTCAGGGTGATTGTTTCTGAAATGGGAAAGGATGAATACGGGATAGGAGGAAAAACAGCGAGAGAACTCGGACGCTAGACGGCGCGCACTCCTCTCGCCTCCGGGGTATCAGGGAAGCGTGACGCTGAGCACGTTTTGCGTCTGCTCGTCACGAAATGCCTGCAGCTTTTCGCGAAGTTCAGGCTGTTTGCGCGCGAGAATCGCAACCGCAAGCAGTGCGGCGTTGGTCGCCCCGGCCTTGCCGATCGCGAGCGTGCCGACAGGAATTCCGGCGGGCATCTGTACGGTGGAAAGCAGGGAATCGAGTCCGTTGAGCGCGCTGGCCATCGGCACACCGAGCACCGGCAGCAGCGTGTGGGCCGCAACGACGCCGGCGAGATGCGCCGCGCCGCCGGCTGCGGCAATAATCACCTCTGTTCCGTTGTCCTCTGCCGCCGATACGAGTTCCATTACCGCCGCCGGAGTGCGATGCGCCGAGAGTGCCCGGCATTCATGCGTTACGCCGAAGCGTTTGAGCGTCTCGGAGGTATGCTGCATGACGTCCCAATCGGACTTGCTACCCATCAGAACGATGACCTGGGGGTTATCGACTGCCATGTGATTTCTCCTTCGTTTTATATTGATCCGTGATGAACAAACATACCATTGATTGAAAAACTCCTCAATAGATGGGAAAATTCCTCGCAGCTGCGGTAACAAAACGCCCCGGCCTCATTGGGCGGGGCGTTTTCATACTGTCGTGAAAATCGCTCTATTTGAGGAGAATAAGCGATCTCATCGCGGTGAATTCCCCGCTGCGCAGCTGATAATGATATGTTCCGCTGGACAGGGCCGACGCATCAAGCGTGATCTGCCAGCTTCCCGCGTCATAGCTGCCCGAACCCAGATCCATCACGAGGCGTCCGTTCGCATCGTAGAGACTGAGCGTCAGTTCGCTACGCTGCGGAAGATCGAAGGTGATCGTGGTGACGGGATTAAACGGATTCGGGTAGTTTTGATGCAGTCTGTAACTGTCGGGCCGCACACCGGAGATCAATTCAACCGTGAGCGTACGGTCACACTTGATCGTCAACGTGTCTTCACAGAGAATGAGTCCGTTTTCCACTGTCTGAGTGACGATTTCGAAATCCGCGTTGCCGATTCCGGAATTGTCGTAGCAAACCACGAAGCCGCCGAGCGTCTCACCCGGAGCAATGGCCCCATCAGTGCGTCTCCAGCCGACGCGTGAACTGTTGCTGATATGCGTCCATCCGTCGGGATCACTGATCGTAGAAGTAAACAACGACACGCCCGGAGTAAGGATCTGAACGTTGAATCCGTTGATCAGGCCCCGAGGCAGATGCACGTTTTCCACATTGAAATCGAAGCAGCACGCACGTTCTACGCTGGTCACGACGTCGATCACATCGCATTGCACGATTTTCACCTCACAGGCGACGCTTGTGGTATCGCAGCAACGCTGCTGTCCGCCGAACTCCGTGCACCAGGTGAAGGGAATATGGCGCGTGAGTGCCGAGGGAACGAAGTGGATGACAAATCCGTCGATGGTTTCGCCCGTGCCGAGTTCCCCGCTGTTCAGCTCAAAGCGCAGATACTGCTCGTCCAGCGTGTCGACCCTCCATCCCGCGGGCGCATCGGCGGCAAGCAGGACGGCCTCCGGATTATCCAGCCGAAGCGTCCAGGCGTCGAGAGAAGCGTTGGGTACCCGCAGATTGGTCAGGCTGAAATTATAGCTGCAGTAATCCTCCGAAGGAGTGACGGCGAGGGAGTCACAGCGATCTTTCAGAGTCACGCAGGTGACGAAATCGTATTCGCAGCAATTGATCGATCCGTCCAGCGAAGTGCACCATTCGAAGACGATCGCATTGCCGAAATCGCCGGGTGTGAGCGTCAGCAGGAAACCGGTCTGCTGCTCGCCCTCCGCGATGACACCGGCCGTGTCCTTGAACACGACATCAGTACTGGTCCGGCTTTCCACGATCCATCCCTCCGGAAACGCAACATCCTGGATGGTCGCACCCGGATTCTGCAGACGGATATGGAAATCGTTGACCGAGGATTTCGGCTGGTGTTTGTTGAAAAAGCCGAAATCGTATGTGCATGATGCGGGAAGCGGCGTCACGAGAAGCGAATCGCACAACGAGGGAGGTGGTGGTTCGCACTGCACCTGCAGCGTATCCTTGCTGGTAATGGCCGTTCCATTGAATGTCGTCCAAACGAAACGGACGGTACCGGTTTTGGTCGGCTTGAATGTGACGAGAAATCCCTTTGCGGAATCTCCGTTTGCCAGCGGCGCACCGGTTTTGGTGAATTGCACGTTCAGACCGGTCTCGCTGGTGATGTTCCATCCCGTCGGGGCGGTGATGGACTCGAAGCTGGCGCCCGGCGTGAATACGCTGAGACGGAAACCGTTTACGCTCGACCGAGGCACATGATTGTTGATGAAGCCGATGTCATAGCTGCAATCCTGCAGCTTGCGCACCGTGGCGGTATCGCTTCGGGGAATGTACACCGGACGGCAGGAGGCGCTGACGGTTGATTCGCAAAGCGGCGCGCCGTTGAGAGATGTACTGTAGCGGAAATCGAGTTGAATCTGACTGACGGGTGGAGAAATAATACAGAAACGGAAGCCAGTGACAGAAGCACCGGAATTGATCGGAGTATTCGTGGAGTAGGCAACGGATGTCGGCGTGGATTCGATGACCGCCCATGGACCCGTCGGCGCGCCGACGAAAAACGCTCCCGGTGTCTGCAGCACAAGACGCAGTCCATTCGTCCCACCCACCGGCAGGTGCTTGTTGGTCAGCGTCAGTTCGTAGCAGCACGATCCATCCGGCTGATTCGGGATGGAGATCGACTTGAGGCTCAGGGAATCGCAGACCTTCGAAACGACGATGCATTCGAGCGTCGACGTCCCCTGCGCGGCAACGGTGCCGTCAAGAGCAAGCGTCCATTCTATCTCGCAGGTGCGTGCCTGTCCCGGCGGAAAGCCCATGCATATGACGAATCCTTCGATCGCTTCATTGGCATGAAGGATAACTCCTTGCTCGCCGAACTCGATCACGCTATCGGTTTCAACAGCGGTCGGCCACGGGCCGCCTGCCCCGCCCTCAAATTTCACCCCCGGCGTTTTAATGCGCAGACGGAGTGAATTAATATCCGTGGGAGGATCGAGGCTGTTTTCGAGATATATGTCGAAACAACACGACTCCACATCAATCGACCTGAAGACGAGAGGTTCAACACCGCTCCCCTGTGCCCTCAGTGGAACCGTACAGACGAACAGGAGAGATAGAAAGAGTAACGCTGGCTTCATAAGATAACTCAGGGTTGTCCATGGGGAATCGATCCATCCTGCGGAGAGAAAGGACCACAGTACAGGAAGCTATAAAAATACACACAGTTCCGCAATGCCAATTCCCGTTGAGGGTGCCCTACTGGTAATAGGGACGAAATAAGGCGGGATTTTTCATCGCCTTGCATCGGGTTGTGCTCTGCGTGTAACTTTGGTTCTCTGCAATCATGTTTCCCAATTGTGTCACCCGATGAAAAACCGTCGCCTTTCCCTTTTCGTTCTGTTGCTCCTGACTGCTGCCGTTTTTTCTGCCTGCTCCCTGACGAAAGACCTTTTCAAAATGGAGGATGCGGAAGATTATACGGCCTATGTTGAAAAGTGGGCGCCGTCGGAGGATGCCTTCGTCGCGCTGCAGCGGCTTGCCAAACCCGCCATCGACGCGAAGGATTGGGACGGCGCTGTCGCGATTTTCGAAAAGTACAAAAGCCGCTTCCCGGGAATGGAAGCCCGCTTCGACATGATTATCGCCGTACTGCGCGCTCCTTCATACGACGTCGAGCTGAAGAACCTGGGTGACAACATCAATACACCCTTCGATGAAATCAAGCCATCCGTCACCGTCGATGGCTCGCGCATGTATTTCGCCAGTGACAAGGAAGGCGGCAAGGGAAAACTCGATATCTACGTATCCGACTTCAAGGACGGCGCCTGGCAGCCGGCCGTAAACCTGGGCGACCGCATCAATACGCCCGATCATGAAACCATCAACGGAATTTCCTTTGATGGGAATAAAATCCTGATCTACGGCGGATTTCCGGGACATATGGGGAACGGCGATAACTATTATTTCGAAAAAACCGACCGCGGGTGGTCCAACATCATGCACTTCCCGCCGATGGTCAACAGCAAGTATTACGACTCCGACGCCTTCATGACGGCCGACGGCTACGCGGTGATCTTCACCTCCGACCGCGAGGGCGTGGTCGGTGAACGTGTCCCGAAGAACACCCGCTACCATGGAAGTGTCGCCGGCAACACCGACCTCTTCGTCTCGGTCCGCCGCGGCACCTACTGGCAGCCTCCCCTCAATCTCGGCAAGGTGATCAATACTCCCTACGCAGAACGCTCGCCTTTCTTACACCCGGACGGCAGAACGCTGTATTTCTCGTCCGATGGCCACCCGGGACTCGGGAAAATGGATGTCTTCAAGTCCGTCCGCGCCAATACCAATTCATGGACGGAATGGAGCGAGCCGGTGAACCTCGGCAAGGACGTCAACGGCTCCGACGACGACTGGGGCTATCGCATTACACCAGACGGCAAGTACGCGTTTTTCTCCACCTCGAATCAGCCTGATGGTCGTGGCGAAAATGACATCTATATGATCACGCTGCCGCGCGGCGTGCGTCCGGAAGCCGAAGTTGCCACGCTCAAGGGTACGGTTCTGGGTGACGATGGAAATCCGATTCCCGGCGTTGTAGTGCAGGTGCAGGACCTCGAAACCGGCAAGGTTGTCGCGACCTTCCAGCCAGACCCGGCTACGGGCGAGTACATGGGGCCTGTTCCGGAGGGCGGAAAATATGGTGTCTTTGCCGAGAAGGAAGGGTTTTATCCGGAAGCCACACCTCTGATTCTCGCCGACGCTGGTAACGGACGCGATGGTTTGAACGACGGCAGCAACCGCAATGGCAACAACGACGGCAGCAA
>JACZJN010000120.1 GCA_014860565.1 Bacteroidota bacterium
GGATTGTTCGAGGAGTAAGGCTACGTTCTTAATACGCTTTCATGCAAGGAGGACCCTTTGAAAGAATTTACCCCCGATCAAATCAGAAATGTCGCCATCATCGGCCACGGAAGCTCCGGAAAGACCATCCTGGCCGATGCCATGTTGATGACTTCCGGAGCTACCACCCGAATTGGTCGCATTGAAGATGGCACGACCGCCTCAGACTATCATTCTGATGAGATCGAACGACAGATCTCCATTAACAGCACATTGTTGAGTACCGAATTTCACGGACACAAACTCAACATTCTCGACACTCCCGGCTATTCAGACTTCCTCGGAGACGTGATCTCCAGCCTCTACGTGATGGACACTGCACTGATGGTGCTCAAGTCCGTCGAAGGCGTGGAAGTGGGCAGCGAGCTGGTATGGGGCTATGCCGCCGAGGCGAACGTCCCGGTGGTGATTGCTGTGAACAAGATGGATAATGAGCACGCCGATTTTGATCGGGTGTACGAAGAAGCAGTGGCGCGTTTCGGCAGCGACGTCGTGATCGCGCAGTTCCCGGTCAACAAGGGACCGGCGTTTGACACCTGCATCGACGTCATCCGCATGAAGCAGATGAAATTCAGCACGGACGGATCGGGCAAGTACGAAGAGACGGAGGTCCCGGCTGAATTCAAGGAGCGCATCGATGAATTGCATCAGGCCCTGCTCGAGAAGGTCGCTGAATCCTCTGAAGAACTTCTGAACGCGTTTTTTGAAAACGGAACGCTTACCGAGGCGGAGCTGGCAGAGGGACTCAAAGCCGCCATCCGTACCCGTAAGGTTTTTCCGATGTTCTGCATGGCCGCCGGAATGAATATCGGTGTCGGCCGCATGATGGAATTTCTCATCAATTACTGTCCCGACCCCGTGAGCGGTCGGACTTTTGCAGCCTTCAAAACCGATAGCACGGATGAAGTGGTCATTACACCATCGGATTCCGGCGATGCCTGCGCCTTCGTGTTCAAGACCATTTCCGAGCCGCATGTGGGCGAGCTTTCGCTTTTCCGCGTCTATAACGGCACGCTCAGCGCCGGGACGGATATGGTAAACCAGAACAACGGTAAGGGGGAGCGCGTCAACCAGATGTATGCGCTGCGCGGTAAGGAGCGCTTCGAGCTGGGCAAGGTGCACGTGGGCGACATCGGTGCGGTTGTCAAGCTGAAGGATACGCACACGAACAATACGCTGACTGCCAAGGGATACAATGTGCAGATGCCTGCCATCAACTTCCCCGAGCCGGTCATGTCAAGCGCGGTGCGTTCGAAGGCCAAGGGCGACGAAGACAAGATCGGTACAGGACTGCACACGCTGCACGAAGAAGATCCCTCGTTCCAGGTCAAGGTCGACCAGGAAACCGGTGAGACCATCGTGCTCGGACAGGGCGAGATCCACATCAACATCATGGTCAAGCGTCTCAAGGAGCGCTTCGGCGTGGAAGTGGATCTGTTCGCACCGAAAATCCCGTATCGCGAGACGATCCGCAAGCATGCCGACGTTTCCTACAAGCACAAAAAACAGACCGGCGGCGCCGGCCAGTATGCTGAAGTGTATATCAAACTCGATCCGCAGCCGCGTGGCACTGGCTACGAGTTCGTCGACAATATCGTCGGCGGCGTGATCAGCGGCCGTTTCGTGCCCGCAGTCGATAAGGGCATCCAGGAGCAGATGAAGAGGGGCGTCGTTGCCGGCTGCAAGATGATCGATCTCAAGGTCACGCTTTATGACGGCAGCCAGCACACGGTCGACTCCAATGAAATGGCCTTTAAGGTCGCTGCGCAGCAGGCATTCCGCAGGGCAGTCAATGACGCCAGCCCCATGCTTCTCGAACCGATTTACGAAATCGAAGTCACGATCCCCGATGAATTCATGGGTGACGTGATGGGTGATATCTCCACACACCGCGGAAAAATCCAGGGTATGGACGCCAAAGGTCCCTTCCAGATCATCCGCGCCAAGGTTCCCCTTTCCGAACTGTATAACTATGCCACGCGCCTTCGTTCGATCACGCAGGGACGCGGGATATTCAAACGGTCCTTCGCCAATTACGAGGAAGTGCCGGGTGATGTGCAGCAGAGGATTATTGAGGAATACAAGGCAGCCAAGGAAGAGGAAGACTAAGTGCCATTGCGCAATCTGTTCATTACGCTTCTTTTCATCGTGGGATTTGCGCCCGGTCTCCGGGCGCAAATCCTCACCGACGGCAACTCCGCGTCGCAGTTTTTTTCCACCCAGACCGGCTCGTACTATAACTTTTCAAGCAACAGCGGATGCGATCTGCTCGTGAGTGTGTGGGGTTTCGTCCGGAATCCGGGTCGCTATCGCGTGCCCTGCGAAACCAACCTGCTCGATCTTATGTCCTATTGCGGGGGGCCCAACGACCGTGGAGCGGAGGTCTTTCTCGACCGTGTCAAGGTTGTCCGCAAGGGCGGCGCTGATCAGCAGAATGAGATCGCCGAGGTGTTCGAAGTAGACGTTGAAAAATATCTGGAGCTGCGGAGCAGTCCGACCGTAACCTCGGATCTTTTTCTTTTCCCGGGGGATTTGATTATTGTAGATGGCAAGGAGTCGCGCGGCGATACGATTCTGCGCATCGCTCAGATTGTCGTGGCAATCGCATCGGTGATTACTTCCACGGTCGCCGTGATCAATATCGCGTCGAAATAAAACCCGTGCAGAGCACTGCTTCGCGAAACGGGCTGTTCCGAAGAGAGAGAGTTACGTTCCCATATTTTTTATACGCACACCTGAATGACCGCAAGAGACGACTTCAATAAGCAGGTGCAGGAATATCTACGCATTGCCTTCGAAGGCAAATGGGTGATTCTTGCAATCTTTGTCATCGTTGTCACTGCAACGTGGTTCTACACGATGCAGCAGGATGACATCTACCAGGCGAGCGCTAGCGTTCGTCTCAAAGCCTCGAAGGATCTCCTCAGCGGACAGGCGTCGCAACCGGGATTCGACGTGCTGGGCTGGGGCGGGGAACGCATCATTGCAAACGAAATCCTCATTATCCAGAGCGACGGCGTTGCCGACCGGGTCGCGAAAATGCTGGTGGATCGCACGGAGATGCAGAGCGCGGCAGGTGACACGCTGCCCATCCTGAAAGCGCGACAACGCCCATCGACGCTCAGAAAGATCGCACGCACGGTGGGGCTTGAAGATTTCTTTGTTTCTCTTGGCCTCGCCAAGCTTGACACTTCGACGCGCATGGCGGACCGCGAGATGGTCGCCGCGCGTGCACGTGCGCAGATGTCGGCCGAGGAGGTTCGCGGTGTCGATTTCATACGTATCAACGTGCAGAGCACCTCGCCGATAGAGGCCGCGACTATCGCAAACATGTATGTCGATGCCTACCAGTTGAGGAATCTCGAATCCGCTCGTGAGAATGTCACCACGGCGCGCAGCTTTCTCGAAGGGCAGATGGATTCCAAAAAGGACTCTTTGGCCACCGTCGAGAATCAGGTACGCGGCTTCCAGCAATCGCAGGGATTCATCAGCCTCGATGCGGAAACGAACCAGCTGATACAGCAGGTGGCGACCTTTGAAGCCCAGCTGGAACAGGCAAAGATCGAACTCGCTTCGGCCGAGAAAATCCGTTCCGAGATGCACCAGCAGTTGAAGCAGGTGGAGCCTAATCTCGCACGTCAGCTGAAGGAGGGCGTCGATCCGCAGCTCAAAGCCCTGCTTGAAAAGAAAACCAAACTCGAAGCGGATATCCAGACTGCGGAATACAATCGGAGGCAGACGCTGAAGGTACGTCCCGACCTCGAGCCGTTCGCGGCAAAGGATATCGCGGAAAAACAGCGCCAGCTTCGCGAGGTCCTTGATCAGATCGAGATTGCGAGCAAGAATCTCGCTGCCTCCGACGATCTGTCCGGCGCCCCGGTGGAGTATGCACGGGAGCTGCGGCAAAAGATACTCCAGCAGGATATCGATATCGAATCCCAGCGCTCCCGCATCAGCAACCTGCAGAATGTCATCAAGCAGTACAACGTGCAGTTCGAACAAATTCCTTCGCAATCGATTCAGTACGCACGCCTGGAGCGCAAGCGACTGAGCTACGATAAGCTATATGGCCTGCTTGATGAAAAGTATCAGGAGGCCATGATCAATGAGCAGACGACTATGGGCAATGTCGACATCGTTGACCGTGCCCGCGTGCCTCTGCGGCCGGTGAAGCCCAACCGGCCGATGAACATGATTCTCGGTATCCTGGTCGGACTTGGTCTTGGCTTCGGTATTGCGATTCTGCTCCGGTATATGGACTCTACCATCAGAAGCCCCGAGGACGTCGAGAAGCTTGGCATGCCGGTGCTGTCGTTTATTCCTACATTTGGTTCCGACGATAACAAGTTGGATCGTAACCAGACGCTCGTCACGTTGACGGCACCGCAGTCGCCTCCGAGTGAAAGTTATCGCACTATGCGGACCTCGATCGAGAATTCCCTCCCAGAACATGGGAGATCAATGGCAGTGGTTTTCACGAGTCCCGCTCCGAAGGAGGGGAAGTCGACTGCCATTGCAAACCTCGCTGTCAGCGCGGCTAATTCGGGCCGCAAAGTGCTGTTGGTGGATGCCGATCTTCGCCGCCCCGTGCAGCATCAGATATTTGACGTTGAGCGCGAGCCCGGACTGTCGAATGCACTGATCGGGGAAGTCCCCGTCAACCAGTGCATCAAGAAAACCTCGGTGCCCGGCCTTCATATCACGCCCTGCGGCAACATCCCGAGCCATCCGGCAGAGCTTTTGGGATCCGCGAGGATGGATAGGTTCGTCAAGCTCGTCCGGCAATACTATGACCTCGTGCTTTTCGATGCCCCTCCGATTATCGCAATGGCGGATACTCTCGTTCTTTCAAAGTACACCGATGGGACCGTTGTTATCGTTTCTGCAGATCAAACGAAATCGCTGGGATTGACAAAAGCCTACGAAATGCTCGAATCCAACAACGCGCGTATTCTCGGTGTGGTCGTCAACCGCTTCAACGCGAACAAAATGTACTATTCCTACTATCGCTACTACTATCAGAATTACTATTATTACTCCACGGACGGCGAAAAGAAATCGCGTCGTGTACGGAAGAAAAAGGCGAAGGAAGACGAAGCTGCAAAAGCCGGGTGATCCCGGCTTTTTCTTTGCCGCCCGCTTTTGAAAAACAGACGAAAAAGGGCTATTTTTATATGCTATCGACGGATCATCTCCGTCCACCCAATCCATCAGCCTCACCAACATCTGTTCCAGAGAAAAGATGATACGAGACAGCTACATCAAGACGGTGATCGAGCCCTTCAAGATCAAGACCGTCGAACCCATCAAATTCACCACCTTTGAAGAACGGGAGCGCATTCTCAAGGATGCGGGCTACAATCCGTTTCTCATTTCCGCCGAGAACGTGCTGATCGATCTGTTGACCGACAGCGGTACTTCGGCGATGAGTTCCGCGCAGTGGGCCGGCCTGCTCGACGGCGACGAGTCCTACGCGGGCTCCCGAAGCTTCTACCGCATGGAAGCGAAGGTACGCCAGATCACGGGCATGAAGAATATCATCCCGACGCATCAGGGCCGCGCCGCGGAAAAAATCCTCTTCTCCATCATCGGCGGGAAAGGCAAGGTCGTACCCAACAATACGCACTTCGATACCACGCGGGCCAACGTCGAATATTCAGGCGCCATGGCGATCGACTGCCTCAACGAGCAGGGGAAGCATCCTGAAATCATCGCGGATTTCAAAGGCAACATGGACATTGAGAAACTCGAAGCAACGATTCTCAAATACGGCGTCGAGAACATTCCGGTGGTGATGATCACCGTGACAAACAATTCCGGCGGCGGTCAGCCTGTCTCCATGGAAAACATTCGCCAGACGCGCGCGATATGCGACAAATACGGACTTCCGCTGATCATGGACTCGTGCCGCTTCGCGGAAAACGCCTATTTCATCAAGATGCGCGAACCGGGCTATCAGGATAAAACGCCGCTTGAAATCGCCCAGGAAATGTTCTCTTATGCAGACGGATCCACGATGTCAGCAAAGAAGGATGCGCTGGTGAATATCGGCGGCTGGCTTGCGCTCAACAACGACGACCTCGCGGTGCAGTGCCGCAATTTGCTGATCGTTACTGAAGGTTTTCCGACCTATGGAGGTTTGGCGGGCCGCGATCTCGAGGCGATCGCGCAGGGACTCGAGGAAATTCTTGACGAGGATTATCTGCATTACCGCATTAAAAGCACCGAGTATCTGGGGAATAAACTCACGGAACTCGGTATCCCCATTCTGCTGCCTCCCGGCGGGCACGCGATCTATCTCGACGCCAAGCGGTTTTGCCCGACCATCCCGCAGGATCAGTTTCCCGCGCAGTCGATTACCTGTGCGTTGTATCTCGACGGCGGCATCCGTGCGGTAGAGATCGGCAGCGTCATGTTTGGCCGCATGGAAGAAGGGGCTTTCGTTGCGCCTGATCTTGAACTGGTTCGCCTCGCGATCCCACGCCGGGTCTACACGCAGAGCCACATCGATTACGTCATCGAAGTTGTGAAGCATGTTCATGACCGCCGTGAGGAGCTCAGGGGTCTGCGTCTGACCTACGAAGCACCGATGCTTCGGCATTTCACCGCACGATTTGATTACATCGACTGATAATTCGCTGGTTTGGCATCGTTTCCGCTCCGCGCGGAGACGATGCATTCTTATTCCACAAGCTGCGCGCCCGTGAGGAAAATCCTCTACGTCCATCATGGAAAGGGCATCGGCGGTGCGCCGCTGAGTCTGCTCTATCTGATCCGCGGGTTGGACCGTTCCCGGTATCAGCCAACGGTACTGTGCATTCATGAGAGCGAGGCCGCGGACCTGTATCGCCGTGAGGGGATCGAGACCATCGTCGACGAATCCCTTCATGATTTTTCGCACACGAATGTGCTGTGGTACCCCTGGTGGCAGTTCCCTAAAATTCTGCTCAGGGCACTTCAGTTACCTGTTACATACATGCGCGCGCGGCGTCTGCTTCGCCGTCGGCGATTCGATGCCGTTCACCTGAACACGTCTACACTCACGGCGTTCGGCCTTGCCGCGAAGGCGGAAGGTGCACGGGTGATATGGCATATACGTGAGCCGCTGCAACGTGGGTATCTTGGTCTCCGCCGTGCGATCGTTCGCCGCATCATCGACCGCACTGCTGATCTGGTGCTGCCCATCTGCCACTACGACGCAGAACAGCTGCGATCCTCACCGCGAGTACATGTGGTGTACAATTTTATCGATTTCGCGCAGTTCGACTCCGCGATCGATGCCTCGGCCCTGCGCGATGAGCTCGGCATCGCCGAGGGACAGCAGGTGATCACGATGCTGGGCGGCGTCAATCCCATCAAAGGGACAAAAGAATACATTGCCGCTGCGGAACGTGTGCTCACCGCGCATCCCGATACCGTGTTTCTTGTCGCCGGTCCCATCCCGGACGACAGTTTCAGAAACAGAATCAATGGACTGCGCGTATACCGGGATGCGGCTTTTTCGATGATCTCCGGCGCCCATGTTCCCGCAATACGTTTTCTCGGTGTCCGGTCCGACATCCCGCGTCTACTGGCCTTTTCCAATGTTCTCTGCTTTCCTTCCACCGTGCCTCATTTCGCCCGGCCGGTGATTGAAGCCAGCGCGATGGGGCTGCCGGTAATCGCATCGGATCTCGGAGGTCCGAAAGAGCTGGTCCGTCACGAGGAAACAGGATTGCTTGTTCCCGCCGGAGACGCGGATGCACTTGCAGCGGCAATGCTCCGGTTGATCGAAGATCCTGCTCTGGCGGAACGTCTGGGCCGCAATGGAATCGTGTTCGCGCGTGAACGGTTTGACGCGGAAAAAAACACCGCCAAGGTGCTTCAGTTTTATGACCGGATGTTCGCATCCGACGGGCATCGAGAGCTGACGTTCGATTGAGCGTCTTTCCCTTTGTGGAATTGTATCTGTTTACCGTATTTTACCCAATACTATCATCACAGCAGGAGACACAATGCGCTTCGTACTCACCTTGTTGATCGGCCTGTTTGCCGCCACCGCAGGTTTTGCGCAGACCGCGGAACCGCAGAATGTCTGGATCGAGGACGGCTTTGCCCAGGACGCCCTTTCCGCGGATTGGAAGACCGTATCGGGTACCTGGACCGTCGAGGGTGACCGCGTGCGTGTCACCGGCGGCGGAGAGAACATGGCCATGTTAAACGGCCACTACCTCATGAATTCCAAGCCCTACGTCCTTGAGACGACGCTCAGCAAACTGGGTGGCGGCGTGATCTTTAACGCCGAGAACGCCGGAGCGCTGAACAATTCGCATGTGGTCAAGGTCGTTGACGGCGGCGTCACTGTGGGCTACATGGATTATTTGGGTGCGTTCATTGAAACTCGCACTGTGATGATCCAGGATCTGACCGCGCCGGTGAAAGTCCGCGTGTTCACCAATCCCAGAGACAAGAGTTTTTCCGTACTCATCAACGATCGCAACGTGGTTCTCGAAGAACTGCGGTTCAACTCCGGCTTCTGTGGTCTTTACAGCGTTTCTTCCGGCGTCTCGTTCGAGGATTATCGCATCTCCGGCGACGGCGCGATGGACATCCCCGCATACTTCATGAAATCCAACCGCCGCCAGCTCGACAACCTTTCATACATGTCGGGCAAGGAAGACGGTCTGCTGATCGTCAATCCGGTGGTCGGCATCGTGCAGCGCATCACCAGCGTCGGGACCTACGTGAGTGAAATCAGCATCGAGGAAAAAACCGCGCTGCGCGGCGTCGATGCGGATGAAAAATACACGTATGTCGTCGATGCGGAATCGAATTCCCTGCGCGTTTTCAATACCAACAACAAAGTCGAAAAGACCATCGCCTCCGATCTCGAGGATCCGCGCGATGTGGCTGTCGACGATGCACGCATCTACGTCCTCGACAAAAAAGGCATCGCCGTGTTCGACAAGAACCTGGCGCTGATCAAGCGCTACGCCGGCGGGCTTTTCCGTGATCCCCGCGGCATTACCGTTTCGGGCGATCGCGTTGTCGTTGCCGATTTCGGAAACGGACAAGTGCAGGTGCTGAATAAATCCGATCTGTCGGTCGATCTCGTCATCAAGGATGATCTGGTCAATCCGAGTGGCGTCTGCATCGATGCAGAGAATGGAGATATCTACGTAGCCGATCCCGCGGCGGTGGCTGTATTTCATTACGACCGAGAAGGCGGGTTCATCGAGCGGATCGACCCCATCACCATTCGCGGGTTCATTTCTCCGCGGGATGTGTTTCTGCTCAACGATATGATTTATGTGGCGGATTTTGACCGTATACTCGGTTTCCGCAAAGGCGTGCTGACCCTCCGTCCGAGTCTGCGCATCGACTGACATGGACCGCGCCGCTGACACGATACTCGAGCTGCGCTATGGTTCGGGCGTTCAGCGTACCGCGCTGCCTTCCGACTGGCATCACCACCGTCTTCGGACCGCCCCATCTCCTGCGGGGCGATCCGAAGACGAGGTGATCGAAGCCATACTCGCCGCTCCGTTCGGCCCCTCCCTCACGGCCTTCCTGAATCCTGACCTCCCGCTCCTTATTCTCGTATCCGATAAAACACGCCGCTGCCAGACCGGTGTATTTCTGCCGCATTTGCTCGCCATCGTGCATGCCGCGGGGATTCCGCGCGAGCGTGTGAGCATTCTCTTTGCATCAGGCACACATCCCGCGCAGAGCGAGGCGGAGAAACGGGCGATTATCGGAGACGACATTTACGACCATTATCTCGTTCGCGAGCATGATGCCCGCGACGAGGAAGCCTGCATCGCTGTGGGGAGCACACGATTCGGTACGCCCGTGCTCATCAACCGCATGGTGGCCGATGCGGCGCAGGTCCTGGCTACCGGCACGATCGTGCACCATTACTTCGCCGGCTTCGGCGGCGGTGCGAAACTCTTCGTTCCCGGCGTTGCCGCGCACAGCACGGCGGTCGCGAACCACCGCCGCACGATCACGGCGGAGGGGCGATTCCACCCCGGCTGCACTGACGGAGCGGTCGAGGGGAACCCTGTGATCGAAGATATTATGGACGCGCGACGCCTGATGCCCCCGCATTGGTATTTCGCCGCGCTGCTTGATGATCATGGACGCATCGCCGACGGCGTCTGCGGCGACATGGACGCTGCGCATCGCGAGGGTTGTCGGCGGGTCGATGCGCGGTTCCGCTGTACGGTCGAGAACGCGGCAGACGTGACCATCGTGAGTGCCGGGGGATATCCGAAGGACATCAATTTCATTCAGGCGCATAAGGCGCTGCATCACGCCTCCTATGCGACGCGGGAAGGCGGCGGCATCATCTGCCTTGCAGAGTGCCGAGACGGCATCGGCAATGACCGTTTCATGGAATGGTTCGCTCATAAAGACGAATCTTCGTTCCGTGAGGCGCTTCTTCACCACTACGCAATGAACGCGCATACCGCTCTCGCGATGCGTGAAAAAGCCCGGCGGCATCGCATCATATTTGTCTCGAACCTGCCGGCAGCGGATGTGCTGGCGATGGGGATGGAAGTCGCGCCTTCTCTCGAGGCCGCCGTAGACATGCTGCGGAATACGACGGGACAGGGATCAGATGTCGCGGTTCTTGAAAACGGTTCACTCACCGTCCCGATGCTGAGGGAGAATCGCGCGTGAGCGGCGCCGAAATGCACCTGATGCTCGCGGCCGGCTGGATACTGTGGTGCGCGCTGCACAGCCTGTTGATCGCACCTTCATGGATGCGGCGCGTCGGCCGGATGTTCGACGCGCACATGGCCTACTACCGCCTCGTGTATGTCGCAATCAGTATCGTCACCCTTATTCCCGTGCTCTTCCTTCAGTGGACGATTGATTCGCCCCTGCTCTGGTCCTGGCCGCTGTTGCTGCGCGTACTGCAGTGGGGAGGGATTGCAGGCGCCCTTGTCATTTTCGTTCTTGCGTCACGGCAATACGATCAACCGTTTTTTTTCGGACTTCGACAGATTCGCGAACAGCTCGATGGAAAACAGGCGATATACCGTGGTTTCGTGGCTACGGGAATTCTTCGACGCATGCGCCATCCGTATTACTCCGCCGGCATCCTCCTGCTGCTGTTCTGGGGGAACCTGACCGCTGCCAATCTCATCATGAAAGGAATCGGCATCGCCTATTTCATTCTCGGTGCGTTTCTCGAAGAACGGAAGCTTGTCGCTGAATTCGGCGACGACTACCGCCGCTACCAGCGGGACGTTCCGATGTTCGTGCCGCGTCTTCAATGGCGGGGGGCCAAGTGATCGAAGGAACAGTGGAACGCATCCTCGTGATTCGCCGTCACAACCACATTGGCGACATGCTGTGCTCCGTGCCGCTCTACGCTGGGCTGAAGAAGCGATGGCCGTCTGCCGAGATCACGCTTCTCGCCTCGCCCACCCGCTATCCCATTCCCCTGCGCGACGTGAACCCGTTCCTTGACCGGGTGGAATACTACGCGAAGGGCACGCTCACGGAAGTGATCCGCGCCCACACATCACTGCGTTCCCGCGGTTTCGACGTGGCCATCGTTCCCTCCACCATCGCGCTCTCGCGCACGTCGCACATCACCGCGCTGCTCAGCGGTGCGCGCGTCCGCGTCGGTGTCGGGACCCTTGATGGTAAGCGGAACCCGATGCACCGTTTTCTCAATGTGAAAGGCGACATGCACTGGGGTACCGAGCATGTGCATCAGGAGGAACGCAACCGCGAGATTGCCGCGCTGGCCGGTTGCGGCATCACACAGGATGAAATGCGCGCGTTCCGAATTCCGCTGACAGACAAGGCGGAGGGGAAGGCCACGCACGTACTCGGGGATTGGGCAGACGGGCGTCCGCTGATCGGCGTACATCCCGGGGCGGGAAAAATGCAGAATATATGGCCGGCCGAGCGATACGCTGAGGTTCTCGGGGATCTTGCATTTACGAACGCCGGAGATGTCGTCATCACCGGCGGCGTCCTCGATGACGCGGCGGTGGAGGCGCTTGGGGCCCGGTTGACGATAATGGGAATAGAGCATCGGAAACTCCGGAACCTCCCGATCGCCGCGCTCTCGGCGGTGTATCAGCGTCTGCGTCTGTATCTCACCAACGACACCGGTACGATGCATATCGCAGCCTACAGTGGCTGCCGGACCGTGTCGCTGTTCGGCCCGACCGCATCCTGGGAATGGGGTCCACGTGGCGACCATCATCGCGTGGTGCAGTCGGATGACGGGAGCATGGGAGGTATTCCTATCGATAGCGTGCGGATGGCCTGTCAGAGTTTATTGGGGGATTGAGCCGGGGGAAGCTGCGCAGGGAAGGAGTCAGGGAACATCCTCACGCGCGAGGGGGCGCGGTCAGGAGGAAGTATCGCGGCACAGCCGCGCCATGTAGAATCCATCGGAATCGAGCAGGGTCGGGGAAAGGAGCAATTCTCCGCTGTCCGCATGCAGTTCTCTCAGCGACACTCCTGCATCGAGAAGCTGCGGCGCAAGCGGATCGAGTGAGAAATCGTCGTGCTTCTCGAGGAATCTCCGTACGTTCGCGCTGTTTTCCTGCGGGAGCAGGGAGCAGGTCGCGTAGAGCAGGATGCCGCCAGCTTTCACGTACGCTGCATTGCGCGCAAGGATCGCCGCCTGACGCTCTGCGAGACGCGCCACCGTCTTTTCTGTCAGCCGCCACTTCAACGCGGGGTGCCGGCGCACGGTGCCGAAACCGGAACAGGGGGCATCGACCAGAACGCAATCGAATTTCATATCAGGATCGAATGGTTCACGTCCGTCGGTTCTCATGCCGACCGGGGTGAGAGCGAGCGTCCGGATGCTGCCCAGCGCGAGACGCTTGCCCCGCTGTTCGAGTCCCCGCAGTTTATGCCGCTCGATATCGCAAGCCACGATGCTGCCCTGGTCGCGCATGGTGTCGGCCAGTTGCATGGTCTTCCCGCCGCCCCCTGCGCACGCGTCCATGATGTTCATTCCAGCTGTCACTCCGCAGCCAAGCACGATGAGCTGACTACCGGCATCCTGTATCTCGAACAACCCGTCTTCATACCAATGGCTCTCCATCAGGGGACGCCGCTCGGAAATAACGGCGTCGGGAAGGATTGCATGCGCCGTGGCGGTGATGCCGGCTTCCCGTAGTGCTGATAGAAGCGCTTCGCGTTCTCCCCGCATGCGGTTGGTACGCAGGACAAGCGGGGCCGCGGCGCAGAGTCCACGACCGAGTTCGGAAATATCGGCGAAGGAAAACGGGGGCTGGTGCTCGCGCCATGATCGCACGACCCAGTCGGGGAGGGACCAACGGACGGCGACGGCTTCCCCCCAGGCGTCCTCTGGCATCGTAGTCTCTTCACCCGCAGCCGATGTCGATTCCCCGAGCCCGGAAACCATGGGGGCGAACACCGCTTCGGCTGAAATGCAGGCGGACTGCCAATCCTCGGCCCGCAGCAGCAATGATTCGACTCCATCTGTGGAGCGGCGCTTGAGAATCGCGATGCAGGCGTCCTCAACAGCTGTGCCCGCCGCCCCCTCGATCTCGCCATCGTCGAAGGGCGGTACGAAGCCCCGAAGTGAGAGCAGCAGAGCCGCGGCCGTGACCGTCTGTGTTTCGTCGACCGAAGGCCGAAGGTCGACGTCGCCGGTCACGCCGTTGCCGCAGGCGCGGGCAAAACGCCACACCCGCAGAGCATGATGTGTCGCAGAGGAAACGAACTGACGTTCCGTTCCGTCCAGCCGTTTTTGCTGATGCAGATACGTCGACGCCAGCTCCCGTGGGGGCTGTGACGATTTCAGGAGGAGGCGCGCGAGTTCCGCGGCGAGCTCGATCAGCGTCGCCGCGCGCGCAGGGGTGAGAGAGATCACCGGCTACCGCTTTTGTGCACAAATCCGAGACGGTCGCGCACGAGCGCCGGCAATTCCGGCAGCGCCGTACGTGGAATCAGAAAAGTAGACAAATTCGTGAGATCTGAAAAGACGCGGTGGCTTTCTGCGGTGGACTTCAGGTAATGGTAGCCGGATGATCCGCCGGTGCCGATCTTCGTGCCGATCATGCGGTGTACCATCAGCGCGTGCCGGTAGCGCCAGGTCGTCATCAGTTCGTCGATATCGACAAGAGCGGCGATCAGGCGGTATGGCATTGCGAGAATAGGCTGGTCGCGGTACAGGGAAACAAAGAGCGCGGCGAGTGTGGCGCGATGCGAGAGCCGCAGCTTGCCTTCTGTCCGCAGCGCCTCATGCCGTGAGGGATCGAATACCGCGTCGAAATGCGCGGTCGTCTCGCCGAGTCCGAGCAGTTGTACTGATTTTTCTTCTTCGCTGAGCGTGGGATTGCGTTCGATTACGCTGCGGTCCGCATCCAGCATCTCGTGCACTGCACTGCGGTAGGCATCCCAGAAGCGATAGGACTCCGTTTCGAGAAACGGTGTGCGTTCGAGCCAGCTCTGTATGGCGTCGAACATCGTCGGGTGCTGCTCCGCCTCGATCAGTTGGTCCCGGTGCTGCGGCGAGACGCGGCTGTGATATGCGGCCTGATTGTAGCGGAGACGGGAGTCGGATTGCAGTCCGAGTCGAATCTCCAGCATACGGAACTGAATACTTTGAAATCCGGAGGCCGGGAAAAGGAAGTCGCGGAAATCCAGAAAATCCAGCGGCGTCATTGTTTCGAGAATGCGCAGCTGATCGATGAGCACCTTCTGGATCTCGGTCACGCGGTGCAGCCGCGAAACGCACATGCCGATGTGCGCCTCCTCAACCGGTTCGGCGGACAGAAGACCGATGACGGAGTCCATTTCGAAAAGAATCTGCTTGAACCAGAGTTCATATGCCTGGTGCACGATGATGAACAGCATTTCATCGTGGGCGGGGGCGCCGTACTCCTCGCTCTTTCGATGCTGACTGTCGAGCAGGCCGTCGAGCTGAAGGTACTCCGAGTAGTACAGGGGCGGGAAAGGTCTATCCATGAACGAGTCTCCTCACGTTTCAGCGCAGGGATCCTGCTTCCTCCGTATAGGGACGCAGGCGTGTTGAAATACGTTGTTCGGCAAGGGCGAAATGCACGTCTTCGATTTTCTCGATGCCACGGGTCAGCTCTTCGAGAATCTCCTGCTGAATCTGCCCACGTCGACGGGCGACGGCATATGGCGTACGATGGAACGTCACCATGGAATATTTCGGGATGAAATACTCCGGAAATTTTTCCTCCAGCACGAGCCCGACCTTCTTCATGAGCAGAAAATGTGGATCGGCGACGCGGTCCCGCATTTCGATGAAGTTCTCCAGTGCCAGGTCGGCGATCGCGTCGGCATTGATCTTGCGGCGCTCCTGGTACGCTGCGAACACGCGGTGCCAGTCGGTGCCGAATTCATCGAGACACTCGTTGAGTACGGTGCAGTCTTCGAAGGCGCAGTTCATGCCCTGTCCGTAAAACGGAACGACGGCGTGGCAGGCGTCGCCCAACAGTGCCGCCGCATCACCGACATGCCAGGGGAAGCAGCGGATTGTTCCCAACGCACCGGTCGGATTGGAGAAAAAGTCGTCCTCCAGCGTGGGCATGAGCGCCAGCGCATCGGGAAATTCCCTCTCGAAAAACGCGCGCACGCCTGCTGGCGTGTCGAGCGATGAAAAGCCGGGATCGCCTTCCTGCTGAAGGAAGAGCGTGCAGGTGAAGCTCCCGTCGGGATTCGGCAGGGCGATGAGCATGAAGGAGTGGCGCGGCCAGATATGCAGCGCGTGTTTCTCAAGCTGGAAACCACCGTCCCTGCCCGGAGGAATCGATAATTCCTTGTATCCGTGTTCGAGAAATTCCTGCGAAAAGTTGAAGCGCGGTGTGGCCTCCATGGATTGACGCACCGGCGAACCTGCGCCGTCGGTAGCGATCACGGTGTCTTCGCTGCGCATGTACGACGCCCCGGTCTCCTCGTCCGTGAAGTGTACCGCGCGTTTCGCGAAGTCCATGCCATCACAGCGCTGCTGGAAGTGGATGCGCACATGAGTGTGACTTTCGGCCAGATCCATGAGCTTGCGGTTCAGATCGCCGCGGGAGACGGAATAGATCACCTCCGAATCATCCTTGCCGTAAGGCTGAAAAGTGAGGGAGCTGTTCTCGCCATGGATCATGCGCCCACGCATGGGGATGGCGATGTCCATGATGGCGTCGAGCAGACCCACTTCGTCGAGGGCGTGAATACCTCGTTTCGACAGGGCAAGGTTAATCGAACGTCCGGCGCTCATGTGCGCGAGGCGCATGTCGGGACGCCGTTCATACACATCGACCGCGTAGCCGCGGCGTGCGAGATAGATCGAAAGCAGGGACCCGGCAAGACCGGCGCCGACGAGAAGAATATGCTGCTGATGGTCGGGCATGGGATCACTCGCGCGATAGTGGATGAAAGTCAGACCGTCGCATCGAAATACGCGTGAAAAAGCTCGGCAAAACGCCAGACGTCTTCGAAGCTGTTGTAGAGTGGAACGGGAGCGATGCGGATAACATCGGGCTCGCGCCAGTCGCAGATAACATGCGCGGCCGTGAGATAGTCGAAGAGCAGCCGTCCGTTATGCGGCACACGCAGAGAAAGCTGGCAACCGCGCTGCGCGGAATCCTGCGGCGTGATGATGCTCCAGTTCGACCTGCCCCTGCGTGCGAGGAGGAACTCGAGATATCCCGTGAGCAGTTCGCTCTTCGCGCGTAACGCGTCCATACCGGCCTGGTCGAACAGTTCGAGCGAGGCCCGCAGCGCGGCAAGGGGAAGGATCGAGGGATTGCTCAGCTGCCACCCCTCCGCGCCCGTGATAGGCAGGAATCGCGGAGGCATCGTGAAGCGCGATGACTTGTCGTGTCCCCACCATCCCGCGAAGCGGGGGAGGTCGCTGTCGGCGTGCCGCTCGTGCACGAAGCATCCCGCCGTGCTTCCCGGACCCGCGTTCAGATACTTGTAGGAACACCAGGCAGCGAAATCCACGTCCCAGTCATGCAGCCGCAGGGCCACGTTGCCCGCGGCATGGGCGCAGTCGACGCCGACGACGATCCCTGCTTCGTGCGCCGCCCGCGTGATCTCCGCGATATCGAACAATTGTCCGTTGTAATAATTCACGCCCCCAAGCAGCAGCAGTGCTGCGTCGTCGCGGTGACGCGCGATGGTCGTGAGCACGGTGTCGGTGGAAAAACGTCCATCCGCATCCAGAGGAATTTCCACCACGCCTTCGACAGGGTCGTAGCCATGAACCCTCAACTGCGATGCTACGGCATATTGATCAGAGGGAAAGGCTTTTTCCTCGATGATGATCTTGTGACGTCCGGGTGTGGGACGGTAGAACGACACCATGAGCAGATGCAGATTGACGGTGAGCGTGTTCATGGTCACGACCTCGACGGGCAGTGCGCCGACGATGCGTGCGGTCTGACTGGTCAACAACTCGTGATAAGGCATCCACGGATGCTTCGCACGGAAATGCCCCTCCACGCCGAGGTCGGCCCAGTCGCGGAGTTCTTCTTCGATATACGCGCGCGTGTTGACCGGCTGCAGTCCGAGGGAGTTGCCGCACAGGTAGATCTGATCCTTTCCTTCCGGCGTCCGCGGTGCGTGGAATTGCGCGCGAAAGCCGCGCAGAGGATCCGCTTCATCCATCCGGAGAGCGTATGCGTGATCGATACCGAATTCATGTGTCGTGTTCATGCTCATATGCTGCTGGAAGTTTGGGTGACGGCATACAGCACGGGCCGGCTCGGCGCGGCGTCGGCTGCGAAGGGGGCGATCTGTATGTCAATGAGATATCGTCCGTCGGGAATGTCGTCGGGCACGTAGATCATCTCCGTCACCGATCGTCGCGACGCCGATGCGCGAGGAACGTCGTGACTCCCCGCCTCGACGTCCCAGAAAATGTGATGCGCAGCCATGCGTCCCTGGTCGAACGCGCGGTCGAGCGATGGGATATCGACCAGCAGATGCGTCACGTCCAGATCGCGCAGCAGCTGCATCGCCTCGATGCTGAAATACGGGGCGGGCTGCGCCATGTAATTCCTTACGGTTTTCGATCCGTCGTTCGGGAGGGTGCGCAGTACGAAGGCCTGATGAAACGCAGTGGGATGCACTTTGGCGTCGGCGGCGTTGGCAAGGGCGGTGCGCAATGCGGCCGCGGTGATCAGCCTGTCGCCGATATCCATCGCAGGTTCGTAATGGTCGTTGCTGTGGATGGCGTCTTCCACGCCGACGGAGAGCAGCGTTGCGGGAATCATGGCGGGAACGAGGATATCGTCAATGGAGATGCGATCGATCGCGATGTGTCCAACGCATTCGGTATGCGTGCCGTTGCAATGCGGGGTGATTGTCACGGTGTCGAAGTTACAGCTGCCGCCGCTGCGCGTGTCACCGACGAACGAGCCGACCTCGTAGGCACGCGCTCTTGCGGGAGGGACGTCATAGCTGTTGGGCTGGGGGCCGGAAAAGTTCACAGGGATAGCGATGCTGCGTCCGGAACTGAGATCAGTGTGGTATTCGATGCCGTCGATGGTGATGCGCGCGATCATGAACGAAACCTCGCGATATCCACGCCGAGCCATTCCATTGCATTTTCTCCGAGCAGCATGCGCTTGACGTGGTCGGGGAAGACGTCCATCGATTCGATCAGTGTGCCGGGCTGCAGCTCGCCCAGAGGGAATGGGTAATCCGACCCCAGCGTGACGCGGCTTTCGCCGACCAGGTCGACGATGTAGCGCAGCATCACCGGGTCGTGCACCAGCGAGTCGAGATAGAAGCGGCCGAGGTAGGTACGGGGATTGACTGCGTTGTCGATCGCCACGAGATCGGGGCGGACGTTGAAACCATGCTCGATGCGTCCGATGGTTGCGGGGAAGGAGCCGCCGCCATGCGCGAAGTTGACACGCAGCTTGGGAAGACGCTCAAGCACGCCGCCGAAAATCATCGAGCAGACTGCGAGCGAGGTTTCCGCGGGCATTCCCACGAGCCACGGCAGCCAGTAGCGCCGCATGCGGTCGCTGCCCATCATGTCCCACGGATGCACGAAAACCGCGGCGCCGAGTTCCTGCGCAGCCTCGAAAAAGGGGAACAGCTCCGGCTCGCTCAGATTCCATTCGTTCACATGCGTGCCGATTTCTACACCAGCCAGTCCGAGTTCCTTCACTGCGCGCTCTAGTTCGCGTATGGCCAGTTCGGGCGACTGCATCGGCACGGTTGCAAGGCCGACGAATCTTTGCGGCTGTGCGGCGACTGTTTCGGCGATGTGGTCGTTGAGAATGCGCGAGAGATCCAGCGCGTCTCCCGGCTTTGCCCAGTAACTGAACATGATCGGCACGGTGGAAAGCACCTGGACGTGCACCCCATGGCTGTCGCAGTCCGTGAGGCGGACCTCCGCATCCCAGGAGTTCGGTTGGAAGGTGCGGAAGTGCTTGCAGTCCACCATCATGGCCTTGTTGCCGTTGGCCTGCGGCTCGAATTGCGGGAAGCCCGCGTATCCGTAGCGCTTCTCGAGATCGGGCCAGGCGGGAGGGAGGATATGCGTGTGAACGTCGACCTTGAACATCGGAGAACCTCGTAATAAGAATGTCAGGACGCCTGTATTGGCGGCGCCATCACCGCGCCGCAATTGCCGCAGCTCCGGTGCGCTTCCGATCCGTAAAAGCGGTCTACGATCGGGGGAAACTGCGTAACAATGTTCTCGAGAGTGAAATATTCTTCGTAGAGCTTGTTGCCGCACTGTTCGCAGTACCAGATGAAGCCATCGAGTTCCCCGTCGAGACGCTTGCGCTCGACGACGAGTCCGACGGTGTCCGACGGACGCTGCGGCGAATGGGGGACGCGAGCCGGGAGCAGGAAGATTTCTCCCTCTCGGATCGGGATATCGCGCGGTGTCTCGCCGTCCATGATCTTGAGCGTGATGTCGCCTTCGACCTGGTAGAAGAATTCCTCTCCCTCATTGAAGTGGTAATCCTTTCGCGAATTCGGTCCGCCGACGACCATGATGATGAATTCAGCGTTCTCGAATACCAGCTGATTCCCGATGGGGGGCTTGAGCAGATGCCGGTGCTCGTCGATCCATTTCTGGAAATTTATACCTTGCAGAGAATACATATCAATTCCTTTCACGGATGGGGGCGATGGATTTCCATGTCTGCGTGCGCCTGCCGGACACACGCAGCAGCAGGGCGGTGTCTTGTCCTATATTGTCGCGATGCATTTGAGCTCGATGGCGATGGGTGTCGGCAGGGAATTGATCTCCACCGTTGTGCGGCAGGGCTGGTTTTCGGTGAAGTACTCGGTATAGATGCGATTGTAGGCCGCGAAATCACGCTTCATGTTGGTCAGGAACACCGTTACGTCGACCAGCTTGCTCCAGTCCGACCCCGCCTCCTCGAGAATGGTGCGCACATTCCGGAACACGGCATGGCACTGCGCTTCGATGTCGTGATCGACGACATTGCCCTCCGCGTCAAGAGTGACGCCGGGAATGGCCGCGCTGCCGCGCTCGCGCGGACCGACGCCGGAGAGAAACAGGAGGTCGCCCACGCGTCGCGCGTGAGGATAGCGTCCGACCGGTTCCGGTGCGGCGCTGGATTCGATGATGTCGCGTTCGTTGCTCATGATTGTCATATCGTCGTTACGGTTTTTTAATTCCTTATTGTCGAATTGCTCGGTGCTGTTCAAACCTTAGAGCTTGATACAGACATTTTTCGCCTCGGTGAAAAAGCGCAGGGCTTCCCAGCCGCCTTCGCGGCCAACGCCCGATTGCTTGACGCCGCCGAAGGGTGTGCGCAGGTCGCGCAGCATCCAGCAGTTCACCCACACGATGCCCATGTGCAGCGCCGCGGCCACGCGATGGGCGCGGCGAAGGTCCGAGGTCCACACCGACGCGGCGAGTCCGTAGCTGGTGGAATTCGCCATGGCGAGCAGTTCGTCCTCCGTGTCGAAGGGCGTGAGGGTCACGACGGGACCGAAGATCTCTTCCTGGTTTGTCCTGCAGGTGAAGGGGAGTCCTTCGATCACCGCGGGCGAAACAAACCATCCATCTTCACAGCGCCCCGTCAGCTGGATGCGTTCGCCGCCGCAGAGCACCGTGCCGCCTTCTTCCCGGGCAAGGGCGATGTAAGAGAGCACTTTCTCCATATGGGTTGCGGAGACCAGTGCGCCCTGTCCCGTCGCGTCGTCGAGCGGATCGCCGACCACGAGGGCGCGAACACGTTCGACGAACGCGTCGCGGAAGCGGTCGTAGAGGGAACGTTCGACGAAAATGCGCGAGCCGCAGAGGCAGATCTCCCCCTGGTTTGAAAACGCGGATCGCAGCACGGTCACGAGCGTTTCCTCGAAATCGCAATCCGCAAAAATGAGGGTCGGATTCTTTCCGCCGAGTTCGAGCGATAGCTTCTTGAACATGGGTGCGGCAGTGCGGGCGATGGAGGCGCCGGTTGCCGTGCCGCCGGTGAAGGAAATGGCAGGGATGTCCGGATGCGCGGTGATCGCGGTACCGACGTCCGTGCCGAGCCCGTGCACGATGTTGAGTACGCCCTGGGGGAGTCCCGCCTCGATGCACACCTGCGAGAGCAGGAAGGCCGAATACGGTGTGATTTCCGAGGGCTTCGCGACGACGCAGTTCCCCGCGGCCAGAGCGGGGGCGATTTTCCATGTGAACAGATAGAGGGGGAGATTCCACGGCGAAATGCAGCCCGCGACGCCGATCGGCTGCTGGAGAGTATAGTTCAACGCGATATCGTCGGTCTGATGGGCTTCGCTCGATGTATGCAGAATGGCGGTGGCGAAAAAGCGGAAGTTCTTCGCGGCGCGGGGAATATCCACCATGCGCGCCAGCCAGACGGGTTTGCCGTTGTCGCGCGATTCCGCCTGCGCGAATTCTTCCAGTCGTTCCTCGATCATGTCGGCGACGCGCCGAAGCAGACGCGAACGCTCCTCGGCTTCGGTCGCACACCATGCGGGAAACGCGCGTTTCGCCGCATCGACCGCCGCGTCGACGTCCGCTCCAGCGGAGGCGGGCGCCTGCGCGTAGACGTTCCCCGTTGCGGGTTCATGCACCGCGAGCCAGGTGCCGGTCAGCGCTTCCGACAGCACGCCGTCGATATAGTTCTGAATGTACAGCATCGGGACCATCCTCCCGGATAACAGATGACCGCGTCAATCCCTGACGGATCGCACGGCATGGACGTATGATGTGAATTCCAACATTGTAAAATACACGTGATGTCCGAATTCACAAATCCCGATCGTACGGCGGATTCACGAATCCGCCGATCATGCGCATCAAACGAAATTAACAACACCTCGTAGGGCGGATTCACGAATCCGCCCTACGAACGGATGACATATCATCTCCCGGGATTTCGTAACCCCATCACGAAACGAAATGGATCGAGAGGGGATAACGATAACGTTCGCCCTTGTAGGCACGGACGGCGGCGATGATGACCATGACGAGATTTACCAACCCCAGAACCAGGAATGAGGCACTGGAGAGGATCAGCGGTGTGGGAAATTTCTCATGATAATCACCGGCAATGAAGCCGAGAAGGGAAACGACAAAAACAATCAGGATAATCACCGTATATATCGTCATGCTGATCTGGAAATTGAGAGATTCACGTCCCTGGTCCGCGACCAGCGGGAACTGTTCCTTCTTCACCATCCAGACGACCAGCGGTCCGATGATATGTCCGAAAGGAATAATAACCGAGGAAAATACTGCGAGATGACACAGCATGGCCCAGGAGCGCTCGTCCTGTTCCTTTTTATAGGACTCATGCGCTGCCGCGGCCGGGTCGTCGGAAAGCAATGTGGGGTCTTCAACATTATTCATGGAACAGCTCTCCATATTTTGATCTTTCAAAGTGCGGTGGTATATTTACCGATGCCCTCATTGCAGGCAAACTACGCCTGTTTCGAGGCACTGTCAAGCTAACATGATTGTTGAATAGAGGATACCAGAAAAAGGTCCACGGAGCAAGCCAGTATGAAGTACAACGGCCCTAAGGTCAAACTCTCGCGCCAGCTCGGCGTTCCCCTCACTCCCAAGGCATCGAAGATCATGGAGCGCAAGCCCCATCCCCCCGGTGCCCACGGTCTTTCGCGTAATCGTCGTGCGAAGATTTCCGATTACAAGAAGCAGCTTGTGGAAAAGCAGCGTCTGCGCTGGCAGTACAACATCAGCGAAAAGCAGATGCTGAACTACTACAAGAAGTCGTCTCTCAAAACCGGAAATACTTCAGACAACCTGGCCCTGATGCTCGAGTGCCGTCTGGACGCAGTCCTCTTCCGCGGTGGACTCGCCCGCACGATCTATGCTTCACGTCAGTACGTGACGCACGGACACATCGAAGTGAACGGCAAGCGTGTCGACATTCCTTCGTATCAGGTGCGCGTCAATGACGTCATCACCGTCCGTCAGAAAAGCCGCAAGATCGAGTGCTTCAATGACGCGGTCAAGTTCGCCCGTCCGCCTGAGTATCTTGCCATTTCCAAGCCCGAGCTTTCCATCACGCTGATGGCGCCGCCCGAGCGCGAGAAGATCCCCGTGGTGTGCGACTTCCCGCTGGTTATCGAATACTACTCCCGCTAAGCGCGGCACAACGAATTTCAAAAGAGCGACGCATCCGCGCCGCTCTTCGTTTTTATATGCTATTCCGGGGAACTCGGACCTTTCACAAATAGCCGGGCCATGTGCCCGCTCAGGAACCGCGAACGCATCGCGTAAAAATCGAAAATTCCGTATACTGGAGGAATTGATCCCGCATGCATTCGCAGTGGGACAATTCGCTTGCTTTCGTTTACATCAGGACGATACCATGATTCGACGGACACCCGCCCCCAATCGACGGACACCCGCTGCCAAACGACGGCTGCGCGCTGGAACCGCCGCTTTCCTCTTTTTCGTCATCCCGCTGCTGCCTCTCCGCGCGCAGGTGGATGCCAATCTTGCACATCTTCGTGCATCTACCACCGGGAAGGACTATCCCGCTGCCGACGTCGTCGTGCTCTATGACAGCACGGACGTCGATGTGCAGGAGTCCGGCCTGAGCTACGTGCGCATGCATAAGCTGGTGAAGGTGCTCACGGCCAAGGGCGCGCGGGATATGAAGAGCGTGACCTTCGATTACGATCCGCTTTCCGCCGCGGTGGACGTGCTGCGCGTGCGGGTGTACCGGAAGGACGGCAGCGTGCGTACGCTCGCGCCCTCGGACGTCTACGACTACGCCGCTCCGGCGCGTGCGATCTACTGGGGTGCGCGGCAGAAGCTGGCCTCCGTCGGCTGGCTCGAACCGGGCGACGCGGTCGAGACCCTGGTTTTCCGCAAGGGCTTCACGTACGCGCTGCTCGGCGACGAAGAAATTGAAACGATGCAGGAAGCCGCGGTCCGGGAATCCGCTGTTGCAGCGGGCGCCGTGTCCGGAGGTTCCGTGCGGGCAGGGGCGGATGCGCCGGCCGGGGAAGAGGACGACAGCCGCTTCGTGCCGCCGATGAAGGGGCATTTCTACGATATCGTGGAGTTCTGGTCATCAGTGCCGGTGAAGGAAAAAGTCTATCGCGTGCTTATGCCGGAGAACAAGCCGCTGCAGTACGAAGTGTACAGCGGCGAACTCGCGTCCTACGTGCATTTCCATCCGAAATTCAATCACCTTCTGACGGTGGACGTCAATCCCGCCGGCGCCCAGCACCCGACACCGCCCGAGGACCTGCACCCGACGCACGGGATGTTCACCCGTGCGGGCAAGGTGACCTACTGCTGGTACAAGCGCGACATCGAGCCGTTCAAGGGCGAACCCGACATGGTTTCGCCATCGGATGTGGCGACAAAACTGCTGGTGTCGACATCCCCGGACTGGTATGCGAAATCCACCTGGTTCCATGGGGTCAACGAGAACTTCGGCAGCTTCAAGGTGACACCCGAAGTGCAGGAGATGACCGACGGACTCCTGCGCGGCGTGACCGACGAACTCGAGAAAATCAGCATTCTCAACCACTGGGTCGCCGAGGAAATCCGCTACTCCGGTATTTCCATGGGCGAGGGCGAGGGGTACACGCTGCACACCGGCGCAATGACCTTCTCCGACCGCTGCGGCGTGTGCAAGGACAAGGCCGGCATGCTCGTGACCATGCTTCGCGCGGCGGGCTTCGAATCCTATCCGGCGATGACCATGGCCGGTTCGCGCATCGAGCGCATCCCCGCAGACCAGTTCAACCACAGCGTCACCGTGGTCAAACGCGCGAACGGACACTGGATGCTGCTCGATCCGACGTGGATTCCCGGTGCACGGGAAATGTGGTCGTCGGCAGAACAGCAGCAGGAATTTCTCATGGGAATCCCGGGCGGAGCGGACGTCATGTCGACGCCGCTTTCTCCGGCGGAGAACCATTACATGCGCATGAAAAACACCGCCACGCTCGCGGCCGACGGCACCCTCGAGGGCGTTGTGGAAATCGAGGCCGAAGGTCAGTCCGACGGACTCATGCGACGCGCCTTCACGCGCAGCTACAAATCTTCCTGGGAAGACACCTACAGCGGCATGCTGACCAGAGCGTATCCGCTTGCGCAGGTGACATCGCAGGTCATTCCGGATCCGAACGATCTCACTGCGCCGTATCATGTCCGCATCGAATATCGTATTCCCGCATTCGCGAAAAATACAGGCAGCGGACTCGCTTTCGTCCCGCTCCTCGCGGGAAGTGTCTTCGGCGACTATTACCACGCTCCCGAGCTTTCGACGCGCACGAGCATGGAGACCAGGAAATACGGGTTCCGGCAGCGGTGTTCCCGCCTCGTGGAACTCGACGAGTCCATCACCGTCCCCGCCGGCATGCGCGCGCAGCGTCTGCCTGATAAGGCCGCGACGATATCCGACGACGGAGTCGCCAGCTTCCGCGGCGCGACGACACTGGAGGGAAACGCTCTGCACTTCACCGCGACACACCGGATGGAAAAACGCGTGTACGACGCCACGGACTGGCCGGAATTCCGTGCCGCATTGACCGCGCGCACCGCGCTCGCCGATTCACCCGTCATTCTCACGAAATAGAAAGAGGGAAGAGACCATGAAATACACGATTATCATCCTTCTGCTCTCCTTTCTTCCCCTTTCCGCATTCGCGCAGACCGACAAGGACGCCGGTGAAAAAACGTATGTCGTGAACGGGACACAGAACGACCCGCCGCGGCGCAAGGACACGGCCGACGCCGCGTACGAGGACATGGTGCATGAATGGGTGCTCAAGTCCGACGGCAGCGTGGTGTACACGTACAGCCACAAGCTGCGTCTGATTACACCCTTCTCGTTTACCCGCGCCTACGGCGAGTCCTTCATCACCTATAATCCGCAGTGGCAGACGCTGGAAGTGCTGCGCTCGGTCACGACGATGCGGGACGGCAAGAAAGTGGAATCCCCGTTCAACGCCTACAACGAGGTGCTCCCGGGTTATGCCGCGGGCGCCGCGCCGTATCTCGGCCTCAAGGAAATGGTGGTCACCCACGCCGGCGTCGAAGCCGGCGCGGTGATCGACTTCGCGTACCGGCTGACCACGAAACCCGGGATGCTCCCGGGAATGATGGACCGCGTCGTGTTCGGCGCGCGGAGTCCCATCGTCAACATGACCGTCCGTCTCGTCGTGCCGTCGGATGTCGTGCTGGAATATGGTCTCGTGCGTGACGACGTGCTGCCCGACGTGACGGAAGAAGGGGATACCCGTGTGTTCACCTGGCGGCGAAAGGACATTCCTATCATTGAAGTAGAAGACAATCAGCCCGCGCTGGAAGACTTTCTCCCCGTGCTGTTTTTCACCACCGCGACGAAAGAGCAGATGATCCGGCATTGCCTGCAGGACGTGGGCGACGGCGACCTCGGACCCGCACAGGCGGTCGTGGATGACATCATGGTAAAGGAAAGCGATCCCGCAAAGCGTGCCATCGCCCTGCAGCGCTGGGTGGTGGAACGCGTCGGCCGTATGGGCGGTCCGCTCGACATTCTCGGATTCCGCGCGATGTCCCCCGCGGCCACGCTGACTGCGAATGTCGGTTCGGATCTCGATCGGGCGGTTCTTCTCGCAGCGTTGTGTCGCGCCTCCGGCGTAAATGCCGAAGTCGCGATGTTCAGTACCGACATTCGGAGTGACGGCATACGGATTGAAGATATCCCGAGAGGCAACGGCGTGGTCGAATCCAGGATCCTGCCGGATCCGAAACCGGACATCGCTTCGCTGCCGCTGTACGCGCACCCTGCGGTGCTGTGCAGGAATGTCGGCGGATTCGCCTTGCTCGCGCTCGATCCTTCGCATGCGCAGAGCGGACCGATGCCTCCTCAGTACTGGACGAAGTATTTCATCGAACTGAAGGAACAGGCCGAGAGTCCGCTGCAATACGCGGCACCGATCGGGGGTCCCTCAACCGTGAGCACGACCTCCGACTGGGTGCTTTCCCCGGATTTGACCATAAAAGGGAAGACCAGCGTCTCCTCGTCCGGTATCCGCAGCTACGCATTCGATACCGACGGATTCAAGGGCGTTGTGAAAAAAGCACTCGCAGCCGCGGGACAGGGAATGACCGTCGAGCCCCGCACGCCCGAAGTTCGCGCGAGTTTCGAGACGGTGTGCGAAGCGGATATCGCATCGACGAAGCCGCTCGACGCAGTGGAGGGACTGGCGGAATTCCGCGTCCCGGTCGCCCCCGGCGGAGTGACGGATCTGCATCTGCCGATGGGCGACCGCATGCGCACGACGTCGATCGCCATTCCGGGAAGTCTGCGCGAGGAATGCCGCATGACGCTGCACCTTCCGAAAAACGTGGCCGCCGTCGGCGTTCCCTCCGCGGTGGAATTCACGAACAGTATCGGCAGCGTGCGCTCCGTGGTCAAGGCCGACGGGCATGACGTCGAAATCACACGCCACATCCTGATTTCCGCGTCCGATCTGAAGGGTGAATCCTATCCGATGCTGCTCGAATTGCTGCAGCGATGGATGCATCCTGCGCACACCGTGCTCACGCTCCGGGTGCAAGGATAAATCAGCGCGATGACTCCTTCATGTCCCTGAATGACCCTTTGTAGGGGCGCAGCATGCTGCGCCCCTACAAAGCCGTAAGCGCCGTCGTTTTCACCACCAAAGACGAAACTTCCGAACTGGATCTCATGGCCCGCATCAAAATCGAATTCCCGGAAACGGGATTGTTCACGACGGAGATAAAAATCCGGATCTCCGACATCAACTACGGCGGGCATCTCGGTCATGACGCGGTGCTCTCCATCGCGCATGAGGCGCGGATGCGCTTCCTTGCTTCGCTCGGGTACAGCGAAATGGACGTCGAAGGCGCGGCGATCATCATGAACGACGCAGCCGTCGTGTATCGTTCCGAGGCAGTGTACGGCGAGGTGCTGCGAGTGGACGTCGGCGCGGCGGATGCGCATCGCAAGGGCTGTGACCTGCTCTACCGCATCAGTGCAACCGACGGAAGGGAAGTGGCTCTGGTGAAGACCGGGATCATGTTTTTCGATTACGCGTCGCGGCGTCCTGTGTCCGCGCCGCTGCGTGCACTCGAACAATTCGGACTGGTGACCGAGTAATGTTGTACCTCCTTCTTGCCATCAGCTGCAGCGTTGCCGTTGCCGTCACCATGACATACGCGCACAGGAACAACCTCCCGACGTTCTCCCTGTTCGCGACGAATTACGTCGTTGCAACGATCGCCTCGGTGATCGGAAGCGGGGGATCGATACGCATTTTTGGGGTCCCGGAGGAGCTGGGCTTCTCGGTCATCCTGGGCGTTCTGTTCATCGGCTGTTTCTGGCTGCTGATGAAAACCATACAGAAACTCGGTATGGTCATTCCTGTCACGCTCATGCGGCTGTCCGCGGTACTGCCTACGGCCGGTTCGATTCTACTTTACGCTGAAGTACCGACGGCGCTGCAGGTGGGTGGGATTCTGCTCGCGTTTTTCGCGCTGCCGCTCGCCTCACCCAAACCGCTCACGCGAGCGACGCTGCGTCCCCTGATCGAGGGAGGTTTCGGCTGGGGACTCCTGCTTTTCGTCGCCTTCGGCCTCACGGAATTCCTTTTCAAGTTTCAGAAGGAAGTTCTCCCCATCGAGAATCCCTCCGAGATGCTGCAGGTCGTGTTCGGTACGGCCATGGTCATCGGTGTCGCGGCCGCGCTGCGCCTGCGGGAACGCATCTCACTGCATCTCGTGCTGACGGGTGCGGTGCTGGGCGTGGTCAACATGTATTCCGCGAAATTTCTCATACTGGCCCTGCGCGAACTTCCCGGCATGGTGCTGTTCCCTGCGAACGGCATCGGCGTGATCATGCTCTCCGCCTTTGTGGCCGCGATCGTCTGGAGAGAGCGCCTCAACACCCGCAACTACATCTATCTCGCCTGCGCCGCTGTGGCGCTGATTCTCATCGCCTGACCGCCGATGTCCGCCGTCTCCGTCATCCTGCCTGTCTATAACGCGCACCGTACACTCCGCGAGGCGGTGGAGAGTCTCGAGGCGGATGTCCTCCATGCCGCCGAACCCGACTGCGTGGAAGTGATCGCGGTGAACGACGGCTCGACCGACGGAAGCGGGGAGATGCTGGATGCGATGGCTCGCATCGCACCCTGGCTGCGCGTGCTGCATCGGTCGCATGGAGGTATCGTCAGCGCACTCAATGCCGGACTCGCGGCGGCACGCGGCACGTACATCGCACGCATGGATGCTGATGACGCGAGTCTTCCCGGAAGGCTGACGCATCAGCGCGCGTACCTCGACGCACACCCTGATATCGGACTTGTCGGCGGGCAGGTGGAATTCGGCGGCGACCACGGCAGCGCACGCGGCTACGCCCTGCATGTCGATTGGCTGAACACGCTCTCCACGCCGGAAGACATCATGCTCGCACGTTTCATCGAATCGCCTTTCGCGCATCCCTCGGTGATGTTCCGCCGCGAACTGGTCGAGCGGTACGGCGGGTATCGAGACGGCGCATTCCCCGAGGATTACGAACTCTGGCTGCGGTGGATGGACGCCGGCGTGCGCATGGCGCGTGTCGATGCTCCCGTGCTGCGATGGAACGATCCCCCTGCACGCTTGTCGCGTACGGACGCGCGCTATTCCGTCGCGGCCTTTTACACGATCAAAGCGCAGTATCTCGAATGCTGGCTCTCGCGAGAGAATCCCTTCCATCCCGATGTGTATCTCTGGGGTGCTGGACGCATCACGCGGCAGCGCGTGCGGAAACTTCAGGACGAGGGCGTGCGCGTGCGCGCGTGGGTGGACATCGATCCCGCCAAGATCGGGCAACGCATCGGCGGTGCTCCGGTGCTTTCGCAAGAACAGCTTCCCTCACCGGGTTCATGCTTCATCCTGACCTACGTCGGCAATCGCGATGCGCGCTCGGAGATCGCCTCCTGGCTCGATGCGCGCGGCTATCGACTGGGCGTGGATTATCTGCCTGTTGCATAGGAGCGGGAGGAGCGGAAGGGACGGGAGGAGCGGAAGGGATGGAAGGAGCGGAAGGGACGGGAGGAGCGGACGGGACGGGAGGAGCGGAAGGGACGGAAGGAGCGGAAGGGATGGAAGGAGCGGAAGGGACGGAAGGGACGGAAGGAGCGGAAGGGACGGGAGGAGCGGAACGCCCCGAAGGGGCGGAACGTCATAGCCCAGGGCTTCAGCCCTGGGTTGAGGGCGCATCCCAGAAATCCTCCTCGCCCTGTAAGGGCGATACCACAATACGCGGCACCCTTCGGGCGCAGTCACTCGGGATGACGCTCTCAATTTGCTATCTTGCCAACAGCCAACAGCCAACAGCCAACAGCCACATTCCCATGCCCTGGTTCCCGACCCTTTCCGAAATTGAATCCGCCGCCGAACGCATCGCTCCCTGGGCGCATCGTACGCCGGTGATGACATCATCCGCCATCGACGCGATCGCCGGCTGCACGCTGTTTTTCAAATGCGAAAATTTTCAGAAGGTGGGTGCTTTCAAGTTCCGCGGTGCGAGCAATGCGGTGCTGTCGCTGACGCCGGAGGAGGCCGCGTGCGGCGTAGCCACGCATTCATCCGGCAATCACGCGCAGGCGCTCGCTCTGGCCGCGAAGCTGCGGGGAATTCCCGCGCACATCGTCATGCCCTCGAACGCTCCCACGATCAAGAAGGCCGCGGTGGCCGGGTATGGTGCGCATATCGTCGAATGCGAGCCGACCCTCGAGGCACGGGAGACGACGCTCGACGAGGTCGTACGTCGAACCGGCGCGGCCTTTGTGCATCCGTACAACGACCAGCGGGTGATCGCCGGACAGGCAACCGCCGCGCGGGAACTGATTGCGGACATCCCCGATCTCGATATCCTCATGACACCCGTGGGCGGCGGGGGACTGCTGAGCGGGTCCGCCATGTCGGCGCATTACCTTGCTCCGGCAACGGTTGTGATCGCCGCCGAACCGGCGGGAGCTGACGACGCGCAGCGCTCCTTCCGGGCGGGATACATCATCCCGTCAGAACATCCGAACACCATCGCCGACGGTCTGCTCACCAGCCTCGGCGACCGAACGTTCACGATCATCCGGGAGCATGTGCACGATATCGTCACCGTCCCTGACGACGCCATCATTCGCGCCATGCGCCTCGTGTGGGAACGCATGAAAATTATCATCGAACCGTCCGCCGCTGTTCCCCTCGCAGCAATCCTCGAACACCGCATCGAATCGGACGGTAAGCGGGCCGGAATAATTTTATCCGGGGGAAATCTGGATCTGGATCGTCTCCCGTGGATGCCGTAACACATCGGGCACGGGCACGGAGCTGAGAAAGCACGAAGAATTCTCCGATAACGAATTGACTGAGCAGAAATGAAATACCGGGCAATATTCTTTGATGCGGACGATACGTTGTTCGACTACGTTTCAGCGGAGCGCGAGGCGTTCGCACGCACGGCTGAGGCGTTCGGGCTCGGTGCGCGACTGCAGGAAGCGCATGAGGTCTATCGCGTGCACAACCACGATGTATGGCGCGAACTCGAACGGGGAGAGATCACGCAGGACGATCTGAAAATTGAACGCTTCCGGCGCATGCTCCAGGCGATGGATATGGACGATGTACCCGCCAGGGCGATGTCTCCGTATTATCTCGACCGACTGTCTGAACAGACGCAACTGCTCCCCGGCGCAGAAGAGGCCGTGCGCGCGGCAGGGGAGATGCACACGCTGGTGCTGGTGACAAACGGACTCACCTCCGTACAGCGCCGACGCTTCGCCGCCGCTCCCATCACACGGTATTTCCAGCGCATTCTGATATCCGAGGAACTCGGCGTGGCCAAACCGGACCCAGCCATCTTCAATCCTGCGATGGAGGAATTCTCGCTGCGTGCGGAGGACGTTCTCCTCGTCGGCGACAGCACTTCCAGCGACATGCCCGCCGCCCGCAACGCCGGCATGGATTTCTGCTGGATCAATCCCGGTCGAACCCCCGTGCCGGCGGGACTGCAGGCGAAGTACGATATTCGCAGTGTCGGGGAACTGGTCGGTATCCTGCGGAATGGAAAGATGGAATGAAGGAAGTATGGAAAGATGGCAAGATGGCGTGAGGATACGGGAGAATGCGCTGAATGCGGGTGCCAACAGCCAACAGCCAAGGTCGCGAGCGTAGCGAGCGCAAAGAGCGTAGCGAGCGCGGGCATTTGCCCTGATCCCCGTATTCCGTAATTTGAAACTACATATCGCGTGACGCGAAACGTTCAATCACCACTTTCGACGAATTGAGGAAGAGAGTATGAAACGCACCATCGTGGCGATGCCCGGCGACGGCATCGGAAAAGTCGTTCTCCCCGAAGCCATTCGTGTACTGGACGCCGCCGGGTTCGAGGCGGAATATGTCAACGGCGACATCGGCTGGGATTTCTGGTGCAGCGAGGGGAACCCCCTGCCGCAGCGCACCGTCGATCTGCTGGCCGAGCACAAGGTCGGCCTGTTCGGCGCCATCACATCCAAGCCGAAGAACAAGGCCGCTGCCGAACTCGATCCCGCTCTCCGCGATAAGGGATTCGTCTACTACAGTCCCATCGTGACTATGCGCCAGCATTTCGACCTGGACATCTGCATCCGTCCCTGCCTGTCCTTCCCCGGCAATCCGCTGAATTTCATCCGGAAATCCGCCGACGGCGGCTTCGAGGAACCCAAGGTCGACGTGGTGATTTTCCGTCAGAATACGGAAGGACTGTACTCGGGTGTGGAATGGACCAATCCGCCGGCGGACGTGCGCGCGGCGCTCGATACACATCCACGCTTCAAGGCCTTCCGTGACGTGCCGGGCGAGGACCTCGCCGTGTCGACCCGTATCTTCACGCGTAAGTACTGTCGCCGGATCGTAACCGCCGCGTTCGAGTATGCGGACAAGTACGGGTACAAGTCCGTCACCGTCTGCGAGAAGCCGAACGTCATTCGCGAGACCTCGGGCATGATGGAAGCCGAGGCGGCGGAGGCGGCCAAGCGTTTCCCGCACATCCAGCTCTGGTCGACGAACATCGACGCGCAGATGATGTGGCTGACGAAGAATCCGGAAGACTACGGCGTTATTGTCGCGGGCAACATGTTCGGTGATATCGTCTCCGACGGTTTTGCAGGACTCGTGGGCGGACTCGGCTTCGCCTGCAGCGCCAACATCGGTCCTGATGTCGCGGTGTTCGAGCCCACGCACGGATCCGCCCCGAAGTATGAAAAACTTGATCCCTCCATCGTCAATCCCATCGCCATGGTGCTCAGCGCCTGCATGATGCTCGATCATATCGGCGAGAAAGAAAAATCCGATCGCATCCGCACGGCCGTCGCAGCTGTCATCGCAGAAGGCAAAGTGCGCTCTTACGACATGATGAAGCTCGCCGGCGGTCCCGACGTCTTCGCGCGCGGCGCTGCCACCACGCAGCAGATCACCGACGCCATCATCGCGAAGATGTAGTAGGAAGGCACAGAGGCACAGAGGCACAGAGGCACAGAGTGCCGATGCCATAAACGAAATGTAGGGGCGCAGCACGCTGCGCCCCTACATCGTTTTTTAATGAACAATACGAGCTGTTTTCCCTCTACGCCAAGTCTCCCGCAGCCTGTACTCCATGGGTGAGGGAGTCGGCGAAGACATCGACATGCGGGGCGAGGATCGAGCGCATCGAGGGTTGGGATATGCCCCCGATCATTACTTTCACACCCGCGTGCGTGGCGCGGAGCTGTTCGAGAAGCTGCAGCGTGGCGTCGAGGCAGCTGAGGGATTTCATCGTCAGGCAGAGAAGGTCGGGTTTGTAGTGGCCCACGGCCTGAACGATGTCATGCACGGGGACGGAAGAACCGTAATGCACGACACGCCAGCCGGCTTCCTCGAGCGCATTGGCCATGAACAGCGAGGCGAGGTCATGGTGTTCGTCGGGCACACAGCCGACCATTGCGGTCCTGCCGAGAGTAGCCTCCGGCTCCATGGTCACGGCCTTGTAGGCGAGAATCTGCCGCACGACCTGTGAGGCCACGTGTTCCTCGACGATGCCCTGCTCGTTTTTCTCCCAATGGTCGCCGAACTGCACGAGTGCGGGAATGAGGATGTCGTTATACAGAAGTTCGTTGGGCAAGCCCTGCTGCTCCCATTCGCGCACGAGCATGAAACAGCGGCGGCGGTCGCCCGCACGAAGTGATTCGACGAAGAGGCGAAGCTGTTCCTGTATGATCATGCGCCGACCTCCCGCGCCTGGCCAAGCTCACGAGCGCGCAGGCGGCGCAGGGCGGCGCAGATGTCGTCGCTGCCCGCGTCCTCGAGAAACGCGTGCACCGCGTTTCGCATGCCCGAGATCATCTGGGGAATGAACGCTGCGGGAAATTCCCTGCTTCGCAGAAAACCCCGCAGCCAATCGAGGTACTCGATCAGCGCGGCCGGCAACTGATACTTGACCGTTGCCAGGAAATTTTCCGTGAAGATCTTCACACATTCACGCGCCAGGCGTGCCTTCTCGGTATCAGCAAGCGTGCTGGCGAGAACATCGCAGCGGAAAAGGTGGTCGGTGACGGCCGTGACGATTTTCTCTTTCTGCCGTGCGAAGGCCTCGATGTCTGCCGCGGCGATGGAGCTGAACGAAAGCGTTTCGGCGGAAGGGTCCATGATTCTGCTGGAAAGTGAGAGAATGGGGTACTCGATGATAACAAGGCGTTGTGGCGCAAAAGTTTCATTCCTCGGCAGAATTCCCGCCGTCTTGCTATATTTGAAGAACCGTCGCCGAGGGAGCGGCGGCACACATGAATCTCCGTCACCGAATACGGGTTCTCCATGAACATGAAAGCAGAAGCCGGCCGCAGCGGAAAAAGCGTACGCTCGGACTGCCGTGTCGCAATTACGCTGCGCGAAAGCGGCGGCATCGATCTGCAGCTGACGAGCAAGGTGGAATCGCTCTACGGCAATTCCATCCGCACACTCGCTGCTGAAGTGCTCGCGAAATTTGAAATCGAACACGCGGAAGTCATCATCGAAGACAGCGGTGCGCTGCCGTACACCATCACCGCGCGCATTGAAGCCGCGGTCAAGCGTCTTCGTCCCGAAGAAAGCCGCGATTTTCTTTTGCCTTACAGGGAAGGACTCCGACAGTCCACCGCGCGCGATCGCTTCCGCCGTTCGCGGCTGTACCTGCCGGGCAACGATCCCAAGCTGGCAATCAACGCGGGTATCCACCGTCCCGACGGCGTCATCCTCGATCTGGAGGATTCCGTCGCACCGCCGGAAAAAGACGCGGCGCGCATTCTCGTGCGCAACACGCTGCGTGAGGTGGACTTCTACGGCGCCGAGCGCATGGTGCGTATCAATCAGCTGCCTCTTGGACTCGCCGATCTCGACGCGATCATCCCGCAGGAACCGAATCTTCTGCTCATCCCCAAAGTCGAAACCGCGGCACAGGTCGTGGAAGTCGTCGACCGTATCGAATCCCTGCGCGCGAGCTTCGGTATCGAAGCGCCGATACACTTGATGCCGATTATCGAAAGCGCCAAGGGCGCCATCCACGCCTATGAGATCGCATCAGCGCATTCCTCGGTCGTCGCCCTCGCGATCGGACTTGAGGATTATACCGCCGACATCGGCGCCGAACGGACGCTGGAAGGGAAGGAGAGCCTGTGGATGCGCGGCGCCGTGCTCAATGCAGCGCATGCCGCCGGCGTGCAGGCCATCGATACTGTGTACTCCGATGTCAATGATATGGAAGGTTTGCTCGCCAGCGTCCGTGAAGCGAAATCGCTTGGCTTCAACGGAAAGGGCTGCATTCATCCGAGGCAGATCCCCGTCGTGCATGAGGGTTTTGCACCGGAGGCAAAGGAAATTGAGAAAGCGAAGAAAATCGTTCTGGCTTTCGACGAGGCGCAGCGGCAAGGACTCGGAGTCGTATCTCTCGGTTCGAAAATGATTGATCCCCCCGTTGTCAAACGCGCTCTGCACACGATCGATCTCGCGCTCCGCTCGGGAATTCTCAATGAAGGATGGAAGGAGGAAACAAATGAAGGATAAGCTTGTCCGCAATGCAGCGGGACGCGAAGTCGTTACTGAAATCAACGGCAACCCGGCGGTCCCGTATCTGGGAGTTGGGAAATTCAAACCTGAGGGACGCAAAGCGGCACCTCCGATTCCGACCTGCGCCGACTATCCGGCTGACGGCAATAAGGTGCTGTCTGATCTGAAGACCGCGCTGGAGAAAGCAGGTCTGCGCGACGGCATGACGATCTCCACGCACCACCATTTTCGCAATGGGGATCTGGTGGCGAACCGCATCTTCGATGCCGCTGCCGAACTCGGCGTTAAGGATTTGCGCTGGTTCCCTTCCGCTTCCTTCCCATGTCATGAACCAATGATCCGTCATCTCGACAGCGGTGTGATTCATCATATCGAGGGATCGATGAATGGTCCGCTTGGCGATTACGCCTCTTCGGGAAAAATGCGCGGCCTCGGCGTGCTGCGCTCCCACGGTGGACGCTATCAGGCGGTGCAGGATGGCGAGGTGCACATCGACATCGCTGTGATTGCCGCCCCGACTTCGGATCCCTTCGGGAATTGCAACGGCGTCAACGGTCCTTCAGCCTGCGGAGGACTCGGCTTCGCCCTCGCCGATTCTCAATACGCCGACAAGGTGATCGTGGTTACCGACAACCTTGTCCCTTTCCCTTGCGTCCCCTGGCAGATCATGGGCAACAATGTCGATTCAGTCGTCGTCACGGAGAAAATCGGCGACCCGGAAAAAATCGTCAGCGGTACGACGAATATTACGAAGAGTCCCGACCGTCTGCTCATTGCCGAACTCACGGCACGCTTTGTTGAAGCTGCCGGGATTCTGCAGGATGGCTTCTCCTTCCAGGCGGGAGCAGGCGGGACGGCGCTGTCCTTCGCCCTGTTCCTCCGCGACATGATGCGGGCGAAAAATATCAAAGCCCGCTTCGTGCGTGGCGGCAGCACGCAGTATCTCGTCGACATGCTCAACGAAGGACTCACCGACTACATCCTGGATGGACAGACGTTCGATCTCGCTGGTGTGCGGTCAATGCGCGACAATCCGCATCACATCCACACCAATCCCTTCGTCAGCTACAACTACCACAACAAGGGCAACATCGCCTCCATGGTAGATGTGGTGGTGCTGGGCGCGACAGAAGTGGACGTGCACTTCAACGCCAACGTCGTCACGCACAGCGACGGACGCCTGCTGCATGGCATCGGCGGATGGCAGAACTGCCTGTTCTCGAAATGCACCATTCTTCCGATTCCCACATTCCGCGACCGCATTCCTGTTATCGTTGACGAAGTGACGACGCTCTGCGGACCCGGCGAACTGATCGACGTCATCGTGACCGAACGCGGTATCGCCATCAATCCGCTGAGGCAGGATCTGATCGACCGTACGAAGAATTCAGGACTGCCGATCCGCTCGATTGAGGCGCTGAAAGACGAAATCGAGTCCATCTGTGGCGGCGCGCCCGACAAGCCGCGCTTCCGCGACAACGCCATCGCCGCCATCAAATGGGTCGACGGCACCGTCATCGATATTGTAAGGCAGTTGGAATGAATTATTTGATGATCATCCGTGCCCCGGCGTAATGTCGGGTGTAGTAATCATCGTCGAGGGAGGAAATAATTACACCGGCGCGGGTGGAGGAATGGATGAAGCGGTCCTCGCCGACATAGATCCCTACATGCGTGATCCCTTTGCCGGCTGTATTGGCGAAGAAGACGAGGTCCGCGGGACGCAGGTGTTCCCTTTTTACGGAGCGGCCTTTCTTAAACAGATCGCTGGCACGGCGGGGGAGTGTGAGGTTGAAGCGTTTGAACACCGCGTGTACCAGGCCCGAGCAGTCGATCCCGCGTTTGGTGTTGCCCGCATAGCGGTACGGTGTCCCTATATACTCGTACGATTCGGTGACGACGGCCCGGCGTCCCCGGCTGATATCATCCGGCAACGCAGGACGGTAGTCCATACCACGCGTCCCGCCGCCACCCGTCCTTCCACTCCCCGATGTGGTTTCCACGGAACTGCTGCATGCGCCCAGCATCACCAGCAGGGGCAGTAGTAGAATCAAATTCCGTGACCAGCGTAACATATTGTCTTCACTTACAGTTGGTACGGGGAAGATAAAGTATTCTGTGAAGAGAGTAAAGTCGTGTTCCGCTGCGCGGAACACTTTGGCAGTTGGCAGTTGGCAGTTGGCTGTTGGTAAGAGCCAAGAGCCAAGAGCCAACAGCCAAAGTCCATTATCGCGCGTGGGCCGAAGGCACAAAGCGCGACGCGAAGCCCATTTGCTTTTTCCACAGCCGCGCACTAAATTGAATATTCGACTGGGGCTGTAGCTCAGTTGGGAGAGCGCTACATTCGCATTGTAGAGGTCGAGGGTTCGATTCCCTTCAGCTCCACTAAATATTTGTTGGACCAGAGATTGGTTGTATGAACGCGC
>JACZJN010000121.1 GCA_014860565.1 Bacteroidota bacterium
ACGAGCGGGCGCGTTGACGAGGTCGATCTCATAATCGAAGTAATCGTTCAGGATCAGCGCCGTCGCCGAGATGAAGAAGATGCTCAGGAAGCCGAGCGCGATTGCCGCGACGGAAGGAATGGCGCCCAGCGCCAGCAGTTCGCCCAGCACGACGCAGAGTCCCGCCGCGACGGGGAGTTCGACACGGAAGAGACGAGCCATTCCAATGATGCGGTTTCGGTTCATCGTTTCGTCAATGTAGGTTCCGCTTCCGTTGATTCACACATGGCGCGCTGGAGCGCGCCACTCCGGATACAATCCCTATCGCACGACGACCACTTTGGTTGAGAGAAATTCAGAGCCTGCATGCAACATAACGATATACGTGCCTGCCGCTGGCGGCTGCCAGTGATTCCGGTGTGTCTGTCCACCGGGAAGGGCCCGCGCGATTTCCGCGATGCGACGTCCGAGGATGTCGTGCACCTCCAGCCGTCCTTCCACGCCCGCGGGAATGCTGCTTTCGATCTCCACGGAGCCGGACGCCGACTGTCGTGCAGTCAGATGAAATCCCGTGGGCGCATGGAGGTCCTCGACTTGGATTGGAATGGCGTCCCACTGCAGGGCATGCACGGAATGCGGGGGCAGGGTGATCGCGTACCAGTCGCTGAAATCCTGCACGAGCGTGGAGTCGATCACGATCATGACGGAGTCCTCGTTGTCGTCGTGGATGGACGCGGCGGTCAGTGCGTAGTGCATGGCCGTTTCGGAGGGCGGATCCGACAGGCGCAGGCGGACCTCCCGCTCCTGGTCCAGGCTGAGATTGAAGAGGACGAGTCCCCGCTTCATGCCGTCGGCGAATGCGAAGGACTGCACGTCGCGCACCTCCAGCGGCGCGTCGATGCCGTTGACCGCGGGCGATATCCATGCTGGATTATCGCCCGACTGAACAGTACGATACTCCTGCCCACCGATCACCTTGTTCACGGTTTCCACGCCGAGCCAGGTGGGACGCTTGCGGCCGGTCGCTTCCACGTCGCGCAGCATGCCCCAGAGCCGTGCATATTGGCCGGTCTGCAGCTGGAACGAATATCCCAGGGATGAAAACGCGCACTGGTCGATGGCGCCCAGATCACGCTGATAGACGAGCATCGTCAGGGGCAGTGCGATGGCACCGCCCATGCCGGTGAGGAAGTCGTTGCGAGTGTCGATGGACGCGGTGCCGCTGGTCGTGTGAAAGTTGATTTCATAAATCGAGAGATCCGTCGCCGCGCCTTCGTCGATATACCCGCGGCTTTCGCGCATGCGGCCGGTCGCGACCTCCTGAAACGGCATCGCGAACAGCGGACCGTAGATTTCCTCGTCGCTCCCCCACGCATTGAGAATACCGAAATAAGGTGCGAGCGCCACGGCGTCATGCGCGCTGCTGTTCTGCTGAATTTCCCGCTGCCGGCCGGCGTAACCCGCCTGTCCGCCGATCACCAGGTTCATCACGCGCGAATCGAAAAACGGTGCGGCGCGCATCAGCGTGAAGCGGTCATGCGCGATCGCGCCGAGACGCACACCGCCGTTGACGGATTCCCCCATGAAGGGATCACCGCCGGCGCCCGAACCCCACATTTCGTTCCCGTATTCGATGTGCATGCGCGGGAACACCTGCGTCCACGGCGCGAGCTGACCGAGCGCCGCCCGCCGTTCCGCCCACGGATGCGCCGCGTCGGCCGGCGCGGCGAGATATTCCACCAGCGCAGTTATTTCAGCAGGAGAAAGGGTCGGTGGCATGACGTACCAGGGATCCGCTCCGACGAACGCGCAGAGCGCGAGAAACTCATGCAGCGAATACGCGTAGCTGTCGGCGCTGCGGCCCTGCGGGGAATAGCCGTTCGTGCGCCGGGCCGAAGGTTCCGCGATCTGGCTTTCGAGACTCGCGCCCAGTTCCGCGCCCCAGAAGCGCAGCACGCCCGGCTGCAGTTCGTGCAGGCGATCGACGTAGCTGTCGGTGAACGCGGTGGGATTGACATCTTTCGTGGCGTGCAGATCGAGGTCGTCCACCCGTATGTCCGCACCGCTTCCGACGGCTTCGAGCTGGAAGGCGAGGATCGGATGGTATTCGGCATCGGAGTAGGCGCGAACAGCATCGGCGCCCTGTGGGACAGTGAAGTCGCGCTCGATATGCTGCCACTGCGTGGTGAGTGAAACTGTCTCATCGAGGAAGCTACCCTCTCCCTCACGGAAGAAGCGCACGCGCAGCCGGTCCCCGTCGCGCGCGGCCTTCGCCCAGATGCCGAAATGATAGCCGCCTTCGATCACCAGCATTTTCCCGGCGCTGCGGTCGCCGTCGCGCCAGTAGCTGTCCATATAGAAGCGAAAGATGTTTCCGCCCTCGGCGAGCTTCATCGACTGCCGGCCCGGACTCCCCGGCCGTGTCTCCTGCTCATCCGCGATGGAGGTGTTGCCGCGGATGCCGGGAATGCGCCGGCGCAGCAGCAGTACGCTCATGCGTTCCGGCGTCGGACCGGTCCCGTCGAGATCGAACACCTGTCGTCCGCTTTCATGCCGGTGCGCGGTGATGTGTCCGCTCCGTCCTTTCGCGTTGCCCCAGAGGATCTCATATTCCGCCCCGGTCCAGAATCCTTCAGGCCAGCCGACGCCGTACTGATCGTTGTTCCATGCCACGTCCCAGTTCGCCATCGGCACCGTCGACGCGGTCGCGCCGTAATCGACGAGCACGAGCGAGGCGAAATCACCTGCTTCGAATCCCGGATTGTCGATCAGGTTTTTCACATGCTGCGCGGCGCTCCACTGGCTGCGCGCTCCGACGTTGATGCCGAGGCGGTGGACTTCCGTTTGCAGCACGGTGTCGGTGACGGTGACGATGGTCTGGGAAAACATGGGGCCTGTCAGCAACAACAAGGCAATGGAAAGGGCGAACACGTAACGCATACAGCTCCGTTGATAATTCCGGATTCATATGAATGTATCATCGACACATTGGAAGCACAACAGTACCGCATCGGCGTGGTTCCGGGCCGTTGATGATTCGATAAAAACGATATAATTATCCTTTGCCAGCTTCGAGTTTTTTCCGTTACTTGCTGTCATGTTCACCCATGAATGATTGAAAGGCGGTCGACAGAATGTCACCATCAGAATACCTGACCAGCGACCACCGCCGGCTCGAAACGCTGTTCGCGGCCGCACTGGAGACCGGTGAGGTCGACCTTGCGCGCTACGATGCATTCCGCATCGGATTGCTGCGCCACATCGCCATCGAGGAAACGATCGTCCTCCCTCTCGTCCGCGAAGGAAAGGGAAGCTTTTTCGCCGACCGCCAGCTGCATCTCGAACACGGCGCCATCGCCGCGCTGCTCGTTCCCCCACCGACGCCGGATGTGACGCGCGCACTCGCCGCACTGCTGCAGAAGCACAACCTGCTCGAAGAGACGGACCGCACATTGTACGATGTACTCGATGATTGCTCCAGGGGTACACGTCCGGATTTGGTCGATCGCATGCGCGAGCATCCCGCTCCCCCGCTTTCCAAAAACATCAACAATCCCGACGGACTCGATCCCGCCCGCCGCGCCGTCGCCCGCGCCGGTTACGATTTCGACAAACTGGCCGGGGGGTGACATTTATTCCCATTTGATAGTGAAGGGACGGTGTAGGGGCGCAGCATGCTGCGCCCCTACATGTAAACGGTAAAATATTGCCGGTTATCAACTTCGTCGTATTTGACTTCCTACGTCCTATATCCTATGTCCAATATCCCCCTAAAATTCCCATTCCACACCGAAAATGGGCAAAAGGCCCCATTGATAGAGCGTTTTGACGCGCTGATTGGCGTCATCCCAGATATAACCGGCAATATTTTGCCGATTATAGGCGTTCCAGACACTCAGATAGACGACGAGGGCGGACCGGTCGAAATGGAAGCGTCGATCGACACGGAGGTTCATCGAATGATAATCCGGATGACGTTCGGCGTTGACGCGTCCGGCGTCGAGCACTTCCTGCCGTGCGGCGGCCGATGCAGCGACGTCCATCGGCGTGTACGGTGCGCCGCCGGCGTAAATCCAGCGCACGCTGAATTCCCATTCCGCGCTCGGTTTGTATCCGCCTTCGACGCTGAAGAGCAGGCGGTTGTCGTAGACGCGCGGATGCTCCATGCCTGCCGCGTCGGTGTAGCGGGATGTCGAATACGATGCGCTGGCGATGCCGTAGAAATCGCGCGCCAGCTTTTTCTGCAGCGTCAGTTCCACTCCGCGCGACCGCGCCTTGCCGGTGGATTGCAGCCGTCCGTGCGGCATGAAGAAGCCGTAGCGGTAATTCAATTCATCGACGAGGAAGAGTCCGGGTTGATCGGGATCCACCGGGAAGCGGTCATATTCCTTCACATAGCCTTCGAGCGTAAGACGCGTGCTCTCGGTCAGCAGATGCGACAGCGACAGCACCCCGTGCAGCGCGCGGGGATTTTCCAGTCCCCGGTTCGCGTCGTCCTGGGCCAGCAGCAGGAGCGGAAGCGACTGCGTGTAGACTCCCCCGGACGCACTGACGCTGGTCAGATCCGAAAGCTGCAGGGCAACGGCCGCGCGGGGTTCGAACGCGACACGGTCGTTCCATTCCGTATGTTGCGCGCGGATTCCCGCCGACACGGTCAGCGCAGGAAGCGGTGAAATCACCGCAGTGGCGAAGAGTCCGCTCTGCGTCGCGTTGATGTTGCGCTGAAAGATGAATGCCGGCTGGGGATTTCCGAGTTCGTCGTGAGCGGCGCCGTAGCGGTTATCGTAGCTGTTGCGCAGCGCTTTCACGTCGCCGCCGAATTCCATGCTGAATGCAGGACCCGCTTTCCACCGTGTTTCCGTCCGCATCTGCACCCAGCTTTCGCGCGAATCGTTAATCAGCAGCGGCAGTCCGCTCCCGGTTTTGAGGAACTGCTCGTCGAAATCCATGCCGGTGTAAGAAAGCGACGTCGTCGTGAACGTGTGTGCGTTCCATAGCGCGCGCCAGCTCACGCCGCCGGTGTAGTTGGAGATGTCCTGCCGTCCGTAATACTGCATGTCGTTTTCCGCCGCGGTCTCCGCGTCAGGATTGTTGTGATCGTCGCTCCAGAGTCCGAGCACGCTGAGCCGGTGCGCAGGTGAGAGTTCATACGATGCCTTCAGCGCCGCGTCGCCGTACCAGGGTGCGACCGAGGTGCCGATGTCGATGGCGGAGACCAGCAGGTCGAGATAGCTGCGCCGAGCGGAAAGGATCCAGCTGCCTTTCCCGCCGATGGGACCCTCCAGCAGTCCGCCGAAGCCCGCGAAATTCAGATCCGCCTGTCCGAGAACCCGTTCCCTGTCGCCGTCCCGAAAACTGATGTCCATCACCGACGAAAGCCGGTCGCCGAAACGCGCAGGGAAACCGCCAGCGGAGAAGGTGACATCGCGGATGAGATCGACGGGGAGGAGTCCGAGCGGTCCGCCGCTGGATCCCTGGGCTGGGAAATGGTTGATGTTCGGTACCTCGATACCGTCGACGAAGAAGGCGTTTTCCAGCGGACTCCCCCCGCGCACGATCAGGCTGTTGCTCTGGTCGTTGACCTTCGCAACCGAGGGCAGCACCATCATGATGCGGCTCACGTCGCCGGCGGAGCCGGGCGAGCGGCGGATTTCCTCTCCCGAAAACGCCGCCATACTGACGTCCTCCGCTTTCACCGCCGTGAAATAGCCGGCCGTCACCTCCACCTCCTCCGCGCGGTAGGCCGAAGAGTTCAGCGCCGCATCGACGGAGGTGATGCGTCCCGGCCGCACGACGACATCCGTCAGCACCCGCGGCTCATAGCCGATATAGCTCACGCGCACCGTGTAGCTTCCGGCCGAAAGTCCGTCGATGGCGAAGCGTCCCTC
>JACZJN010000122.1 GCA_014860565.1 Bacteroidota bacterium
AACATACTGCTCACATATCTTGAAACACAGGCAGACGGAATGCTGAACCTCTGGTTCACCATGCAGCTGCAGACCGCCGGGTTCATCCTGCTGATCTGGCTGGTCGAGCGGGCGCTGCCGCGTGAATGGGCGACCCCACGCTTCCGCTACCTGCTTTGGATGACCGTGCTCGTCAAGGCCTTGTTCCCGCCCATGTTTTCGGTGCCGGGAGCGGCGTCCCTGCCCGCTGCCACCTATCTGTCCGCTCCGGTCGAAGCCGTCGTCCTCGCAGGCACTCCGGTGGAAGGGACCGCATTCTCGCTGCCGCTGCTGCTGCTGATCGCCATTCTTGGCAGTTCCTGCGTTCTCGCCGGCATAGCCGCATACCGCGCGTTCGCACTGCGCCGGGCGCTGAAGCACGCCAGGCCGTTCGACGCTCCGCCCCAGGGCGACTGGCCCACGATCCTTGTCAGCGATCGCATCCCTTCACCCTTGGCGACAGGACTGCGTCACCCCCGCATTTACATCACCCCCGCCATCGCGGCTGCGCCTCCCGAGATCCTGCTTGCGGTGCTTCAGCATGAACGCGCGCATATCCGCCGCCGCGACGGCCTCGTGGTCGCGTTTCAGACATTCGTGCAAATCGTCTACGTACTCAATCCGCTGATTTGGCTTGCGAACCTGCGGCTGTTCCGCTACCGCGAACTGATCTGCGACGAAGAGGCCATGGCAAGCACGGGCACGCGTCCGCAGGACTACGGCCGCCTGCTTGTCTCGTTCGCGGAAGCGCAACCGGCGCGCATTCTTCAGACCGGCACCTGCTTCTTCGAAACCCGACGCGGCTTCGTCCAGCGCATCAACGAACTCTTCAACAGCGGCAGCAGTGCAGTCATGCGATCGAAACATTATGCGGCCGTTGTCGTCCTCTCCCTCCTCATACTGCCCCTTTCGTGGCGCTGTGGAGAAAATTCTTCGAAAGAAGCTGATGTCAAGCCGCCGATGAAAGTGGAGTCGACGCTCCCCGTGTCGACAGAAAATTATGATCCGAATAAGGACGTTGCAGCGGAAATCATCGGCGGTCTCGATGCGCTGCGTGAGCACATAGTGTATCCCGAGGCAGCGTTGAAAAAAAATCTCGAGGGTATCGTCATCGTCAACGTCACCGTGAAGGCGGATGGATCGACGAAAGACATGAAGGTGACGAAGTCGGTCGACCCGATTCTTGACAAAAGCGCACTCGAGGCCGTGAGAGGGGTTCGATTCAAGCCATCGACCTATGACGGCAAGCCGCGTGAATCCACGATTTCCATCCCGATCAAATTCCGGCTCCGTTGATCCATACTACAGGAGTGTCCCCATGAAAACGATATTGTTCCTTCTCGCGATTGTTATTCCCCTCACGATGCCGATCAGGGCGCAGCAGGAAGAAGCCACCATCGATGAGTCACAGTACCTGGAAACGATCGATTACGCCCCTGCGATCGTCGGTGGTCTCGAAGCGTTGCACAAGGTGATCGTCTATCCCGATTCGGCCCTGAAATCAGGCGTGGAGGGCATGGTCATCGTCAAGGTCCTGCTGGCCGAAAACGGGCGCGCCGACAAGGTCAGCATACAGAAAAGCGACAGTCCTCTTCTCAGCGCTGCGGCGTTGGATGCAGTGCGCAAGGTGCGCTTCCTGCCGGCAAAGATGGGGGACGTGGCGGTGAAATGTAAACTCATGGTGCCGGTGAAGTTCCGTCTGCACTAAGAGGAAGGGGGAAAGTCAAAAGGTCAAAAAGTCAAAAGGTCGCCGGATTTGACGGTTTGACTTTTTGACCATTTGACTTTTTGACGATACAATCAGACAAGCGCTTCCCGTGAAGGATCGCGACGTCGTTTGATCACGGCATCGACGGACAGCGGGCCCGCGCCGTAAACAAAGAAGAATACCAGCAGAAACAGCAGCAGCACCGCCAGCCACAGGTCCGATCCCAGTGGTTGGAAGGTGCTGTTCGTCGCGATGAGATAGATCGCTCCGGTCACGATCGGAATCTGTGCTGCGGCTGCCCAGCGCGTGATCAGTCCGAAGGAAATCAGCACGCTGTGCGCCATCTGGAAGATGATCACGTAATGCACGATGAGCAGCGGGATGAAGCCGAAGTCGTTGTCGTGCAACACCTGCAACGTGAGATTCTTGTCGAGAATGAAAGTGAGTCCCTTGAAAAACAGGATGACGCCGAGCAGTATGCGCAGCACATCGAGCCACTTCGGGTGATGTGCGTCCGCCCAGTCGGTAATCGCGTCGAACGGCTTCATGTTACCTCCGGAAGCGACGTAAGGGGTTGTTTATTCAGAAAATAGGGGATGGATATTGCAATAGCAATCGTTGATCGCTACGCAATCACCTTGGCTATTGGCTATTGACCTTGGCCAACAGCCAAAAGCCAACGGCCAAAGTGCCGCAGGCCAACGGCCAAAGTGCCAACAGCGAAAAGCCAACAGCCAACGTGTCTCAGGCCGAAGGCCTGAGCCCGAACGTCTTCATCATCTCCCATACCAGGGCCGGTTGATGCCGGAGGGCGGTTTTGAACACCCCCCAAATCGTGCGTTTGTCTTCGCGGAGTTTGAGGACGTTGACGGCGATGTCGTCGAGCGTTTCGTCCGGGAACTTGTAGACGGCGGCTTTCATCCTGTAATAGGTGTCGTGCTTCGCGCCGACTTCCTTGCGCCACTGCTTCGGATATTCATTCAGGAGCGACAGGTCGTTTTTCTCCAGGGCCCGCGCGATGGCTTCACCGGCGAGCTTGCCACCGATCATACCGCTGGTGATGCCGCCGCCGGACATCGGGTTGACCTGATGCGCGGCGTCGCCGACAAGCACGATATTCCCTTTCACAAGCGTATCGACGGTGGTGGCGCAGGGAACGCCGCCGGCGACGGTGGTGAGTACTCCCGCCCCGGGGTAGCGGCGTTCGACAAATTCCTGTAAATACCGGATCGCCGCTTTCTGCTTCGAGGCCATGCCGCTGATGCCCACGCCGACGTTTGCCATGCCCCGGCCTTTCGGAAATACCCAGAGATAGCCCATGGGTGCGGTGTCGTTGCCGAAATAAAATTCGCAGGCATCCTCTTCGAGATCGACGTTCGAGAGCGTCATCTGCGCGCAGGTCTCCATGTCGCGCATATGCGTGGTAGTGTCGATACCCGCCCATTTCCCCACGCGCGACTCGACACCGTCGGCGCCGACGATGATGCGGGCCTCCACCGTGCGCGGCTCGCCTTTCCACTGCAATGACACACCTCGCCAACCGGAGGAGTCGTCGGACCGGTCCTTCGCAGCGGAGGACGTTTCCTTCTCTTCGGAGGACATGTCCGTCGTAGTTCCGGGTTCGGGGTTTCGCGGCAGCAGCCCGTCGACATAACTTTTCGTATGCAGTTCCGCACCGGCTTCCACGGCGAGGCGGGCCAGATCGTAATCGAAGATGCGGCGTTCGAGCACATAGCCGTAGCCGCCGAGGTCGGGTTCGACCACGTGGCCGGAGGGAGAGATGAGGCGGAAGCGTTTGATGGTCGCCGCGATCCAGCGGGGATCGATGTCGACGATTTTCTCGAGGCTGCGGTTGCTGACGGCCTCGCCGCAGCGCACAGGCATGCCCACGTCACGGTCTTTCTCCAGTACGAGGACCGAGGCGCCGCGGGCGGCGGCGAAACGGGCGCAGGTGCTGCCGGCGGGACCCGCTCCCACGACGACCACGTCATACCGTTCTTTCACGTGCCCCCGCTTTCTCCGGTTTGTTGAAAACCAGCACTTCGAAGGGACAGACCCACACGCATTTCGCGCAGTTCGTGCAGCGCTCCTCGATAATGGAGATATGCGCTTCCTGCAGTTCGATGGCGTCTTCGGGACAGACGCCAACGCAGCAGCCGCAGAAGTCGCAGGTGTTGGGTTTGATTTCTATCAGCAGCACGGTGTTTCCTTTCACGACGTGCGGGATGAAGTGTATTCGGGCAGGGCAAACTGATGCGCGGTCGACCTAAAACCCTGCCGCCGTTGGGCGAGCAATGGCGCGATTCGAGGCAGCGCTGCCCGGATGGCACCCAAAAAGAGAAGCGCATTGCTGCGCTTCTGAAATGTCATTCTACCCGGATCAGGAAGCAACGTGGCGTTCCTGGGTGTGGTCCGCGTCGTTATTAGCGGATCACCTGTATACGCTGATGCAGAACTTCGGCACGGCCGGACTCTGTCGCGCGTGCGGTCATCGTCACAATATAGGTTCCTGCGGGCACGCCTGCGGGTCGCCAGTCGACGGTGTACGATCCGGCGTCGAAGATGTTCTCCGCAAGCAATGCGACCTGCTGTCCGAGCAGATTGGTGACCGTCAGCCGCACATCGCTGCTTTCCGCCACGTCGTACCCGACATGGGTCGCGGCGCCGTCAGAGAGAGAAACAGGGTTCGGATAATTCTGGCGGAGCGCGAACTGCAGTGGTGCATCCACGTAGTGCACGATCACCGCATCCGTGTACTTCGACGTGCCGTCGAAATCCACTTGCTTCAGCCGGTATGCGAAGTCTCCGTCGTGAGGAAGGTCCTGATCGAAAAAGATGTACTGCCGTCCTGCCGGGGAATCTCCTTCACCTTCGACGAAACCGAGTTCGGCCCAGTCGCCCGCGGCATCGGCGAGATCACGGCGTTCGATATGGAAGCCGTGGTTGTTGCTTTCGCTCTCCGTGGCCCAGCGGACCGCGATCGCCCGTCCCTGCTGCGCCGCGGTGAAAAGGCTCAGTTCCACGGGATACGGCATGCAGACGATATTGGTGACGGGACTGAAATTCTGTTGCGTCGAAACCTGATACTCGAAGTAATAGGTGAGCGCCGCCGTTGCATTGTTCGCATACACCGTGAAATCGGCACAGCCGGAGCTGGAGGATTTCGGGAAAAACACGAATTGGCAGAGCGTGGGGGGGGCGCCGCGGAAGATGGCCTGCGAACCGAACGTCGGGTGGTATTCCGCATACACGGCGACATCGGGATTGATGCCGTCATTGTCCCATTCCGCGTTCGAACCGTTGTCCCATCCGTACTGGCTGAAATGCCGGTTGACGATGGAAGTGTTCGCATTTACGGAAAGCAGCGAGGGATCATACGCCACCGCCACGGAGACAGCTTCTATGTTCATCACCGTGAGCTGCGGCGCCATTCGCGCGCCGATGCGGACCTCGGTCGAGGAACCGGTGATGGGATAGAGCTCGAGACTGGCAGGGGGACTCTGGGCCGCGGCCGTGGCAGCGAAACCGAGAAAGAGAAGGAGAAGCAACAGTCGCATGGGCGTTTTCATAAATGTGGAGCAACAATGATCGAACGAAGCGTAATACGCATTATAGTGTGCACGCGTGTGAGAAGCAAGGGAGATACGCTGGACAAAAAGGGTGTCCTGCGAAGATCACAGGACACCCTTTCACATGGTCTGCGCGACGCGCTTGGAAAACGCGATTATTTATTTATTCAGCGCCATCTTGACCGTTTTGCTGAAGGTCAGGCCGCTTTCGAAGCCGGCCATCGACACCGTGGCGATGTAGTTGCCACTGGGCAGCTGACCCGCGTCGAACTGCGCGGTGTGCACGCCGGCATCGACCGCGTCATTGACGAGCGTCGCGATTTCACGTCCGAGCATGTCGGTGACGACAAGGCGGACCTGGCTGCGCTCGGGAACGGCGAAGCGAATGCTGGTCGTGGGATTGAACGGGTTGGGATAGTTCTGGTCCATATCGAATGTGAGCGCCGAGAAGGTGGCAGGCTGTTTGGCGGGGACGGAACCCTTCGCACGCTGCCAGTTGAGCTTGATGGCGATGTAGTCGAAATTGTTGATCACGCCGTTGCCGTCGGTATCCTTGTAGCAGCCGTCGGGCGTGTTCCAGGGGATCGACGCCTGGGGTGTCCACTCAAGGTATGCGAGAGGATTGTTCTCGGCGGCGGCGAGGTAGCGGGCGGGACCCTGCAGCCACAACGGACTGAGGTTCGCGTCATAAATGTACTTGTTGAGCGCGGCGCGGTCGGCATAGGAGACGAGTCCGTTATTATCGGTATCGCCCGGCCAGACTTCACAGAGCGTGGTACCCGGAAGAATGAACAGCGTCGAGCTCTTCGCCGTCACTCCTTCGTAGAAAAGACAGTTGTTGTATACCGAGAACACCGCTTCGACGTTATAGTACCCTGTCGGGAGGGTCAGGTTCATGGTATGGGAGCCGTTGAGCACGCCCAGGGGTTTCTGCGCGACGAAGCTCTCGGTGTAGGTCGGTATCCCGGAGGCGTCCCCGACGCGATAGAAATTGAGGGTAATCGGTACGTTATATGCCTGATCGAGCGGATAGGCGACGGTGTAATTGACAGTGATGCTGCCGGGGGTGTAGAAATAGGCCTGGGGAACGCCGTTCGCATCGGAAAGGCTGATGTCGACCACGCCCTTGGGGACAAAGCAGCCCCAACGGTAGGTCAGGCCTCGGGGCGGAGCGAAGGTCGAGCTAATCTCGCAACTCGCGGTGTTGGTCGTTCCGGCTGTCGAGGTGAGCCATGTGTTTGCCGTGCTGCTCACGCTGCGGTTATTGAAATCAGTATTGAGCTGTCCGCGGACCCCGACTTGCCCGGTGTAGGGGGTTGAGGCCTGGATCCAGTCGCCATAGACGATCTCGATCATTCCCGAGGTTTCATAGAACTTGAACTGCCAATTGAAGAAATCGTTGAGCCCTGTTCCGGTGGCGGAAAAACGCGTCCAGTTCTCGTATTCGACGGTGAGCACGCGGTTGGGGGCGATACCGCTCACTGCCCATTTTACCGGCTGCCGCCCATGCATGTCCGCGGAAAACGCCGCGACGGCGCCGCCGCCGGCATTGAAATTGAGCGTGGAGCTGATAATGCCGCCCAATGTGGTTGTTCCCACGCCAAACGTGACATAGCCGTTCGTTCCGACATACATGATCGTATGCGTGGCTCCGTTAAATGTAACGGGAAAAGGAAGTGTGAACGTCCAGAAAGCGTCGTCATAGGAAGCGAGGGTGGGCAGTGATGTGCCGCCTGCCCCGAGTGGCGTGTACGTTCCGAGGAACTGCTGGAAGGGCAGTGCGGAAACCTGCGCCTGCACGGAACCTGATGCCGCGAACAGCAGCAGTGCGAGCGCCGCGAAAAAAGAGCGAATGTATCTCATGGTAACCTCGTACATGGAATTCCTGAATGATGACCGTGGTATTCATGCGGATTTCGACCCGTATTTTAAATATCCCCTGCGTTTTGTCAGGGGGACGCAGAGGAGGAGCGGACAACGTCGGGAAAATCCGTAATACCGTTATACATCGTGAACAGCAGATGCTGTGAGATAAGTTCACGCCTCGAGAGGGGAAGCGGGAAAACTATGGGAAAGAAAACGATGGCCGGGCACATGCCCAGCCATCGTGAAAACGTGCAACAATTTTGATGTTATTTATTCAGCGCCATCTTGACCGTCTTGCTGAAGGTCAGGCCGCTTTCGAGGCCGATCATCGACACTGTGGCGATATAGTTGCCGCTGGGCAGTTGTCCCGCATCGAACTGCGCAGTATGCACACCTGCGTCGACCGCGTCATTGACGAGGGTCGCGATTTCACGTCCGAGCATGTCGGTGACGACCATGCGCACCTGGCTGCGCTCGGGGGCGGTGTAGCGGATGCTGGTCGTCGGATTGAACGGGTTGGGATAATTCTGGTCCATATCGAACGACACGGTCGAGAAGCCCGCCGACTGCTTGGCGGGAATGGCGCTATGGGCACGCTGCCAGTTGAGCTTGATGGCGATGTAATCGAAGTTATTGATCACGCCGTTGCCGTCGGTATCCTTGTAGCAGCCGTCCGGGGTCTGCCACGGCGCACTCGGCTGGGCCTTCCATGCAAGATAGTCGAGACCGCCGACGACGCTGAAGCGGGTGGGTCCTTCGAGCCAGCTGCTGCGCATGTTCGCTTCGTATATGTACTTGTTGAGCGAAGCGCGGTCTCCGTAGTTGACCAGGCCATTATTGTCGACGTCACCTGGCCAGACGACGCACATCTGCGCGCCCGGAGGCAGCAGCAGCAGGGTGGACTGCGGGGCGATGAAATCGGCGTAATTCATGCAGCTGTTCTTGCTGTTGAAGGTCACGTCCACCTTGAAATACCCGGTGGGCAGATTCGCCGGCAGCGGAATGGCCGTTACCCCATCAAGGGTCTGGTTGGCGAGCTTGCTGGCGGTGAAATTGTGGGTATACACGACGGCGTCGGTGATGACATTGCGAAGTTCAACTTTGACGCCGACCGTCGCCGCTTCGTCCGGATAGGAGACGTTGTAGTGGATATTCAACGAACCCGGCACATTCGCGAAGCTCGTGGGCTGCAGGTTGCCGTCGAGCAATTCATATGAAATCACGTTGTCGGGGAAGAAGCATCCCTCGTCGTAGGTGATGCGTCCGCAGAACTGGCGCGGGAAGAACATGCTCAGTGTCGCCAGCGGCGCCCATCCACCCGCCCAGCCTTCGGTGTTGATGGTCAGGTAGCTGTCGGAGAAAATATACGGAGGCGATCCGGTGCGGTAGTGAATACCGCCAGAGAGCATTTTCGTGATGAAGCCCCAGCGGTCGCCGGGATTCATGAGCAGATCGATATCAAGAGGGATTTCCACCTGAGCCAGCGTGGGACCGCCGGGAACGCTCGTGCCGTACCCCAGTCCTGAGATGGTCGCGGTACCAAGGCTGATCCACCCCGTCGCGTTGTAGCCGGTGCTGCTGCTGGGGACGTTGATCAAACCTGTGGGATTGTAGAAGATCTCGACCGTCGTCGTCTGTCCGCTGTAGGCATTGACCCAGATGCGGTGGATTTTCGTGGATTTATTGGCCGTTACTTCGAAGGCCGTCCCGTAGTTGCCGTTGGTTCCGTACAGGTCTGTCGATAGTGACATCGCCCCCTGGGCGGCAGCCTGCCGCGGGTAGCTGATGCATGCCAGCAATAGCATGACTGACACAGTCAGTGTGCGAAGTGTAAACGTAACAGTGGACATGATTACCTCACGTTTTGTATATGAAGCCATGACTGGCGTGTGTTAAAGTGCTACTTCAAGTATGCCGTGAATATAATTCACTGGTACCCCCAATATCAAGGGGAAAAATGAGAACTTGCGAAGATAATCTCATTAAATATTGAACTTAAGCCCTGCCCTGCGAGGTGTGCCGAATATTCACGGCAATGCTGTCTTTAACCTGCGTACTGCGGCGAACCACCATCAGGCACAAGGGCAGGGATTTCGGACCTGCCCGTGTCCTTGTTATTGACGGCCTCAAATACTAAGTTCATTGATCAAACCAAGCGCTACGCCTATCGCTGCGGCACTGGTGTTCCCTATTTATTGAGAAGACAAGGACACAACACGATATGTGCGGAATCGTCGGCTACATCGGCTTCAGGGAAGTCACGCCGATCGTTATTGACGGACTGAAACGTCTGGAATACAGGGGATATGACTCGGCGGGGCTCGCGGTGCTCACCGACAGCAAGGTCACCATCCTCAAACGTGCCGGCAAGGTTGCGGACCTTGAGACGCTCGTGGAAATGCACCCCCTGCAATCATCCATCGGGATCGGCCACACACGCTGGGCGACGCATGGCATTCCGAACGACGTCAATGCGCACCCGCATGTCGACCAGACAGGAACGATCGCGCTGGTGCACAACGGCATCATCGAAAATCATGCGGCCATCCGGCAGCGGCTCGAGCGCGACGGGATCGTATTCCATACGGACACCGACACGGAAGCGCTTGTCCAGCTGATCTCGGCATTCTACGATATTACCAACAACCTTGAGCACGCCGTACGCCTGGCCCTGCACGAAGTCGACGGCACCTTCGGTATCGTCGTGATTTCAAGCCGTGAGCCCGACAAGCTGATCGCCGCCCGTCGTGGGAGTCCGCTGGTGCTGGGCATCAACGATGGGGAATACTTCGTCGCCTCCGACGCTTCCGCAATTGTCGGGCACACCCGCCAGGTCGTCTTTCTCGAAGACGACGACGTGGCAACGCTCACACGTGATGGATATGAGGTGAAAACGCTCGGCGACGAGGTGGTCGAACATGATATAGAAGAAATCACCTACGACATCGAACAGATCGAAAAGGGTGGATTCGAGCATTTCATGCTCAAGGAAATCCATGAACAGGCACAGACCATCATGGATTCCATGCGCGGCCGTATCATTCTCGAGAAGGGCACGGCGAAACTGGGTGGTCTCCGCGAAGTGATGCCGATGCTCAACAACGCGCGGCGCATCATCATTACCGCCTGCGGAACCTCGTGGCACGCCGGGCTTGTCGGCGAATATATGCTCGAGCATTATGCGCGCATTCCCGTCGAGGTCGAATACGCGTCGGAGTTCCGCTATCGCGATCCGATTATTCACGAAGACGATGTCGTGATCGTCATCAGCCAGAGCGGAGAGACCGCCGACACGCTCGCCGCCCTGCGCGAGGCGAAGAAGCGCGGTGCCACCGTGATCGGCATCTGTAACGTGGTGGGAAGCACCATCGCTCGCGAAACGCATGCGGGTGTGTACATCCATGCGGGACCCGAGATCGGCGTCGCGTCCACCAAGGCCTTCACCTCGCAGCTGGTGGCACTTTCCCTGCTCACGCTCATGCTGGGACGCAATCGCGGATTCATCAGCATCGACGAGGGCAAGCTCTTCGCGACAGAACTGCTGAACATTCCCGGGAAAGTCACCGAGATTCTGCAGGATACTACCGCGGTGCAGGAACTGGCGAAGCAGTACTACACGGCGAATAACGCGCTGTACCTCGGACGAGGGTATAACTTCCCGGCGGCGCTCGAAGGCGCGCTGAAGCTGAAGGAGATTTCCTATATCCATGCCGAGGGCTATCCTGCCGCGGAAATGAAGCACGGTCCGATTGCGCTCATCGATGAAAACATGCCCGTGGTGTTCATCGCTCCGCAGGACCGTATCCACGAAAAGGTCGTCAGCAATATTCAGGAAGTGAAAGCGAGGAAAGGGCAGGTCATCGCCATCGTCAACCATGAAGACGACGTGATCAGCGGACTTGCCGGGCATATCATCTGCATTCCGCGCACGCTGGATTTCCTTTCGCCTCTGCTGACCAGCATTCCCCTTCAGCTCCTGGCCTATTACATCGCCGTGGAGCGCGGCTGCGACGTCGATCAGCCGCGCAATCTTGCTAAAAGCGTCACGGTGGAATAGCGAGAGGCCATGCCGGAACAGACCGCCTATACTTCCGCCCCGCAGTCGATGGATGAATTGGCCCTGGTGCGTGAAATCCTTCGCCTCAAGGAGGAAATGAACGCGGTCATCCTCGCCCATTATTATCAGGATTCCATTATCCAGGATATCGCGGACATCCGCGGCGACAGCTACGAGCTTTCACGTCGCGCGCGCGAGGTCGATGCCGACGTCATTGTGTTCGCCGGGGTGCATTTCATGGCCGAAACGGCCAAGATCCTGAATCCGGGCAAGACCGTACTGCTGCCCGACCTGAACGCAGGATGTTCGCTGGCCGAAAGCGCCCCCGCGCACCTGTTCCGCCGTTTCCGCGCCATGCATCCGGATCATCTCGCGGTCACCTATATTAATTGCACGGCCGAGGTCAAGGCGCTCAGCGACATCATCTGCACTTCCAGCAGCGCCGAGGCGATCCTGGAGAAGATTCCCGCGGATATTCCGATTCTTTTTTCTCCTGACAAGAATCTCGGCGCCTACGTTCGAAACAAAACCGGGCGGCAGATGCTGCTCTGGCAAGGTGTGTGCACCGTACACGAGCAGTTCAGTGAGCAACGTATTCAGGAATTGCGCGAGACCTGGCCGGACGCGGAAATGATCGCGCATCCCGAGTGCGAAGGTGCGGTTCTGCGCAGCGCCGATTTCATAGGGTCCACCAGTGCAATGCTCCGTTACGTGGAAGAAAGTCCCACACGGCGTTTCATCGTGGCGACCGAGGCGGGTATTCTGCATCAGATGCGGAAGCGTGCGCCGGGGAAGGAATTTCATGCGGCTCCGCCGAATAACGGCTGCGCCTGCAACGTGTGCGATTATATGAAAGTGAACACGCTGGAAAAGCTGTATCTTTGCATGCGCGACCGCGGTCCCGAAATCATCGTGCCGGAAGATCTCCGTCTGCGTGCGCTGCGCCCGATCGAGCGCATGCTCGAGATGACGCAGGGTGACAAAGAAGCTGTGCACCGCGTGCTCGGGGAAATCGCCCTTCCCTATCACGATAGTGTTGAAGGAAGTATTTGATAGAGAGAACATTCTCATTCGTTTTCATCAGATGAGGTTGGTATGAAAAAACTGCTCCCGATTTTTCTGCTGATGCTTCTCGCAGCCAGCAGCAGCCAGGCGCAGGTAGTGGACCTGTTCTACTACCAGGCAGAACAGAATTTCGTTCTGCTCAACGCCCCTGCAGGAACAATGATGCTGACGCGCTTCGAGGTCGACCGCCCGGCGAAGCTCCATGAAATCAACGCGTGGTTCTATACCGAACAGGCCGCCAGCGACAGCGTCATGGTGTATCTTTTCGGCCGTGACGGCGGTGGCGAGTATCCGCTGCTGCTTTCCCCGATCATCAGCATCAAGGCGTTCATCCCGGTGGGATCGAATCTCATCCGCTTCCCGTTCGACACAAATATGCCGACCTTCACGAGGCCGACGAGCTTTTTCGTGGGTGTGCAGCCTCTCGGACCGAATCTCCGTGTCCGCATGGACAACGTCCTGCAGACACCGAGTTGCGCGACGGCGGAAGGTGACACGATGTACACCAGCTCTTACTGGCAGCCCGTGCAGCCGCCGTACATTCCCTTCAGTTCGCGTTTCGCAAGCGGCATGGCGATCAACAACTGGTACGTGGGCGTGAAGGTCGAGTACGATGCACCGGGACAGAATTTCTTCACCGAAACGACGCTCGTCGCCGGTCTCAACATGATGCCTGACGGCATGCGTGTGAGCTGGGGCGATTTCAACAACGACGGCTATCAGGATCTGCTGTATGGTGCGAACCTGATGAAGAACAACGGCAACGGGAAGTTCACGAACGTCGCCACCACCGTCGGCTATGACGGCGGCAGCGAGATAAACATGTTCGCGGACATCGACAACGACGGCGACCTCGACATCGTGTGTCAGCCGGCTGCGCTGCAGTATATCAATGATAACGGGACATTCGTCAAGGACACCGAACCCGGTTTCGGTCCGGGAGTACGTACCACCGCCATGGCGTTTGCCGATTATGACGGTGATTTCTACCTGGACTTTTTCGTCGCGCACGGCGAAAATTCATACATGAAAAATCCTGCCAATTCAAAAGACTCGGCCCTGATCCGTGGCGCCGCGCACGAAGGATATTTCTACGGCAATACGCAGAACGGGAAGTTCCGCGACATCAAGGGGCAGGTGCTCGGCGGGTATCGTGCCGGTCAGTACGGCCGCGATCCGTATGACCAGAACAAACTGATTACCGGCTACCGTCCGGTGACGGGCGTGAACTGGGCCGACATCGACGGCGACGGCGACCTGGACCTGTACTGCACCAACAACCGTCTGCAGCCGAACTATGTATTCGAAAACCAGGGCAACGGCTTCCTCCGCGAGGTCGCACAGCTCCACGGTCTCCAGGGCGTGATGAAAACCGATCCGAATTACATCGGGTACTTCGGCAACTCGCGCGGCTGCGACATTGCAGACTACGACAATGACGGCGACGTCGACATCTTCATCGGTGAAGGTCTCGAAAAATTCCGTCTTGGCGCCGGTGACCGTACTGCCGTGTGGCAGAACAGCGGCTATCCCAACGCGGCATTCACGCAGGTCAACAATACAGTTTCGCAGCTGGCGTTCGATCTGTACAATTCCGACGTCGCCTGGGGCGATTTCGACAATGACGGACTGTACGACGTGGCCATCACGCCCGGACAGAACTGCTTCAACGCCTATCTCTACAAGCAGAATCCCGACCACAGCTTTACGAACATGACATTTGAATCGGGTATCGACGCGGTGAACAGTCTCGGCGTCGTCTGGGTCGACTACGACAACGACGGCGACCTCGATCTGAGCATCGCGACAGAAACCGGTCTCAAGCTTTATCGCAATGACATGACAGGCCTTGGCAACTGGGTTGCCTTCAACGTTCGCAGCCAGACCAAGAACATCTATTCCGTCGGTGCGAAGGTCGAAGTCGTTGCCGGTGCGAAGAAGTGGACGCGCTGGATCACCATCGGAAAGGGCGCCGGCTCGCAGGCACCCCTGGTGCAGTATGTCGGCATCGGAGCGACCGCCGCGATCGATTCCGCCGTTGTGACCTGGCCCGATGGTTCCACCCTGTCGATCCTCGATCCCGAGATCAACAAACTGCATAATCTCATCGAGCCGGATCCCGTTTCGGTCGGAAACGATCCCGCTGCTCCCGCGGCACTGCAGCTCGATCAGAATTATCCGAATCCCTTCTCGCGTTCGGCACAGAGCGTGACAAGCATTGCCTATACCGTCGCGTCGGCTGGCGATGTTCGCCTGCAGGTGTTTGACACCCGAGGCGCGCTCGTACGCACACTCGTCAGCAGCCGCCAGGAAGCAGGAACGCATGTCACAAACTGGAACGGTCTCGATGAGACCGGCCGCGCTGTGGCAAGCGGCTCGTACAGCTACGTTCTGACCATGAACGGCCGAAATGTCTCGCGCAGCATGGTGGTCGTCAAATAGCTTTTCCAAGTCGAAAAAAATCGATACTATAACGGAGTTCTTCGGAACTCCGTTATTTTTTCAGCCGCCGCACACCATGAAATTTGCAGTTCTGACAGTGCTACTCCTGCTGCTCGGCGCATCCGCGGTCGATGCACAGCTCTATCCACACGGGGCCCTGCGCCTTGGCATGACCGGAGGGGTGAATGTCGGCGGAGAAGAAGCGACACTCAAGTATGCGGAATATTCCGTGCATCCGTATGGCACGGTGACGCTGGAACATTATCTGGAAGACGATATCGCGGTGACGGGCTCCCTTTTTGCGGGGACGTTGTCAGCTGAGATCAGCGGACGCGCGCAGTTCCCCAACTACGGCACACATGTCATTACTGCATACAATTCCAAGTATTACGGGCTGTCGGGAGGATTGAATTTCATTCTTCCGACCTTCTGGCAGCTCACACCGGTGGTTCGTCCACGCCTCGGCTTCCTTGTGCATCAGACGCGCGTGGACGGAGAAAACGGTTTCGAGGCACGGCTTTCGCGCGCCGCGCTGACCTACGGACTTGGCGGCGGCTTCGAATTTCCTGTCTCGCCAACCGTGGCGTTCACGTTCGGTTACGACCTTGTACTGACCAACAGCGACGATCTGGACGGACTGCGATCGGGGAAAAAGAACGACGCACTTTCCGTATTCACCGCCGGCATCAATGTCCTCATCCGGCCCGGTGGAGAACCCGACCGTCTGCGCCGTCCGAAGGAGGAGCGCTTCAGCACGCTGCAGTCTACCGCGATTCCTTCCGCGCAGCGGCGCCTCCGTCCCAACGGCGTAGGAACAGGGGAGGGTGGTTTCGATTCGACGGGCACGCAGGGTAATGCTCGCCCCGCAGTTACGGATGCCGAGCGCAATCCATCAGAATATCCGGATGCAGCGGAGGCTGGTGGCGGTACTGAACTGCGGCCGCTTTCGGCGACGAAGGAGGAAGCCGCGCCCGAACTGCGCGGTCTCACGCTTAATCCGGGAAGACCGGCGGAAGGGGAGGAGGCACTGCCTGTTCGTCAGGGAGGCAGCCTCCAGTTGTTGACGCATCTTTTTATCACGCCCATCCAACGACTGAGCGACCTTGAGGAAGATCCGGAGCTGCTCATCCTGCGCGCTTGGCAGACGGGGAGCGAACGCATGCAGCTCAAGTGTTATGTCGAGATGCTGCGCAACGGCGTGACTTTTTACCAGGGCAACGCCGATCTCGTACTCGATGGAGAGCAATCTGAATTCCACGCGAATGATTTTCTGAATCTCACACAGCTGATCGATTACAATGACGGGTATGCACTGCTGCCACGCGGGAATTATCTGATTCGCGTCTCCACGGTGGCGTGGGACCACGATCTGAGCAGTCTGAGCAAGGCGAAGTTCCTGAATGTGGATTTGCGTCCGATTTTCGGGGCAAAGGAAGAGGAAGCTCGTGAGGTGATTGTGCAGAAGGCCGTGGATGTGGCCGCGGAAGGGAGGGACGAATTGGTTGTGAATTTCTTCCAGGCAACGGCGACGGCGGTCGACCGCATGCGCCTCGAGAAAACGGATCCCGAACGCATGCGAGCCTCGCTGCGTCTGGCACCGGTTTCCATGACCGGGTCAGCGCGCGAACAGTATCTATCGGACGAAATAGAATCGTCGCTCAACGAGGCGTTGAAGCTGCAAAGCATGGCAGGCACAGTGGGTCACGCGCAGAATCTGAAAGTCATCCTTTCCGAAGTATTCTTCCCTATCGACAGCGACCTGCTTAATGAGGAATCCCGCCTCAACCTTGACAACGTCGCGCGGCTGCTGAACCAGCATCCCGAACTGTTTGCCGAGATTCGGGGGTATGCAAGCGACGTAGGGGACGAGAGCTACAATGAAATGCTCGCGTCCCGTCGGGCGCAACGCGTGCTCGAATACCTGATCCGCCAGAAGATGCATGCGTATCGTCTCGTACTCAGCGCCATCGGCAAGCAGCAGCTTGTCGCGGCCACGGGTGACGATGCGCGCCTCGGCAGGAAGGTCGAAATCATTCTTCGCAACCGGGGGATGTAGGCGGGCCTACGTCACCTATGCACGCAGCAGACGATGTGCACGTTCGGCGAATTCCTTCGCCGCCTTCTCGTCCACCGGCGCAACAGTAATACGGCCGGCCTTGATGGCGGTGCCAACGATGATGCCGTGTGCGAGCGTGAAGGTTTCCGCAAGCGTCTCAAGCCGGACGCCGCTTCCGACAAATACCGGAGCGGCGGTGCTGGCCGTGGCAAACTGGACGTCTTCAAGATCCGCTGCCTCGCCCGTACCGCTGCCTGAAATGATGACGCCGTCGGCCAGGCCGCGTTCGACCGTGTCGCGCACCGCGTTCGCCAGGGAACTCGGCGCCAGCGGGGTGGCATGCTTCACAAAAACATCGGCAAGAATGGAAATACCACGCGCATCGATAGTGCGGCGATACCGCAGCGTTTCATCGGCGCGGCCCTCGATCACACCCTGATCGGTGACCATCACGCCGCTGTGCACGTTGATGCGGATGAAACGCGCCTCGGTGGCCGCCGCGATGGCAAGCGCCGCCTCGGCATCGTTGCGCAGTACCTGTACACCAATCGGAATACTGATCTCACGCTGCAGCGCCGTGATGATGGCGGTCATTTCCGCCACGACATGTTTGCCTGCATCGGTTTTGGTGTAAGGCGCATCGCCGAAATTTTCGACGAGTATGGCTTCGAACCCGGCATCCTGGAGGATGCGCGCGTCCGCCAGGGCGCGGTCGTACACATGCCCGCGTGAACCGCCGTACCCCGGTGCGCCGGGAAGTGGCAGCAGATGCGTCATGCCGATCAGCCGGATGGAAGTGAGGAACTGTCTCTGTGCCATGATGACCTCCTTCCGAAGTAAAAGAAAAAAAGACTAGAAATTCACGGATTCGCCGTACGCGGCGGCCGTAGCCTCCATCAGGGCCTCTGACAGCGTCGGATGCGCATGGACGGTTTTGATCATCTCGTGTTCGGTAGTTTCGAGTGTGCGGCCCAGCGCCGCTTCAGCGATCAGCTCGGTGGCCTCGGCGCCGATGATATGCGCACCCAGCAGTTCACCGTACTTCGCGTCATAGATCATCTTCACGAAGCCCTCGGGGTGTCCCGCGGCCACGGCCTTGCCCGACGCGGTGAAGGGGAATTTCCCGATCTTCAGTTCGTAGCCGAGCTCCTTGGCTTTCTTCTCGGTCAGTCCCACGCTTGCAACTTGCGGCTGGCAATAGGTGCAGCCGGGGATGTTGTCGTAATTGACCGGCTCGGGGTGTTTGCCGGCGATCGCTTCGGCGCAGGTGATACCCTCGGCCGACGCGACATGCGCGAGCCAGGGAGGACCCACCACGTCGCCGATGGCGTACACGCCCTCGACATTCGTGCGGTAATATTCGTCGACCTTAATGTAGCCGCGGTCGAGCTGCACGCCGAGTTCCTCCAGCCCGATGTTTTCCACGTTGCCCTGCACGCCCACCGCCATCAGGGCCATGTCGCCCTCGAGCACTTCCTCGCCTTTGTCGGTCGCGACGGTGACCTTGACGCCCGCATCCGTTTTCTCGATGCCCTGCACGCGGGTTTTCGTTTTCAGGCCGATCTTTTTCTTGCGGAAGCTCCGCTCGAGTTCCTTCGACACGTCCTCGTCCTCGATCGGAAGGATGTGATCGAGCATCTCGACAATGGTGACCTTGGTTCCGAGGGCATTGTAGAAGTATGCGAATTCGACGCCGATGGCACCGGCGCCCAGCACGATCAGGGACTCGGGGCGATTCTTCAGCGACATCGCCTCGAAGTAGGAAATCACCTTCTCACGGTCGATTTCGATGCCGGGAATGCTGCGCGGACGCGCACCGGTCGCGATGATAATATGCTTCGCCTCGATCTCATCGAGTTTGTTTCCTTCTCGGTCGAAGGTCCCGATGCGGTTTTTTGCCAGAAGCTTTCCGTAGGCTTCGACATGGGTGACGTTGTATTTCTTGAAGAGAAAGGCCACGCCTTTGGACATGCGATCGGCGATGCCGCGGCTGCGCTCTATGATTTTTGTGAAGTCAAACGAGACGTTGTCGAATTTCAGCCCGTAGTCCTCGGCATGCTGCACCGTTTCCCAGATTTCCGCGTTGCGGAGAAGGGATTTCGTGGGAATGCAGCCCCAGTTGAGGCAGATGCCGCCGAGGTGTTTCGCCTCGACGCAGGCCGTCTTGAAGCCGAGCTGCGATGCGCGGATTGCCGCGACATATCCGCCCGGACCGCCGCCGATAACAACAACGTCAAATGATTGTGCCATTTCTATCAATCTCCACTCGATACGTTATGTGACTGGTACAATGTGGTCGAAAAACAGCCCGTCCCACAGGGGAGGGGATGAAAACGGTCGTGCAGCCGCTGCAAGTCTCCGGTACACGGAACTCAGCGGAGCGCGTCGGGATTGAACGTGCCCGGCAGCGCGGTGTGACGGTCCTGCGTAAGCGCAGGCTCGAGTCCGATCAGCCGCGCATAAACGGTAAGCTGTCCACGATGATACATTTCATGCTGGATCGCGTCGATGAGCAGGGTCAGACGCGTCGCGCGCGTCCCGTCAATCTTGGGCACGAGCTGCATCATGTGCAGGTCGCCCAGCTCGCGCAGGCGCGAATCCGCGTCGCGGTATTGCTCGACGAGCAGGTTGACGAGCTTTTCCTGCGAATCCGCGCGGGTGATGTTGGGCGCATAGACGTTTGCAAGCTGAGAGAGGCTCGCGCGGTCGAGGTTCGTATCTTCGCGCACCAGCTCCTCCACCGTGATGATGGAAAGCTCAAGAATATGATGGAGCAGGTCCATGATGCTGCGCGTCTCGAGCGTGGCGCGAAACGTGAGCCGGGTCTGGGGGATATTCGAAACTTCCCGGATCAGGCCGCGGCGAATGGCGTACCATTTCTCAAGCGTTTCATCGAGGAGTGTTTTTGTCGTCGCCATGATCAACCAGAATATTGAGAGATTTTTCTCTGTCAAGTTACACAACCCCGGACAAAAGCGCTCGCCCGAGGCAAACGGGAGTGGAGCCGCGGCTGCTGGCAGGATCAGGTGCCGGCGGAGAGTGCCGCGACGGCATCCGCATGCGACATCAGCGCGCATTCCCAGGCAAATGTCAACTCGTTGTGCTCGAGCGCGACCTGGGTACAATGCTGCAGCCGCCGGCTGATTCCCGGGTTGTCCAGCGCCCCTCGTTTCCAGTCGGCCATCAATGCGAGCAAGGCGCGGTGTGCCTGCCCCATCCGCAGCTCGACTTCGAACATGTCTGCTTCCACTTCCGCCGGGTCGATGCCACGCATATCCTCCGACCACCGTTCAAGAATCTCGTGGCTGTCGGGGAGGGTTTCCGTTCCGGCGAGCTTTGCGAGGTTGTTCCCGGTGAGTACCGCGCTTTCACGAATGTGCTGTGGCAGCGCCTCGAAGCCGATGCCGCTGTGCCCCGGCTTCGGCAGTTCGAACAGCGCCTCGCCGTTGGCGCGGCAATACCAGTTATAGCCCATGCGGGCGACCAGGTCGAGCCGGCGCGGATCGATGCGGTCGCCGGTGAAGGCGGACTCACGAACATGGAACATCACCACTTCCGCGATCATCAGATTGCCGCTGCCCGGAAGGCCTCCGGTGTCGTAATGATGCAGCAGACGGCATTCGATCACGAACGGGGATTCGGCAACGCCCGGAGGCGCGACGATGCGGGAGGGAAGCTTGGTGAAGCCGGATTTGACGAATTCATCGACACCGCGCTCGTAGTCCGACGAGGCGAGACTGATCTGCTCCACCATCGCATGCGAAACGGCGGACACGGTGAATTCCCCCGTGTCACGGATGTTCTCGAAGCTGTGCTTCGGGGTGCCGTCCTTCCCGCGGTATGCCGGGGAAACGACGATCACCGGTGGATTCGCACCGAATGCGTTGAAGAAGCTGAAGGGGGAGAGATTGTATCTGCCTTCAGCGTCGAGCGACGACACCAGGGCGATCGGACGCGGAGCCACTCCGCTGAGGAGCAACCGGTGGACAAAAGGAACGGGATGTTCTTTCGGATCGAAGGATCTCATTTCCGAAACTCCATTCTGCTGATCGTGAATGCCGGGCCAATGCCGATTTGGGCGTGGCGCAATTATCCGACGTGCTTGACCGAATTTTCGAGGCGTCCGAGGCGTTCGATTTCACAGACGACGACATCACCGTCTTTGAGCCACCAGGCGGGATCGTATACTTTTGATCCGTTGAGCTCGAGGAAACAGCCCGTCCCGACGGTGCCGGACCCGATCACGTCGCCGGGATGCAGCGTCACGCCGTACGACGCGCGTTCGATGATCTGTGCGAACGTCCAGCTCATGTCCTTGACGTTGCCGCGGCTGACCTCCTCGCCATTGACCGTGCAGGTCATCACGAGATCGTAGCGGTCGCCGGCTTCGCCGGGAATGCGGACATCTTCGAGTTCTTCTTTCGTGACCATCCACGGACCGATGGACGTAGCGAAATCCTTGCCTTTGGCCGGGCCGAGGTTCAGCTTCATCTCATGCATCTGCAGGGCGCGCGCGCTCCAGTCGTTCATCACCATGTAGCCGGCGACATACGCGTCGGCGTCCGCGGCCTTGATGTTGCGGCCTTCCTTGCCGATGACGATCGCGCATTCGAGCTCGAAATCCAGCTTGTCGAGATGCAGGTCCATCACTTCCACTTCGCCAGGTCCCGTCACGGCGTTGTGGTTGGTGAAATAGAAAATCGGGATCTCATCGAATTCCGGGATCATCTCCACGCCACGGTTGCGGCGTGCCGCTTCGACGTGCTGGCGGAAGGCGTAACCGTCTCGCATGGATGTCGGCCGCGGGACAGGGGCGATCAGCGTGACGTCGGCAAGGGGGAAGGCAATGGTTTCGCCTTCCACCACAGTGGGCATTCCCGTTTCGACGAACCAGGCTTCCACCTTCCGCGCGGTGGTAAACGCTTCGTCGCCGGCGCGCAGGAAGGCGTTCATTTCATTGGGCAGGAGGTCGCTGAAGTCCTTCTGCGTGTAGCGCTGCATCGTGTGCGCGGCCTGAAGGTCCACAACCATATTTTCGACCAGGAGGCCGAGCAGGGCGCGGTCCTGTTGTGTAAACGTGACGAGTTTCATTCTTTTCTGTTCTCCTCTTTTTTTAGGCCGGTTCCCACCGGCGGTTGTCGAGAATCAGGTCCACGGCAATGCCGCGGCCTTCTTCATCGATCTTGTACAGCGGCATGATCTTGCTTGCGTGCACGATGGCCATGTCGAGGCCGGCTTCGCATGCGTAGTGCAGGAATACCGAATTGAGTACGTGCCGCGCGTGGGGATTGAGTCCGAACGAGACATTCGAGACGCCGAGACTGGTGAAGCAGCGCGGCCAGGCTGCCTTGATCATCCGGATCGCTTCGACGGTAGCGATGGCCGATTGACGGAATTCCTCGTCGCCGCTGCCGAGTGTGAAGGTCAGCGTATCAAAAATCAGATCTTCGTCGCGCAATCCGAATTTTCCTGTCGCCAGTTCGCGGATGCGCGCGGCGATCTCGAATTTTTTCTCCGCGGTTTTCGCCATGCCGTCTTCATCGATCGTGAGGGCGACGACAGCGGCGCCGTACATCTTGCACAACGCCAAAATCTGTGTCATGCGTTCCTCACCATCTTCGAGATTGATGGAATTGACGATGGCCTTGCCTGCGCAATGCTTGAGCGCCTCTTCGATCACCTCGACCTCGGTCGAATCGATCATCAGAGGAATGCTTACCTGGGTGTTGAAGCGGGAGACTACTTCCCGCATGTCGCGGCGTTCGTCGCGGCCCACGTAGGCCACGCAGACGTCAAGCAGATGGGCCCCTTCGCGGATCTGTTCACGGGCCATGGCGACCATGTCGTCGTAGCGTTCCCCGAGAAGCAGGTCGCGGAATTTCTTCGAACCGTTGGCGTTGCAGCGTTCGCCGATCAGCAGCGGCGGGGGATCGAGATGCATTGGCACCGGAGCGTAAAGGGACGATATCATGGCGCTGCGGTCGATCTCACGCTCGGCCGGACGCACTTCGCGCGCAAGCGTCGCGAGTCGCGAGATATGTTCGGCAGTCGTGCCGCAGCAGCCGCCGATGATCGCGACACCGAGTTCCCCCACGAAGCGGCGCATGAACTGCTCGAGTTCTTCGGGCGTGAGTTTGTAGCAGGTGTGCCCACCGATGTTCTCGGGAATACCGGCGTTGGGCATCACGAAAACCGGACGCGGCGAATACTGGCAGATATAGCGGAGGTTTTCCTCCATTTCTTTCGGCCCGGTGGCGCAGTTCATGCCGAAGACCGTGACGATGTCATACGGGTCGACCGTGGTGACCGCGGCGCCGATCTCCGTTCCCATGAGCATGGTGCCCATGGTTTCGATCGTCACCGACACGATCACCGGGATGCGTGTCTGTTTCTCCTCGAAGTAGATGCGTATTGCCGCGAGCGCCGCTTTGACCTGCAGCATGTCCTGGCAGGTCTCGACGCAGAGCAGGTCTGCCCCGCCTTCGATCAGTCCTGCCGTCTGCTCGTAGTATGAATCCCGCATCGCATCGAAGCCGATGTGTCCGAGCGAAGGGAGCTTGGTGGTGGGTCCCATCGATCCTGCCACGAAGCGCGGATGTTCGTCGGTGCTGTAGGCATCGGCCATGCGGCGGGCGATGGCGGCGGCTTCGTAATTGAGTTTGTACGCGAGGTCCCCAATCCCGTATTCGGCCAGCACGATGCTGGTGGAGCCGAAGGAATTGGTTTCGATGATATCGGCGCCGGCCTCGAGGAAGTCGCGATGGACATTTTCCACCGCCGACGGCTTCGAGAGCACGAGGTATTCGTTGCAGCCTTCGAGTTCCGCGCCGCCGAAATCCTCGGCGGTCAGATTCTGTGTCTGCAGGTTCGTGCCCGTGGCGCCGTCAAAGACCAGCACGCGGCGATTCAATGCGTCGAGAAAGCGTGTATGCATATTCAATTCCGGATTTGCGACCTGTTCCATAAAATATGAAATTTTAGCGGATATCTCCATAATACGGACTGTCAGTCAACGCGTCTGCGCGGGGAGGGACGCGTCTGCACGGGGA
>JACZJN010000123.1 GCA_014860565.1 Bacteroidota bacterium
CCGTAATTCGTAATCCGTAATATCCCGTGCTCATCCTCGCCGACCATAACATCCCGCAAATCAAATCCGCCTGCTCAGGACTCGGCGAAATCCGCCTCTTCGACTCGCGCGATCTGGTGGAACTCCGCCGCCTTGTGCCCACCGCCGACGTCCTGCTCTGCCGCTCGACAATCCGCGTGGATGCCGATCTTCTGGCTGGGACACCGGTCCGTTTCGTGGCGACGGCGACGTCGGGCACGGATCACTTCGATACCGCATGGCTGGACGCGCACGGCATCACGCACGCGTCCGCCGCGGGGAGCAATGCACGGTCGGTGGCGGAATGGTGGGTGGCGGTGATGCTGGAACTTCAGGCGCGCGAACGTATTTCTCTCGATGGCGCGACGTCGGTCGGTATCGTCGGCGTCGGACATGTCGGCACGCAGGTCGCGGATGTCGCATGCGCGATGGGAATGCGCTGCGTCTACAACGATCCCCCGCGTGAACGGTGCGGAGAGACACCGGTCTCATGGAGCGACGTAGGTTTCTCTTCGATGGAGGAAATTCTCGCCTGCGACGTCGTCACGCTGCATGTGCCGCTGACGCGGGAAGGGGGATTCCCGACTGCAGGATTTTTTGGGGAAGGGCAATTTTCTCTCATGCATCCAGGGACGGTTTTCGTTAATGCCGCGCGCGGGGGAGTGATGGAGCCGGCCGCCGTCCTCCGATGGGCGGAGCGGGGGAATCCGGTCGTGCTCGACGTCTTTCCCGGCGAACCGCGCATCGATCCCGCGCTCGTTAACGTGGCGGACATCGCGACCCCGCATATCGCAGGACATGCGTGGGACGGCAAGCTGCGTGGGACGGAGATGGTTGCGGAGGCGTTGCGTGGGTGGATCAGAATGGAGCCGGGGCGGAGAGTTTCATCGGACCTTGATACTTCCGGACACGAAGACACGAAGACACAAAGACACGAGAATATAGAAAGAGAACATCTTCCCACTATTTTTCGCAGGGATGTTTACGGGGAGGTGCTTGAAGTGGTGCGGGGGGTGTATGACGTGAGGGTGGATGATGCGGCACTGCGGGCGGCGGTGGAGATGGACGGCGAAGCGGCAGCGGCGGAATTCGCGCGCTTGCGGGCAGAGTACAGTGTGCGCCGTGAATTCGCCGCCTGTGATGTGAATGCTGCCGGACTCGCACCGGAGGCGGTTAAGCTACTTCACGCACTGGGATTGCGCCTCCACTGACATTGTTTCGGGGAGTTGGTTTTCTGCTCTTGCATCTGTTAAAAAAAAATATATTATAGGGGCAACACATCTGATAACTGGAGGCGTGTAATGAGACGGGGAGTGAGTGCCGTTCTGCTTCTGCTGCTGGCGTGTTCAATGCATGCGCAGGTTGTCGTCGATTCTCTCGAAGCGCCGTTCGTTATCCGCGCGTTACATGTCGCGGCCGAGGATGAACTGTATATGCTCCCATTGGAGAACGACACGCTCTGTCACTCCACCGACGGCGGGAGGAGTTGGACCATAGCCCAGATACCACGGATGTGGGAGAGGCATCTGCCTGCATATGACCTTTTCGCAATGCCTGGCGGTACTGCCGTACTCACCTTCGGCGAATGGAACGCGGCGAAGGATACGCAGTCGCTCGGTGTTCTGATCACCAAGGATGCCGGACAGACCTGGACCGTCCGTCGGATGCCTGCGAAGGAGATTCTACCCAACGGGGCCACGAAGCTCATCTTTTCAACGGACAGCACATTGTACACGGCCGCGGCTGGCCGATATTTCCGCAGCGACGATCTCGGCGGCAGCTGGGTCGAGGTCCCGGAACTGGCCGGGATGCAGCAGCTGCGTTTCACGGGCGGGGGACAGGGCTGGGCGTTCAGCAGCTCCGACACGCTGAGCATCGTCGCTCGGAGCACGGACCGCGGAGAGACATGGAAGTACGATACGCTGCGGCTTCGGATCACGGGCTTCGGGGCAGGCTATGACGGCACCGTGCTCGCGAATATCTACGATACGATTCCGCCGCAGTCCTTTCTGTTCTTCGACGACGCGGATGAAACCTGGACGGAAGTCACCTATCCGTTCATCCAGGATTTCAACGATCGATCGATGCAGTGGCAGCGGATGCTCGCGTTTCCTGGCGGCCGCTTCATCGCATTCTCATATGTGGAGGTCCATCCGGAATACGAGCTTGTTTCGGCACTGTTTTCCTCGGAAGACAGAGGCGGTCACTGGAGTCGCATCCCGTATTACCGTGATGCTCCCTCCATGACCTGGAAGCCCGTCGATCAGTCCATGACAGATGTGTGGAGGATCGGTCCTTCGGACTTCCTCGCTCAGGAGAAACGGGGAAGCACCATCGCGGCTGTGCGCCTGCCAAACCCGGTTTCCATGATCGCCACGGCGGAAGATTTCAGTACGACCCGTCACCTGCAGACGCTCCTGCGCTGGTCAGATCCGTTCGACGGGAAGGTGAACCAGGTCGAAATCGAGCGCAGCAGCGCGGACTCATCATGGATGCGCATCGCCCAAGGTCCAGCTCTGGGGCAGCAATACCTCGACAGCACAATCCAGGGCGCCCGTACCGTTCGTTACCGCGTGACCCTGTCCGCCGAAGGCGGAGGCACCGCGACCGCGGTGACGGACAGCATCACACCATTTACCGGCAAATATTTCGATCAGGTCGATTACCTCCTTCCCGCTGCGGACAGGCTTCTGCGGTACAGGGTGCGGGAGATCACGGGGGTCTACAGTCAGCATCTCGACACTGCTTATGGCACTGCGGATGTGCGCTTCCTTCCGCCTGCAGACAGCACCGCTCTCATCCGGGTGCACCCTGTCGAGCTTGTCAGGCAGATGGAAGGGAAAGCGGCGGATACGACTCGGGGACGCATCCTCGAGTACCGCTCGATCTACCACTACTGGCGTGACGAGGGCGTGTATCCGGGACTGGACTTCCAGATGCAGGAACCGAATGTTACTTCAGGACCGGAGCATCCGGGAATGACACGACGCAAAGAGCATATGTGGGAGGGCTGGATGCTCCCGGATTCTTGCGCGATTTTTACGATCGGTCCTTCAACAGGCATGGTGATGTACTGGGAAAGCTATTTCATACTCGGGTACGGAGTGGGAATTCGGTATCTGAACTATCAGTTCGAGACCAGTTTTACCCACTCATTCGACGCCCGGGAGTGGACGCTCATCGAACACGTCAACAGCACCGATGCACCGCCTTTGCCGGCGTCGACCCCGACGCTCTCGAGCTACCCGAATCCGCTGACCGACGGCGCGACGGTGCGCTATGATATTCCCGTCGCAGGGGAGGTGGCGCTCACCGTCCACGACTTGCTGGGCCGCCGCGTGGCCCAGCTGGCGGAAGGCTGGCGTTCCGCCGGCTCCCATCACGCGTTCCTCCGTCCCGCCAGCCTCGCGCCGGGGACGTATCTCCTCCGGCTCATCGCCGCGGGCACGCAGACCACGCGACTTATCGCTCTGATCAGGTAAACCGGGATATCTTCAATTATCAAAGTTCGGATCGGATCACGCGAGGGCGAAGCCAGAAAAATCCATCCGTGGCAATCCGCCCGATCCGTGTGCATCCGCGTTCCTGCAGTGCCTGGAACTCCTGTCCGCGAGGTGGATGCAATCGGACGTTCCGCTGAAGCAACGCCGCCACGGTGCTCGCCCTGTTCGTCTCATCATACGCGCACGACGATGAAACCGGGGAGAGGGGAGGAGACGCTCGCCATTCAGGGGATGCACACGTATCGCATCATGTGTGAATAGTACAAATCATTCCGAGAGTTGTGTAATACATGCGCACGCGAGTATTCCTATCCTTCAGTATAATTTGGATAGTACCCCGATCGCATGGAGATATCATGATAGACCACGGTGGGTTGAAAACTCGCGTCCGAATGGATCACTTCATTAAAGGTTCAGTAGGAATTCGCATCGTTATTGTCCTTGCAGCGATACTCTCGTTGGGAGCAATTTCTCAACGGGCCTCCGCTCAGAGCTTTGGAATCAGTTTCCAACTGTTCTATGATCATTTGAGTCCCTACGGACAATGGGTCGATTACCCGGAATACGGTTATGTTTGGCTTCCCGACGCCGGGCCGGACTTCGCACCCTATTCAACACAGGGTCACTGGATATACACGGATTATGGCTGGACCTGGGTATCGGATTACCGCTGGGGATGGGCCCCGTTTCACTATGGACGCTGGGATTATGACGATTACTATGGTTGGTTCTGGGTGCCCGACAATGAGTGGGGACCCTCGTGGGTAACCTGGAGAAGATCACAAGGCTATTACGGTTGGGAACCGATGGGGCCGGGGATCAGCATCAGCCTCAGCTTTGGAGGACAGAGTCATCATCGCGGCCACGACCATTGGACGTTCGTTCGCGACAGGGATATCGAGAGACATGATCTGCATCGCTATCGTATAGATAGAAACGACCGTGACCGTGAATATCGGACCTCGACGGTGATTAACCACACATACATAGACAAGAGCAGAAATTCTACGTACATCACAGGGCCGCAAAGAGAAGACGTCCAGCGAGCGACCGGCCACACCATCAAACCGTACGCTGTTCACAACAATAGCGCGCCGGGCGAGAAAGTGGAGAAGGGACAGCTGCAGATCTACCGTCCGCAGATCGAGCGTGAGGACAGAAATGGTCACCGCGCGGCTCCATCAAAACTCACACAGTTGAAGGATATACGGCCACCGTCTGAAAGGACCGAATCCCCCACGCAGAAAAGGGATGCTGTCACTCCGCGGGATCCCCAGGTAAACAGCAGACCTGCGCAACAGCAGTCAGCAAAGCCTGCGCAGCAGCAGTCAGCAAAGCCTGCACAGCGGACAGAGAAGCCCGAGCAGCAGCAGACAGCAAAGCCTGCACAGCGGACAGTAAAGCCTGCGCAGCAGCAGTCAGCAAAGCCTGCACAGCGGACAGCGAAGCCTGCACAGCGGACAGCGAAGCCTGCACAGCGGACAGCGAAGCCTGCACAGCGGACAGCGAAGCCTGCACAGCAACAGACAGCGAAGCCTGCGAAGAGCACGCCACGTGAACAGAAGTCCGCAGCACCCTCCCGACCAAACAAGAACGACAAGCAGACAAAAACCAACGGGAATCCGAATTCCAGGAAATAGCGGGCAGCCCTAGACGGGTTCCCGCCTGCAGCACGCCCCCTTCTCCCATACTGCAACTTTCACGCCGTTCATGCATCCTATGCTCATGAACAGCACAGGTGCGGCCATGGCCACGACAATTTCCCGCGAAACGATTATCGAAGACCTCGTCGAAGCGTATCCCGATGCGATTACTTTTCTCATGGAGAAGGGGATTCGCTGCCTGCGCTGCGGAGAACCCATCTGGGGTTCACTCGGCTCGGCGATGGATGAAAAGGATTTCCCCATCGAACGCCAGATGGAAATCGTGCAGGAACTGCGCGGCTTCCTTGGCGCCCAGTAAGCAAATTCACGCATTGTATTTCTAGACAGTGAGTCAGGACGGATGAAAAAAGATATGAGCAGCAAAAAGAAAACGGCGCAGAAAGCTGGAGAGAAAAAGGGCATCAGCAGCTTCGCGATGGTGATGACTGCCTTTGCGGTCGTCATTGTGGCGATTCTGGTCATCAATAAAATGAACGCGCCCGAACCCAGTGTGATGATGCAGCAAACGGCCGGGGAGAGCGGAAGCAGCAACAGCAGCAGTTCCGCACCCGATTTCTCGCTGGCCTCGGTGGGAGGCGGCAGCAAATCGCTTTCGGATTACAAGGGCAAGGTCGTCATGCTCAACTTCTGGGCCACGTGGTGCGGTCCCTGCAAGCGCGAAATACCCGATTTCATCGCCATGCAGAAGGCCTATCGCGACAAGGGCTTTGAAATCGTGGGTATATCTCTCGACGATCCGACGGCAACGGCGCAGGTCGCACAGTTCGTCAAGCAGCAGGGAATCAATTACGACATCGTTTACGGAAACGGAGAAGTCGCCCAGGCCTATGGCGGCGTGCAGAGCATTCCCACCACGTTCCTGATCGACCGTGAGGGCAAAGTCGTTTCCTCGAAAGTCGGTCTCCAGACAAAGGAAGCCTGGGAAAGCGCGATCGAAGCGCTGTTATAAGGTACGTAGCGGCGAGCCACCGTTCAGGTCTGTGTGCCCGTTCGACATAAACGGCGGTTGCTGACACCGCGGTAGTTGCGGGACGTTCGTCGGCTCGGCCATCCAAATTGATCAGGTAAGAGAGAAAAAGGCTAATCTATTCTATTTGAATGGATTAGCCTTTTGTCCTTAATGTAGATTCTTAAAAGAAATCGCGCATCTATCGCGTGATCGGGAGATCGAAGACGCCGTTTCGCACCTCGCGGATATCGCCTCCGCCAGCCATGAGGGCGTCGAATTCAAAGGTCCCCTTGCAGCGCTTGAGCGATTGATCGAAGGATAATATCGTGATTGTGCCGGTATGCGTGCTGTCAGTATACCCGCTCCAGATCATGTCTCCGTCAATCTGGCTGACACGTCCATGTCCAATCCCGGACATCGTGAGGGGATAGCTTCCCGGGCCGGTGTAATCATGCACGACGAAGTCGAAGGCCCAATCCTGTGAGCAACCAATACCGAGATCGGTGACTGTACCACACGGTTCCATCCTCGCGAACACGGGGAGCCACGGCGCCCTGCTTTTCAACTGGAAAGGGACGCCGGAGATCGTCGCCGAGAAAAGCATGGGAACCGCCTCGGTCATCTGCTGCTCCGGCTGAATGCGGCGTAGTCTACGATCGGGGAACCCCACGACTTTGAACCATTCCATCCGGTCTCCGTTCAGTGTCCAGGTCAGCGTGTCGTACGCCCGTTCGACCTGCTTGTAGACCAACCGGTTGTCACGCGTCTCGATCTCTGCCCAGACGTTGTAGGGTGTTGAGGTCAGAACGCAGGATTTACCCGTGGACCAGTCGATGCCAAGGACGGTGATATGCCCGTCCGCATCGATGCGCATGCCGCTGTATCCGTATTCCCAGCTCTCATTACATAAAGCCCAGTCCCCGACAATGCGCGTATCGAGCGTACCGTTCCACGGATCGACCGGCGGATCGTCGTCGGAACACCCCCCGGCCTGCAAGGCAAACAGAAGGGGGAACAGCAGAAGCAATCGTGGCAGATGCAGGCAGATTCGATGTGCAATCCCTCTGTTCTGGGTTTGAATCACGTGCATGCTTCCTCCCGGGAATTTGGTTGGTGGAATGGTCGCCCTGCGGCGATGAAAAACGAGAAAGATACCCAATAATATGAAGTAAGGAATTCCCGCACAAGGGGTGCGGAATTGCACTGAGCGTGGATACGGGGGCCTGTGTGTTGTTGACATTGTTGTCCGCAAACGATAGTTTGCCGCATACACATTCAGGAACCTCTGGGGGGACAGGTTGGAACATATTTCAAGAAACGTGATGCCCAAACGCGCGCTGTCGTTGGTCTCTGGTGGTGGACACTTCTTCCGGACCATCGGCTGTCTCATGCTGCTGGCATTGCCCCACGCCGCACCGCTTCACGCCCAGATTTCCTGGACTCCGATGCCGACGTCCTATTTGGTCAAGGTGCTGGGTCCGTCGGATTGGATACACAGCGATGGCAATCTTGGACTGAAGCGGACGCGCGACAGCGGGGAACACTGGGAGGCAGTTCTCGCACAGCCGCCGGACAGTGCGTATTACGTGGCCCATTTCGATTGGAAGATGGATGGCAGGGGACTCCTGGTCTATCTGCATGTGTCTGCGAAACGGGACAGCATGGCCTATATCCTCGGCAGGACGACAGACGACGGGGCATCGTGGACGTATTCATCGTTCCGCGTTTGCGACCGGTTTCCCGTCCCTGCGAATGCCCAGATTGGCAGCTTTGCCGGGGGAGCAGATTCGGTGCTGCTCGTGTCCGTCCAGGGTGGAGTGTACAGGATCACGAATGACGGTACGGTCTTCACCCGCTGCGCGCTTCCGTTTTCCGGTGCATCCTTCCAATTGTATGGAGATGTCGACAACCTCCGCATCATGAATGGCTATAAACGTGATCGTATTGATAGCCTCGCTGTCAGCACGGACGGAGGGCTGAGCTGGTATGCCGACCAGGCACCCGTGCAGAGCAGGGACCTCTTCACGGACTGGCGCGGGCATGTCATGATGTGGTACGATGATACCCTGTTTGTCGCTACCGGGGGTGAACGGGTATGGCATCGGATTCCGCTGCCGGTGGACGGGCATATCCTGGCTCCTGCCCAACCCTCCCGTTCCGTCGCCATGCTCGACACGACTGATGTCTGGATGGTCCATGAGAATTACGATACGAAACGGATGTATATCACGCGCGACGGGGGACGGCACTGGGCTTCGGCGGACACCCCCGGCCATCTGCTCCATCGTCTTGATGCCGAACGGGCATTGCTCGACGGGTATCTTCTCACCATCCCCGACAGGCAGCCGCTATTACTCACGGCGAGCAATCGCAGCAGCCTTGCCCGAAACGAGGCGCTGCTGGAGTGGAACGATCCGGGGCTCGGTGGACAGATCGCCGGATATACGCTCGAGCGCGCCGGGGCGGACTCGATGTGGACGCCGGTTGCCCTCGACGTGCATCCGCCGGATCAATTCTGCTACGTCGCGCAGCCTGCCGCCGGACGTCCGGTGTTACGCTACCGTCTCACAATGCAGGCGCTTTCCGGCGAGGTCTTCGTGGCCGTCAGCGACACCGTCAGCATGCTGCCCGGAGCCTACGTCGACGTGCTCGACGCCATCTTGCCCGATTCGACCGAGGATCAGCAGCTTGTGTACGAGCAGTTCAGGCAGACTCAGACACGGTACGGCGGTCCCAAGACCGATTCAACCTATTTGCTCACATACACCTTCCAACCGCCAGAACAGCATTCCCGTTGGATCACCCGATACCCTATCCAGATCGTTGCGGATGGTCCATCGGGCGAACACTGGACGGCCTGGGCCTGGATCGACCAGTACAGGAGCAGGGAACGGGAGCTGTGGTACGATGACTCTGTCGGGGTTGGTTTGGCATATTCTCCCTTGAATCTGCGTCATGGACGTCAAAGGCTCGTCGAAACGGACAAGGCAGTCGGAATTCCCGACTCTCTGGAAATCAAAGTAATCTTTCTCTGGCCGCTTGGTGGCGAAGGTGAATATGTGATCACCTGCAAGCCCGCTGACGGAGTCATCCACAGCGTCATCGGGGGGACGCCGGCGAGCAGCGCCGGCTCGACGTTCAATCGTATGACCCTGCTGCGCACGGTCAATGGCATCGCGGATATTCCGGGCGCGGGAGGCGTGGATATCGGATCGCCATATCCGAATCCTGTCCCGGCGACGGCGGTCGTGCCGTACTTCTTGACGCGGGCAGGACATGTGGTTATTACGGTGCACGATCTGCTCGGCCGGGAGGTGGCGCGGATCATAGACGACACGCGCGGGGCGGGCCGGCAACAGGCCATGCTCGACACGCGCGCGCTCCGTCCCGGCGCCTATCTCCTGCGCTTGCAGGCAGGTGGTGCCATCGCCACCCGCCCCTTCATCCGCCCCTGATACCCACACGACGTACCGCAAAAAAAAGGCGCCCACCAAGAGCGCCTTTTACTATTTTTCGTGTCTTTGTGACTTCGCGTCTTCGTGTCCAGAGGCGAAATCACCGGATGTACATTACGC
>JACZJN010000124.1 GCA_014860565.1 Bacteroidota bacterium
GAGATCAATTCCTACGGCACGACGGCGGCGGCTGGGGATATGGACGGCGATGGCATGATCGAAGCGATGATCTCGGGTTCGGACCTCCTGATCAAGAGTCTGCCCAATGATCCTGCGACGGTGGATCTTCGTTTTACCGACCATGACCCGCTGGGTCTGAATTCAGGATTGACACATGCCGCGATGGCAGATGTCGACGGCGACGGCCGCCTCGATGCCGTGGTCTGCGGGGAGAACAGCATGCGTGTCCTCAATTACAGTCTTTCATCCGTCGACGCGTATCCCGTTCCTTATCCCGTTCGTTATGCCCTGTCCGCGGATCTCGGTTCCGGACATGGCCACGCGGTTTTCGGTGTCGGCGAAAACATGATCTGGCAGTTCACGACCGGGGCCCGACAGGCGGACGGATTCCCTATCCCGCTCCCTGAGAATGCGGATGTCGTGCTTTTCCCCTCTCGCGACGGAAAGCTCGCCATCGCGGCAGCTTCGCCCGAGGGAACGGTTTTTGTTTATGGCACTGGCAACGCGATCACTCCAGAGCAGCTTCTTTGGCGTTCCCGGAACTGCGATGAGCGGAATGCATTTTCCGTAACCCGACCGTTCGCGGCGTCCGCCCCCATCGCGGAGTATTTCCCGCCGAATCGATGCTACAACTGGCCGAATCCGGTGTACGACAACACCACGTTCTTCCGGTTATATGTTTCCGAAGCGTCAAGTGTCACGGTGAAAATCTACGATCTGGCAGGAGACAAGGTCGACGAGATCAGTGCGAACGCCGCAGGCGGAACGGATACGGACATCCCATGGAACGTCTCCGACATCCAGAGCGACACCTATCTGGCGCATGTGAAAGTTACAGCCGGCGGAAAGACCGGAGAAAAAATCATCAAGGTCGCCGTCGTGAAATAACGAGGCGCAAATCAACGCAGCCAACCGCAGCGTTCCTGGCATTTACGAAGCATTCATCCGACATACGAAGTCCATTTCCGACACACGAAGTCCATATCCGACATACGGAATCCATGACGCAAAGAACATTCGCCCCCTTCCTGATCGCGACGCTATTCATCCTCGGAACCGCTCCCGCATTCGCGCAGCCGGATAATTATTCCGCGCCCGAAAAGGACTGGTACACGATTACCACGAAGCATTTCTTCGTCCATTTTCACGAGGGCGCCGAGCATACCGCGCGCGTGGCCGCCAAGGTCGCGGAGGAAGTGTACGGTCCGATCACGTCGCTGTACAACCACGAGCCGGATACGCGCGTCAGCCTGATCATGAAGGATATCTCGGATTACTCGAACGGCGCGGCATATTTCTTCAACAACAAGATCGAGATATGGGCGTCGCCGCTGGACTTCGAACTCCGCGGCACGCACAACTGGCTGCGCAACGTTATCGCGCATGAATTCACGCATATCATCCAGATACAGTCGGCGATGAAATTCGGGCGCAGTATCCCGGCGCTGACATTCCAATGGTTCGGCTACGAGAAGGAGCGGCGCAAGGACGTACTCTACGGATTTCCGAATCTTCTTGTCTCCTATCCGTTCCCCGGCGTCATCGTCCCGCCCTGGTTCGCCGAGGGCACGGCGCAGTTCCAGCGCGGCCTGCTGGGCTACGAGCATTGGGACGCGCATCGCGACATGATTCTCCGCAGCTACGTCCTCACCGACTCAATGCTCAGCTGGGGTGAAATGAGTGCTTTCGGCAAGACCAGCCTCGGCAACGAGAGCGTGTACAATGCGGGGTATAATCTCACGCGTTACATCGCGCAGAAGTATGGAGAGGACAAGCTCCCCGCCATCACCCGCGAGATGAGCAAGCCCTTTGTGTTCACCGTGGATGCCGCTATCGACAACGTGCTGGGGAAGAGCGGGAAGGAATTGTACAACGAGTGGGCTGCGTCTCTGAAAAACGAATACGAGCAGCGCATCGCACCCGTCCTGGCGAATCGCAAGGAAGGGGAAATCATCGCCCAGGTCGGCTTCGGAAATTTTCACCCCGAGTGGTCGCCCGACGGCAGCAAGCTCGCATACGTTTCGAACAAGACATCCGATTATTTCGGGCAGTCCGCCATCTACATCCGCGACAGCGAGGGCGGGGAAGAGAAGATGATCGCGCCGGGCGTCCGTTCCACGCTCGGCTGGTCTCCGGATGGTACGAAGCTCGTGTATTCGAAATACAACGATCCCTCCGTGTACGGGCATCTCTACTACGACCTGTACACCTACGATCTGAAAACCGAGCAGGAAGAACCGCTCACGCGCGGACTGCGCGCCTTCAATCCTTCCTGGTCAGCGGACGGAAAATACATCACCTTCGCGTTCGTCACAGACGGCACGATCAATCTCGGATTGGTGAACAGCGACGGCAGCGGCTTTCGCGCGCTCACGTCCTTCACGCAGGGTGAACAGATTTTCACACCGAAATGGGCGCCCGACGGCAGCTATATCGTATTCGGCTATTCCAGCAGAACAAAGCGGCAGGTCGCACGCGTCAATCCGGACGGCAGCGGCTTCACGGTCATCATCGCGCACCTGCTGTATGACTGCCGCGATCCCCGGGTGACCGACGACGGAAAGGCCGTGCTGTACGTCTCCGATCGCGCCGGCATTTTCAACATTTACCGGCATGAACTTGAGGGAAACAATCCCGATGCGCAGCTGACCAACGTTGTCGGCGGAGCGTTCATGCCCGATATCAGCCCGTCCGGGGATCTGGTCTATGCGGACTATACAGCGAGCGGATACAAACTCGCCCTGTTGCGCAAAGCCGCGCCTTTAATGCTGCAGAGCAACGATTATCTTCCTTCACGGATGTACTCCTCACCGATCGCATCGACAGGGGAGTGGGACTGGGATGAGCTCAACGCCTTCGACGACACCAAGACGCCGGAATACAAGACGCCGTTTTATGAGCGCCTTTTCCAGAGCATGATGTATTTCCCGACGATTCGCGTCGACGAATATAATCCCGACAACAAGGGACTCGATCTGCTCAAGCCGGGACTCATGATGTACGGTACCGACGTGCTCAACCGCCTCGAGTTTCTGGCGAGCGCCTCGATCAATCTCCGGGGTGAGCGAGATCTGTATCTCAACGTCACATACCGCGACAAGCTTCCGCTGTTCAGTTCACTCGGCCTGTATCCGGACCTCATGCTCGAAGTGTACAACGTCACGCGCAGCACCAGCACGGAAATTCCTTTCCCCCTCGATACCGTCGGCGTCGACGTCGATTTCAACCTGCTGGCCTTCGCCGTGCGGCTCGGACACAATATCGCGAGCAATCACATGCGCGTCGAGTTCGGCTACACGCACAACCGCTACACATCGACGACCGGACAGTTCCGGCTGCCGGACAGTGAAATACCCGTGCCCGCGCGCGATAATCTGTACCTCGTCGGCAACGACCTGAGCGCATCGTTCCGTTTCCGCCAGATGCTGCCGACGCGTGACCGTGAAATCAATCCCGTGGGCGTTCGGTTTTCGCTGTCCTACAATTACGAATTCAACAACTACAATCCTGATGGGGACTACGAAATCGACCGGAACTCCGGCATGCTCGTTCCCTTGTACAAGGATTTCAACTTCCACCGTTTCGACGCGAATCTGCTGGGCGCCATGGCGATGCCCTGGGGTGGACACACGCTGTCGATGCGCTTTCGCGCAGCGACCATCCTGGGTGAAGAGGTCGACGACTTCTTCAATTTCTACGCCGGCGGCATTACCGGCATGCAGGGGTACACGTATTATGCGCTCGGTGGCAACGAGCTTGCCACTGCGCAGCTGACGTACCGCTTCCCGATCATCCCCAGTATGGATCTGCGCGTGGGGCACATCTTTTTCGACAAGCTGTACGGCGGTCTTTTCTTCGATATCGGCGACGCCGTCATGGCTCCGGATCAATTCACGGTCGGAGGCATGAAAAAGGATGTCGGGTTCGAACTCAGGCTGGAAAGCTTTTCGTTCTCCATGTATCCGACGCGTGTGTTTTTCAGCGGTGCATACGGACTCGACGAATTCACCCGCACCTTCCAATTCAGCAATGTCACGTATGGGAAGGAATGGCGCTGGTATTTCGGCGTGCTGTTCGGCTTCGATCTGACCGACGGGTTCTAGCGCGCACGCCTATCTTGTTTTTCGGCCGCTGAAATTCTATACTGTGCCGGCAGAGTCCGTCAACAAAAACTGATTGTTCGTATGCGCAAGCGCCTGTTCCAGTACTTCTTTCGTCTGGAATACCTGATCGCTTCCCTGCTGGTCATGGGAATGGTGCAGGTGCTTATCGTCATTTCCGACAACCTCCCCGAGGCCGACGATACCTCCTTCCTCAATCCGATTCTCGACCGCATTGATTTCCTGAACATCGCCGACATCAGTCTGGACGCGATATTCGCTGTCAAGGACGCAGAGTTTCCCGACGCACGCATCAAGGTCGTGAACGTCGGCGAGGTGGCGCCGACGCCCGATGGCATGATCGCGCTTCTCATCCGCAAACTGCACGCACTCGGAGCCCGGGTGATCGGCATCGACGTGTATTTCGACCGGCAGCATTTCGAGCGCTTCCCCGCAGAGCGGCAGGAAGAAATAGAGGCGCTGGTCAGTGCGCTCCATGACGTTCCTAACGTGGTGGTTGTCAACGCCTTCGACGAGGAAACCCACAAGCCGATTTACCCGTTGGACGACCGCGTCAGGGCCTCGCAGGCGCAATATGGATTCGCGAATCTCGTTCCCGATCCGGATGGCGTGGTGCGGCGTTTTCTCCCTCGCTCCATGATCGAAGGGGAGGAGTGGCTGAGCCTGCCGGTGCGGATGCTCTCGATCGCACAGCCTGATGCCATCGCGCCGCTGCTGCGTCTGCCCCCCGACCCCCAGATCATCTATTACACGGGGACCTATATGCAGTTCGAAAGCGCACCCATCGCGGATGTGATTTTCGGCAGCATGTATGACGGCGATTATTTCAAGGATGCCATCGTGCTGGTCGGTTTCGTAAACGAAGGCGGCCTGTTTTATCTCGGCGATACGCACAAAACGCCGATGGGAAAGAAAATCGGTATCGAGGGACCCGACATGCCGGGCATTCTCGTCCATGCCAATGTGATCAACATGCTGCTGAAGGGCAACTTCATTTCGCCAGTCCCGATCTGGGCCGACTGGCTGCTGGTCTTCCTCCTGTCCTATCTGAGCATCGCCGTTTATCGCGTATTCAGAACGAAGCCGGTGAGCCGTTTCCAGGTGGGTGTGCTCATCACCAGCATGCTTTTCACCGAGGCGGTGATCGTGTTCTTTCTCCCGCTGATTGCGTTCTTCTATTTCGACTTCAAGATCAGCTACAACCTCATGGCGACTGCCGTGCTGCTGTTTATCCCCGCGAGCGCGTTCACGACACGTGTGCACTTCTGGATTCTGGAGAGGCGCATGAGGCGTGAATTTTCGGGCAGTGCCAATCCGCTTCCCGAGATACTCACCGCGGCGTTCGAGGACGAAGAGGCGTTCCCTGCCCGGGTGCGGCTGATCCACAGCGGATTCGTCCTCACACAGTTTGCCTGGGCTGTTCGCGCTTGCGAAGCAAGGGAGGAAGGCCGCCATTGGACCGGCATCGACCTGCTTCCGGGAGTGGAAGCGTGGAAGCTCGTGGTGCCGGAAATCGCCGCAGTGTGCGACGGAGACGACGCCGGCAACAGGGAAATGCGCTATTTTCTGCGTTTCCTTGCCGGGAAAAAGGATGAGCAGCTCCGCGACAGTCTGGTGCGGGAGACGTACTTCGCAACGGAGCTGCGAGGCTTCAACGAGTTCGTGTATTTTGAGGAATGGGAGCTCACTCTCGCGCATATGCTGCAGCTCTGGCGAGGCCTGCTTCGCAACTATCTGGATATCCCGCTTGTATCGGTTGATGTCGATGGCGATGTTATCGGGTTGGCCGGCTGCGATGCGTCCACCCTTGCAGCGGCGCGAAGCGAACTGAGGGAACAAGCGCCGGGGGTCTATGGTACGCAAAAGAGTCCGTCATTTGTTTTTACCCGATTATCTCCATTTTGTGAGTGGACAGAATGCAAGCTCCATCGGAAACACGAGCTGTTCTTCTTCGCGGGCCTGCTGCAGAAACAGCGGGGAATGCAGCGCATTCCTGCATATTTTGGCCCTACACCGACGTGTGAACCCGTGCTGCCTCGATGGAGCGTTCCTGAACTGCAAGAACTCGAAGCAAACGTCATTTCGATAGAAAGGAGTCCTCGATGAAACACTTGCGTATGATGATCATCCCGGCACTCATGCTGCTGATGCTCAGCAGCGCGGCTGCGCAGGATGGCTTCGTTGTGATGAGCCTCAAGGGCAAGGTCGAAGCCCGGAAACCTGGGAAGAAGTCTGCATGGGAACTGGTGAAAGTGGGCGATGTGCTCGGAAAAAGCATGACCGTTCGCACATCGTTTGCCAGTTACGTCAAACTCATGATGGAACAGAATCGACTGCTCAGTATCGATGAAAAGACCACGAAGAAACTGTCCGACTTTGTGAAAAGCAGGGATGGCAACGGCAGCACGTCAGGCACGCTTCTGGCCTATGCCGCCAAACAGATGAAAAATACGCGTGCGAAGAGAGGCGAGCCCATTCTGGGTGCGGTGCGTGGAAATACGGATGTATTTTCCGCCGTCTTCCCGAAATACTATGTCATGACCACCGAACCCCTGTTCGAATGGGTCGACGCGGACGAGGCCATGAAGTATGAATTCGTGCTGCTCAATGATTCCTTCGATGTCGTGACACGTGCCACGCTGACCGACAACAGCTTTCGATACGATGGCGGTGAAAAACCAGCCCTCGAAAGCGATCGGCAATATCATTGGCGGATCACCCGCCTGTCGGACGGTATGGAGAGCGACATCCAGAGCTTCCGCATTCTGCCGGCGGACACCATTGCCGCGGTGAACCAGGAGCTGCAGCGCCTAGACGCAGAGCTGACCGGCATGGGCGCGGACGAGGTGACACTTCATCTGATACGCGCGATCTATTTTGAGAAAAAGTCATTGTACACCAATGCATTCCTCGAGTACAAGGAAACCGTACGTCTGGCTCCGGATGTCGATGAATACCGACAGATGCTGCGCAACCTGCTCTTCCAGATGAAACTGTATGCGGAAGAGGATTATCTCCTGAAATAGACCGTGATTCCGCTGCGATTATGAAAAAGGCGTTCCACTCGGTGAACGCCTTTTGTCCATGCGGGTATGTTGTCATTCGATGCTCAGAATTGTACATTATCGAGTACCTCAGCTAAGTGAATTATGGCAATTTGTCTCTTCGAAGATCTTTCGATTTCCACACTCTTACCCCTGACGCACCTTCATCCCGATTTCGACCTGCGCTGCGGCATTTTTACAGGACGTGAAAGGGTACTGCAGTATTTCGCGGGCGAGAAGTTGCTGCTGTCCACACGGATGGGGTTGGTCGACGTCATGTCGGAACGCACGGGTTTGCCGGTGAATACCAGCGATGGGGCGGATCTCTATATCAGCGGGACCGCGTTGATGCGTCCTGCATTGGCACACGCTATCCGAGAACATCGTGGGGAAGACAGGCTGTATACCTCCGGCGGTATTTTACTGGCGGCAACGGTTGTTTCCCAGGCGCTGCGTGAAAAGATCCACCATTGGCTGAAAACCGGCATGCTGCGCGAGGAGCTTTCCTCGAGTTCGCACAGCCGTCCGGATCTGAAGGAATTTGCTGCACCGATCCTTGAGGTCGAGAGCGAGGCGCTGTGCTTCCCGTGGGAATTGATCGACCGTAATGCTTCCATGATCGAAGCGGATGCGGATTTCTTCATGCTCGGGACGATCGATCCGATGGGGCATATGGCGGCCTCCGCGGAGCTGATCCGGGCGGAACGGATATTCGTCGGTCCGGATGCCCGCATCGGTGCCGGCTCGATCCTGGATGCAACCGAGGGACCGATCATCATTGATGCTGGCGCGGTGGTCATGCCGCAGGCGCTGGTGATGGGGCCGGCGTATATCGGGCCGCATACAAGTATCAAGGCCGGGGCAAAGATCTACAGGAACACCAGCATCGGTCCGTGGTGCAAGGTCGGCGGCGAAGTCGAAGACACGATTTTTCATTCCTTTGCCAACAAACAGCACGACGGCTTCGTCGGACATTCCTATTTCGCACCCTGGACGAATCTGGGTGCGGATAGCAATACCAGCGATCTCAAAAACAACTATTCCTCCATCCGCGTGACGCTCGAAGCACGTGAACATGATACCGGCCGCATGTTTCTCGGAACCATCATGGCAGATCACAGCAAGTGCGGCATCAATACCATGTTCAACACCGGGACCGTCGCCGGCGTGGGCTGCAACATCCATGGCGGCGATTTTCCGCCGAAATTTCTCCCCAGCTTTTCGTGGGGCGGAGCAGATGGCTTGCAGGAATATGATTTTGAGCGCTTCTGCGCCACTGCCTCGATCGTCATGCAGCGCCGGGGCAAACATCTCACAGAAAATGAACGGCGGCTTCTTCGCGATGTCTTCGTCGAGACATCAGGTCAGCGTCGTTTCGCATCGTAATATCCAGGACAGCATACACCGCTATGAACAACGACTCACACTCCCTGCCGCCCCTATACATCGGCGTGCGCGGAATCGCCGTGAAAATACTGACGCGCGTCGAACGTACGGACGCCTATCTCGACAAGCTGCTCGACATCGAGCTCGAGACCGGCGATCTGAATCCTCCCGACAAACGCCTTCTCAACGAGTTGGTGCATGGGGTGCTGCGTAACCAGTCCAAGCTCGACTGGGTGCTCACCGGGTTCTACCACGGCCAGTATTCGAAGGTCGCACCAAACGTACGCAACGCCCTTCGCGTAGCGCTGTATCAGATCCTTTTTCTGACGCGCATCCCGCATCACGCCGCGGTAAACGAAGCGGTGGAGTTCGTGAAGAAATACCGCGGGCAGCGGCTCGCCGACACGATGAACGGTCTGCTGCGAAACATTGCGCGCAACATCGAGAACATCCGCTATCCGCTTGCCACGAATGACGAAGTCCAGTATCTCTCTGTTGTGCATTCGCATCCCACATGGATCGTCAAGCGCTGGCATGCACGGCACGGATTCGAGGAAACCGAGTCGCTGTGCAAAGCCAATAACATGCGTCCGTTTCTCACCCTGCGCCCCAACCCGCTGCGCATAGACTACAAGCAGTTCGTCGACGAACTCGTCGAGGTCGGTATCGATTATCGCCGGTGTTTCTATATGCGCGATTACGTGACCGTGCGCAACCTCCCCAACATCCGTCAGAGCCGACTTTTTACCGAGGGTCTGTTCACGATCCAGGATGAGAGCGCGGGACTCGTGGGTGACCTGCTCGCTCCCCAGCCTGGCGAAACCGTTATCGATCTTTGCTCCGCACCGGGAGGGAAAGCGATCCATGCCGCCGAGCATATGCAGAACCAGGGCCGCATCATCGCAGTGGACAAATACGAGGTGCGTCTCAATCTTATCCGCCAGGCCGCCGAGCGGGACGGCGTGTCGATTATCGAAATTCAAGAGGGGGATGCGGCGGAAATATCGCTCGAACCCGCGGACAAGGTGCTGGTCGATGCACCCTGCTCGGGACTCGGAACGCTCAGCAAGAAGCCGGACATCAAGTGGAAGCGTGAACTGGAGGATATTCAGAAGCTCAACGTCACGCAGAGCGCAATCCTCGAGAATGCTGCACGCCTGGTGCGGCCGGGCGGCGTACTGGTGTACAGCACCTGCACAGTGGAACCGGAAGAAAATCAGTTTATCATCAAGGACTTTCTCTCAAGACACCCCGAGTTCACCCTTGAAAACGCCGGGCAATACCTTCCCCCACGCGTCGTGGACGAAGAGGGCTTCCTGGCAACCTATCCGCATAAGCACCGCATGGACGGCGCATTCGGCGCACGCATGGTACGGAGCGCGTCGTAAGACTTTGGCTGTTGGCTGTTGGCTGTTGGCCGTTGGCTGTTGGCCGTTGGCTGTTGGCCAATAGCCTATGTTCTTCCGTTTTCCCGGAGATGCTCGGGGATGCGCTTCTCGCGGACGATGACATCAAGCTCATCACCTTCCAGAATTTCTTTCAGCAATAACGCTTCAGCGATGAGGTCGAGAGTTGGGCGATGCTCTTCGAGCAGACGCTTGGCTTCGCCGTAGGCCTCCTCGATCATGCGCCGCGTTTCCGCATCGACGAGTTTGAGTGTTTCCTCGCTGAAATTGCGCTGGTTGAAGGGACTGTCGCCGACATACGATTCTCCCGAGGGATCCATCAGGGACATGTGTCCCAGTTTCTCGCTCATACCGTAGCGCGCGACCATGTTGCGAGAGAGTGTCGTCGCGTGCATGAGATCGTTTTCCGCTCCGGTGGAAATCGAGCCGAAGACGATGTCCTCCGCGGCACGTCCTCCGAAGAGCACGGTCAGCCGGGAGCGCAGATATTCCATCGTGTAATTGTGCCGCTCGTCGAGCGGGGTTTGCATGGTTACGCCCAGGGCGCGTCCGCGCGGCACGATGGAGACCTTGGTGACGGGATCGGAGTCCGGTGTGAGCTTCGCGATAAGGGCGTGCCCGCCTTCGTGATACGCCGTACGCCGCTTCTCGTCCTCCTTGAGGATGAGGCTCGAGCGGACGTGGCCCAGCATGATCGTGTCGAGCGCGTTGAGGAAATCCTCTTTCTCCACCTGGTCCTTGCGTTTCTTGGATGCCATGATCGCAGCTTCGTTGACGAGGTTCTGCAGATCCGCGCCGGAATTGCCGGGGGTTGCGCGAGCGATGTCGCGGAGGTTGACATCCTCGCTCAGTGGGACTTTTCGCACGTGCACGGCAAGGATTTCTTCTCGTTCCGAGAGGTTGGGAAGATCGACGATGATGCGGCGGTCGAATCGGCCCGGACGCAACAGGGCAGGGTCGAGTACATCGGGCTGGTTGGTGGCAGCCATCACGATGATGTCTTCGCTCGGCTCGAATCCGTCCATCTCGGAGAGAAGTTGGTTGAGTGTCTGTTCCATCTCGCTGGCGCCGCCGCCGTAGAAGCCCTGGATGCCGCCGCGGCGGCGTCCGATGGAATCGATTTCGTCGACGAACACAATGCACGGTGCATTTTTTTTCGCTGTTGCGAACAAATCACGCACGCGGCTGGCGCCCACTCCCACCAGCATTTCAAGAAAGGCCGAACCCGCGACGTGAAAGAAGGGAACGCCCGCTTCCCCGGCGACCGCTCGCGCGAGCAGGGTCTTTCCGGTTCCGGGAGGACCGACGAGAAGCACGCCCTTCGGGGCGCGTCCGCCGAGACGGTGGAAATCCTGCGGCCGGCGCAGGAAGTGGATGACTTCGAAGAGCGCTTCCTTCTGCTCTTTCGAACCCGCGACATCGTCGAAGGTGGTTTTCACTTTTTCTTTGGTGTACGACTGCGCGTTCATCTTGCCCATCGAGAGCAGTCCGCCCGAGCCGCCGCCGCGAAGGCGTGAACTCATGTACATGAAGAAGCCCACCATGAGAGCGAGGGGCAGCACAAACCAGATAATGGTGTTCCAGATTTCCGATGTACTCTGAATTGCCACAACCGTCACGTTTTTCTCTTCGAGCAGGTTCATCAGGGATTCATCGCGGACGGAGGTCGGGATGACGACAGAATACGTTTTCCCACTTTTTGCACTGCTCTCGTCACTGCCCTTCACGCCGTACGCCGTCAATGTCCCCTGGTCGATTTCCACTTTGGCGATTTTGCCTGCGGCGACCATTTCCTTGAAATCACTGTAGGGGAGAGAAGATTCCTGCCGCGCCCAGTTCCAGAAAAACTGCATCGCAAAGATCACGGCGAAGGCGACGAACAGCCATCGGTACATAGCCAGGCCTTTGAACGGTGATGCGGGGCCTTGTTGCTGTTTCTGACGCTGCTGTGCGTCCTGTTCCTGACTCATGGGTTCTCCTGTCGTGTCGGAAATCTCGCCGACACTTGCTTGCGCCGGCCATCTCTTCCATAACATCAAAAACGACCGGGAAATTTCAGAGGAGGAAAAGTAATGCGAACGGCGGTCTCCTTGGAGGAGCCGCCGCCGCGCGTTATTCAGGTTTGGTTTTTCGGAACTGAACCGTCAGGGGCACACCCTTGAAGGCCCAGATCTCGCGGATCTGCCGCTCCACGAAGCGACGGTAGCTTTCCGGAATGTGCTTCGGCTCGTTCGCGAAGAGCACAAGCACGGGAGGGGCTTCGCGCACCTGCGTGGCATAGAAGAACTTCACCTGCTTCCCGGTCGGCGAGGCGGGCGGCGGCGTGGCGCGGAGGATCTCGATGATGCGGTCGTTGAGCTGAGACGTGGGAATGCGCTTGTTGCGTTCGTTATACACCTCGAGGCAGAGATCCAGCGCCTTGACAACGCGCTGCTTGGTGAGGGCGGATACGAAGATCACCGGAATGTAGTCGAGCATTTTCACGCGCGCGTAGATTTCCTTGGTGATCTGGTCGGCCGACTTGTGATCCTTCTCGACGATATCCCATTTGTTGACCGCGATGACGACGCCCTTGTTGAAGCGCACGGCCTCGCTCAGCACGTCGATGTCCTGATGCGTCATACCCTCGCTGCCGTCGAGCAGAACCAGGGCGACGTCGCAGCGCTGAATGCTTTTGATAGTGCGCAGCGTGGAATAATACTCGATGTTCTCCTTCACCTTGCTCTTGCGTCGGAGGCCCGCGGTGTCGATCAGCGTGACGTTCTGCCCGTTGTATTCAAATGTTGAATCGATCGAATCGCGTGTCGTCCCCGGTACGTCGGTAACGATGGATCGTTCCTTGCCGAGCAGGGCGTTCGTGATTGAGGATTTCCCTACGTTCGGCCGGCCGATGATGGCGAGCTGCATGTGACCGGTTTCATCTTCCTCCTTGGCCTCGGGGAAACCATCGACGATCAGATCGAGCAGGTCGCCGGATGCACGTCCGCCGATGGCGGAAACCGGCTGCGGATCACCGAGCCCGAGTTCGTAAAATTCAGCCGGGTTCATTTCCCATTTCTGGCTGTCGATCTTGTTGACCGCGAGTACGACTTTCTTTTTGCTGCGGCGCAGCATGTTGGCTAATTCCATGTCCATGGGAATCAGGCCATTCTGCCCGTCCACGACGAAGACGATGACGTCTGCTTCCTCGATGGAAAGTCGCACCTGTTCACGGATCGCGCGTTCGAACACGTCTTCCGATACCGGTACATATCCGCCGGTGTCGATGAGCACGAATTCGTGTCCCGACCAGTCGGTTTCCGCATAATGCCGATCGCGGGTTACGCCGGGTTCGTCATGGACGATGGCCTGGCGCGCGCCGACAATGCGGTTGAAGAGGGTGGACTTCCCCACGTTGGGGCGTCCGACGATGGCGACGATGGGTTTGTTCATAATTATTGAATCTTCTCGGACTTGCGGTTGCCGAGCAGCACGCGAACTCCGATGTAAATCACCGCCGCCGCGACGGCGAGGATGAGAACGTTTGAAAACGCCCAGAAAAACACGCGAAGGGCGATGATGATGACAACGATCAGTGCGAGAATGAAAAGGAAATGTTTCATGGCTGCCTCACGAGCGAATCCAGCGGAATATTTCGTCAAGACTGGGCCGCTTCCCGGTGAGCAGAATGCCCGTACGGAAAATCTTGCCCGCGATCCAGGTGACGGCGATGATGGAAAGTACAAGGATCAGAAGACTCGAAGCAATTTCCCAGACCGGCGGGGTGGTGATCGGCAGCCGCATGAACATCATCTGGGCGGTCAGCGGAGGGATCATTGTCAGCACCACCAGGACAGGATTATTGGGACTCTGCGTGGCCATGAAGGCGATAACGATCGGCAGCATGACCAGCATGGTCAGGTACCCGGTCATCTGCTGGGCCTCCTGTTCGGTCGACGCCAGTGACCCCAAGGCCACAAAAACCGCGGCGTAGAACAGGAACGCAAGAATGAAATACAGCATCATCAGCCAGATGTTGTCGAGCGGCAGGTTGCTCAAGTCCGCTGTGATGACAAGGATGGTGCCGATGAGCGACCAGAACAGCACCTGCACGATGCCGAGCATGCTGATGCCCATGATCTTGCCGAACATCAGGTCCGTAGGAGAGCAGGAGGAGATGAGGATTTCCACGATGCGGTTGCTCTTCTCCTCGACCATGCTGCGCACCAGCATCTGGCCGGATGTGAGAATCATGATCATCAGCATGATCAGGAATACATACGACAGGCCGAAGGATTCCAGGAATCCGGACTCCTCTTCCCCTTTTTCGGAAACGCGCACCGTGCGAAGGTCGGTCGAACGCGTGAGCGTCCCGACCTGCTCCGGATCAAGCCCCGCGTTGGTGAGCCTGTATTCGCTGATGATATCGGAGACGCGGCGTTCGAGCATGGAGATCGTTTCGATATCGGAAACATTGCGCGAGCGGTATTCCACCTGATGCGAATCGAGTGCGGCAGGCGGCACGACCAGCGCCGACCACACGCTGTCACGCAGGAGCGCGCTGTCGAGATCGGCCTTGATCCAGGCCAGATCACGGCCCGCGGCCTCGACCCGTTCGATCTGGTATTTCGGCTTTCCGTCGGCGAGCAGCGGTCCATGCCGCAGCGATGCTTCGAGTGAATCAAGCACGACGCCGGTGCCATCGTACACCGCGATGACCAGCGAGTGCTGTTCCTGCAGTGTGTCATGCAACAATGCGGGACCGACGGCAAACAATCCCATGATGGCGGGCGTAAGAAACAGCCCGATCAGAAAACTCTTGGTTTTGACACGTTCAATGAATTCCCAACGTGCGACGCGGAAGGCCTTTGCAGTCATTTTCATCGCCTATCCTCCTCTTGGAGGTGATCTCCGTAAACAAGCTCCCGCTTCAGCTTTGCGAACTTCAGGAAGGAGAACATCGAGCCGGCGAATGCAATCAGGACGAACAGCATGGCTACCGGGTCGAAGCCGTCTTTCAGCTGCAAGGCAATGATGGCTCCCGCAATCAGATAGATGATACCGCTCACGAACTGTTTACGCACTTTTGGGCTCTTCATCACTGCCGGACGCTGCGCCGGAGCAGGAGCGACTGTCTCGGCATCGCCAGACGTCTCGACATTGCTCTGGCCGACGATATCGATGAAAATCGATTGCAGAGACGGTTCTATACGCGCGACATGATGCAGCGCGAGGCGGGGCAACATGGTTTCGATGATGGTATTTGTGCGAACGTCGTCCTCGAGTTCGATCTCGGCGTAATTCTGCGCAAGGTCGATCGAGCGTACGCCCGGCATGTCGCGGAGGAAACCGCCATCGCCGGTGAATTCGACATGCAGCGCATTTTTCCCGTAATGCTGTTTAATGGCCGATGGCGCGCCGTGCAGCACCGTGCGCCCCTTGTCGATCATCATCAGTTCGTCGCACAGCTTTTCGGCCTGATCCATCTGATGCGTCGAAAAAATGATCGCGCGATTATCGCTTTTCAGCTGAAGAAGCGCATCTTTCATCAGCACCTGGTTGACGGGATCGAGTCCGGAAAACAGTTCATCAAGAACGAGCAGACGGGGCTCATGCAGAATGGCGATGATGAACTGCACCTTCTGCTGGTTGCCTTTCGAAAGCTCCTCCACATTGCGATTCTCGTAGTGCGTCAATGAGAAATGCTCGAGCAGAGGGCGTGCCTTCTCAAGCGCCTCATCGGAGCGCAATCCCTTCAGCCCGCCAAAGTAGGCGATGACATGGCTCAGCTTGTTTTTTCGGTACAGGCCGCGTTCCTCGGGCAGATATCCAATGATGTTCTTCAGGCCCTCATTCATCGGCTGACCGTCAATGGAGACCCGGCCCGCATCGGGCTGAATGATATCCATGATCATCCGGATGGTTGTGGACTTCCCCGCGCCGTTGGGACCGATCAGTCCGAAGATCTGGCCTTCCTTTACGGAGAACGAAACATCATCCACCGCCCTGATGCCGGTGAAATCCTTGCGTAGCTTATGAACCTCGAGCATGACCATCCCAGTAGAGAAAATGACCTATCATCTAATGTACGGAAATTCGAGGTATGGGTTGCGATGGTGGAGCTATCCTTCGGGCTGGACGATACCTGTGGTCCAGTACAGGACGCGTTCACGAAAGCGTCGTTCGGTGGCGATGAGGAGGGGGTCGTCGGTAGCGAGGCGATGCCTGTCGTCAGCGAAAAAATTGCGAACGGCATCAATGAGCGCTGCAGGATCATCCTTGGCGAAGAGCTGCGACCGCAGGTCAGCGGCCCCATGAAATCGGCGGGCAAACCAGAGGGCATGCTTGCGCATGCGGGGGAGGGCACGAAAGGCGCCGAATTCGCGCAGCATGCTTTCGAGATGGCTGACTGTCATCGCCAGCATGGCAGCAGCCTCGGGAGCATGTTCATCGATACCGCTGTCGTGGCCGCTGTCGATATCGCGGAAGATCCACGGGGTGCCGAGGCAGCCACGCGCCACCATCACCGCCGTGCAGCCGGTTTCCCGCAGCATGCGGAAAGCGTCGGCGGAAGAGAAGATATCGCCGTTGCCGACGATCGGGGTCGACACCGTGTTGACCGCATCGGCGATAAACTCCCATCGCGCAGCCTCGTCATAGGGGGTATTGCGTGTGCGCGCGTGAATAGTGATCAGAGCGACACCCCCGTCTTCCGCTGCGCGCACGATGTCGCGCACGGTCTGGCGCGTATCGTTTCCCCGCATACGAACCTTCACCGACACCGGGACCGGTGAAGCGTCGGACGCCGCGCGCAGTATCTGTGTGAAGCGCGGCAGGTCGTCGAGCAGTTCCGCCCCAGCGCCCGCTTCGCAGATGCGATCGTTCGGGCAGCCGCAGTTGATGTCGAAGAGGTCCGGTTTGAAGGGGAGAAGTTCACGAATCGCCGCCGCCGCGCTGTCGGGTTCCGCGGCCACCAGCTGAATGCCGATCGGATGTTCGTCGGGTGTGAAAACGGCGTTGCGGTATGAGGTGGACGCCGCGCGCAGAATGCCGACCGCACTCACCATCTCCGTGAATGTCAGGGCCGCGCCCTCATTCTTGCAGAGCGTGCGAAAGGGGATATCGGTCGTCGCCAGCATCGGGGCGAGGATGCCTTTCCCCTTGATTTTATTGATGATATCAGTGGACATGGTCATACCGCAAAATACGGCCGGCGTGGGACCCTGGCAAGAGAATCGGAGCTGCGAATCAGAAATGTCCAGGACAAGGGGGGCAGGAGTGGATTTTCATGCCGGAAATGTGCTATTTATGACATCCTACAATCGGAGGTTGCGTATGTCCAGATTTTCCTTTCTTCTGCTGTTCGTGTACCTGTGTTCTTTTCCCGTGTCCGCAATGGCACAGGGTTCCGAGGCCGATCGTGTGATCGGGAACTGGCTGGTGCAGGATAAAAAGGCGAAAGTCCAGATTTTCAAAAAGAATAACAAGTACTTCGGGAAGATCGTCTGGTTGAAAGAACCCAATGACGAACAGGGGAAACCCAAACATGACAAGGAAAATCCGGAAGAGAAGCTGCGCAATCGCCCTCTCATGGGCCTGGAACTGCTGGCGGATTTCGAGTACGACGAGGACCTGGTCTGGGAGGACGGAGAAATCTACGACCCGAAAAACGGTAAAACATATAGCTGTAAGATGACGCTCAGCGAGGACGGGAAAACGCTCGACGTGCGCGGCTACATCGGAATCTCCCTCATTGGGAGAACCTCGATCTGGACGCGCGTGGATTGATCCTCGCCGCGAAACGATTTTTTTCGTACAGTGTTATCGCTTTTTCCTTGCGCCGAAGGGAGATTTCTTTTATCTTCTATTTAGATTATATCTAAATAGGTTATGAATACAACAGATCCGAAAGAATTCTTCACGCACTATCTGAAGCGCAACAAGTACCGCATCACCCCTGAGCGCTTCGAAATTCTTGAAACCGTTATGCACTGTGACGGCCACTTCGATGCCGACGAGCTTTATCTCCGGATGAAGAATGCAGGGAGCAAGGTGTCGCGCGCCACGGTGTACAACACGCTCGACAAGCTCACGGAATGCGGGATCGTCGCGCGGTATCGTTTTGGCGAGCGTCTGGCCCGATACGAAATCATGTTCGGGAACGAGCATCATCACCATATTATCTGCCGTTCCTGCGGGAAGATCGAGGAGTTCGTCGACAAACGCGTCGAGCGCTTCGCCCGTGAGGCGTCACTGTCGATGCACTACGGTTTTGAAAATACAGTGCTGCATATCTACGGCGTATGCCGTGAATGCCAGCTGAACGTTGGTGCGTGACATGCAACTCGCCACAATGGTCAAGGGGATGCGCGGTCGTATCGAGAGGCTGCCCGCGGGAGAGATCCGCTCCCATTTCATCCGTATCGGTTTAGTGGAAGGCGCGATTGTTTCCTGCATGGAAAAACTGCCGGGAGGTACCATCGTCCTCGAGTTCAGCCGGCAGGAGGTCGCGCTCAGCGGTGACCTCGCACGCAGTATCGAAATCAGTCAACTTTGAGTTTACCCACAGGTTATCGGCAGGACGCATGTCCGACCCAACGATACAGCATAAACCACATAAACACTTACGCACCAATGCGCTTCCTACCGATCCGCTGAAAACCAGGATCGTGCTGGTCGGCAATCCGAACGTAGGAAAATCCGTGGTATTCAACTACCTCAGCGGACTCTACGTTGACGTTTCCAATTTTCCCGGTACAACCGTTGAAGTTTCAAAAGCGTCGTACCTTCACTACGAACTGTTCGATACCCCCGGCATCTACGGCGTTTCGTCTTTCAATGACGAGGAACGCGTGGCACGCGATATCATTCTCAATGGCGACATCATTCTGAATATCGTCGATGCCGTGCATCTGGAACGCGACCTGTTTCTCACGCAGCAGCTGATTGACATGGGCAAACGCGTCGGCCTGATCGTGAATATGCTTGACGAAGCCAAGCGTCAGAAGGTCGCCATCGATCTCGAAAGACTCGAAGAGGAGCTCGGGATCCCGGTTGTCGGCACGATCGCGGTGAAGAAAAAGGGACTCGAAGGCATTCACGAGCTGGTTGTTCGAGCCAGCGAGGGCAATCAGAGCCGCGGGCTGCACGCGGAATTGCATGCGATGCTGGCTACCGTCGGTTCGCAGGGCGAAGCCGTTCTTCTGCTTGAGGGCGATGCGATTATCGCAGAGCGCCATGGCGTCACCGCAGCCGACGTTAGCCGACGCGAGGAGATTTACATCGACCGACGGAATCGCGTGAACACTGTACTGCAGCGCGTCGTCACGGATGCGGAGACGGGGAAGCGCATCGCTTCCGTCTTCGGGCGCTGGTCCGTGAATCCGATTCTCGGTTTTCCGATCCTCGTGCTCATCCTCTACGCCCTTTATTTGTTCGTCGGTGTTTTTGTGGCGCAGGACGTTGTGAATTTTACCGAGAACGTCATCGGACGCAACTTCGTGGAATTTCACATCAAGTCCTGGGTAGCGCAGAACGCGGCTACCACGATCGCAGTCGACATTCTGGATGCCAGAGGAAATGTGACCGACACGGGGACGTTCCGTTTCGCCGATGGCACGAAGGCCGATTACAATCTCTGGGCAGCTGCCCGTGATTATCCGGAAGGGCGGGATGCGGAGTACACCTTTACGTATGATAATCCCTGGCTCGTGCTTTTTTTCGGTGAATTCGGTGCCGTCACGATGACGCTGACCTATTTGCTCTTCCTCCTGATGCCCCTCGTGCTGGGATTCTACTTCGCCCTTTCGATCCTGGAAGACAGCGGTTACCTGCCGCGTCTGGCAACACTCGTCGATCGTCTGCTTCGCTACATCGGCCTGAACGGACGCGCGGTAATCCCTCTGATCCTGGGTTTTGGCTGCGTCACGATGGCAACGATCACGACGCGCCTGCTCGGAAGTCAACGGGAAAAAACGATCGCAACCACCATCCTTCAGCTTGCCATTCCGTGCTCTGCGCAGCTTGGCGTCATAGCCGCGCTGCTCGCAACCGCTGGCATCACGGCGACCGTGATTTACTCCGGAGTGATTTTCTCCTTCCTCGTGCTGGTCGGCACCGTGATGAATCACAGCCTGCCGGGAGAAACTTCGCCGCTTCTGATAGACCTGCCCCGCATGCGCCTACCCCAGGTGGATAATGTCGTGAAGAAGACCCTCTACAAGACCTGGTTCTTCATGAAGGAAGCCAGTCCGTGGTTCTTTATCGGCGCGCTCACCGTTGGTGTCCTGCAGGTGACCGGTGCTCTGGTGTGGATCATGGATGCGATGGAACCCCTGGTGGTGCAGTGGCTGCAGCTCCCGCGCGAAGCGGCCACGGCATTTGTGATGGGACTCGTGCGGCGGGATTTCGGCGCAGCCGGGCTGTATCATCTCGGACTCGATCCGTACCAGACCGTTGCTGCGCTTGTGACGATCACCCTGTTTGTCCCTTGCGTTGCCTCGTTGATGGTGATGCTGAAGGAGCGTGGTGTCCGTGAAGGAATGATTATCTGGGTGGGGAGCCTTGTCCTGGCGCTCACGATCGGTGGAGTTGTTTCGCAGATTCTCATCTGACAACGTGCCTTCGCTTCCCTTACGGAATCGAGGCAGACAACGCCGCGGTCTTCTGCAGGTCCCCCCAATCGACTTGCTTCTCTCCGTGCTATCTGATATCGTATGTGCGCGATGAAAATCGCGCAGTCGCCATTCATGGAAGAGTTCATGTCCGAAAAAGTGTTTTTTATCGCGCTGCTTCTGTTTCCGGGATTGATGCTGGCGCAGACAGCTTCACATGGCATGTTGGAATCGGCTGCGAAGTCGCAGCGCTTCGACCCCGCAGTCTATTTTTCAACGGTGCATATCAACCAGATGTACGGACATGGGGATTTCCCTACTCCCGAGGGTATGCGGATGACGCTCGTCGACACCATCTGGGCCAACCAACGCGCACTGGGCTTCAGCATGCAATTCACGCCGGTGGATGGCACGGGATGGCAGATGTGGCTGGACTTCGACGCGGATGTGTACTATCGACCGCGATTGGTTCGCATAATTGCACAACGTCCCATTGAAAAAGGAAAAACGGATGCATTCGCCAGTTATCGAGACTGGGTTTCGTCGGTTCAGAGCAAGAATATCGGTGCGCCGGTAATGAAAGAGGCAGAACGGGTGCGCTGGCCGTGGCTCACGCGTACTGCATATTTCCTCACGCTCAAACAGGAATCCCTCGACGATGCGCCATGGCTGCTGCTGGTGCTTCAGAGGGAAGAAAAGTGAGGCTTCCATGATGAAAGGCCGCTACAATACCCTCATAGGTTCGTTTCTCGTCGCGACTGCATTCTGGTTTTCCGTGACGATGAATGGAACATTTCGCACGCATTTGTACGTGCCCTTGACGGTGAGCAATATGCCACGCGATATCGCACTGGTGACGCCATTGCCTGAAAGCGTCGATGTGCTCCTGCAGGCCGACGGCTGGCAACTGCTCTTCATGAACGCAGGCAAGCAGATGGCGTTTGAAATTCCCGGAAGCCGTCTCCGTGGCGGCGTCATTCAGACAAACCGCGCCCTGAACGAGATGATGCGGCTTCCACCGGGCGTGACTGCGATGCGCGTGTACCCTGAAACCCTGTTTGTCCAGGTTGACCGCTTCATGAAAAAAACCGTACCCCTGCATCTTGCTTCGCTGTCGATGCATTTCAAGGAAGGCTTCGGCATGCTGGGAGATGCGCAGCTGTCGCCGGATTCCATCACGCTGCAGGGGGCTGAACGCGTGCTGCGAGGAATCCGCTCATGGCCTGTGGAAGGACGCAGCTATACGGAACTTTCGATGCCGGTCGCCGAAGACCTGAAGGTAAAGGATTCACTCCCCGGGGTGATTCGATACAACCTCGATAAGGTGAGCCTCTACATCCCGACCGAACAACTTGCGGATATGTGGTTCCGGGATGTCCGCGTTCATCTCCGACATGTGCCTGCGGATCGTGAAGTCCTGCTCGGTCAGCAGACGATAGATGTGTCGGTGCGTGGCGGTGTGAATGTGCTCTCGCTCTATGGCGCACAGGACGTTTCCGCCGAGATTGAGTTTGAGGATATCGTTCTTGATACATCCGGCACGATCATTCCTACGCTGAAGCTTCCCGGCGAACTGAAGCTCCTTAAAATGGAGCCCCCGGAAATTCGGTATACGATGCGGAAGTGAGGCAGGAGGCAGGAGGCAGGAAGCAGGAAGCAGGAGGCAGGAGGCAGGAAGCAGGAGGCAGGAGGCAGGAAGCAGGAGGCAGGAGG
>JACZJN010000125.1 GCA_014860565.1 Bacteroidota bacterium
CGCGCGGGAATTTCGCCATGGCAGTGGTGATCGGGATAATCACGGAAGAGTTGGATTCGGGCAGACCGATGCCGCTGCCTGTGCCCAGGGATTTTTCCTGCATCACGCCGATAACCGTGAACCACTGGTCCTGCAGCTTCACCATCCTGAACAGCGGATCCTGGAATCCGAAGAGCGCCTGACGCGCCTCGCTCCCGATGACGCATACATTGGCTGTCTGCTTCAGGTGATGCTTGTGAAGAAATCCGCCGCTGCTCAACCGCACATTGAAGATCTTCGCGTGCTCTGGTGTGTAGCCGATAAGCGAAACGCGCGCCTTGCCGTCGTAGGTCCGGGCTTCCGCGGTCGCTTCCCAGTTCACCGCAATGTTGTCGACGAAGTCGCATACGTCACGGATGGCGTCCGCGTCCTTGAGCGAAATTCCAAGTGGACGGGACTGCAGCGCTTCCTCGTCTGCATTTTCGTCCGGGGGATCCTGGGAGCGAATGATGATGTTGCGCACACCGAGCACCTCGATTTGCTCGAGCGATTCCTGCCTGGCACCCTCCCCGATGGATAGCATGGCGATAACGGCACCCACACCGAAAACGATGCCGAGCATGGTGAGGAAGGAACGGGTTTTATGCAGCCTGAGACTTTCGAGGGCAATGCGCAGCGCCTCTCTGTTCTGCATGAACATATCTTTCACGTCAGCCCTCCCGTCCCGTTCCGGCCGGTTTTACTGAAGCGGGTGCGTCGGTTTTGACGGGATCCTCTTCTTCCTGCTCGGGATTCCGCAATGCTACCTCGTCGCCTTCCGAGAGTCCTTTTTTTACGATCACGAAATTGTCGTTCCGCTGGTCGAGTACGACCCTCCGCTTCTCGAAGGACGAGCCGTTTTTCACGTATACCCAAGTTTTTCCCTCTTCCTCGAACACGGAAATGATGGGAATGGAAAGCACCTTCGGCACTGTGCCGACCACAATTTTGTTCGTCGTTGTAATGCCTGGTTTGAGCACGTCGTGGCTTTTTTCCAGATCCACCACGATATCGAAAACCTTTACGTTCGAGCCCTGACCTTTTTCGCGTCCGATTTGCGATACACTTACAATCTTTCCCTTAAAGGTCTTGTCCGGAAATGCATCGGGGATAACGACGACGCTCTGATCTTTCTTGACTTTGGCGATGTCCATCTCGTTGACGCTCACCTCGGTCTGCATTGCCGAGAGATCGGGGAGAGAAATGACCGGCATGCCCGGCCACGGCTGGTCGCCCTTGGCGATTTTCCTGCCGGTGGACCAATTGGTTTCGTACACGATGAGCCCACTTATCGGGGCCTTGATCGTGAGTTGATCCATTTCTTTTTCTGAAACACCGATGTCGGAACGGATCTGCTGTATGCGGAGCTGCAGGTTCCCCAGCTCGGACTTCCTGATAATGCGCTTGTTTTCGACATTGAGCTTTGCCTGTTCGAACGACATCTTGGCGCGCTCGAACTCGATCTCGGCCTCGCGGCGCCGGGCTTCGGGTTCGAACTGCATTTTTTCACGCTGTATCGTTGCGAGCTGGAAATTCAGA
>JACZJN010000014.1 GCA_014860565.1 Bacteroidota bacterium
AGTGCGCGTGTGGTTGACACGAAAGCAGGCACGCGCATCAACAATCATTCAACGGGCCCACAAAATGTTTGTCTCTTTCACCCAAAACGCGGACATTTCTATCGTGCGTATAGGGTGGACATTTCTACTTTGCGGTAACAGAAATCAGAGTATCCCCGGCGGTGATATTCGGGCTGTGGCCTCGGTTGAAAGCGAGGTCGTTACCGCCTCTGCCAGATTGGGACGATTTTCAGTGCTGGTGCATAATGAGATGGCCCATCTTGTCGCGCTTGGTTGTCAAGTACGACTCGTTGATCTCGTTAGGCATGAACTCTATGGGCACGCGTTCTACAATTTCCAGCCCATAGCTTTTGAGTCCGACGATTTTCTTCGGGTTGTTTGTCATCAGGCGCATTTTCTTTATGCCGAGATCGGCGAGAATCTGTGCGCCGATGCCGTAATCCCTCAGATCATCTCGGAAACCGAGCTCAAGGTTGGCCTGCACGGTGTCGAAACCGGCGTCCTGCAGGTTGTAAGCACGCAGCTTGTTTGCGAGACCGATGCCACGGCCCTCCTGTCGCATATACAGCACCACGCCGCGGCCTTCTCGCTCCACCATCATCATGGCGGCGTTGAGCTGGTCCTTGCAGTCGCAGCGCATCGACCCGAAGGTGTCGCCTGTCAGGCACTCAGAGTGGACGCGCACGAGCATCGGCTCACCGTCGTCGATCGTGCCGCGGACGAGAGCGAGATGCTCCTTGTTGTCCAGGGTATTTGTGTACAGGTGAATATCGAATTCACCGTAGCGGGTCGGCAGATGTGTGACGATTTCCTTCTTTACCAGCTTTTCCTTTTTGACGCGCTGCTCGATCAGCTGGTTGACCGCGATGATCTTGAGGTTGTGTTCCTTCGCGATCGCAACCAGTTCCGTCGTGCGGGCCATGGTGCCGTCTTCCTTGAGGATTTCACAGACGACGCCCACGGGTTCGAGGCCCGCCATGCGGGCCAGGTCCACCGCCGCCTCGGTATGTCCGGCGCGGCGAAGCACGCCACCCGGCACTGCCTTGAGCGGGAAGATATGTCCCGGACGCGCCAGATCGGCCGGACGGGTAACTGGATCGGCGAGTGCACGAATCGTCGCAGCGCGGTCGGAGGCGGAGATGCCGGTGGTCGTACCGTGCACGTAGTCCACCGTGACGGTGAAATTCGTGCCGTGCAGAGCGGTGTTGCCATCGACCATCATGCCCAGCTGCAACTGCTCCATGCGTTCCTCTGTCAACGGGACACACACCATGCCGCGGCCGTGACGCACCATGAAATTCACGATTTCAGGTGTGATCTTTTCCGCGGCGCAGACGAAATCGCCTTCGTTTTCGCGATCCTCGTCGTCGATGATGATGATCACCTCGCCGGCGCGGGTCGCCTCGATAGCTTCGTCGATGGTATTCAATTGATGTGCCATGCTTCTCAACCCCGGATTATTCCGCGGAAGCCTCCCGGGTAACTACGTTGACAGCGCTGCGGTCGAATTTGAGTTTAAGATTATCGCCGACATCGAGGAGAATGGTCTTCTCATCGACGTTCACGATCTTGCCGTGCAATCCACCGGAGGTGATGATTTTATCCCCTTTTTTGAGGCCGTCAAGCAGTTTCTGCCGTTCCTTGGCACGTTTCTGCTGGGGACGCAGGATCATGAAATAGAAAATGACGAAGATGAGCGCGAAGAAAACCAGCGTGCTCAGCATCTGGCCGCCGCCGCTGCCGCCGCTCTGCGGCGCCATGGCAATGATAAGATCGGTCACAGGGGTACTCCTGAATTATTCAATTGTCGATGATTCGTGTGTTCCTTTCCCGAGGTATCGACGTACAAAGGCGTCCTTCCATGAAGGGAAAGTATCCTGAAAGATAGCATTTCGCGCGTCGCGCGTCAATCGAAGATAAAATGCCAGGTTATGCAGGGAGGCAAGCTGCAGCCCGAGGATCTCACGGGTACGGAACAGATTGCTCACGTATGCCCGGGTAAAGTGCTGACATGCGTAGCAGCCGCAGGCGTCGTCGATCGGGATGAATTCGTGCAGATACCGTTCCTTTTTGATCGTCAGCGGACCGTCGGGGGTGAACACCATGGCATTGCGTCCATTGCGCGTGGGCATGACGCAATCGAACATGTCGATGCCGCGGGCGATCGATTCGACGATATTGAGTGGCGTCCCCACTCCCATGAGGTAGCGGGGCCGGTCCTGCGGCAGGATATCGGTGGTGAAATCGGTCATGCGATACATGACCTCCGCCGGCTCGCCGACGGCCAGACCGCCGATCGCATAGCCGTCGAAACCCAGGTCCATCAGTCCGCGAGCGCTGCGCTCCCGCAGGTCCTCAAACACATTGCCCTGCACGATGCCGAAGGCGAATTGCCGGTGTCCGTACAGAGGCGCAGTCTTTTCGAGCCAGATCCGGGCCTGCGCGGCCCATTCGAGTGTCAACTCCCCGCTGCGCCTTGCGTAATCGTATCCGCAGGCCGCGGGGGGACATTCATCGAGGATCATCATAATATCCGAGCCGATGGTGCGCTGGATATCGAGCACGCGCTCAGGGGTGAAGCGGTGATAGGACCCGTCTATATGCGACTGGAAGGTCACGCCGTCATGCTCGATCTTGCGCAGCTCGGAAAGCGAGAAAACCTGATACCCGCCGCTGTCGGTGAGAATGGGCTTTTCCCAATTCATGAAGCGGTGCAGTCCGCCGGCCTCGGTGAGCAGATCCGTGCCGGGACGCAGTGCAAGATGATAGGTGTTGGCGAGAATGATCTGCGCACCGATTTCATACAGCTCGCGCTGCTCTACTGCCTTGACGGTACCCTGGGTACCAACCGGCATGAAAATAGGCGTCTCGATCGTTCCGTGGTCTGTTTCCAACGTCGCCGCCCGGGCCTTACTGCCCGTGCAGGAATGTTCCAGCGTAAAACGCACTTCGACTGACTCCACGTCTGAGGTCCGCGTATCGGGCGGCCGCAGGCGGTCTTGTTATTTTTTCTTCTTCGTTTTTTTACCCGGGGATGCCAGGAACGGTGCGTTCATTTTGGACATGTCCCCCACGAGTTCACTGAGCGTGATTCTCTGGAGCACATCCACGAACTTTTCGTTGGCCTCGCTGAAAGCGTCGAGTACGGCGCACTTCGCCTTGATCGGACAACCGAACATGCCGAGGCAGCAATGACGGCGGATGATGGGACCGTCGACGGCTTCGATAATGTCGACGAGCGTAATCTCTTTCGGATCACGTGCGAGAATGTATCCTCCGGTGACGCCTCGGTGTCCGACCACGATGCGTGCGGTGGAAAGCTGCTGGAAAATCTTCGCGAGGTAGGTCTTGGACACATCCTGATCGTCCGCGATTTCGGAAATCTGTACCGGCTCGTGGGAGCCTCGCGTGATCAGGTATCCAAGGCCATGCACTGCGTAGCCTGCTGATTTGGAGATCTGCATAGATCAACTCATTTGGTGTATGAAAAGGACGGGTTTGAAAGCTGTCGGAACGGTGAAGAGTCTACCGCGTCAGCCAGCCGCGCCAACCGCAGCGGTGGCAGCGAAATGGCCGTTTGCTTGTGAATTTTTTCTTCAGCGACTCTCGGAAGGTTCGCGCCCGGGAGCGGTAAAGTGAAAATTCTCCGCATTTAGGACACGCCCAGCTCTTGTTTCGAGCGTGATGATGAAATGCCGCGGTGACCTTGTTGGAAACAGGATGCCCGGAACGCTCGTCAAAATCAGGCGGCCTCGTGGTGAAATCATCCTCATCGGAACCTGATCTCGCCTCTATCGGGTCCTCGGTGGAAGCGCGTGAGCCGTTCGGCGCGGAAGCCGACGTGCGACGCGTGGCGGATTTCCGCGGTGCGGGTCCACGTATAGAAGATGCCGCATTCCTGTCCCGAAGCGGCCCTTCTTGTGGCTGCCTGCTGACTGAGGCGGAATCCCCTGCACGAGCAGGTGAACCAGGGATATCCATCCCGAGAACGGAAAAAGAGGAATCGCCGTTTTTACCGTCGTCATTCCGGGGTCCATCGGGTGCCGACGCCGAAAGTGGGTCGTCCTCCGAAGCGTTTCCGGCACCTGTCCCTTTTCCACGAACGATATCCTGTGGGATACCCGTGTGCGCTGCGGGTTCGTGCGTGTCATCGAGCTGAAAATCTGGAATAGGAACGTCCGTCCCTGCTACTTCGGGTGGCAGTGGGTGTTGTGCGCTCGTCGGGAAGCGCAGTTCCAATTCCTCGAACCATCCGCGCCATCCGCATACATGGCATCGATACGGACGTTTGCCCGTAAGATGCTTGCGCTTGTGTTCAAGTCGTGACTGTGCGTGACTGCGATGAAGTGCGGGGGCATTACATTTGGGACAAATGGCAGGAATTCCGCGCGAATGAAGCCAGGGAGACGCGTTCATGAATGAAGCTGATAAGGATTTTTTTTAGTATTGCGTGGCATCCGCCATTAAAGCAGATTAAGTTTATCTGAATTAGAATATAGCAGAATGTGATGGAATAACAATAGAAAAAAGACGAAAAATTCATCATTCACCGAATACGTAAAAATCCGAAACCGCCGGACATCCTCCGCCATCGCGTTGTCACCCTGATTGTGCCTGTCATGGCCGCTGTGTATATTTAAGAGACTTGAACTTTTTGAAAGAAACGGAGCACTATGTCTGTCCTCGATCCTGAAATTCAGGAGGACGTTCATTCCAACGAAGCCACGGCGGAAGAATCCGCCGAAGCTCTTCGCAAGCGGCATCGCGACTTCGAACGCGAAGCACTTCCGCATATGGACGCGTTGTACAATTTCGCGCTTCGGATGACCAGCGATCCCGATGAAGCCGATGACCTGCTGCAGGAGACCTTCCTGAAGGCGTATCGGTTTTTCGACAAATTCGAACAGGGAACGAACTGCAAGGCCTGGCTGTTCAGGATTATGAAAAATTCATTCATCAACATCTATCGACGCACTTCCAAAGAACCGGACAAGGTCGATTACAATGATGTTGAAGAGTTTTATCACTCGATTCGGGCGGAATCTACCGACCCGAACGATCTGGAAGAACAGATTTTTTCAAACATCCTTGATGACGACGTGTCGACGGCGCTTGAATCTCTTCCCGAGGAATTCCGCACGGTCGTGATTCTCTGCGACATCGAAGGCTTCACCTACGAGGAAATCGCTGATTTCGTCGAATGCCCTATCGGGACTGTCCGTTCACGTCTGCACCGCGGCCGGAAAATGCTTCGCGTCAAATTATTGGATTACGCAAAAGAGCGCGGCTTCGAAGACAGGGACGAAGTGATACGTGAGAATAAACGATAGCGAATCAACGCCTCCAATGCGTCGGCTGTCGAGGATCACATGATGAATTTCAGGAAAGAGCGCAGTCGGAACAATGAATACAGATAATTACAACCGGATGACGGACGAAGAGCTGAAGGAGTTCATCAGCGCTCTTGCGGACAAGGACGCCGCCGGCCTCTCCCAGGAGCAGATCAATGTGCTGCAGCATGTCGTTCATGAACGGCCGGAACTGCTGGGCGAATATCAGTTGAACATTGCAACCAAGCTCTGTCTCCTCAAGCATGCCAAGCAGGTACCCTGCCCCGAATCCACGTCGGAATCCATCCGGTCCATTCTCTATCATGTTTACAAGTCGCGGCAGGCATCATTATAGGGAGCATCCCATGCTCGAGTCTGTTTCTACCATTGTCGTTCCCGTGGACTTCTCTAACGCATCCGAGACGCTCCTGCGCAGCGCCATCAACGTCGCTCGCGCGTATGACGCAGAGATTCACCTCCTCCACGTGTATCAGGACGTTTTTTCCGTCCTTTCCATGCGTACATTCGATCTCAGTGAAGAGGTGGTCGAGAACGTGATGCTCAAGGAAATCGAGACGAAGTTCGATCAACTGCTCACGTCGGTTCCCTGCGGCGTTCCGGTCAAACGTGTGCTGCGCAAGGGCGAAACCGCGGAAGAAATTCTGGATTACGCGAAGGAAACCGCCACGGATTTGATCGTCATCTCAACGAATGCGCGCTCGAGCATCGAGCAGTTTTTCATCGGCAGCATCACGCAGCGCGTCGTGCGCTATGCGAGCTGCCCGGTGCTCACTCTTCACGCTCTTGATGCGGAAGAGTGATTCCCTTTCCCACCGCTCCATCGAATCAACACGAGGTAATTGCATGACCCATCTCTCACGATATATCGTGCTGGCGACACTTGTGCTTTCCGCCTGCGGCCAGCAGAAATCAGCACAGGAGGCCGGCGCTGCGTTGCAGGACACGCTTGCCCTGCCCGGTGAATCACTGTTACCGCAAAGTAGAAATGTCCACCCTATACGCACGATAGAAATGTCCGCGTTTTGGGTGAAAGAGACAAACATTTTGTGGGCCCGTTGAATGATTGTTGATGCGCGTGCCTGCTTTCGTGTCAACCACACGCGCA
>JACZJN010000126.1 GCA_014860565.1 Bacteroidota bacterium
ACAGAAAAGTTAGGGTTTTCTTCATTCGAAAATTCTCCTAGTGAATTGATAATAGAGTCGGGGTTGACGGGTTAACGCGATAAACAACCTGGTGGTTTGTTCTGGTGATTTCTCGATTCCTTTAATTCCTTGAACCTCCGAATTTTTTATTATTAGAGAAAAGGTCTTGTTCGATTTAGTCTTCAGGTCGAAATCCAAAAATTGGAAGTCAGTAATATACTTGCTGTAAGCTTACCAATCAACCGGTTCTCGCATTCCGAATCAACTTCTTACATTCCGTCGCATGCCATAGGGCGCACGCGTATCCTTCACTTACAATGCAAAATTCCTGCCAAAAGGCAATTGCTTTTGCAGCAACAACTTAGATCGCAATATTCCTCATGTGTCAAATATATGACGCGCATTAAAATGCACGTTGACGGATAAATGACGTAGGCTCTTCCTCGGATGGAAGATCAAAGGGCTCAAGAAACGGCGTAAATAGGGTTAACGGGTTAACGCAAATCGATGACTTCAGCCTTTTCGGGCACCTGATACGTGAATTTCGCATCCGGCAAATCCTGATCGACACTGATTTTCTCGATGATGTAGGTTGTCACGGCTCCGTTGATGTCGGTGATCTCAACCTTCCGGATCAGCCAGTCCTTGCTCACCCAGATCTTCATGGCCGTCGCGAACGCATTGTCTTCCTTCGGCGTGAGCTTCAGCACGTAGACGCTCTGCCCGGCAAGCTTTTCCTCCCCGACGAGCGTGGAGAAATAATCTTTCGGATACGAGAGCAACAACTGCTCGGGAGAAAGAGCGTGCGTTTCTTCCTTGTAATTATCTATCACAACCTGATGGTTGCGTGGACTCCACGACCAGGACGTTTTTCCGTCCGTGACAACAGTCCTATCCTCGGTTTCGATAAAGTACTTGTTCGGTTTCTTGAATAGCAGTGTCCCTTTCACACTCTGTTCGGCCTTCGAAACCTTGAACCGGACGCTCTGCGAAAAGGTGAGCGTCGCGTCGGTCATGTCATCGTAGCGCTCCTGAACGTTCTCGATGATCTTCCGCGCATCGATGGCCCAGACCACCATGAGGGGAAGAACGGCAATGAGGACGAAGAGCATCCAGCGTGTTTTCATCTCGGCTCCTTACAGCGTTTGTAGAATTTCTTCGAGTTGATCCTCGTCTTCTACCATGACCTGACGGGCTTTGCTCCCGTCGTAGGGACCGACGATGCCTGCCATCTCGAGCTGGTCGACGATGCGCGCCGCGCGCGAATACCCTATTTTCAGTCGCCTCTGCAACAGCGATACCGAACCCTGCTGATGCCGCACGATCAGCCGTGCGGCCTCGTACATGAGATCGTCGGTACCGATGTCGTCTTCACGCGACTTGCCTTTCTGCTGCGATCGCACCGAAGGCAGCGTGTAGGGACGCTGATATCCGTGCTGATCGCCGATGAATTCCACCACGCGCTCCACTTCCTCGGTGGAGAGGTACGCGTTTTGTATGCGCACGGGCTTTGGCTGTCCGCCGGGCAGATACAGCATGTCGCCATTGCCGAGCAATTGATCGGCTCCGGTGCCGTCGAGCACCGTGCGGCTGTCGATGCGGCTCGCGACCTGATACGCGATGCGCGCCGGGAAGTTTGCCTTGATTACACCCGTGATCACGTCGACGGACGGACGCTGCGTTGCAACGACAAGATGGATGCCGACGGCACGCGCAAGCTGCGCCAGCCGTGCGATCGGCTCTTCCACTTCGCGCGCCGCGGTAATCATGAGATCGGCCAGCTCGTCAATGATCACGACGATGTACGGCAGCTGATAATGCTTCACCAGTTCGTTGTCGCGCACCTGCCCGTTCTGCACCTTGAGGTTGTAATCGTCCACATGCCGCACGCCTGCTTTCGCAAGCTTCGTGTAGCGCATGTCCATCTCAAGCTCAAGGCTTTTGAGCACGATCACCGCGTTCGCGGGATCGGTGATGATCTCCTCGTCGATGTCGGGACAGATGGCGAGAAAATGCTTGCTGAGCCCGCGATACTGGGCCAGCTCGATCTTCTTCGGATCAATCATGACGAATTTCACCTGTGACGGCTTCATCCGGTACAGCAGACTTGTGATCATCACGTTGATACCGACGCTCTTGCCCGAACCGGTCGCACCCGCGATCAGCAAATGCGGCATGCGCGCCAGATCGTCGCATACGACGTCGCCCGTGATCGACTTGCCGAGCCCCAGCGTGAGCTTATGCTTTGATTTTATGAACTCGGGGGCCGTGACCACGCTGCGGAAATTGACCAGCTCGGGCGCATTGTTCGGTATCTCGATACCCACGGCGCTCTTTCCGGGAATCGGTGCGATGATGCGGATGCCCTTGGCAGCCAGCGCGAGCGCCAGATCGTCGGACAGCGAGGTAATCTTGCTGATCTTGACGCTGGAATCCGGGACCAACTCGAAAAGCGTCACGACCGGACCCGGCGTCACCGAAATGCTCTCGATCCCGATGCCGAATACCGAGAGCTTCTCCTTCACCTGCGCGGCCTTGTTGCGCAGTTCTTCGTCCGAGACGGTATTGGTGTTGACCTGGCGGTCGAGCAGATCGGGTGTAGGAAATTTGTAGCGAAGCGCGACTTCAGCAAGCTCCTTGTTCAGCGCATCGGCATCGGCGGCGCCGGCCTGCATGACCTTGCGCGCGACCGCCGCCTGTACGGCCTTGCGCTCATGCTCGTTGGCGATGACATCCGACAGCGCGATCGCTTCATCCCCGTCATCGTCGGATTTGCTGGCAGCAGCCGTTTCAGGGCGTGCGGGTGTGGTTTCGGAATCGGAACCGTTCGCAACCGTCTTGCGCGCGGCCACCCCCGGTTGCGCTTCCCCGGGCGTCCTGGCCGCCGCCGCACTGTCCGCTCCCCTGCCCTCCGCTGCTTTGCGCAACGGACCGAGCATCCCGCCGAGTCCTTCTATGGCATCGCGCGAAATCGTCCCGTTGGAACGCGGCGTGACGCCGTCTTCCTGTTCAGGGACGGAGGAAATCGTCCACGGCTCCGTGTCCTCCTGCTGCCGGGAAATGGAAACATGCAGCGGGGCAGGCGGAGCCGGTGCGACGGAGGGGCGATCGGGCTGCGTCTTACGGCGCGACTTCGTTTCGGCAGGCACATCCTTCACGACCGGAGTCTCCGCATCGGCGCTCATCGCCGCGGCCTCGCGCTCGGCCTTGAATGCGGTGTTGAGCGCGCTTGCCCTGCCGGTGATGGTCATGCGCAGCCAGTCCACGAGACGACGGCCGCGATCGAACGTGGCCTGGATGTCGTAATCCACTACCACCACCGCGAGGACGATGATCGTCGTCAGAATGACAACAACGCCGCCTGTCGTCCCGATCAGTCGGGAAATAAGGCCGCCGACGAAATCGCCGATGTTTCCGGACCAGGATACCGAGAGTTCCGGCATCCAGGAGATGAGGCGTATCAGTCCGAGAAATGTCGAGAAGAGCAGGACCAGGACCAGCGAATAGTTCGTGTAGTAGGCGAGCGCGCGCAAATCCTTGCGCCGCAGAATCGACCAGCCCCAGAGCATCAGCAGCACAGGGAACACCAGGGAAAAATAGCCCACGGTGATGTTGATGAAGAAATTTGCGATAATCGCACCGAAAAGTCCAAGCCAGTTCGACGTGGTATCGGCGCGCGCCTGGATTTCCTGATCACCCCCGAACAGACGCATCAGGTCGCCAAAACCGATGTCCGCCACGGTTTCATCGGCATGGGCATGCGAAATCAGCGCCAGAAGCATCAGGAAAGCCGCTGCCATCATCAGCAGTCCGATGATGTCGAGCTTCCGCTTCGTGTCGAGCGGCGAGCGGCTGCCCGCGCTTTCCTTCGTTGTTTCAGTATGTTTGCTTTTACGTCGCAATGCGCGAATCGGCGGCTGGAACGGCAAAGCATCCCAGCCGGCACTCCTTCTGAATAATTACTGCTTCGTGACGAACGGGACTTTCACCACCGTCGCGGGAACCGGCTGGTTGCGAATCATCACATCGACAACGCTGCCTTCCGCACCGTGCTCGACGGGCACGTAGCCCATCGCGATGCCCTTCTCGAGCAGCGGCGACATGGTGCCGCTGGTCACGTGTCCGCAGACCGTTCCATTGACCGCGATCTCGTAACCATGACGCGGCAGGGCGCGTCCTTCGAGCGTCAGACCGACGAGCGTGCGCGTGAGCCCCGCTTCCTTGGCCTTCAGCATCGCCTCGCGTCCGATGAAGTCACCTTTCTGAAGCTTGGTGATCCAGCCCAGCTTGGCTTCGAGCGGCATGGTCGTCTGGTCGATCTCGTTGCCGTAAAGGCAGAAACCCACTTCCAGGCGCAGCGTGTCGCGTGCACCGAGACCGATCGGTTCGATGTCGAATTCCTTTCCTGCTTCAAAAATGGCGCTCCACATCCGTTCGCCAAGGGCCTTGTCGGATTTGAAATAGATTTCGAAACCGAGTTCGCCGGTGTAGCCGGTGCGCGAGAGCAGACAGTCGATGCCCGCCACCTGTCCAAAACGGAAAGAATAATACTTCATGTCTTCGAGGTCGATGTCCGTAATCTTTTTGAGCGTCTCAAGCGATTTCGGCCCCTGTACGGCAAGAAGCGCGGTTTCCTCGCTCTTGTCGATCAACTGCACGTCGCCCGTGAGATGGTCGCGAAGCCAGTTGAAGTCCTTCTCGAGATTCGAGGCGTTCACGACCAGCTGCACGTAGTCGCCGCAGTGGTAGACCAGCAGATCATCGACGACGCCGCCATCGTCATAGCACATCGTCGAATACTGAACGCCGCCTTCGCTGAGCTTGGTGACGTCGTTGGTTGTCATGCGCTGCACAAACGCGAAGGCATCTGCCCCGCGTACCTCGAATTCGCCCATATGTGTGACGTCGAATACGCCCACGGTTTCGCGAACCCGCTTGTGTTCCGCAATGATGCCCTTGTATTGAATGGGCATGTCAAATCCTGCAAACTCGACCATCTTGGCGCCGAGCTGCACATGAATGTCATGAAACGGTGTATGCTTCATTTCAAACAGCCGGTAAGTATGTAAAAAAGTTGTGAGAGACGCGGTCAGACGAGTTTCGCCTCGTTCTTCTTCCAATCGTCGAGAAATTTCTGCAAACCGCTTTCGGTAAGCGGATGCATGAACATCATGTCGATAATCTTGAATGGAATGGTTGCCACATCGGCGCCCATCATCGCGGCCTGCACGACATGCAGCGGATGACGAATGCTGGCGGCGAGCACCTGCGTTCCAAAGTTGTAATTCTGATATATCGTGACGATCTGTTGAATCAATTCCATGCCGTCGATGCTGATGTCATCGAGACGGCCGATAAAGGGCGAAATGTACGTGGCCCCCGCCTTCGCGGCGAGGAGGGCCTGTGTGGGTGAAAAGCAAAGCGTGACGTTCGTCTTGATGCCCTCGTCGGTGAGCTGACGCACGGCCTTGAGTCCCTCGCGAATAAGCGGAACCTTCACGACGATATTCGGATGGATCGCGGCGAGTTCGCGCGCTTCGACGAGAATGCCGTCCCTGTCGGTCGACACCACTTCGGCGCTGATCGGACCGTTGACCAATTCGAGAATCTCATCGAGAAGCTGGCGGAAGTTTTTTCCTTCCTTGGCAACAAGCGAAGGGTTTGTGGTGACTCCGTCGAGTATCCCCAGGCTGGCAGCTTCACGAATTTCATCAATGTTTGCACTGTCGATGAAAAATTTCATTTCCGACCTCAGGTTTTACTTTAAGTGAAGTTGCCAACAGAACATAAGAAAATATGAAACGGACATTCAATATGCAATGATTTTCAAGGAATCCCGTAACATATTACGGAGGCGCAGATTACCCCTTTCGTACGCGCTCGGCCTCTGCATAGGATATGTCGGTTTCCTGCAGGCGGAGACGTAACCCCGACACCTGATCGAACGGATCGAACACATCCCAGAGCCGATCGAGAAAATGAAACACCAGATTCTCCGCGGTCGTGTTAAACGGGACCACCTTGTACTTGAAGCCCGTGGTCTTCAGAAATGGCAGCATCGTGTCGTCGGATGCGTCGCAGAGAAAGCAGTGATCGAATTCGTCGACGATGGGCATGATCAGCTTTTTCATATCGCCATAGTCCATCATCATGCCGTTGGCATCGCAAACGCCCTCGAGTTCCACCCAAAGTTTGTACGAATGCCCGTGAATATTGGCGCAGCCGCTGGTGTGAAACGGCAATCGATGCCCCATCTCCCAGTGAAATTCACGTGCTATCTTCAGTGTCCTGTTCATCGTGATCCTTCTCATTCAGGCTCTACAGTCTTACAATCTATCGATAAAAGGAAATGCAATGCAAGGCAGGAAGCAGGAAGCAGGAAGCAGGAGGCAGGAGGCAGGAGGCAGGAAGGGGCGGAGCGGAACGGGGATGTGGAGGATGAGCCTTTAGGCTCGTCCATACGTGAAGGGCAGGGAGGGATCGACAGCAATCAGGCTTGCCACGGCGCAGTCGAGCGCTGCGAGCCGAAGCCGGGGTTATTTCTGCACGCGGAGCATGGCGAAGACGCCGGCGAGGAAAAAGAGCAGGTTGGGAAACCAGGCGGCGAGCACGGGATGAATGCTGCCGTTGTAGCCGAAAATCTGGCTCAGTTTCTGGCTGACCATGTAAATGAACAGCAGGAAGATGCTGATGCCGAACTGCACGGCGAGTCCGCTGCGTCGCTTGACCGAGGCGAACGGCACGCCGAAGAAAACGACGATCAGCGATGCGAAGGGAAAGGCGATCTTTCCGTGATAATCCACCAGCAGGCGGGCGATATGCAGCCCGAGTCCGATGCCTTTTCCCTTTCTCCCGTGCCGGGTCCGATAAAAGCGATCGAAAATGTGCGGCAGATCTTCCGCTTCGATGCCGCGGCCGCGATCGATGACCGAAATCGTAACTGCATCGGCTTCCTTCCGGGCCTCCAGCCGCACCGGAGAGTCCGCCGGTGAATATTTCAACGCATTCGAGAGCAGATTCACCAGTATCCGCTCCAGCCGCACCGGATCGGCTTCGATCGGCGGCAGGTCAGACGGAATGACGGCTTCAATCCTCCTCACCTCGGCCACGGTCTCCAGCCGTTCCAGCAATGCCTGCAGAAACTCCTTCAACTCCACAACTTCCTTGTGCAGGACTAATTGGCCGCTTTCCAGAAACGCCGCATCGACCAGGTTACCGATCATCTTGTCCATGCCATCGGCGCTCTGCTGGATGGCGCCGACGCTGCGTTCGACTTGGCCATGCAGTTCCGTCGGAACTTTCGGCAGCATCCCCTCCAGCAGTTGAGCATGGCCGGAAA
>JACZJN010000127.1 GCA_014860565.1 Bacteroidota bacterium
TACGAACGCATCACGGGCGAGGACCCCTACACCGTGCCCATGCGCATCTATCCCGCCGCGCATTACACGATGGGCGGCCTGTGGGTGGACTACAACCTCATGAGCAACGTTCCCGGCCTTCATGTGCTGGGCGAAGCCAACTTCTCGGATCACGGGGCGAACCGTCTCGGCGCCAGCGCGCTGATGCAGGGTCTCGCGGACGGCTATTTCGTCATTCCCTACACGCTCGGCCATTATTTCGCTTCGCACAAGAAGGATAAAGTCACGCCCGAGCATCCCGAGTTCCGCAAGGCCGAAGAGGAAGTGCGCGGCCGCGTCGGTTCGCTGCTCGCCCTCAACGGCAGCCGTACCGTGGCGTCGATTCACCGCGAACTCGGCAACATCATGTGGGAATACTGCGGCATGGGACGCAATGAAACCGGCCTCAAGAAGGCGCTGGAAGCCATTCCCGCCCTGCGTGAGGAATTCTGGCAAAACGCCAAGGTCGTCGGCGACGGCGAGAGCCTCAACAACGCACTCGAACGTGCAGGCCGCGTGGCCGACTTCCTCGAATTCAGTGAAATGATGTGCCATGACGCTCTCGAACGCAATGAGAGCTGCGGCGGCCATTTCCGCGAGGAATACCAGACCGAGGACGGCGAGGCGATGCGCAACGACGACGATTACGCGCATGTCGCCGCCTGGGAATACACCGGCGTAGGATCGACACCGATCCTGCACAAGGAACCGCTGGTCTTCGAGAACGTCAAGCTTCAGACAAGGAGTTACAAATAATGAAACTCAAACTTCATATCTGGCGTCAGAAACACGCACAGGATAAGGGGAAGATGGTCACCTACGAGGTGGACGGCATCGTCGAGGACATGTCCTTTCTCGAAATGCTCGACGTGCTCAACGAAAGGCTGATCGTCAACGGCGAAGAGCCCGTGGCCTTCGACCATGATTGTCGTGAAGGAATCTGCGGCGCCTGTTCGCTGACCATCAACGGCATTCCCCATGGCTTCGAAAAGGAAACCACCATCTGTCAGCTGCACATGCGGCATTTCAAGGACGGCGACACGATCTACATTGAACCCTGGCGTGCCCGCGCCTTCCCGGTGATCAAGGATCTCGTCACGGATCGTGCGGCCTTCGACCGCATCATGCAGGCCGGAGGTTTCGTTTCGGCGCATACCGGCGGCGTGCCCGACGCCAACGCCACACCCATCAGCAAGGTCGATGCCGACAAGGCGATGGACTACGCGGCCTGCATCGGCTGCGGCGCCTGCGTGGCCGCGTGCAAGAACGCTTCGGCCATGCTGTTCGTCGCGGCCAAGGTCTCGCAGTACGCGTACCTTCCGCAGGGACAGCCCGAACGCAAGCGCCGCGTGCTCAACATGGTCGCGCAGATGGACGCCGAAGGTTTCGGCGGTTGCACGAATCAGTACGAATGCGAGGCAGTTTGTCCCAAGGGCATCACCGTCGCCGCCATCGCCCTGATGAACCGAGACTTCCTGAAGGCGTCTCTGACCGAAGTATCGTAAAACGACCTGCCGGCCGCGACGAAGTCCGCCGTCAGGCCCGCACCCTCCCTTTCACAACACTCCCCCGTTTCCCTTGAGACGGGGGAGTGTTCGTTCATGGCCTCCGTTCCGATTTCCCTTGCATCATGTTGCTTTTTTGCTACCTTCAATACGCTAGGCTTCACTCAAACATAGGTCCAAGGGAAAGCAGAAGGAGCTATTGAAGCCAGTTCTTTGAAGCAGTTGTGTCTATAATCGAAAAGGAGGCCCCCGATGGATATGCGGCCGATTTCTCCACCCGGCAGGGCAAAACCCCACGTTTTCGCGAATAATCAGCGTGACGTGGAACCGTTCACGTACTTTACGGAGCGGAATTTCGAGAATATCATTCAGATCAGCGAACTTCCCCGCGATCTTCGCTTCGACATGCAGGTCGTGTCGAGCGTCCTCCCGTTCAAAGTCAATTCCTACGTGATCAACCAGCTCATCGACTGGTCCGACATCCCCGACGATCCCATCTTTCAACTGACCTTTCCCCAGCGCGGCATGCTCTCGGAGGAGCATTTCGAACGCATGGCGGCCTTGCTGCGCTCGGATGCCCCGCGCGAACAGATCAAGGAAGTGGCGAATCAGATCCGTCTCGAGCTCAATCCGCATCCGGCGGGACAGAAGACGCTGAATGTGCCGCGGCTTGACGGGGAAGCATTGCCCGGGTTGCAGCACAAATACCGCGAAACCGTGCTCTTTTTCCCGGCGGCGGGACAAACCTGTCATTCCTACTGCACGTTCTGTTTCCGTTGGGCGCAGTTCGTCGGCATGACCGATCTGCGTTTCGCCGCGAAGGAAGCCACGCAGCTTGCCGAGTACATCCGCCATCACTCCGAGGTGACCAACGTGCTCATCACCGGCGGTGATCCGATGGTGATGAAGACACACAAACTGGAGCAGTACGTGGATCCGCTGCTGGATCCGTCGCTCGAACACGTGCAGACCATCCGCTTCGGGACCAAGTCGGTGGCCTACTGGCCACAGCGCTTTGTCTCTGATCCCGACGCCGACGATCTGCTGCGGTTGTTCGAGAAAATCATTGCGTCGGGTCGCTCCGTTGCGGTCATGGCGCATTACAATCATTACAAGGAACTCGACACCGCGATCGCCCGGGAAGCCGTGCGGCGTATCCGCGATACCGGGGCCGTGATACGCGCCCAGTCGCCGATTCTTTCGCATATCAACGATAATGCCGGCGTGTGGGAGCTGATGTGGCGCGAACAGGTGCGTCTCGGCATTATCCCGTACTATATGTTTGTCGAACGCGACACCGGGGCGGAACAGTATTTCAAGATTCCGCTCGTGCGCGCATACAAGATTTTCCGCGAGGCCTTCCGTCACGTCAACGGACTTGCACGTACGGTGCGGGGCCCTTCGATGTCGGCCACGCCGGGAAAAGTCGAAGTCACCGGAATAGGCGACGTCGCCGGTGAAAAAGTATTCGCGCTGCGTTTCCTGCAGGCGCGCAATCCCGAATGGGTCGGCAAGCCCTTTTTCGCGAAATACGACGAGAAGGCCAGCTGGCTGTCGCATCTGCGCCCGGCATTCGGCGCGGAGAGGTTCTTTTTCGAAGACCAGGAGCGTGCACCTGTGGTGTAAGCCCGCTTGCGCATCTCCCTCCGGTGGCCTATCTTTTCGGCATTACATCCGCTGATTGATGTGCTAAAAGAATTTGAGCTGCTCGCGACGGACAATACCTCCGGCGCAATGGAACTGGTTCGGAAACTGCTCGCGCTTTGTGAGAGCTGCGCCATCGGGTATCGCTTTGACGAATTGCGCGAGGGCTTTGCCCTGCTTGAAAACGCGCAGAAAAGCATGCCGTCGCTGCATGCCGTGCTTCACATCCTGAAATCCGATTTTCTCGTCAAGCTCCATGACGACGAGGAAACCGCGGACGCCATCGCCTACCTCTCTTCCCTTGAAAAAATCCTTACGCAGTCCGGCGAACAGATCGCGGAGATATTCGGTGGAATGTTCAGCAAGTCCACGTCCGTAGCCACGCTTTCGCGCAGTTCCACGGTTCTCGGAGCGATGTATCATCTCCATGGCATCGAACGGCTGGCGCATGTGTATGTGCTTGAAGGGCGACCGATGTTTGAAGGTCATCGCAGCATCCATGATCTGCGCGACCACGGCGTTCCCTGTACACTGATGGTCGATGCCGCGATGGCCGAGGCGGTGCGGCTCGCCGATGTGGTGGTCGTGGGCGCGGATTCGATCAGCGCGGACGGCTACCTGCTCAACAAGACCGGAACCTTCCCGCTCGCCCTCTGCTGCAAAGCGCTGGATGTTCCGCTGTACGTACTCTGCGACTCCCTGAAATTCTCACCGCAACTGCACACGCAGATTCTCGTCGAAGACCGTCCGGGAGAGGAACTCCTGCAGCAGGGTGAAGGGGACGGATTTCACATCTGGAACCGCTATTTTGAATGGACGTCCGTCGAATTCGTCACGGCATTCATTACCGAGCGCGGGGCATTCACCCCCGATCAGCTCAGCGCCCTCGCCGGAGAGAGCGAAGAACACATCTGATTTTCTTCATGCACAATATCCGATTACCATTCCTGTTGCTCGCCGGCCTGCTGCTGGCAGGGCTGTCCGCACCTCTCCATGTCGCAACCGCGCAGCTGCCGGGAGCGTCACGCTCCAGCGCCACGATGGGGAGTCCTGAGAGTCCCCACGCCGCGCAGGCAAGCCAACATCCCCTTGCCGTGCCGTCGGGCCTCACAGTGCCTCTGCGGGCGCGCAGCAGCGGGACGCTGACCCACGTCGTGCATGGCTACCATCCGTATTGGATTTCCGACGCCGCGGCCGACAATTACCGCTGGGACCTGCTGACGCACCTTGCCTATTTTTCGTACGAAGTCGACGCCGCGAGCGGCGAGGCGGTCACGATCCGCAACTGGCGCACAACCACGGTCATCGACCGTGCGAAGGCGGCGGGGGTGAAGGTGCTGCTCACGGTCACCAATTTCGGCGCGGCAAACAACCGCACGCTGCTTTCGAACGCGCAATCGCGCGACGTGCTCATCACCCGCCTGATCGCGCTGCTTCAGGAACGGGGCGGAAGCGGTGTGAACATCGATTTCGAATCCGTGCCCGGCGACCAGCGCGAAAACCTGGTCACGTTTTTCGCGCAACTGCGCGCCGGGCTTGACGCCGCCATCCCCGACGCGGTCATCAGCGTCGCCGCGCCCGCGGTGGACTGGAACGCCGCGTGGGACGTCGCCGCCCTGGCTTCGTCGATCGACCTGTTTTTTGTCATGTGCTATGACTATTCCTGGTCGAGCAGCAGCAATGCCGGGCCGGTCGCCCCGATCCGCGGAATGAACTATAACGTGGAACGCACGCTGCGCTGGTATCTCGATCAGGGCGTGCCGCCCGCGCGCCTGCTGATGGGCGTTCCCTACTACGGCTACGACTGGCCGGTGATCGACGGTACGGCAGGTGCGGCGACGACCGGTACCGGCACCGCGCGCACATACTCCGCCGTCGCTGCTTCTCTTCCAAACCGCACGCGGCAATGGAGTGAGACATTCCTCAATCCCTGGATCGCCTACGAAAGCGGGAGCTGGCAGCAGTTGTGGTATGACGACGCGGAAAGCCTGGAATACAAGTATCAGCTCGTAAAGGATCTCGGGATCGCGGGCGTCGGCATGTGGGCCCTGGGCTACGACGCCGATCTGCCGGAACTGTGGAATCTGATCGAGCGCATGTTCACGCGTCCCACCTCGGTGGACCCACCCACGGCACCCGCGGGATTCGCCGTGTGGCCGCAGCCGCTGCGGAATGGGGGAGAGGGCTTCGTACAGCTCCCGGACGCGGCGGTTCGCGGCACCGTGACGAGCCGCCTGCTCATTCGCGATCTCCTCGGCCGCAAGGTCGCGGAACCGCGAGCAGCACGGATATCGGATGGGCTGATCCGTTTTATCGTTCCCAGCCTCCCGGCCGGCATTTACATTCTCGACGCGGGCGGACTGCGGGGACGCATCCTTGTGTCCAACTTCTAAGGCGGCATCCGTGGCGAAAGCAAAAAAGAAAGCGGCGTCCCGCGTCTCGTCAGCGAACGCGTCTCATACCGATGCAGCCTTCCCACGTGACATGGCGCTTGCGGCAGGGACGGTATTCGCGCTGCTTGCCCTCGTTCGTCTCGCCGCCGCGCAGTTTCCCGCCGCGCGCGTGTGGGGACTCAACGCCGCTGCATGGCTCCCGACTTGGATGCAGTTCGTGCTCGCCGCGGCAGGTATACTCGCCGCGACGCCGCTGCTCTACAGGATATTTCTTCTCAAAGGTCGGATGGTCGAGGCGATGCCCGTGGCGTTGTCGGCCGTGGTGTTTGCGCTGATCGCGGGAGCCGTCTTCTGGTTCGCCCGCATGCACACGTATTTCCTCGGTGACGGTGCTGCCTATCTGGCCGAACATTTTCGTTTCGTGCGTGGACTTCCCGTCTCCGAAGATGTGCTTTTCTCCACCGGTTCGGCTCCGCTCACCGCCTGGCCGCTGGCGCAGGCCGCAAAGCTGCTGTGGGAGAGTGGGGGTGCGCTGGCCGAGAATCCGCAGACTGTATTCTGGATCAGCGGCGCAATCGCCGGCACGGTGTATGTGTTTCTGGTCGTGCTGTTCTCCCGCCGCTGGAGCGAAAGCGGCGCCGAGCGTGCCGCCTTCATCGCCATTCTGCTTTTCACTCCCGGGGTCCTGTTTTTCTTCGGGTACGTCGAATACTACACGTTTGCGCTCGTGGGAATGCTCGCCACTGTCTTCCTGAGCATGGAAAGCGCGCGCGGACGTCTTGCCCCGGTGTGGCCACTTTTCGCCCTGCTCGTATCCGCTGCCTTCCATCTCATGTCGCTGGTCCTGCTGCCCGGAGTACTGCTGGCCGTGCTGGCGAAGCAGGAGAAGTTCCGTATGCAGCTGACACTGCGAAATGTCCTGCTTCTCGCCGCCGCCGCGCTCGTTCTGGGCGGAGTGTACTATTTCGCGAGCGGGGTGGCATTTCATGGTTCCCGCATCATACTCGCGCTTCAGCCGTTCGGCGAAGAGGGCGCCGTGCAGCATTACACGCTGTTATCCTGGGCACATCTCGCGGACATCGTCAACATGCTCGTCCTCACGGGCGCACCGATGCTGGCGGTACTGCCGTTTCTCCGGAGAAAAGGGTGGGATATTCCGGAACTTGTCGGGCTTGCGCATGTGATCTTCGCGTTTTTCCTCATGCTCTTTGGCTACACCTGTTTCGGCATGGCGCGGGACTGGGACGTCAACGCCTTTTTCGGCGTGGTACTGACGCTGTTCATACTCGGCCTGCTGCGCAGGGAGGAAGCACCCCGCCGCCAGTATCTGCTTTATCTCGCCGCGCTGGGATCCATCGTCGCCGTGCTGCCCTGGCTGCTGGTGAATCTCGATTCCGGCCGATCCGAGCAGCGCTTCCGCGACGTCATGGCGCTCGACGACCGGAACGTGACCGGGGATTTTGCGCTCAACGGCTACGAGCATTTGCGCAAGTATTACCAGAGCACCGATGATCGGGCCAACGTCGCCTGGGCGATTCAGAAGAAAATCGAGATGGTGGGTTATCCGGAGGATTTCCGGAAGTATGCGCTCGCGGTCATCGAGGGCGTTCCCGCAGCCGGGCGGCCCGCCCGCTATGCATGGATATTCGAGCAGCTGCGGGAGCGGCTGCGGAAGCTGCAGGTGTCGGGACAGGAATCGCTGTACGAAGGCAGCCGCACGCAATTCCGCGAACTGACCATCGAGTTGCTGCTGCAGCTTGGACAGCTGCCGCAATCGGGCGGGGAAGTGGACGCACTTTTCCAGAAAGAGATATCTTCCCTGCGTACTCTGCTCGGTGAAGACGCGCTGCTCGACATGGTGAAGGGGCAGTATGGCTGGGACCGCAACGGCCGCTTCCCGGGGGCAGCGGTGTATCGGCACGCAGCCGGCGAAGTGCAGGAGAGCGGGACCCTGGCATTCTACATCGGACGCGGATTGCTGACGGCGGAGGATTACATTCCCGCCGCGGCCTCGCTCGAGCAGGCGCTGGCGCTCGACAGCGGTTTCACCCTGCCGGCATACTATCTCGCCGAGGCGGAAATGCGCATCGATCCGCCCCGCATTGACCAGGCCATCACGCATTACGATCTTTTTCTCGCGACCCCCGACCGGCATCGCATCGCCAATCCCGCCACACAGCAGCAGCTGATGAACGATGCGCGGTCGAAATCCGCCACGCTTGAAGTACGGCGGCTTTCCATTCCCTGACAGCACAGGCGTCCATGGCAAAAGAAGGCAAGCAAACAAGGAAATCCGCTCCGGCTGCGAAAGCCGGCGCCGGGGTGCGGCAGAGTTCCGAGACAAAGGGAGCGAACGCTCCGGTCAAGCTTCCCCTCACACGTGATGCGAAATTCCTTTTCACTGCGCTCGCCGTGTTTCTGCTGCTGCGCGGTCTCATCGTCGCACTGCATCCCGCGGAACTCCGTCTCTGGGGAATCGATTTCGCCGCATGGCTCGGTGCGACTCCACTTGTGTTCATATTGGTATGGCTGCCCCTGATCTTCCTTCTGCCGTCGGTCGCCAACCTCTTCCTCCGGACCCGTCAAGCGGGCAGCAAAGGGGAGGCGAACCCGCGCAGCCGTCTGGTCTGGGCAGCACTGCTGACGCTGGCCGTGGGGGCAGCGGCGTGGTGGATACAGGTCGCATACGCCTTTCTCGGTGACGGCACCTGGTACGCCGCCGAACTGTACCGCAGCATGACGCTTCCCGAATACGCCAACAGCATGATCAAGCCCAGCGCATGGCTGACCGGATTGCTGCTCGACGGCTTTGCGCGTACGTTCCATCCCGCGGATATCCGTCTGCCGTTCGCCATTGCCGGCGTCGCCGGAATGCTCATCGCCGCTGCAGCGGTGTTTTTCACAACCCGGCGAGAGTCCGCCTCCACTGTGTTTGTGTCGGCGCTGTTCCTTCTCGGGGGCAGCGGGACGCTGGTTTTTCTCGGATACATCGAGCTGTATTCCCTGACCTATGCGTGCAGCATCGCCTATCTGGTTGCTGGGTGGCAGTGCCTGCGCGGGCACGTCCCGATCCTGCTGCCGGTCGTGCTGCTGCTGTTCTCCCTGCTCTTCGGAGCCTCGGCCGTGGTATGGGTGCCTTCGATGCTGCTTCTGCTGCACTGGAAGTATCGCGGCGAGGAAGGGGCGTTTCCACTCCGTCGTGCCGCCATCGTGCTGATACTTCTGCCGCTGGCTGGCGTCGCTGCACTCTATGTGCTTGGCGGCACTGCGAACGACAACGCGTACCTCGTGGCGTTGACGCCCTACGAACGCGTCGTGGAGGGATTGCGCACCGGCTGGCAGCGGTATGTACTTTCGGCGCCGGAACGCTGGGCCGATATCGGCAATATGCTCCTGCTCGGGCTCGGCCCATTGGCATTCGTGGCCCCTGTACTGGTGTGGATCGGGCGAAGAGAGGGAATGCTGCGCCGTCCCTCCGTGCTTTTTGCCGCGACGGCCGCCGCAGGGGGACTGACGCTGCTGCTTTTCGGCAACACCTTCCTCGGACTCGCGCGCGACTGGGACGTCGGGGCCTTCGCCCTTCTTGGAACGGCGATGCTGGCGCTCGTGCTGTGGACGGAGGCAAGGATGGGTACGCGGCGCGCGGTGCTTCCTCTGCTTGCCGCGGCCATTCTTTCACAACTCGTGCTCTGGGTTGGCGTCAACACCGGGGAACAGTCTTCCGCCCGCCGCTTCGAAAGCATCGCCGCGATGGATGCCGGACTGCTGCTCCCGATGAATACGTTCACCGCGTATGAAAATCTGCGGAAATTCCATCAATCCGGCGGCGAAACGCAGGCGTATTTCCGTGTGCTCCGCAGGCAGATAGAAACCGGGTATCGCGCGCATATCGGCTACGCGGAATACCTGAGCTCCCTGCTTCAGCTGACAGATGCCGCCCAGCGGCGCACGGAACTCTCCTGGCTGTTCGACACCTACGAACATGCCGCGGCGGTGCGGGGATCCGCGGACGATTTCCGCACGATTCCGTTGCAGGATGCACGCGAGTTTGCCGCCCGTCTGCTGCTTTCCGCATGGCAGATAGGGGAGCGGGATCTCGTTCTCGGAGCGGAAGCGGCGTTTCGGAAGCAGTTTCAAGAATGGCCCGAGATCTCCCTGCTAGAAATAATGATGGAAGCGGGTGATTCCGGGGAAGGCGATCTCTCGCGCATCGCCGCCGCGGTGACGCCAGACACGAGGGATCCCTTTCTGCATATGACCGCAGGCGGACTCTATCAGCAGCGCGGTGCTTACGACAGGGCGGAAGCCGAGTACGATATCGCGCTCGAGCGCGAACCGTCGCTGTATCCTTCGTGGTATCTCGTCGCCGCCGACCTTCAACTCAATCTGACGGGGGACCGGGAAAAAGCCCGTCTTTTGCTCGAACGAGGCATCAGAAATGCTCCCACCTCACCAGAGGCCAGAAGGGCGCGCGAGCTTCTGAGACAATTCTAATCTAAACATCTGACGGAGGCCAGGAGGGAGCCGGCCACTTTCCAAACGAATGACTGCGTAAAGCGAATGGATGCAGCCCTGACTGCTTATTCGCGGTAAGCGGCAGCGTTGCCTGTTACGGCGCATCTCCGAGTACAATCCCAATCGGGGCAGGAAGAATTGCACCAATAAGTGAATAATTTTCTCAGTGTGAAAGTTTGTTGCTTTAAAGTTTCATGCTATATTGGTACGTGGGCCAAAAAGATTGCATCTGCCGAATTTATCACAGAATATTGATGCAAAATCGCCGAATAAGCAGATTTCTTATGCGAAGCGCAATGAGAGTTTCAATTGACTTTCGGCTTGCCCGCCGAGTTTCATGTACTATTCAGGAGCACGATATGTTTAAAAACGGTACACGCGGCATTGGCGATGGGTGGAAACTCCCTCACCGCCTGCCACACTTTGGAATGGCTCTCCTGTTCCTTGGTGTTCTTCTCACTTATTGTGTCCCGGAAGCTTCCGGTCAAGTCACAAGCTACCCCTACTCTGAGAGTTTCGAAGTGGGTTCCCAGCTTGGACCGTGGGGAGCCTGGACACGAGCTCCACGCACCAGTGATCCGCGCTGGAAGCGGGACAACCTCACGACATCATCATCCAGCACGGGACCCAATGCCGCATATAATGGATCCTACTACATCTACCTGGAGACCAGTGGTGGATCGACCGGCGATACGGACTATGCGACGGCGACATTCAATTTTTCTTCCCTGACCGTACCGCAAATGACGTTCTATTACCATATGTACGGGGCGGCGATGGGAACCCTTGCGGTAGAAGCCTCCCTGGATAATGGGGTCACCTGGATGGAACTGTGGAGCATGACCGGTCAGCAGCATTCCGCCATGACCACGGCATGGACGCAGGCATCGATCAGTCTCTGCTCTTTTGCGGGACAGAGCAATGTCAAGATTCGTTTCGTGGGTGTTCGCGGGACGAGCTTCACCAGCGATATGGCGGTGGACTATGTCCAGGTATTCCAGGGCACAGCGAACCCGGCGACCTATATCTCCTCAACGGCGGCCCAGGCCTCGACCACCCCGGTGAGCGCGGGATCGAGCGGGAACGAGATCATCGGTGCTTCAATCACCATGTCTGGTGATTGCCCTTCGTCTCCGGTTACCTCTTTCACGTTCAATACCAATGGCTCCACGAACCCGTCCGCGGACATTGATTATGCCCGCTTATGGTATACGGCGAGTTCGGGATCATTCGCGACCGCGGTGCAGTTCGGAAGTGCCGTTGCCAATCCGAATGGGAGCTTCACCTTTACCGATAACCTCGGCGTGAGTGGCGGAGACAACTATTTCTGGCTGACGTATGAGCTTGATGCGAATGCCACGGCCAACAACGTCGTCGATGCTCAGTGGACATCCGTCACCGTGGGTGGCATTCCGCGCACCCCGACGGTGACGAATCCCGCGGGATCTCGTTCGATTGTCATACCCATGAGCGGAACCTACACCATCAATGCGACCGGCACCGGAGTGCGGAACTTCACCACCTTTGGAGCGGCAATCACGCAGCTCAGTGTTGCGGGTGTCGCTGCTCCCGTCGTTTTCAACGTGGCTTCAGGTTCCTACAACGAACAGCTCACACTTGTTGAAGTGCCGGGCGCAAGCGCGACCAACACCATCACATTCAATGGTGGAATCGGAAATGTCGCTTCACGTATCGTGACGAATAACGTCAGCACCTCCTACCAGGCGGTGATCACCTTTGACGGTGGTGACTACTTCAAGTTCAAGAACCTCACGATCAATTCAACCAACAGCAGCTATGGCTACGGTTTCCTGTTCACGAATCAGGCCAGCAACAATGAAATCAGTAATTGCGTCATTAACCTCCCAACGAATACGACATCATCGTACCACATAGGTATTGTTGCAAGCAGCACTTCCAGCTATTCAGCATATGGGGATTGGGGAGACAATAACCTGATCAAGGACAACGAGATCAACAGCGGCTACTACGGAATTCGCTGGAATGGCTACAGCAGCACGACGAATACGACCTATTGTTACAACAATCAGTTCATCGGCAACACCGTTCAAGACTGGTACTACTACGGCATATACATCTATTACTCCGCCGCCGTGAAAGTGAATGAGAATACTGTCACGCAGCGCCGTACAGGCTCGACCACGACAAGTGGTTATGGAATCTACTCCTACTATGCCAATCTTGGGCCTCAGTTCAACAATAACTATATCGATGCAAACATCTACGGGCTGAACCCCCGGTACTGCAACTACAATTACACGACAACCGCTCCGAATCCGTCGGCGATGCGTGCGCAGGTGATGAACAACATGATCGTGGTGCAGCAGTCGTCGACCAGTACGATTTATGCGTTCGGAACCTATTACTCGCGTTACGCCGATATCGGTTTCAATTCCGTCAATATTATCCGCACGGGTGCTTCTGGTACGACCTACGCGGTGTACCACGGCGGAACTTCCTCGAATTATGACACGAAATTCAAAAACAACTACATTTCGTACTCCGGCCCGGGCACGGTGTACATGCTCTACAATACTACTGTCGGCGACCAATCGGAGAATGACTTCAATGCCTTCTGGTCATCGAACGGTGCAACCGAGTCATACTACTGGGGCACAACATATAGTTCGCTCGCAGCACTGCAGGCGGCAGTTTCGGGTTACCATCAGAACTCGGTCTGGGGTGATCCGTACTTCGTCGCTACAACCAACCTGCATAGCCGCTCTCACGTTGGCTATCAGGCGGGCGTGCCTTTCGCCGGCGTGACCACGGATTACGACGGACAGACGCGCGGCGCGGCGCCCTGCATCGGTGCGGACGAGTATCCGGCGCCTCCCCCCGAGTACGATCTCTCGATCGCGGATATGATGCTTGGCACGGCTGAGGGGAAATGGGCACGGCAGGAAGGCAGCGCAATGCATCCGATGCTGGTTGTGCTCGAAAATTCCGGTCTCAGTCCCGACCCCGCGACCGTTGATGTGACATATAAAATCGGTTCCATGCCTGCCTATCCAGGAGATGGTGTTCAGGAAACCTTCACGCCTGCATGGACAGACGGCAAGGCGCTTGTCGAATTCACGCAACGCGTTACAGGTCTGGCCATCGGTCCGGTCGTGGCATACGCAAAAATCTTCTGGGCGCAGGATCAGATGAATGCCAACGATGGCGCAAGCGGTGCCGAAGAAGTCTTTTCGCAGAAGGTGCATGGCTACCGCGGTTTCGATCATCTCGATCCCACCATCTTCCCCTTCACGCGTGAGCCGGGCTTCCTGGATCTGCCGTGGGACGTTGTCGACAACAACGGTGGGCAAACACTCGAGATTCTTGACGGTACCGGCGTCGGCGGAAGCCAGGCCGTCGCCATGATCGTTCCGACGGAAGCAGCGGACGAGTGGATGATAACGCCGGGAGCGGAACTGCTCGCCGGTTCGAGCTACCGTCTCGCATTCGATTTCCAGAATAGCGGCGGCTCGCCTGTCACGATCGAAGCGGCATTTGGCGAGACGCCCGATCCGTCTCAGATGACGATTTTCGCGACCTTTGCCAACATCGCTCCGGGCGGTTTCATGACGGCCAAGCAGCTTGCAGGCGGACTGAGCCCCTACTTCAACACGCCGATGTACGACGGGACTTTCTACGTCGCTCTGCATTTTACGACGAGCGGTACGAACGCGCAGTTCGCGCTCGACAACATCAAGCTCGACGATAATCCCTCGCCGCCGCCAAAAATCGCCTTCGGTCTCCCAGGAACGGATCTGTCGACATTCATCGACAATCCCGCGACGAAGATCACGCTGATCGCCAACTACAAATCACCGGGTGTCATCAACCGCACGTATGAAGTGCAATCGAAGACGAACATCTACGGAGCACTCGGCGACTTCCTCTGGGATGTTGAGAGCGCAACGCAGTGGATCACACTGACCAAGGAAACACCGAATCCAACGGAACAGAACTACAACTTCTCGCCGCCGCGTCCCCGCCAGTTCCAGACCTTCACCTTGTCGGTGAATCCGTCAGGCCTCGCACCGGGCACGCATATCGGTGAAATGACCTTCTACGGTATTCTCTTCAATGACGACTACCTTCCGCCAAATGAGGGCCTCGTGGCGACCAACGAGCCGCTGACCATCACGGTGGAACTGAAGATCGTGAACGCCGGCTCGAAGGGCGGTCCGACCTACATCGAAGGCGGTGTCAACACCGTGATGACCGTGCCGGGAAGTCCGTACGACCTCGTGGATGTCAATACCGGTGATCCGATCGCGACGGTGCATGTGACCAGCGGCCAGATCAACTCGATGACGATCCGCGCGTATCCGAACCAGCTGCCGCAGAACATCGCGCGCATGCTGTACGTGAAGCGCTACTGGCAGGTAACGTACAAGGGCACGGGCTGGACGGCGGACATCACGTTCCCGTACTCCGATCAGGAAGCCTCGATGATCTCCGACAAATCGCAGCTTCGCTCGGTACGCCAGGCGGTTCCGCTCGGTGCATGGGAAAGCCCGACCAACGGGACGACTTCTGCATCGGACGTGGTGCTGAACATGGTGCGTGTGAGCGGCTTCTCGCCGGCGAACATCGACGGGAATCTCGCGCTGGCGCATCCGTACCAGTACGCGGGCAAGGAGCCGGACGCGGGTCTACCCGAGGCATTCACGCTCGAGCAGAACTATCCGAACCCGTTCAATCCGACGACGAACATCTCGTTCACGGTCGCCGAGGAGCGCCATGTGCGCATCGCGGTGTACAACAGTCTGGGCGCGGAAATGGCCGAGCTGGTGAACGAAGTGCTGCCCGCCGGCCGGTATGACGTTGCGTTCGACGCCTCGGCGCTGCCGAGCGGGACGTATCTGTACCGGATGATGTCGGGCGGCTTCGTCGCGACGCAGCGGATGACGCTCTCGAAGTAAGTTCAAAGGAATACAGGATCCTGTGCATACAGGACTCCTGAAAAACAGGGCCGTGGAATTCAGTTTTCACGGCCCTGTTTTATTCGTGCTCCGTCTCAGAGATTCTTCAGAAACAGTGCTTATACGGCATAGTGAAAAAACGGCACATAGCGTCAGGCAATGTGCTAAATTTTCACATGGGTGAATAACGCACCTATTTCTCTTGCATATGAATTTACAGCTGATATATATTGCGATGCGATATGCTGACGGGTCACGGCATCGTTCGTGATTGTGTATCGCCCACCTGATTTTTCTCACTAGCCAGACGTTCGCCAGCCGCAAAATGTGCCATACCTGACATATTTCGTATCCATTTCTTTTGTACAAATTCAGGAGTACAGTATGCAAGGATCAACTACCGCATGGTGGAGGAACTTCCTCCTACTGCCCCTTCTCATCGGGGTCGTGACTCTGACCCTACCCTCCATCGGACAAGCCCAGCTCAACGGTACGTACACCATTGGAAGCAGTGGTAGCTACACGACATTCACATCCGCGGTTTCCGCGCTTACGACCTCGGGCGTTTCCGGGCCCGTGACGTTTACCGTGCTCGCCGGAACCTACAACGAGGAAATCTCCATTCCTGCCATCACCGGTGCGAGCGCCGTGAATACAATCACTTTCGACGGCGGAACCGGGAATGCGGCGACACGCATCGTGACCTACCAGGTCACCGCAACCTATGGGGCGGTCATCACCCTCGACGGCGCCGATTACATCAGAATCAAGAACCTGAGCGTTCAGCCCCAGTCAGGCACCAGCTACGGCATCGGAATCAAATTCACGAACAGCGCTGATTACAACATCGTCAGCGACTGCGTGATTGAGCTTCCGGCGAACACCACGACGACAGGGCATATCGGCATCAATGCCAGCACGCTGACGTCTTACAGCGCCTACGGCGCGCACGGCAGCAACAACCTGATACAGAACAACACGATCATCAGCGGGTACTATGGCATCCGTTGGAACGGAAGTACCTCCACGGACTACACCGCCGCCCACGACAACCAGTTCATTGGGAACACACTCACCGACTTCTATTACTACGGCATGTACTGCTACTACGGCGGTGCGTATGTGATCAAGAGCAATACCGCTATTCAGCGGTCGACCGGGACCACAACCACCAGCGGGTATGGAATTTATTCCTATTACATGTGTAACGGCCCCGAAATCAGCTATAATTACGGTGTCGCTCGCACCGGCGGCGTGTCTGCCGGGTACATGAACAACGCATACGCGAGCACCACCAATCGAGCCAAGTTCTACAACAACATGAGCATTTCGGAAGGGACGAGCACCGCCTACGGTCTTGCCACCTACAATCCGAAATATGCGGACATCACCTACAACTCCTGCCGGGCCAAGACGACGACCGGTACCGTGTACGGATTTTACTGCTATGGCGCAGCGTCGTCATACGACGTGAAATTGCAGAACAACATGGTGAGTTGCGAGACAGATGGCACGTTCTACGCGATTTACATGTCCGCTTCCGGAGCAGCCGCCAACTACAGCGTTTTCGACTATAACGTGCTGTACAAGACCGGCACGAGCGCGACGCAGTATTGCTACTGGAGCGGTACGAACTACACGACATTCGCGGCGATGAAGGCGGCGGTTACCGGCTACCATCAACATTCGGTCGAAGCTGACCCGATGTGGTATTCCGACTACGATCTGCACAGCACTTCGCTTGCGTCATACCACACGGGCACACCTGTCACAGGCTTCACCGATGATTTTGACAATGACACGCGGCACGCGACGACCCCCTGCATCGGTGCGGACGAGTACATTCTTTCAAACATGGCCTTTGTATCCTCGACGTGCACGCAGAACAATACCGATCCGCTGCCGGCTGGTTTCAACAACCAGGAAATCATCGGCATCGAAGTTGACGTCACCGGTTCCCTGAGTCCCCTTTCCGCGACCTCTTTCACGTGCAACACAACCGGATCCACGGTCCCCGGCGACATCTCCGCCGCAAAAATCTGGTACACCGAGCGCACGTCCACCTTCGATGTATCGACCGCGACGCTCGTCGGCAGTGTCAGCAATCCCAGCGGTACATTCACGATTACGGGCAGCCAGGCGCTGATCGGACCAGGGACGAACTATTTCTGGCTGACGTACGACGTCTCCGCCGCTGCATCGACCGGAGACTACATGGACGGTCAATGCACCAGCGTAACGATCGGCGGTACGCCTTACACACCGACTGTCACGAATCCTGCCGGCAACCGCATGATCATCGCACCGATGAACGGTGCATATACGATCAATGCCACCGGTACCGGGAACCGCAACTTCACCACCTTCGGCGCTGCGATCACCGCCCTTGGGATCTACGGCGTGGGCGGACCCGTGACCTTCACGGTCGCTGCGGGCACCTACGACGAGCAGCTCACGTTTACGGAGGTTCTCGGTGCAAGCGCCACGAAGACGATAACCTTTACCGGCGGCACGGGAAACGCTGCGTCCCGCATCATTTCAAATAACGTCGCATCGACATATCAGGCAGTGATCACACTTGACGGCGCCGACTATTTCAAATTCAAGAACCTGACCATCAATTCGACGAATAGCTCCTATGGCTACGGTTTCCTTTTCACCAACCAGGCCAGCGACAACGAGATCAGCGATTGCGTTATCAATCTTCCGTCGAACACGACGTCGTCCTATCATATCGGCATCATCGCCAGCAGTACATCGAGTTATTCGGCATATGGCGACTGGGGTGACAACAACCTGATCAAGGATAACGAAATCAACAGCGGCTACTACGGCATTCGCTGGAACGGATACAACAACACATCGAACACCACGATCGGACACGACAACCAATTCATCGGCAATACGCTACAAGACTACTACTATTACGGTATCTATCTCTACTACAGCGTTTCCGTTAAGGTTCACGAAAATACCATGTACCAGCGTACGAGTGGATCAGTTACCACCGGCGGGTACGGCATTTATTCCTATTATGCCAACCTCGGGCCCGAGTTCATTGGGAACTACATCCATTCGAATGACTACGGCATGTACACGCCGTACTGCAACTACAACTACACGTCGGGCGGGCTCACCTCCGTTGAGCGTGGAAAGATCGTGAACAATATGATCGTCTGCGAGCATACCTCTACGAGTACCATTTACGGTCATTACTGCTACTATTCACGCTACACCGACATCGGTTTCAATTCCATCAACATCGTCCGTACCGGCGCGTCGGGGACGACCTACGGGTATTATCACGGCGGTACGTCCACGAACTATGACACGAAGTTCAGTAACAACTACGTCGCGCATGACGGTGCGTCCACGACGTTCTACCCGATTTATCACTCGACCCTGGGTGACGTATCGGAGAATGACTTCAATGCCTACTGGGATACGGGCTTGGCCACCACCGTCTCATTCTACTGGGGTACGACGTACTCGACCCTCGCAGCGATGCAGGCAGCAGTGTCCGGCTATCATCAGAACTCGGTCTGGGGCGATCCGTATTTCATCAGTACGTCCGACCTGCACAGCCGCTCTCATGTCGGCTATCAGGCAGGCGTGCCTTTCGCCTCTGTCACCGACGATTTTGACGGACAGGCGCGTGGCGCAGCGCCGTGCATCGGCGCCGACGAATATCCCGCACCACCGCCGGAGATCGACGCAGCTGTCACGCAGGTCATGCTTATGACTGCAGTCGATAAATGGGCGCATCGCGAGGATCCCGAAGAGCACGCGGTCAAGGTCGTGCTCGAGAATACCGGTCTCGGACCCAATCCGACGACGATCCCTGTCACCTACAAGCTGGGATCGATGCCCGCCAATATCGGTGACGGCGTGCAGGAAACCTTCACTCCGACATGGAATGGCGCCAAGACCGTGGTGGAATTCACGCAGAAACTGAGTGGCCTTGCTGTCGGTCCCGTCGCGGTTTACGCCAAGGCGTTCGTCCCCGGCGACGGCGGTCCTGCGAATGATGGCGGCATGGACAATGCAACTGTCCAGATCGTGAAAGTCCAGGGCTTCGAAAACTTCGACCGCATGAACGTGTCGACCTATCCCCTCACGCGAGATCCGGGCTACCTGGATCTGCCATGGACCGTCATCGACAACAACGGCGGTATGTCGCTTGAGGTGCTCGGCGGCATGGGCGTAGGCGGAAGCCAGGGCATGGCCATGATGGCTCCCTCGGAGTCTGCCGACGAATGGCTGGTGACTCCCGGTGCGATGCTCATGGCCGGATCCAGCTACCGTCTGGCGTTCGATTTCCAGAACGCGGGTGGTTCGCCGGTGACAATCGAGGCGGCATTCGGTGAAACCCCGGATCCCTCGCAAATGACAGTGTTTGCGACCTTCGCAAACATCGCCCCCGGCGGATTCCTGACCGCAAAGCAGCTGGCGGGTGGTTTGAGCCCGTACTTCAATACCTCGCTCAACAATGCGATTAACTACGTCGCATTCCATTTTACCACGAGTGGTTCGAACTCCCAGTTCGTAATCGACAACATCAAGATAGACGACAATCCCTCACCACCGCCGAAAATCGCATTCGGCCTTCCGGGGACGGACCTATCGACCTTCATCGACAATCCCGCGACGAAGATCACGCTGATCGCCAACTACAAATCACCGGGTGTCATCAACCGCACGTATGAAGTGCAATCGAAGACGAACATCTACGGCGCAAACGGCGACTTCCTCTGGGACGTGGAAACCAGTACACCGTGGATCACACTGACCAAGGAAGTCCCGAACCCGACGCTGCAGAACTACAACTTCGCACCGCCGCGTCCCCGCCAGTTCCAGACCTTCACCATGTCGGTGAATCCGTCGGGCCTGGCTCCGGGCACGCATATCGGTGAAATCACTTTCTATGGTATGCTGTTCAATGACGACTTCCCGCCCCCCTCGAGCGGCCTCGTCGCGACCAACGAACCGCTGGCCATCACAGTGGAACTGAAGATCGTGAACGCCGGCTCGAAGGGCGGTCCGACCTACATCGAAGGCGGTGTCAACACCGTGATGACCGTGCCGGGCAGTCCGTACGATCTCGTGGATGTCAATACCGGCGATCCGATCGCGACGGTGCATGTGACCAGTGGTCAGATCAACTCGATGACGATCCGTGCATATCCGAACCAGCTGCCGCAGAACATCGCGCGCATGCTGTACGTGAAGCGCTACTGGCAGGTGACGTATACGGGCACGGGCTGGACGGCGGACATCACCTTCCCGTACTCTGATCAGGAAGCGTCGATGATCTCCGACAAATCGCAGCTTCGCTCGGTGCGCCAGGCGGTTCCGCTCGGTGCATGGGAAAGCCCGACCCTGGGCACGACCTCCGCATCGGACGTTGCAAACAACATGGTGCGTGTGAGCGGATTCTCGCCGGCGAACATCGACGGGAATCTCGCGCTGGCGCATCCGTACCAGTACGCGGGCAAGGAGCCGGACGCAGGTCTGCCCGAGGCCTTCACGCTCGAGCAGAACTATCCGAACCCGTTCAATCCGACGACGAACATCTCGTTCACGGTCGCCGAGGAGCGCCATGTGCGCATCGCGGTGTACAACAGCCTTGGCGCGGAAGTGGCCGAGCTGGTGAACGAAGTGCTGCCGGCGGGCCGGTATGATGTTACGTTCGACGCCTCGGCGCTGCCGAGCGGGACGTATCTGTACCGGATGATGTCGGGCGGTTTCGTCGCGACGCAGCGGATGACGCTCTCGAAGTAAGCTTCTGAAGAATACAGGATCCTGTGCATGCAGGATTCCCTGAATAAACGGGGTCGTGGATTTTTCCACGGCCCCGTTTTTAATTATGCGAAAGCAAAAAGGCTCCATAGAGTGAAAATTTTTCTCAGTGTGAAGTATTGCATTATTGAAAATCTGCTGTATATTTGCGCGTAGCCCAAAATAGAACACGAGATTGTCAGTGAAAGCTGAATAGGCGGTAGAATAGGCAAAACGCGCAATAATGTGAATAATAGCCACATTTGTAGAACGTTGAAAACAGAGGCCTCGAAGTTCCTTTCTACATACACTCAGGAGTCTTGTATGTTTGCTAATGATACTCATTTGTGGAGGGCTGCGTTGATTGTGGCGCTCGTGACGTTTTTCACGAGCGGCGCCGTGGCCCAGACCCCCGGCTATTATGTAACCGGTGGTACCGTATCGAACAGTTATCCCCTGAATACGACATCGTCCAAGAAAGTTCAGTTGAACTATCTTGGCGGTGAGTTCAGCGGTGCATTCACGGGACAGATCACCACTGTTTATTTCAGGAGGGGAGGCACGTACTCATCCGCCTCCACGTACACGAACTTGACGGTCAAGCTGGGACAGACAGCGAGCAGCGCATTCCCATCGACGACCACCTTCCACACCGCCATGACGCAAGTCTATACCGCGGCGACGACAGTGATTCCGGCCGGGGCGGCGGACACCTGGTTCGCCATTACCCTGACAACTCCTTTCAGCTATGACCCGACGCAGGGACTGATTGTCCAGATATGTCAGGATTCATACACACCATCGGGTATCACGCTCCGTCAGGCGACGCAGTCGACGACTGCATATCGGCGCATTTGGGGTGCGAATTGTGCAGCGACCACCGGGTCAAATACAGACAAGGCCCGATACGATTTCGGTTTTGATCTGATCGCGCCGGGACCGATGACGTATGTATCTTGCACCACGATCCAGCCGAATACAACCCCAACAAGCACCGGGACAACAAACCAGGAAATCATCGGCATGCAGGTGGTGACCTCGGGCGGACTTTCGCCGCTTTCCGTTTCATCGCTTACCCTGAGCACCGCGGGATCAACGACCTCCAACGACATCAGCAATGCGAAGGTGTATTACACCGGAGGCAGCAACACGTTTGCGGCAACGAATCAATTCGGTTCGACGGTCGTATCGCCATCTGGTACGTTTGTCGTGAACGGTTCGCAGGTTCTAGGTCCGGGGAACAACTACTTCTGGCTGGCCTACGACATTCCCCTGACCGCATCAGCGGGGAACGTCCTCGACGGTCAATGCACATCAATCAATGTCGCCAGCGTACCGCGCACACCAACGGTGACAAATCCTGCCGGCAGCCGCACGATATTCGAAGCCCTGAACGGTATCTACACCATAAATCCGACAGGCAGTGGGAATCGGAACTTCACCTCGTTTACGAACGCAGTCAACGCATTGAATGCCGTCGGAGTGAGCGGTCCAGTAACATTCAACGTCGCCTCCGCCACCTATAACGAGCAGTTTACGCTCGGAGCCATTGCAGGAGCAAGTGCGACAAATACGGTGACCTTCAATGGCGGCACAGGAAACGCCGCCTCGCGCATTATCACGCACAATGTCGGGACGTCCTACCAGAGCGTGATCACTCTCGATGGGGCGGATCATGTGAAATTCAAGAATCTGACCGTGAACTCGACCAACAGCACCTACGGCTACGGCTTCCTGTTCACGAACTCCGCCGATTACAACGAGATCAGCGATTGCGTGATCAACCTCCCGGCAAACACGACCTCGTACTACCACATCGGCATCTGCGCCAGCAGTACCTCGAGTTACTAAACCACGGGGGACTGGGGCGACCACAACCTGATCCAGAACAACACGATCAACAGCGGCGGGTACGGCATTCGCTGGAACGGCTACGGAAGCAGCACGAACACCACCATCGGTGTCGACAACCAGTTCCTCGGCAATACCCTGCAGGATTTTTACTATTACGGCCTCTATGTGTACTACAGCGCCGCGGTCAAGGTCAACGACAACACGGTCGTGCAGCGTACCAGTGGAACGACGACGACGAGCGGATACGGGATGTATATTTATTATCCGAATCTCGGTCCAGAAGTCAAAAACAACTACATCTACGCCCGTCTCTACGGCCTGTACTTCAGGTATGCCAACTATAACTACTCCTCGACCGGCATGACGACCGCACTTCGCGGGAAGGTGATCAACAACATGATCATCGTCGATCATTCGTCGTCGAGCACGATGTACGGCATGTACACATACTACTCGCGTTACACGGATTTCGCGTTCAATACGCTGAGCATGCGCCGGACGTACAACACGACGGCAACGGTGTACGGCATCTACCACTCCGGTACCAGCAGCAACTACATGGACAAGTTCAAGAACAACTACATCGTGCATGATGGCTACGGGACGTTCTATGCCATGTACAACGCGACGTTGGGCGATCACAACGAGTATGATTTCAATGCCTACTGGAGAACCGGTACGGGAACAACCTACTTCCGTTGGGGCAGCACGAGCTACACCTCGCTTGCCGCGCTGCAGAGTGCGGTGACCGGGTATCATCAGAACTCAGTGTGGGGCGACCCGTACTTCATCAGTATGACGGATCTGCACAGCCGTTCGCATGTCGCGTATCAGGCGGGCGTACCCTTCGCGGGAGTGACCGACGACTTCGACGGCCAAACGCGTGGCGCTGCCCCCTGCATCGGTGCGGACGAATATCCGGCTCCTCCAGCAGAGAACGACGTGGCGTTGGAGGAGGTAATGCTCGGGTATGCCGAAGGCCAGTGGGTTCGTCAGGAGGGAAGTGCTCTTCATCCTGTCAGAGCCGTGCTTGAGAATGTGGGGCTCGGTCCCAATCCAACGACTGTGCCCATCACCTACAAGCTGGGTTCGATGCCTGCGAATTCCGGTGACGGCGTGCAAGAGACATTCACTCCGACATGGAACGGCAACAAGGCGGCAGTCGAGTTCACGCAGAAGGTGACAGGTCTTGCCGTTGGACCCGTTGCCCTCTATGTGAAAATCTTCTGGACAACGGATGAAAACAATTCAAACGACAGCGGTATGGACGGAGGCGAGGTTTTCGCCGAGAGTGTCCATGGGTTCCGTTCCTTCGAATACATGGATCCGGGTGTTTATCCTCTCACGCGTGAGCCGGGGTACCTTGATCTTCCCTGGACGATCACGGATAACAACGGTGGTTCAACCCTTGAGGTTACAACCGGTGTAGGTACTGGTGGAAGCAACGGCCTTGCCATGATCGTACCAACCGAAGCTGCAGACGAATGGCTTATTACGCCGGGCGCGGCACTTGAGGGAGGCGGGAGCTATCGTCTCGCATTTGACTTCCAGAACGCGGGCGGTTCGCCGGTGACGATCGAGGCGGCATTCGGCGACACGCCGGATCCGTCGCAGATGACCGTCTTCGCCACGTTCGCGAATATCGCACCGGGCGGATTCCTCACTGCAAAGCAGCTGGCAGGCGGACTCAGTCCGTACTTTAATACCCCGCTCGTCAACACGGATTATTACGTCGCGCTGCACTTCACCACGAGTGGTTCGAACGCACAGTTCGTCCTGGACAACATCAAGCTGGACGACAATCCCTCGCCGCCGCCGAAAATCGCATTCGGTCTGCCGGGGACGGATCTTTCGACCTTCATCGATAATCCTGCGACCAAGCTGACCTTCATCGCCAACTACAAGGTGCCGGGCATCATCAACCGCACGTATGAAGTGCAGTCGAAGACC
>JACZJN010000128.1 GCA_014860565.1 Bacteroidota bacterium
CCAGCACTTCTACCTCGCGGAGCTTCTGGATGATCTGTTCGGGGGTGTGGCGTTTTCTCTTAGCCATGTCAGTCTCCTTCTTCGATGAAAGGTACTCAAAGACTAACATTCATGCTGGACCAAATTGAAGGGGCAACATCAACTGAAAAGCTGCCAGTTATATGCCTGATTATGGTGCTTTTTATCCCGTTTTTGCGGGTTTGGTTTGGGTCTCAAGGCGTTTTTTTGCTGTTTAATATTTCGCCAGGATGGTGCAGCGGTATGATCCAATTCGACGAGACGTACTACCCCGAACTGCAGAAGACTATGAAGGTCAGCGAGAAGCGGGAAGCGGTACGTCATTCAATCGTTCTTGCGTTGGGGGCCAGTTATCCTTGCCCTCTTCCGTTGGGGGACATTGTCAATCTCTATACACGATACTTCACGCATCGGCGGCAGGTCGACCTTTACGACGGGTTGATTGCCTTGCTCGAGAAAATGGCAGACGACAAGCTGATCATCTTCCAGTATCATCGCGAGAAACTGTCGGCAGTCGGGCTGAAGAAGAGCCAGGAGACGAAGAACATGCTGAATCTCCCCCCATGCCTCGCCCCCTTGAAGGCATGTTATGCCAGCAGTTGTGCGCACCATGTAAGCTGCCACATCTACCTTGAATCATTCCATCGGCTGGAAAAAAGGAAGAAGGATACAGCTGGACACAGATCCAAGAAGGAAGTCTTCGAACAGGCCGGGATGGAGGTCAATCCACGTCATTCCACGGAGGTGACGATGTAGTCTTCAACGATTGAAATAGTTTACGGTACGAAATGAAGGGCTGCTTTGTGCATGAAGCAGCCATTTTTATTGCCATTCCTTCGTACCGGACCATGCGGACTCGAATCCCGTGGAGGCAAATTCCCCGTCCAGGTGCAGCTGGCGATCAACCACTCTCAACCCTTGTATCTGTGTGACGGGTCTGCATGCCCGTCATTATTTTTTCTGGAAGCGGCGGATTATGTCACAGGTTCAATCTGTCGACGATGTCGTGCATGGTCTCCGGTTGCAGATGCGCATAGATTTCTGTTGTCTTCGTGTCGGCATGTCCAAGGAGCCTGCCCACTTGGTACAATGAGACGCCGTCCTGCACCAGCCATGACGCGAAGGTATGCCGCAAGGCATGAAAATGTAATTCGTCTCGCATCCCCAATCGCCGGATGGTTTTCTTGAATGCGTGGGTAAGCCAGTCCTGTTTGATCCGTAGCCCTGCCTGCGTGAAGACGACCTTTTCGCGCATCTGTCGACGACGATCAAGGACTGCTTTTGCATCTCCATTGAGTGGGACCACACGGTACTTCCCCGTCTTGGTGCGGAAAGACTCCGTGTTGACGATCTTCACGACGCGGTTGGTGAGGTCGACATGGGGCCACGTAAGGGCAAGCATTTCGCCCATACGCATTCCCGTCGCTACGGCCACGATGATGATATCCCGAAGCCAATCCGCGGTCGTACCGTCAATGAGGGTACGCACTTCGTCGCGAGTGAAATAGACTGGCATCTTTTCCGGCACTCGCAGCTTGCGAATTCCGACGAACGGATTTTTTTCGATGTATCCCCAACGCACCGCATGGTTGAAGGCCGCCTTGAGAGTCGACAGCTCCTTGTTGACCGTAATCGGCTTGATCCGCTTTACACGCATAGCCACATATCGATCGATATCGCGGGCGGAAACGAGGTCTACGGGTACATTCCCGACGATTTCAAGGAATGAGGCGAATGCGTCCGTATAAAGCCGGACGGTCGTTGGTGCCAGTGAATAGGACATGTGATCGTGGAATTCCTGAATGAATTGCGTCAGGAATGGGGCGCAGGAGGCCTCAGTTGACACGGAGGCGGGGACGTACCGAAGCAGCTGCTGTTCGGCTTCATGGCGGTCGCGTGTTTTCGTCGAGATTTTTCGTCTTCTCCCGTCATCCAGCTTCTCAATAATGTACCAGATTTCGCTTTCGTGACGAACGAGAAATGGCTTCATAACGGTCCTCTCTTGTCCCAGGTGGGTACCAAACTGGGTACCATGAGTGAGAGTTGTGACCGCTGTCGGTCCCGTCACGAATGCCAAAAAATGTCGTTTTTGGTCCGTATTGAGCTGTTTTTCTTTGTACCCCCGGGGTGACTCGAACACCCGACCTGCGGTTTAGGAAACCGTCGCTCTATCCACCTGAGCTACGGGGGCGAAGGGTGCGTAAAGATACGAAAAAGCAGTGAAACGTAAAATCAACGTTTTTCTGACATTACGATGCGCACATATCTCATTTTCACATCCGATATTGACTCTTAAGGGAAAAAGTCACAATATGGCGGGAGATTCACCAATCAATATATAAAAAATCACCTCTCAAGGACGGAAGATATGAAGACATTCATGGTCTATGTCGCACTGTTCCTTTTCCCAACTGCTGCCATTCGCGCACAGGATATCGAAGCAGAGCTATCGGGTAACACTGCCGCGAACGGATTCACGGTTAAAAGCTATGCCGGTACCCCTCTATTCACGATTCGGGGTGATGGAAAAGTCGGAGTCGGCCTCCTCAATCCAGATGTTTCGTTGCATGTTGCGGGACAAGTTAAGATCACCGGCGGGACGCCCGGCGCGGGTAAGGTACTGACCTCCGATGCCCTTGGCCTGGCGACGTGGACGATGCTTTCATCGCTGCCTCCGAGTGGGCCAGCCTCCGGTGATCTCACGGGGACGTTTCCGGATCCAAAGATAGCCAACAGCGCTGTCACCTCGGCCAAGATTGCCAGCGGGGCGGTGACACCGACAAAGATCAGCTCCACAGGAGCGGTGTCCGGCCAGGTGCTCAAGTACGACGGAACGAACGTCGTGTGGGCGACACCCGCCACAGGTGGAAGCACGCTCGACCAAGCATACGACAATGGCGGTGCAGGCTTGGGAAGGATGATCCATGCAGATGCAGGGGCGGTCGTTGTATCAGGCGTTGATGGTTTCCTCGTGACAGGTGGAAGCAGCTCACAGGGCGCAATTCCGACAAGCGGAGCCGGAGCACGGATGATGTGGTATCCAAAGAAACGTGCGTTCCGGGCTGGATACGTGAATGGACAACACTGGGATGATGTAAACATCGGCGACTACTCTACCGCGATGGGTTGGAGTACGATCGCCAGCGGTACCTGCTCCACCGCCTTGGGAGTCTACACGACAGCCAGCGGTAATTATTCCACCGCGTTGGGATATTATGCAAGCACCGGAGGTCAATCAGGTTCAATTGCGATGGGAGATGCAAGTACGACCAATGTCCTTACGAATACTAATGCGAACCAATGGCGGGTGCGATTCGCAGGAGGTATTGGCTTCTTCACTAATGCGGCCACAACCACGGGCGTCTACATGAATGGGAATACAAGTGGTTGGTCGAATTACTGCGACCGGAACAAAAAAGAGAATTTCACAGCTCTTGATGGAGAATCCATCCTTGCACGACTTCGCGTCATCCCGGTCCTTGAATGGAACTACATTGGTGCTGCCCCGACGGTCCGCTACATTGGCCCCATGGCGCAGGACTTCTGGCAGGCTTTCCATCTTGGTGGGACGGACAGCTTGGGCATTAACAGCATCTCAATTGACGGTGTGAACATGGCGGCGATACAGGCCCTGGAAAAACGAACGGCAACACTGCAAACCATGAGTGAGGAGATTGCCTTGCTCAGAGAAAGGATCACCACACTTGAAGTCGCGCAGGCACACTACGCGACTCAGGCCGCCGAAATCCAGCAGCTCAGGAACGACGTCACCGCACTCAAAGCGCTCCTCACACAACAATCCCCTCCAAGAAACGGTATCCATGCATTGCTCGATCCGGGGAAGTGATATGAGGCCTGTCGTGAAAACTATTTGCATTCTTTCAGCATTGATGTTGATCGTGGCGGCCACCGGGTTCGCCCAGCGTGGCGACATCATCATTCCCACTGGTGCGGAAATCGCCTTGCCCCCAGGGACGAAGCTCTGTGCGGACCGCTACTATGCGAACAATCCCGGCTACGGTGTATTGAACTTCGGGCAGGATGCCACGCGGATCTGCGGCGCTGTTATTCCCGTTGCATTCGTAAGCCTCTCGGCATACCATCTCAACGGGAAGGTAACCGTCCAGTGGCGGACAGCCACCGAGGACAATTGCGCAGGGTATATCGTGCAACGTTCACTCGATCAGGCATTATGGCAAACTGCGGGCTACATCCCCGGCCACGGTACGACGATGCAGGAGTACGCGTACACTTACCTGGACGAGCTTCCACCCAGCCTCGAGATTGAAACATCACTGTTTTACCGTCTCAGGCAAATCGACTATGATGGAACGATCGCATACTCGCCTGTGGTCGCGGTGAACATCGACGGTGCGCCACCAACGGTCGCGCTGCAGGCCGCCTATCCCAATCCCACGTCCAACAGCATCTCAGTGCACTACACACTTCCGGATGCCAGTTCCGCACGAATCTCCGTATACGCGTTGTCGGGACAGGAAGTACTGTCCTTCGTGGACGGAGACCTTGCGGGTACCGGAGAGCATTTCCTGTCTGTGAACACGTCATCCCTCGCGCCGGGTGGCTACCTCATCGTGCTCTTCTCGGGCGACACACAACTTTCACAGCGGTTCGTTGTGCGTCGTTGAGGGTTCAGCGACGTGTGTACCCTGCGCACTCGACCACAATGTCTGGCGCGGATTTTGTGGCATACCCATTTTTCATAGACATGTCGACCCAACGACGTTTTGTGGTAAGGTTGAAAAACATCGAACTTCCAAATCCCTGGTGTATCGACGACGCGTCGTACCTGCAACGATGATATTCAGGGGCATCGAGATGATCCAGATTCGTGTTGCGAGATAAAAGGTACTTTGAAATGCTAGGGAAAAATGACAATATGCCTTGATCCCTGGCCGACAGCAGAAAATACATCACCGTACCCACGTCCTCTCCACATGAAAACTCAGAACAGTTCGTCCGCCCATCGCGAACAGGAGTTGCAGAATCTGCTGCATCAGACCATCCTCCGCACTGCCATGGACGGTTTCTGGATGGTCGATCTCAAGGGACGTCTTCTGGAGATCAACGAGGCGTACTGCCGCATGAGCGGATACACGGAAGAAGAGCTCCTGAACATGCGCGTCAGTGACCTGGATGCGAGCGACTCTCCGGATGATTTCAGCCAACACATCGAAACAGTCATTCGCCTCGGTTCCCAGCGCTTTGAAACCCGGCACCGGCGCAAGGATGGCACGCTGTATGAAGTCGAAATCAGCGTTCAGTATCAACCGGAGAGCGATGGACGGCTGGTCGCGTTTCTCCGAGACATCACCGAGCGGAGGCTCGCGGAGGAGCGGTTGCGCGAAAACCAGGAATTGTTCGCCCAGTTCATGCTCCACTCCCCTGTCTATGCCTATATAAAGAAGGTCACCGCCACGGAAAGCCGTGTCATACAGGCCAGTGAAAACTATATCGACATGGTGGGAATTCCCGGCAGCGCGATGCGCGACAAATCCATGCACGAACTATTCCCCGCGGAGTTTGCCGATAAAATGACCGCGGATGATTATTCCGTGGTCCAGAACGGAGTAGTACTGCATTTGCCCGAAGAGTTCAACGGCAGGTATTATACCACCATCAAGTTCCCCATCGGGTTGCGCGGAGACACGCTGCTCGCGGGATACACGATCGATATCACGGATCAGAAACTCGCCGAAATCGCACTGCAGGAAAAAGAGAAATTACTGCTTGAATCCCAGGCCGTCGCCAACCTGGGAACCTACGTCTGGGATATCCCGTCAGGCATGTGGGTAGGTTCTCAGGTGCTCGACAGGATTTTCGGCATCGATGAAAGCTACGTCCGCTCGCTCGCTGGCTGGGCAGCCATCATTCATCCCGACTGGCGAGAGGCGATGAATGAATATCTCGTCGATGAAGTCGTCGGGAAGCGGCAATTCTTCGACAGGGAGTACAAAATCATCCATCAGAGCAGCGGTCAGGAGCGGTGGGTACACGGTCTCGGAAGACTTGAATTCGACGACTTCGATCAACCCATTCGCCTGATCGGTACGATTTCCGATATCACGGCGCGCAAGCTGGAGGAGCAGGAACTGCTGCATGCCAAGGAACACGCCGAACGCATGGGCAAACTCAAGGATGCGTTCATTGCAAACATCTCGCACGAAATCCGGACGCCGCTGAATTCCATACTCGGGTTCAGCACAATCATCGAAGAACGCTGCAAAACCGAGCTCGACGAGACGGAACAGGGGTACTTCGATCATGTCCGCTTCGCCGCGCAGCGCCTCATGCGCACGGTCGATCTTATCCTGGTCCTTTCCCGGATTCAGGCAGGCGACATTCAACAGCAGCCCCAGAGGTTCGACCTGCCGTCGCAGCTGGGGAAACTCGTCGAATCGTTCGGTTTGGCCGCCGGACAGAAAGGGCTCGAGATTTCATTTCTGAACGACATCGGCGATATCAGCGTCACATCGGATCAGTACTGCCTCACCGAGGCGATCAGTAATCTCCTTCATAATGCCATTAAATTCACCGAACACGGCGCCGTCACGGTCCGCCTCGAAAAATCACCGGACGCTCGCACCATTCTCAGTATTTCCGATACAGGCATCGGAATATCAGAAGAGTACAGCCCCTATCTCTTCGAGCCGTATTCACAGGAAGAAATCGGCTACTCGCGCCGCTTCGAGGGCATCGGTCTCGGCATGACACTCGTAAAGAAGTATCTCGATCTGCTGGCGTTGCCGATTTCATTTCAAAGCAGCAAGGGAGAAGGAACGGTGTTCAGCATCGATCTCTCATCCGTCATCTCGAATGCACCGCAGTGTGAAACCGAAACCCTCCTGCCGTGAGTGCACGATGCGAATGAAATTCCACAACTTCTGTACAAACAATGTACTTTGAATCTTTCCAACCGGGACTGAGTACCGTGACACCAAAGCGAACAGTCACGGCTCGAGAACTCGACGCATTCCTCGATATCGCCGGGCTTCACCTCCCGATGTTCCTCCATGACGAAGGTGCCCGGGAAGTTGGCCACCCCAGGCGACTGGTTACGGGACCGATGATCCTTGCCGTGGCGCTTGGCCTTGTGCGCGCCCACGGCTGGTTCGACCAGGTGGTCGCCGTCGTTGAGTTCAACGAAATGCGATTCCTGAAAGCCGTCCATCCCGAGGATACATTGCAGGCGCATATCACCGTGGTCGAAACACGTCCGACACGCGATCCTGGCCGTGGACTGGTTTTGCTGGCCTTCGAAATCAGGAATCAGAATGATATCATCGTCCTCGAGATGAAAGGCAGGTACCTGTTCCGCACGGCACCATCGGAGACGGACGCATGAAAACCGTGTCTCTGGTTCTCGGTAGCGGCGGCGCGAGAGGACTCGCCCACATCGGCGTTATCCGCTGGCTGGAGGAAAACGGCTACGCCATCCGCTGCATCGCTGGCTCTTCGATCGGTGCGGTCGTGGGTGGAATCCACGCCGCCGGCAAGCTCGACGAATTCGAGGCCTGGGTACGCGCGATATCCCGTGTCGATATCGTCACCTTCCTCGATGTCGCCTGGGGGAAAGGCGGACTCGTCAAGGGAGACCGCATCATCAACGCTCTCATCGATCTTGTGGGGGATGTTTCGATCGAGGACCTCCCGCTCCGCTTCACCGCCGTCGCGACCGATCTCAACAATCAGAAGGAAGTGTGGTTCAGTACCGGGAAGCTCTTCGACGCCATTCGCGCTTCGATGTCGGTACCGCTGATTTTCACTCCCTTCTCGATGGGTGGCATCGATTTCGTCGACGGCGGCGTACTCAACCCGGTACCCGTCGCCGCCACCATTGGCGCGGATGCGGATCTTACCGTGGCGGTGTATTGCGGCGGAATTTCACTTAAAGCGAACAAGCCGATCGCAAGGTCATATATGCCGTCAATGTTCCCTTCCGGTCTGCAGGACAGAATCCGAAGTTTCATGCAGCGGCTGCAGACTTCGGAAGGAGAAGAGGGCGGGCGCGACTGGGGCACGTACGAAGTCGCAATCCAGTCCTTCGAAACGATGCAGAACACCATCGCCCAGCAGAAGCTTGCCGCCTACCCGCCGGATGCGCTCATCGAGATTCCCCGCAACGCCTGCCGTACGCTCGACTATGACCGCGCTGCGGAACTGATCGAGATCGGATATGAGCGAGCAGCTGCCTGTTTCGAGGCGATCGCGTAGTTCCGATGCTGATCGTCACGGCAGAAATACGAATTCCGGATACAGAAATCGAGGAGCGTTTCGTCCGTTCGTCGGGACCCGGTGGACAGAACGTGAACAAGGTCGCCACTGCAGTGCAGCTGCGCTTCGATGTCTTCCGCTCCCCTTCCCTTCCGGATGAAGTCCGTAGCCGTCTTCTCAGGCAGGCCGCGGCGCGTATCACCGACGACGGCATCCTCCTTATCGAAGCCCGGCGTTACCGCACACAGGAGCGCAACCGACAGGACGCCCGCGAACGTCTTTTGAAACTCGTACAGAAAGCGGCCCTGCCCCCGCGCCCCCGCAAACCCACGCGTCCCACTCGCGCCTCCAACCTCAAGCGCCTCGAATCCAAACGCCGCCGCGGGGAGATTAAAAAATCCAGGCAGGAGCGCGGCGCTCTATAACCAGCCATCCGTGAAAATCCGCTGCATCCGTGTGCATCCGCGTTCCTGTCTTCATCCGCGTTCCATCAGACGAGGAGCGCGCCTTCGAGCTGCAGCAGCTTCTTCTTACGGTCGATACCGCCGGCGTAGCCCGTGAGAGAGCCGCGTTCGCCGATCACGCGGTGACAGGGAATGATGATGGATATGGGATTTTTCCCCACCGCGCCACCTACGGCGCGTGACGCATCGGGATTGCCGATGGCCTCGGCGACGTGGCGGTACGACACGGTTCCACCATAGGGAATCACACGCAGCGCGGTCCACACTTGCAGCTGGAAATCCGTACCGAAGAGATGGGTCTTTATCCGGAATTTCTTCAGCTTCCCCTGGAAATACTTCTCCAGTTGCGATTGGATGGAAGCGTGCTCGCCGTGCTCGGGTTTGATTTCGAATATCTTCAGATAGCGTGCCAGCCACTCGTACATTTCCTCACGATAGCCCTTGAATTCGAAGCCCAGATAACAGAGCGCCCCGTCGCAGGTTGCCAGATGCAGGTTTCCCAAAGGCGAGGGCATATGAGACATGATTATTACGGCGGGTTTGCGTGCGGAAGTGGCTGCCATGAAGCGTCCCGGCCTGGTGTAGAAGAATGGAATGCCGGAAATTACGTTTAATACGTCAAAAAAGAAACGCCGGCCACAACAAGGGGGCCGGCGTTTCTATTGCAGCAAATGGACAAGCTATTCTGCTTTTTCGCTCTCGGGCTTGGCCTCGGGATACAGAACGACCTGTATGTAGTTTTCGAGGTCAAGATACTTCTGAGCAGTTTTCTGCAGATCCTGCAGGCTCAACGCATCGATCTTCGAATCGTAGTCGAGCCATTCGTTGAGCGGATCGTTATTCATAAGCGATGATTGCAGACGGCCGAGCCAGAAACCGTTTTCCTTCATGTTGGTTTCCCGCTCGCGGCGCTGCAGTTCCTTGATCTTGTTCAGGTTCTCCTCGGTCGTGAGGTTGTCACGCGTATCCTTGAGCACATCGAACAGTGTGCCGAGCAGCTCGTCGACGCGTGCGGGATCGGTACCGAAATTCACCATCACCGTAAAGTCTTCCTCAGGGTAGCGGTCGGCACTGGCGCGTACGCCCACACCGTAGGTTCCGCCCTTGTCCTCACGGATGGCTTCACGCAGCTTGATCGTGAGAAGCTCCTTGAGTGATGTAAGATCGTAGCGATTCTGATAGGTCCATTCGAAAGGTCCATTGAAAATGACCGCGACCATGGACTTCTGATCGACGCCTTTATAGACCGACTTCTTGATGATGCCTTTCGGGGGACGCACGCCCGGATCCTTCCACGTTTCCTTCCGACCTGTCACGGGGAGGGCGCCGATGTACTTTTCAAGCAAGGGACGCAATTCCTCTGCCTTCACATTCCCGACGAAAATGAATGTGAAATCGCCGGCGTCGGCGAAACGATCACGATAGAAATCGAAGGCCTTTTCTAGATCGATGGACTCGAGCCATTCCTTCGTAACAGGACGAACACGAGGATGATAATTGGCAAGCGTCACCTGCATGGTGTCGGAAAACACGCGCTCGGGCATGTTTCCGAAATTCTCGAACATGGCGGACATTCTGGTCTTGAAGGATTCAAAGGCCGTGGTATCCTTGCGTGGCTGAGTGAAATACAAATACACCAGCTGTAGTGCGGTTTCAAGATCCTTCGGCGCGGCCTCTCCCGAGAAGCCTTCGTACTCGCCGCTGATGAAGGGGTTGACGCTCACTACCTTTCCGGCCAGAAGCTTCTTGAGCTGAATCGCATCGAATTCGCCGACGCCGCCGAGATCGACCACTGTGGCCGCCATGGCACCCGAGGCGATGTCCTCGTCGCTGATGTAACCGTTGCCACCCGGACTGATCGCCGCGAAATCCACTTCATCCGCTTTGAAGTCCGTGGTTTTCAACAGCACGCGAATACCATTCGAAAGCATGAATTCGGTCACGCCAAGATCATCGAGATTTTTCTCGCTCGTAATTTTCACCTTCGAGGCAGGCACTTCGGCAAGCGGCTTATTGGCCACTTCGTCAACATACGCCTCGACCTGCATCTTGTCCACTTTTGCGAAAACCGCGCGGAGCTGATCTTCCGTGGGAACGGCGACGCCTTCTTTCTCAGGCATGCTCAGCGCTACAACACGGTTTTTCTCCGGCATCAGATCACCGGTCAGGCGATTGATATCACGAATGGAAATCGTGGGCAGGTATTTCTTGTAGAGTTCATACTCGATTTCGATGCCGGGGATCGGTTCCTCGGTCAGGAAGTTCCGCACGAACTCCGACGCATGGGATTCAGACCGCGTCTTGTCTCGTTCGTTGTACGACTGCTCCATATTGCGCAGGACATTGGTCTTTGCGCGCTCGAGTTCGGAGGCAGTGAAACCGTGGTCCTTCACGCGCTTGGCTTCGATGAGCATTGCCTCGAAGCCGCGAAGCAAGCCGTCATCCTTCGTCGAAAGGCCGAGGACATACACATCCTTGGCACGGACAAAGCCGCCCTTGCCGGAATACGCATTGATGAACGGGGGATCCTTTTTCTGCACGAGTTCGCTGAAGCGGTCATTGAGCATGCGGCTGTAGAGCTGCTCCATCATGGATTTTCTGTAGTCAGAAACCTTGCGATCGACACTGGGCTGCATCTTGTGATACAACGAAAGCGATGTCCCCGTGGCTTCCTTGTCAGTGGCGATGGCGAACATCAGCTCGTCGTGATCAGGCACCTCAAAAGTGGCGCGCGGTTTCGGATTCTCGCGAGCCGGAATACTGCCGAACATCTGCTTGATCTTATCTTCCATCTTGCTGACGTCGAAATCGCCGACGGCGACGACGCTCATGAGATCAGGACGATACCAGTCATGGTAAAAATTCTTGATGGTCTCGTATTTGAAGGTGCGGAGAATATCAGGCTTGCCGATGGGGAGACGGTCCGCGTACATCGATCCCTTCAGAAGGATCGGGAACTGCTTGTCGCGGATGCGGGCGCCGGCGCCGTTGCGCGAACGCCATTCCTCGATGATCACACCTCGTTCCTTATCGATTTCTTCGTCATCGAAGCTGACATTGCTCGCCCAGTCGACCAGCACCTGCATGCCTTTTGTGACTGTTGCCTCATCGTCCATCGGCAGTTCGAGCATATACACCGTCTCGTCAAAGCTCGTATAGGCGTTGAGATCGGCACCGAAACGCATGCCGATCGACTCGAGATACTTCACCAATTCGTTCTTGTGAAAATTCTTGGTGCCGTTGAAGCACATGTGCTCGCAAAAATGCGCGAGCCCCTGTTGTTCGTCGGTTTCCAGAACGGAACCGGCATTGACCGCCAGGCGCAAGGCCACCCGGTTTTCAGGCCGGTGATTCTGCATGATGTAGTAAGTCATGCCGTTTCCCAACTTGCCCATGCGGATTTTGGGATTGATAGGCAGCGTACTGCCGAGGCCGAGTGAGGAGGCGTTGATTTCCTTTTCCTGCGCATGCATCAGCGCGGGCACCGCGCAGACCAGCAACAGGAGGATTCCCAGGCGAGACAACGATCGCATCAGTAACTCCGTAATATGATCAGAAAAATGCATCATTGGTTATACGATACAATATTGTAAAAGATACGAGAAAATCGTCAGAAATACGTAGGGCGGATTCATGAATCCCCGGGATTCACGCATCCGCCCTACAACTTTTCAACGAATGTTATCGTGTCACTCGAGAGGATTCATCGAATACGCATCGACCTCATCGTCTTCGTAGCCGAGTTTCTTCCAGTCGAGAACACCCGTTTTGGAATGACAATTGTTGCAGGTCAACGCACCGTTGCGGCGGACGGCGTGACTGATTTCCATCGACGCATCGTTCGGGATCCACCGCGCCTCGACCTTCCCCTTTTTCATCTCCTGCACGTCATCGTAGGGATCGGTGTTCCAACCGGTGATGTACTTCCCGGATCCATCATCCATATACCGCATGAACTGGTCCATCAAGTATATCTTGAACATGGTTCCGTACATCATTTTCATCATGCTTTTATTCATTTCGACCGACGCCGCCTTCGACGGGTTACCGGAGAGATAATACGTCGGGAGGTTGTACGGCACGAACATGCCGCCGAAAGGCCCCATATTCTGCAAATCGATATGCTGCCGTCCGTTGAAGATCTTCATCGCATACAGCTTGGACGGTTTCTTTTTCGCGATCGGACGCATGACCTTCTCGTACCATTTCGCGTAGTCGTAGTTCTTGAATTCGGGCCATACATGCGTCGGGTTGTAGAAGCGGTACAGGTTCTTTCCGTTCGGATTGTCGCCGATCGGATTGCCGAGGAACGTGGCGTCGCCATTCCACCAGACGTAGGTGATCGCTTTTGTCGGCTGCGTTTCCTTGACAATATCCGTGTACACATGCACACCCGGATGCTCTTCATACGTCGTCTTGTTGAAATCGCGCATCGTCGCATTGTCTGCCTGCAGCGAAGGGATGTGACAGGTCACGCACGCGACCTTCTCGGTGTGGGCGTTGAGGAAATCGGCGATTTCTGCATTCTCGGAATGCGGTTCCGCGGTATGGCAGTTCTCGCAGGCAACCTCCACACCCGGCAGATCGTTGGTCATCATGGTCGTCGTATGATTGCCCTTGGCGATGTAATGCCCCTCTGTCACGTGGCAGTCGGTGCAATTGAGCCCCGCGGCCGCGTGGACGTCCCATGAAGGCGAGTATGGCGTGCCGCGTTTCGAACCGGGGTGCAGGACGCGCGGACGCTCGTGTCCGGTATTGAGGATGCTCTGGAAATAGCTGTGGTCAGTGGAATCGATATAGATATCCCCGCCGAAGTTATGCTGATGGCAGCGCAGGCAGGTCTGCGATGTGGTCTTGGTCACGGAGAGCGCCGCCCGCATGCCGCGGTCCTGTTCCCAGCGCTTCAATCCGTTCTTGTCCACGGTGACCTGCTTCCTGTTCATATCATAGGCAGCGGAATGGCAGATGAGACAGTCAACCGCCTCCTTTTCATTATCCTTTGTGACGTAGCCGGGCATGATCTCCCCAAGGGGCGCCTGGTACTGACCCCCGATATGGCACTGGCCGCAGCCTTCAGACATCGTGTCGCCTTTCGCGGTTACGACGATTTCGGCCCACGCGGTCATCGCGAACGACCCGGGTTTGGGGCAAGGACGATCAATTTTTCCCATCGGGAAATTGTCTGCCAATTCGCCGTTGAAGCCGTACACGTTGTCGTGTTTTTCAGTAAAAAAGCGGTAGTGGGTAGACGTGAGAAGGTTTTCCATGAGGTTGACCTTCTTTTCCTTGCCCGAATGCGCATCCTCAACCGTGATGTCTTCGTGACAACCAAGGCAGGTTTTCGGTCCCTCGTATGCCGTGATTCCCGCTTCCTTGAAAATCTTGATATGCTTGAAATCGAGTTCGAAGCTGGATTCGAGGTCCTCCGCGATCCGATCGAACTGATCGGTGCTGACGCGTTCGATCGGGAAAACGATGTCCCCCGGACGGCTGTCTTCAGGCATCATCCAGTTGATGACGTCGGAACGGAATGTCCACCCCAGTATGGCTATCAAGGGAATGATCGCGAGTATCGCGAAAAGAGAGGTGCGCGTTTTTTTTGTCATTGCTGCTCCATGAATGCAGGTTGTCGCGGTTTCGGACCGTATGGTTTTCAGATACGTCGGTCCTGTGTATCACGTTGTTGGATGCGTGAAGCCATGCCGGGGATTCAGCGACCGTGATTTTTTTTATGGACGGGATTTGCCCGAAAGGAGGTCCTTCTGCCGTCTTTTTCCTGCCAGTCCCTTCTCGACATGAAGGGGTTCGCCGGTGAAGGGATCGCGCCCGGTATGGTACATCACGCTCGCCCACGTGCCGGGCGTTGGCGTAAATATCTGTACTTGTTCAGGTGCGATCTGCAGTTCCGAAGCAGCAAAACGCTGTAGCGTCCGCATGTGCGATTCGTCGGAACCCGGGTAGGCCGCGATGAAATAATAGGTCAGGAACTGTTTCTTCCCCACCTCCCGCGAAAGCGCGAAAAAGCGTTCCCGAAAATCGAGCAGATCCTCCGTGCCACCTTTCCCCATCAAATGAAGAATGGCAGGATCGCTGTGTTCCGGGGCGAGTTTCAGCTGACCGGACACGTGATGCCGCACGAGTTCTTCCATGAATTCCATGCCGCAGCGCCGGTCACTCATCACCATGTCGTGCCGAATACCACTTGCGACAAATACTTTACGGATCCCGTCGATACTGCGTAGTTTCTGGAGCAGACGCGTGTAACGGGAATGGTCCACGGGCATTTGCCGACAGATTTCCGGGAACACACACCGCTTCTCGCTGCACGCCCCTTTCTCGATTTTCTTCGTGCATTCGAAACCGTACATGTTGGCGGTCGGTCCACCGACATCGGGAATGATGCCGCGGAATCTCGGATGCCGGGTCAGCCCCGCGGCTTCGTCAAGTATCGACTGTTCGCTGCGCCAGCGCACGCGCCGTCCCTCATGGACCGCAATGGCGCAGAAGTTGCACTCCCCGTAGCAGCCGCGGTGGGTCTGCAGCGAAAAGCTGATCGTATCCAATGCGGTGATTTTCCCCTGTCCTCGATAGGAAGGATGCGCGTCGCGTGCGAACGGCAGCGCGGCGATGGCATCGAGTTCTCGCTGCGATTCATACGCGGGAGGCGGATGCTGGATCAGCCAGCGGTCGCCGTGCTTCTGGGCCAGTCCATGTGCCGTGACAGGATCGGTGTTATCGTAAAACACCCGATACATTGCACTGAAGGCCTCGACATCTGTACGGACCTGCTCATACGCCGGAAGTTCGATGTAGCCCGGGACAGCCTCGCGCGTAATCTCACAGGTTCCGGGAATGCCGCTTGCGGGTGCGCCGTCTCTCAGGCGCTCCGCCAACATGCGGATCGTGCGCTCAGCCATGCCGTACACGAGGAGATCGGCCTTGGCATCGAAAAGCAGTGAACGACGCACGTTGTCGTTCCAGTAATCGTAATGCGCGATGCGCCGGAGACTTGCCTCGAGTCCCCCGAGCACAATCGGCACCGTGCGTTTGAAATGCTGTCGGATGAGCGTGCTGTACACAATGCTCGCACGGTCGGGTCGTCGCGTATTCTCGCCGCCGGGCGTGTAATCATCTCCCCGCCGCTTCTTTTTCAGCGCGGTGTAGTTTGCGACCATCGAGTCGACGCTTCCGGCGGAAATCCCCCAGAAAAGGCGTGGCTCCCCGAGCCGGGTAATATCCTTCGCCGACCGGACATCGGGTTGCGCGATCACGCCCACACGGAAGCCTGCATCGACGAGCACCCGGCCAACGACCGCGACGCCGATCTGCGGGGCGTCGATGTACGCGTCGCCGCTGACCAGAATCACGTCGAGTGCATCCCAGCCCAGCGCACGCATTTCCTCTTGGCTCATCGGCAGGAACATTGTCGGCTAGCGCTCGCTTTCTTCGTCGCCGGGGGAATCCGATCCGGCAATCATTGAAGTGGGGGCTGCCGGTGAGATCTCCTCCCGGGTCGGAATCTGCTGTCCGTAGGTGCGGAATTTCTCGATGATGCGCTGCATCTCTTCGTCCGACAACAGTACCGGGGTGCCGATGGCACGGGTCTGCCAGTATATTTGCGCGACGAATTCTATTTCCTCCGCCACGGTGAATGCCATGCCCACGTCATGTCCCACCGCGAGCAGACCGTGGGTCGCGAGCAGGACGGCGTTGTGGTCCCTTCCGAGCGTCTCCGCTGCCGCGAGTGCGAGTTCCTCACTCCCATAGGTCGCGTACGGAGCCACGGGCACGTTTCTTCCGGCGAAACCGATCAGATAGTGTACCGGGGGAATTTCTTCGCGGAGACAGGCGAAGGTCGCTGCGAATGCCGAATGCGTATGCACGATCGCCCCCACGTCGCTGCGTGCGGCATACACCGCGGCATGCATGCGCCATTCGGAAGACGGTGCCCGCTTCCCCGCCACGACCCTGCCTTCGCCGTCCATGACCACGACGTCTTTCGGACGCATGGCGTCATACCCGATGCCGGTCGGGCTCATGCAGAAATGGTCCGTTCCCGAAATACGGATGCTGATATTGCCTCCCGATCCGGTGGTCAGTCGCGCCACCAGCATGCGGCGGAGATAATCAACTACTTCGTTACGTTCGTTTTCGTGCTTCATTGCGCTGCCTCCTGTGCATCGACAATGTACAAAAAACCGCGCTGGAGGGCATCTTCCGATTTTGCATATTGAATCGAAGTCGTATATTAGGAATGTTAACCGCACATATGATAGCGATCAGTCATAGAAGGAGGAATCATGAGCAAATACCAGGAGTTGCTTGATCTGGTGAAGACCTTCGAGCAGGATTTCGAGAAGTTCTACGTCAAGAGCAACAAATCCGCCGGCACTCGCCTGCGCAAGCACATGAACGAACTGAAGAAGTTCGCCCAGGATGTGCGCATGGAAGTGCAGACACTCAAGAAGACCGACGGAGAGTAAGCGGTTGCCGGATGAAGACGGCACTGCATCCCCGCTTTCCATCGGAGTTCCATTTTGAGCACACCGTCTATTCACATGGGTGGTGTGCTCTTTTTCCTTTTCGCCTCGATCGCGCAACGCAGACACTGAGCCGCGCGATTGAAGACGGCCGGGGGAGTAGCGGTGTCGTCCGTTTCTCCCTCCCCTCACAGAAAAAGCCCGGCATTGAACTGGAAACACGCGGTACGCCCTCTGCCGCCAGACTTCAGCATTTCGAAAACAGCGTGCGCGACATGCTGCATCTCCATCTGGACCTTCGACCGTTCTACACGCGCATGCGCGGGGAAAAGGAATTCGCCTGGATCGCAAGGAACCGCACCGGACGGATGCTGCGCGGCGCCACGTTTTTCGAGGATGTCGTTAAGATGATCCTCACGACGAACTGCTCGTGGTCTCTGACAGAAATAATGAACGAACGGCTTATCGACCAGTTTGGGTCCGTCGCCATCGATGGCAGCCGGTGCTTCCCTCGCCCTGAAGCGATCGCCGAAAGTACCGAAACCGTGCTTCGCACCGAGGTGCGGCTCGGCTATCGCGCGCCGTTTGTACTGGAACTGGCGCGCCGCGTCGCCTCGGGGAATCTGGATATCGAGGCTTTCCGCCGTGCCGACGGTTCGGCTGCCGAACTGCATCGTGCGTTGCGCGATATCAAGGGCGTCGGTGAATACGCCGCAAGCAACCTTCTCAAACTCCTCGGACGCTTCGACTACCTCGGTCTCGATTCCTGGTGCCGCGCGAAATATGCCGAATTGCATAACGGAGGCAACACGGTCCCGGATGCCGATATCGAGGCCTTTTACTCCCGATTTGAAGAATGGAAAGGGCTCGTCATGTGGCTCGACGTTACGCGCCAGTGGTATTCCCTCAAATTCCCATTTTGACCCGGTCTGGCAGCGTGCCCGCCAGTTCCCGCCTCCCCATCCTCGGCCGGCTTTCCAGACCGCATGGCTTTTTCCATCCATTCATAATAAAACAATCTGACACATGTACCGCTCCCTGATCATTCTCATCCTGTGTGTATCGTACGCGCCACTCTCAGCGCAGCAATATCTTCCACTTCATTCCTCCGCCATCGTGGCGGACGGCCACAACGACATTCTCTGGCGCGTCATGTCGGGCGGAGAAATGGAATCACGGGCAACCACCGGACATTCCGATTTGCCGCGGTTCCGTGAAGGCGGCATGGATATCCAGCTCTTCTCGATATGGGTTCCTTCCGAAAAAACGGGCGACGACGCGTGGCAGTTCGCTCTCGATGAAATCGATTCACTCAAGGCCATTGCCGCGCGCAATCCCGCGGCATTGCAACTCGCCACGAAGCCCGGCGACATGGACCGGATACTATCGGGGGGGAAACTCGCGGGAGTGATCGCGCTTGAAGGGGGACGCTGCATCGACGGAAGACGTGACCGTATTCTCGAACTGTATCGGCGCGGATTGCGCAGCTTCGGTCTGACATGGAACCACAGTTCCGACTGGGCGAGTTGCTCGAAAGATGAGAGCACGGGCAAAGTCAAAGGGGGACTTTCGGAAAAGGGGAAATCCTTCGTCCGTCTCCTCGATTCGCTCGGTGTCCTGATCGATCTCTCCCATCTGGGAGAACGGGCGTTCTGGGATGTTGCGGCGAATTCTTCGCATCCGCTCTTTGCGTCTCATTCAGCGAGTAAAGCATTGCGTGACCATCATCGCAATCTGACCGACGCGCAGCTTCGCGCCGTCGCAAAAAGCGGGGGCGTGGTGATGACCAATTTCTTTCCCGGTTTCATTGTCTCCAACATGAATGAGAAGCGTGTCAAGCGCCTGCGTGAATTCGAGAAAAAAGCTGCCGCCCTCAAGAAAAAACACCCGAAACGCGGGAAGGACTACATGAAGGAGTACGACCGTATGGTTGCCGCGGCGAAAAAAGAAGGCATCTGCACCATCGACGACGTCGTCGCACACATCGATCATGCGGTGCGCATTGCCGGGGCTGAGCACGTCGGACTCGGTTCGGATTTCGACGGTATCAACCTCACACCCGTCGGACTCAACGACGTCACGGATCTACCGATGCTTACGCGTTCCCTGATGAAAAAGGGTTATTCTGCTGACCAGATTCGCGGCATTCTCGGAGGCAACTTCCTTCGTGTGTGGCGGGCAGTCGTGGAAAATGGATAGTTGCTGTTGTCATCGATAATCACGATTTTAGAGAATCCATCTTTTTGAATCATTTCAACTATTCGAAAATAAGATTATCAGCACAAGGAACGGCGCATGAAAATTCATGAATTCCAGGGTAAGCAGATCCTGCGGAAATTCAACGTCCCGACGCCTCAGGGAGGCGTGGCGACCACGCCCGAGCAGGCTGTGAAGGTCGCCCAGAAACTCGGCGGCAAGGTCTGGGTTGTCAAATCGCAGATTCATGCCGGCGGCCGCGGCAAAGGACAGATCCTCGATCCCCAGACACGCAAACTCGTCCTCGACGGTGGCGTGAAGGTCGCGAAGTCTCTCAAGGAGGTCGAGAAATACGCGAGCCTCATGCTCAAGAATCTTCTCGTCACCATTCAGACGGGCGAGGAAGGAAAGATCGTGCGCCGCGTGCTCATCGAACAGGGCGTAAACATCGACAAGGAATTCTACGCCGGCATGCTGCTTGATCGTGCGCAGTCGCGCAACGTCATGATGGTTTCCACCGAAGGCGGTATGGAAATCGAGAAAGTGGCCGCCGAGACGCCGGAGAAGATTCTGAAGGTGACGGTGGATCCTACGATCGGCTTCCAGGCCTATCAGGCGCGCGAACTCGCCTTCGGCCTCGGCCTCAGCGGACTCGCTTTCAAGAACGCCGTGAAATTTCTCATGGCTCTCGCGCATGCCTACGAGGCGATCGACGCGAGCATGTTTGAAATCAATCCGCTCGTGCTCACCAAAGAAGGCGACATGCTCGCACTTGATGCGAAAGTCACACTTGATGACAACGGCCTCTTCCGTCACCCGGATTTCATCGCGCTGCGCGACACCGCCGAGGAAGACCCCCTCGAAGTGAAAGCATCCAAATTCAACCTCAACTATATCAAGCTCGACGGCAATGTCGGCTGCATGGTCAACGGTGCAGGACTGGCGATGGCAACGATGGACATCATCAAGCTTGCCGGCGGCGAACCCGCAAACTTCCTTGATGTGGGCGGCGGCGCCAGTGCGGAGACCACTGAACAGGGCTTCCGCATCATTCTCAGCGACAAGAACGTGAAAGCGATCCTGATCAATATTTTTGGGGGTATTGTCCGCTGCGACCGCATCGCCAATGGTGTTGTCCAGGCAGCGCGCAACATCAACATCAAGGTCCCGATTGTGGTCCGTCTCGCCGGCACGAACGCCGAAGAGGCAGCGGTCATACTCGAGAAGAGCGGCATCAACTTCCTCGTCGCGCACAATTTCCAGGAAGCTGCGCAGAAAGTCACGCAGGCTATCGCCGCCTAAGGCGCGTCAGAATTCTCAGGCGAGTACGAGAGGACATTCCTTTCGTACTCGCTTTTTTTGTTCTCCCCCTCTCCCATTCCTTACACAAAAGTAACTTGCCCTGTACGTTCCGGTTTTGATAGATTAAAATCGGACTCCACATACAAAAGACCCGAGGTTCCATGCGTACAGCTTTTCAGATTTTCACGCTCATACTCCTGATGACATTCAATGCCGTTTCCCAACCCGGCTGGTTCCAGGTGCGCAGTGAAGGTGACCCCCTGCTCTTTTCCATCGACTTGTTCGACGCAGATCATATCACGGCGGTAGGGTCGAATGGACTTATTCTCCAGTCGGACAATGGCGGCGCCAGCTGGCGGACCGTCAGTTCCGCAGCCAGCGAAAATCTTCGACGCGTGCGCTGGTTCAGTCCGTCGCTCGGCATACTGCTCGGCAACGGGGGCATGGCCCTCAAATCCACGGATGGCGGCGCCACATGGCAACAGCTCACCACCGGTACCAGCGTTGTCCTGTTCGATGTTCACTTCTTCGACGAAAACAACTGGCTCGTCATCGGGCAGGCTGCGTTCGAGATGACCACGACTGACGGTGGCGCGACATGGGATTACCAGGGTTCAGGCACGAACAACTTCAACGAGATTGCCTTCAAGGGAGATCTGGGTATTATCGTCGGAAACAAAGGCACGATCCGCACGACGGAAGACGGTGGTAGCCACTGGCGAGATCGCAGCGGTGCCACGGACTTCGAGTTGACCAGCATCTCCATCGGTGACGACAGCACGGCGATCGCCGTGGGCGCCAACGGCACAATCCTGCGCACGGAGGACAAGGGCCGAAAGTGGACGGTAGTGTTCGCATCGATTCCCCTCTCCACCTTCCGGCTCAGCGGAGTCCGTCACCTCACGCGCGAACGAGTGGTTCTCGCCGGGTACGGCGGCCTCCTTCTCTGGTCAACCGACGCCGGATTGAGCTGGTATCCTCAGGAGAGCAATACGCAGAAGAACCTTGAAGCGCTTTCGTTCATCGATAGCAAGAACGGTGTTGCGGCAGGTTGGGACGGAACGATCATGCGCACCACCACTGGAGGCACCCTCGCCGTGACGCGGCTTGCAGGCAGTCTTCCGGCGAGCGTCCGCGTTCAGGAGTCCTGGCCGAACCCGATTGCGCACAATGGCCTTGCGCACGTACGCATCGAACTGCCCCACAGCGGTACCGCGCGTCTGCGCGTCTATGACCTGCTGGGGCGCGAACGCAAAACCATTCTCTCAGACGCGATGGATGCGGGCAGCTACACCGTAAGCTGGGACGCATCGCTGCCGAAGGGTGTCTACCTGTACCGGCTCGAACAGAACGGTTTGTCGCAGGTCCGAAAGTTTACCGTGGTGGATTGAAAAAGAAATTCTGACATTACCCTTATCATCGCCGAACATGTCGGGGCTACCTTTGTACAAAAGGAGGTCCAATGTTCGGCGATAATGTTACTCCTCTGTTGATACTTCTCGTAGCGACGCATATCGCGTCCGGTACGATGATCTATTTAGGACTCCGGGCTTTGCGGCGTGCCCGGCGTTAATTCAGTGCGTCCCTGAAAGCGCGGACACTCTGTTTGAGCACCGTCTTGAATGCGGGGGTGGCTCCCTCGAACGGGTGCTTTATCCCGAACGTGTGATCGGTATTCGGAATGGGATAGAATCTGCTGCGCGAATCATCCGCTGCCACTGCGATACGACGCCCTTCTTCGATGGAGACTGAAACGTCCTGTTCCCCGTGCAGGATCAGCAGTGGCTGTTTCATGCGGGCAGCCGCGGCGGGGATGTCGAAGCGCGTGATATGGGACTCGAGATCATCGAGCATACCGGCATCCATCGGCATCATTTGACCTGTGCGCGCATTTTCTATTTCCAGCCTGCCTGTTTTCCTCCACATCGCGCGCGTTTTCTTGCCCCAGCGCATGAAATCCGCAACTCCGGCCCAGCTTGCCACTGCGCCTATACGCTCGTCTTCACTCGCGTAAACAATGGCGATGCCCCCTCCGAGCGAATGGCCGACGAGTCCGATTTGCGAAGTATCGCAACTCTCAGACAGAAGGCCGCCTGCGGTGATGGCATCGACCAGATCTCCCAGATCGTCCAATTCCCTGCTGATGGTATTATGCGCGAAACGATCCAGCGCAGTGAAATCCATGAAGGAATCCTCGATGCCATTCAGCGAGAAGTTGAACCGCAGGGCGACGAAGCCCTTCAGCGCAAAATGTTCGGCCGCATACGGGAAGCCTCCCCAGTCCTTGAACCCCTTGAAACCATGGCATATGATCACGACGGGAGCGTTCTCGATCTCTGCCGGGAGATGAATATCGCCACGGATCAGGTCGCGGTGGCGGTTGACGATGTGGAAGGAAGTGCTCATAGGATTACGAATTCTGTGTCTGCTTGTCTATTTTGATACGTTGAAGTATTGTGAAATCGCTTGAAAGAACAAAATGACGGCAGAACATACTCCCCGCATCGCGCTGGTGCATGACTGGCTGACAGGAATGCGAGGAGGTGAGAAATGCCTCGAGGTATTTTGCGAACTGTTTCCCGACGCCCCCATCCACACGCTTGTCGCCTTTCCGGAAAAAGTCAGCGAGGCCATCCGACGACACCCGATTCACAGCAGCTTCCTGCAGAAAATGCCTTCAGTGGAACAACGCTACCGGCATTATCTCCCTCTGTTCCCGACAGCCATGGAACGCTTTGACCTTCACGGCTACGATCTCATTCTTTCATCGTCCCATGCCGTGGCCAAGGGGGTGCGGGTCCCTCCCGGCACCATGCACATCAGCTACGTGCATACCCCGATGCGCTACGTGTGGGACATGTTCGACCAGTATTTCAATCGAGCGACCATGGGCAGCGTGCAGTTGGCCCTGATTCGCCTGGTAGCCGCGCGCATCAGGCGCTGGGATGTCCGTACCGCGGACCGCGTGCATCATTATATCGCGAATTCCCGCTATATCGCAGGACGGATACGCCGGATCTACGGTCGGGATGCGACGGTCATCTATCCTCCCGTCGAGACGTCACGATTCAAGGTGTCGACCGAAAACGACGGTTCTTATCTCGTCGTTTCGGCTCTCGTGCCCTACAAACGCGTCGATCTCGCCGTAGCCGCCGCGAATCGGGAAGGAATCCCCCTCCGTGTCATAGGCGACGGACCGGAGCGTGCGCGTCTGGAAGCGATGGCCGGACCCACGGTGCAATTCGACGGGTGGCTGCCTGACAGTGACATTGAGCGCGCCTATGCCACATGCCGCGCGCTCCTTTACCCCGGAGAGGAAGATTTCGGTATCGTTCCCGTGGAAGCGATGGCCTGCGGCAAGCCGGTCATCGCGTTTGGCCGCGGCGGTGCGACAGAGACAGTCATCGAAGGACTCAGCGGTGTTCATTTCCACGAACAGACGCCGGATTCCCTCGTGCAGGCGATCTCCCATTTCGAGCATGAGCGCTTCGATCCGACCGACATTCGTACGCACGCGCAAACCTTCGATCGTGAGATCTTCCGCCGGAATATTTCAGAATTCGTGGATGAGAAATGGGGGGAATGGAGAAACGCGCGTCGTGGCGACTATCGCCGTAGGGCGGATTTATGAATCGATTGCCAACGGCATGTCATTCGTTGTAGGGCGGATTCATGGATCGATTGTCGACGGAATATCGTTTGTTGTAGGGCGGATTCATGAATCGATTGTCGACGGAATGTCGTTCGTTGTAGGGCGGATTCATGAATCCGCCCTACAACGACAATGAGATGGCCTTGAGGGTTAAATCCCAGAGGTCCTTCCTTAGACGAACGTCGTAACTCATTGCGGAGGAGGTGGTTGGCTGCTCCTTCACAAAGTATTTTCCGGTGACTCCGGCGAGATCGTCAGTCATGGCGAGAAAGATGCTCGTACGGGCTCCCTCGTCAAGCGGCGCCCCATCAATACCAAATCCGTCCGTAAGAAGCTTCGTGCCAATGACACCCGGGTGCAGACAGTTGACGTCCACCCCTTTCCCTTCGAGTTGCTCCGCCAGTTCATAGGTGAATAGAATATTCGCCAGTTTCGACTGCGCATACGCGGCATATCCATCGAAACTTTTCATGCCGGATAGATCATCGAAGTCGATTCTGCCGCGAGTGTGTGCGATGGAACTCACATTGATGATGCGCGCAGGAGCGTTTTTCTCCAGGATCGGCAGAAGTTCGAGGGTGAGAAGAACAGGAGCGAGATGATTTACCTGCCACGAAGCTTCGTGACCATCCGAGGTTTCAGTCCTGCTCTTCATGTAAACGCCGGCATTGTTGATCAGCACATTCAGATCGGGAAAGCGCTCCCGGATCCCTCGTGCCAGTGAGCGTACAGAAGCGAGATTGCTGAAATCTCCCTCGACGATGCCAGCGACAGAAACACCTGCGGAAATGAATTCATCACGCGTCATGTCCAAGCGTTCCGGACTTCGTCCGTGAAGAATGACATGGGCTCCCTGCCGGGCAAGCCCAAGCGCAGTTTCCTTCCCGATACCATCAGTCGAACCGGTGACGAGAATGGTGGGACGTAGGTGAGGCATAATTGGTCGTTTCGAACGGATGCGTTATTCGGCTTTCAATGCATTCGCGCCGCTGACGATTTCCAGGATTTCGGTCGTGATACTTGCCTGACGAGCGCTGTTGTAGGCGAGCTTCAGGTTGTGTATCAGGTCCCGGGCATTCGTCGTCGCTGCATCCATCGCCGTCATGCGGGCACCCTGCTCAGCGGCATTGGACTCCATGAACACGCGATAGAGTTGGAAATTGAGATGCTTTGGAATGAGGTATTCCATCAATTCGATTTCGGAGGGTTCGTATATATAATCCACGAAATGGTGGTACTTCCCCTCCGATTCCTCTCCCTGTTCTTCAGGCAGAGGAAGCAGCTGCTCCTCGCGAATGCGCTGCTGAATGACTGACTTGAACTCGTTATAAATAATCTCGACATGGTCGAATTCACCATCGAGAAAACGATCCAGCACATCCGCCATGATCGCGGACACATCGGCGTGGGAGGCCGAATTAATCAGCCCGATATGTTTGTCAAGAATGCTGTAGCCGGGCTTGCCGAAGTGATTGAAACCGCGGCGGCCGATACATAGCAGGGACACATTCCCCTTCTCGTACTGAGAAGCGTAGGTTTCATGAATGCGTTGTGTGGCGTGACGAATAATGTTCGTATTGAAGGCGCCGCAGAGGCCGCGGTCTGCCGTCACCACCACGAGGAGGACGCGCTCCACTTCATCGCGCCTCGCCATCACGGGCAGCGTATTGCGGTCGACACGCGCGAGCAGGTGTCGCACGAGCCCGTCGAGGCTGTACGCATAGGGACGCGCCGACACAATGGCATCCTGTGCACGACGAAGCTTGGCCGCGGCGACCATCTTCATTGCCTGTGTGATCTTGCTGGTGCTGCGCACACCGTTGATGCGGTTGCGTATCTCGCGGAGATTGGCCATGGATTACGCCTGCTCTTTTTTCAGGGAGAGCACGAACGATGAGACAAAGTCTTTCAGCAAAGCGTGCATTTTGTCGGAAAGTTCGTCGCTGAGTTTTTTCTCGTCGGCGATTTCATTGAGCACTTCCGGATGACGCGCGCGCAGATGCTCGATGTACTCGGCCTCGAAGCGCGAGACTTCCTCGGCCGGGATTTCATCGAGATAGCCCTTGACGCCGGCGAAAATGCTGGCGACCTGTTCCTCGACCACCATCGGCTGATACTGTCCCTGCTTGAGCAGTTCCAGCATACGAGCGCCGCGGCGCAGAAGCTGCTGCGTGCTCTTGTCGAGATCCGAACCGAATTTTGCAAACGCTTCGAGCTCACGATACTGCGCAAGATCGAGGCGCAGCGGACCGGCGATCTGCTTCATGGCCTTGATCTGCGCGTTGCCGCCGACACGGGAGACGGAAATACCGACGTTGACCGCAGGACGCTGACCTGCGTTGAACAGGCTCGACTCAAGATAGATCTGACCGTCGGTGATCGAGATCACGTTTGTCGGGATGTATGCTGAAACGTCTCCTGCCTGCGTCTCGATAATCGGGAGCGCAGTGAGGCTTCCACCACCGAGGTCGTCGTTCAGCTTGGATGCGCGCTCGAGCAACCGGGAGTGCAAATAGAACACGTCGCCGGGATACGCTTCGCGGCCCGGGGGACGGCGCAGAAGCAGCGAGAGTTCGCGATACGCGACGGCCTGTTTCGAGAGATCGTCGTACACCACGAGCGCATGACGTCCGCTGTCGCGGAAATATTCGCCCAGTGTCGCTCCCGAGTATGGGGCGATGTACTGCATAGGGGCGGGCGTGTTCGCTTCGGCAGTGATGATGGTCGTGTAGGCCATCGCTCCCATTTCCTCGAGTTTCGCATTCACCTGCGCCACGGTCGAAGCCTTCTGGCCGATCGCGACATAGATGCAATACACGGGCTGAATGCCGCGCCTTTTGGATTCCTCGGTATGGGTGAATTTCTGATTGATAATGGCATCGAGCGCAATGGCGGTCTTTCCTGTCTGGCGATCACCAATGATAAGTTCACGTTGTCCGCGTCCGATGGGGATCATCGAGTCGATCGATTTGAGACCGGTCTGCAGCGGTTCCTTCACCGGCTGCCGCTGCAGCACACCGAGCGCCTTGCGCTCGATCGGCATGGAGGTCTCGCAGTGGATGACGCCGCGTCCGTCGAGCGGACGGCCCAGCGGATCGATCACGCGTCCGAGCATCGCCTCGCCCACGGGCATGGAGGTCACCTTGCCGGTGCGCCTGACGGTATCGCCTTCCTTGACGCCGGTGGATTCACCGAACAGCACGCAGCCGACGTTGTCCTCTTCGAGGTTCAGCGCCATGCCGAAAATGTCGTTCGGGAATTCGATCAGTTCGCCTGCGAGGCAATTCTTCAGGCCGTAGATGCGTGCGACGTTGTCGCCCACCTGCAGCACCGTTCCCACCTCGTAGACATCGATGTCGCTGTCGAATCCGCTCAGCTGCTTTCTCAGTATCGCCGATACTTCATCGGGTCGAACTTCTGCCATGTCTCTATCGCCTTATGCTAAACTGTGAGTGTTCTGATCTGCTGTACTCTACTGGGAGGCCGCTACGCACCGCTGACGAATCTGTCGCGCAGCCGCTTGAGTTGCTGACGGACACTGCCGTCGTATACCGTGTCGCCGAGCCGTACGACAAGACCGCCCATCAGGTCGGTATCCACATCGTACCGGGATTCGACGCGTTTGCCCGACATGCGCTCGAGAGCCGCATTGAGCGCGGCCTGCTGACTTCCGGTCAGTTCCACGGCGCTGTGAATGCTTGTAAGGAGAATGCCCTCCCTCTCGCGATTCTTCTCGAAAACGGCATCGATGACTTCGAGCACGTATTCCTCGCGCTCCTTTTCCGCCAGGAACAGAAGAACCTGCAGCGTGTAGGCACCGACGCGCTCCGCAAAAAGTGCGGTAATCGTATCGCGCTTCAGTCTCGGAGAAAGAACGGGAGACTGGAAAAACTGCAGCAGTTCCCGCGATTGCCGAATCGACGCCTGCACGTCGCGAAGGTCGCTGAGAAACGACGTGCGCTCGGTACCTTCAGGAATGGCATCAAGAATGGCTTCTGCGAAACGGTTTGCGATGCGTACGATGCTCATGTGCGTCGGTCTGCCGGTTTAGTTTTTGGGAAGGTTGCCGATGAAGTCGTCGACAAGCTTGCGGTGTTTGTCCGCATCGAGTTCTTCGCCGAGGATCTTGCCTGCGGCGCGAATCGCGAGATCGGCCACCTCCGTGCGCAGCTGCGCCAGGGCGGTGTCTTTCTCACGCTGGATTTCCGCTTTCGCCTGGGCGGTCATCTGGCGCGCCTGCTCATGAGCGCTGTCCACGATGCCCTGCTTGACGGTTTCGGCGACGCCCTTCGCTTCGTCGAGAATTTTCCGGGCTTCCATCTCGGAATTCTGGAGAAGCTTGCGGTGTTCCGCGAGCAGCCGCTCCGCATCGGTGCGCGCGTCTTCCGCCCGTTGAATATCCTCACGGATTTTCGTTTCGCGGTTTTCAAGCGCGCCCAGCAGGGGCTTCCAGGCCAGTTTCTTGAGTATCCACAGGAGCAGGGTGAACGTGATGAACGTCCATATCAGCATCCCGGGTTCAAGTGCAAGAAGTTTATCCATACGCTACCTCAGTGTGTATCCTGCGCCAGGTCGTGGTGAATCGTTTTGTCTTATTTCAATGCGAGAAGCAGACAGACCACAACGGCGAACAGGGCGATACCTTCGATAAGCGCGGCCATGATAATCATCGCACCGCGAAGATCGCCGGCGGCTTCGGGCTGACGGCCGATAGCTTCGAGAGCGGCGGCGGCGAGTTTACCGATACCCATGCCGGCACCGACGACAACGATAGATGCACCGATTCCAGCTGCTAACCATGCGAGTTCCATTGAGTGTCCTCCAGATTGATAAGTTATGTGAACGTTGTTTCGTTTCGAATGACAAAATGCTCCGCGTCTTCGGCCTAGTGTTCCTGATGAACCGACATGCCGATGAAGAATGACGAGAGCATGGTGAAAATGTACGCCTGCAGGAAGCTGATAAAGATCTTCAGCAGGGACATGAACAGGAGAAACGCTATTGACATCGGGGCCACGACCAGCGTGTCCATGCCAAAGATCAGCGCGTAGAATGCGCCGATGACCAGTGCACCCGAAAGCATGTTCGCGAAGAGACGAATCGCGAGGGCGAAGGGTTTGATCACCAGGCCGAGAATTTCAATCACGAACATCAGGATGCCTATGGCGAAGGGAATGCCATGCGGCACCAGTCCCTTCCAGAATCCGATGATGCCGTTCGCGCGTATGCCCCCGAAAATCATGAAGGCGAAGGTGATCAACGCGAGTCCGGCCGTAATGTTGATGTTGCCCGTGGAGGCAGCGCCGAAGGGCACCAGTCCTACAAGGTTCATCACTGTGATAAAGAAGAAAAACGACAGCAGCAGCGACATGTAGCGCTTCGCGTCGTGCCCCAGAAACGGTGCCGCGATTTCGTCGCGCACGAACACCACGACAGATTCGATCATATTGCCGTAGCCGCGGGGCACGATGCCCCTGCGGTTCTGCCGCGCCGCCAGCCAGGTCAGCATGATGGTGATGAGCATGGACAGCCACATATAAACGATGTGGCGATTGGGCGACATGTTCAGCTGGAAACCGGCAATATTGATAATCCAGTTTTGAGGAAGATTGATCTGCGGAAAGGGATATTCGTGAATATAGGTGGTGTTCTCGACCTTGTGTTCGAGAATCCGCATCATCTCCTCTGTGGGCGTCAGGTTGTCGGTACTGTGGCCGTTGCCATGTCCGCCTTCGGCGTGCTCACCTTCGGCGTTCTCACCCTCGCCATGGCCGCTCCCCGCGGCTTCGACATCGTGCGAGGCGGCGTCGCCGCCATGGGTAGAGCTTCCCTGCTGCACTGCCTGCTGCGAGCCCTGTTGACCTTGATGCTGCTGCGCGGGAAGCGAAACGCTGAGTACCACGACCGCGATCGCTGCGAAGAGCATCCCCTGGAGACTGCGTAGTATTGTCATACTGCTGGATGTACTGAGACTCGGGTGAATTAGGCCCGCGCGCGGCGAGGCTTGAGCATGTCAGTCTTCCGGTTGATATGATAGACCTCGATAAAGAGGAATATCGAGTAGGTCGCCATGAACGAGCCCACAAACTCGAGCACATTACCGGTGACGGTCAGAAGAAATACCGCAACCGCGGCGATCATCAGGAAGAAACGAACGGCCATCGCTGCAAGCGAGAAGAGCATGAACAGATTATTGTTGAGACGAAAGGCTCGCTCGATAAAGACATAGCCTAAAAATGCATTCGTCACACTTAAAATACAACCCGCGACGAGATCGGGACCGAAAGTATAATCCCCGTTCCTCAGGAGCGAGAAAACGAAGAAGAGCGTCGAGAGCAGGCCCAGGAGGGCGAATTCGATTTTGATCTTCAGGACCTGTTTGCGCATGTACGTGATCATGACTTTTCTTTTGTATTCCTTTTTTGTAACCGGTTTGCTGTTTTTATCACCGACGTCAGTCCGTAGACGATGCCGATGACCGAGAGAATGACCGTGAGCCAGGGACGCGATTCGAGCAGAAGATCCGCTCCGTATCCTGCTCCGAAAAACAGGAGCATGGTCGCTACCAGCTGCCATCCGAGATTCGTGTACGGGAGCAGTTCGCGCAGGGTCTCGGTGATGGATTCAGCCGTTGTTTTTTTCATTTTTTTCGGGCAGGTGCGATACCTGCATATCCTCAAAAATATACAGCCTTAAAGATAAGATTTTTACGCTAAGAATCAAACGTGTTCGGCTCAGTACCATGGAAGCTCTCTGAACTTCCTAAGACAAAACGCATTTACTTTGTCCGGAATTCCCTATTCGTGATTTTTTTTCTATCCCCCTCCGACCATGCGACGGAAACCGGCGAGCAGTTTCCAGATGAACGCACGCCAGAGATTGATTTGCATGGATGAGGCGGAGGCAAGCAGGAAATCGAGGTCATGGCGATCGGCATGGGACAGGGACCGAAGAAGGGAACCGCCCCCCTTCTCCATCTGCTGTTCAATGCAGGAAGTCATGCGCCTTGTGACTTCATCGCGAAGCTGTTCGAAACGCCGGCGCAATTCCGGATCGTTCGTGTTCTTGATCACGACGCTGAGATGATCGATGAGCAGAACCAGCTTCCGAAGCTGTTCCAGGGAACAATGCAGATCCAGCTCACGGGCGATCTGTTGGAAGATCTCATGTATTTCGTCGAACTGCTCCTCTCGGAAATCGAAGAGACCGGGGAGGTCCACATCCTCCACCTGAAGATGGAGATGCGAAATGCGTTCGAGCTCGTGTCCGTAGCCGACGATGATCTCTTCGGTCATGGCGTTCACCTGCCGGTCGATCTCCTGCTGCACCGAACGGAGCGAATCTTCATAGCGTCGTCGGAGATGGGGACTCTGGGCTGCGTCAAACTGATGCTTCAGCTCGGCCTGCCGTTTCTGCAGCCGCTCGATGACCTTGTGCTGCGCAGTGTCTTCCTCGAAAATCTTGTCGCGAATGTAGCTTTTGGAGGCGATGAGCTGTGAACGTCCGATCTTGATCGTGTTGATGACAATCCGGTCGCCGAGAAGCCGGCGGATCTCCGCTTCGTCGAGGGCGCATGCACCGTCGGTGATAATGAGGATTTCTGTGCCGGAGAGTTGCGGCAGCGCATTGATGTCATCGACCGCCTGCCGGATGGCACGCGCCATCGCGGTACCATTCCCCAGCGTGTGGAGGCGCATCACGTAGCTGATCAGCGCATGGAAGCTCGCCATGTCGCGCGCCTCGTGCAGTTCCCCGATTTTCGTGTCGAAGGTGCGCAGGTTGATATATCCCAGCTCCTTCATGTTGTGCTTGAGGAAGTAGTACACCACGGCCTTGGCGAGGTTGATGCGGTTTTTCATCGCCATAGAACTCGAAGTATCGAGAAGCACATACAGTTTCTGCTTGCGGCGGTCTGGCAGATAATCGTCAGAATCTGGATCGACGGAGTAATAATGGGGGTCCCTCGGATATGGCACCCAGAGCTCTTTCTTTGCCAGACGGTTGAAAAAGACGTCCTCGGGCAGGAGCCACTGGTAGTTGTATATCCTCGGGAGATGCTGCGGCGTGCGTATCAGCCCCGCTTCGTACTCTTCCTGCTCGTTGATGATAATCTCCAGGTCTTCCCTGTCCTCGGGCGGCGGCTCTTTTCTCCCCGGTTCGGTCAGCTGCAGCACGGGACGCAGCTGTTGAGTCAGCTGATTGTTTTCATCCTCCAGCACACGAGCGATCTCGAACACGGCGGTAAAATCCTCGGGCAGATCTTCGTAGATGTGCTCGAAGAAGCCCAGGTCCTCCATGACGTCGAAAAAATGTTCGTATGCGCCGGACATGTCAGGTCCAGATATGTTCCGCATCCTGGAACAGCGCCTGAATGTCGCGCTCTGTATTTCCCAGAAAATCGGCGATTTCTTCTGTGAGCGGTTCGAAGGACTTGAAATAGCCTTCGAGCAGACGTCGATTCTGTTCCTGCGTCGCGTTGGTAATGCCGAGGGTTTCCTTCGCCCACTCTGCAAGTGTGCGCCGCAAGGGCTGTCCCTCGATTTCGCTGATCGGCCGCCGCAGCAGCGAAGGATTGTGCTTGACGTGTTCGATGAATTCCTGGAACTCGAGCATGCGCTGAATCTGGTCGAATGCCTTGGCGGAACTGAGCTGTTTGAATATCGTGCTGTAGGATTTCAGGAACATTTCTTTCTGTTCCCGGATGCCGACGACGGTATAGAGATACCACAGCTTCTGAGCATCTTCGGGAATCACCTCCATCCTCCCGTGCAGGAAGGCAATCACGCGGAGCATGTCCATGGCCCTCGAATAGGTACGGGGCGAGATATAGAAATCCTTCAGATGCGGATGCTCATGCGGACGCTCCTTGATCAGACGATTGCGCTGCACTTCATAATAGCGCACCACCGAGTTCGCGAAGAAAATGACGTGCAGCGGAATATGAATGCTGAATTCATCGTCGACACCACGGATGACATCCGATGCGCGTTTGAGCACGGAGTACGGAATGCGTTTTTCAGGCAATGTCGGCTGACCATGATGCGTCAGGTATCGCTGTGCGATCTGGTACTGTGTGTACGGTTCCTTTGCCGGTATAAACAGCGCCTTGAACACGAAGCGATCGAGCAGCGCTTCGGTAATCTCGCTCACCCGGAGGTAGTTCGTGGCGGCGATGACACTGTGCACCCGTGCGGGCACGTTCTGCACACCAAGGATCAGCGCACGCTCGTTGAGCGTCGTCAGCAGCGCTCGCAGAGTATAGTCGTTCGCGTCAAATATCTCATCTATGAAACCGAATTCGCTTTCCACGAGCGAATTCGCCGTGTTATGCATTATCCGACCCTTTTTCAGTTCGTCGATATCGAGTCCGCCGAAATAGGTATCGGGCTGCTGCTCCTTCGACGCCTGCACCTGGAAGACGTTCGCCCCTTCGAACATTCGGAATATCTGCTGGGCAAGCAGCGATTTCGCCGCACCGGTACGGCTCTGAATCAGTGCGTGTTCGCGCATGAGCATCGCGGAGAAGATCTGGTCGATCACTTCCGTACGATTGATGATGCGGCGGTTGACGAGTTCGATCGCCGTGCGAAACTGCTCGATAACCTGGTCGGGATGGAACGGAGTCTTCTGTTCTGGCATGTCCTTGCAGAGTATTATGGAATTGCGGGAATCAAAAAGTACATGTTTGCGCAGAAAGGTCAAACAACCGTCTCCATGGAACAGACAGGTCTCCCAAACAGTACTCGCTTGAATGGGCCATTCGTTCAATAATAAAACAGAACGTGTTTCCTCTGGCATTCCTTGACACTCAAGTGCCAGAAGCGTAATTTGTCGAAGTTAAGTGATCCATCTAGAGTATCACTTTAAGTCCCCCGTTTTTCATCACAAAAGAGCATCGCATGGTACGATTTACCGTCCTGCTCCTGCTGCTGGCCTTCCTGACAAGCGCCCAGGGAAGTGCGCAGGTCAAGAATCTCAAGGAAGAACAGGACTATGCGTTTGCCCTTGGCCTGTTCAAGGACAGAAACTACCAGCTTTCCTTCGAGAAATTCCGGCAGTTCACCGCATCCTATCCTGAAAGCCTCCTCCTTCCCGACGCCGAGTACTATATCGCTGAATCACAGTTTCAGAATGCGAATCTGACCGATGCGGCCATTGCCTTTGCTGCGTTTCAGCAGAAATACCCTGACAATAAGCTCGCGGATGACGCAGGCTTTCGGGAAGGTGAAGTGTACTACCGGCAGGGAGATTACCGTCGCGCGCACGAACAGCTGGCGTCGGTGGTCCGGAGATGGCCCGAAGGAAATCTCGCGCATGAAGCAGCCTACTGGGCGGGCGAGGCCGCGTTCAAAGACGGCAATTATCCCCTCGCGATGCGCTATTACCGTATCGCCTACGAACATTATCCCGAAGGACGCATCCGTGACTACGCATATTTCTCCATCGGCTTCGTACTTGAAAAACAGGAGAAATTTGAAGAGGCGCTGCTCAATTATGAAGAATTTCTGCGGCTCTTTCCTGAGAGCGGACTGATCTCCAGTGTATATACACGCAAGGGGGCCTGTCTCTATCAGCTCCAGGAGCATGAGAAGGCGCTCGCCTGGCTCGAAGCACTCAGCGATTCTCCCGATCCGGAGAATGCCGCGGAACGCCTGTTCCTCCGCGCCGAGGCGAATTACAAACTCGGACGCTACGCAGCCGCCGAGGAATTGTACAAGAGTTTTCTGACTGGCTACCCCGACAACAATCGCGCTCCCCAGGTACAGTATTCCATGGGATGGACGCAGATCGAACAGCAGAAATACTCCGAGGCCATCGCCACCTTCGACGAGCTTTCGAAGCGCCAAGGCGAACTTGCCGAGGCTGCGCTGTTCCGGAAAGGCATGGCACTGCGCCTCAACGGAACGCTCGAGGCGGCGAGAACGGTGTTCACCGATATGCTCACTGCACACCCCACCGGAGCATACGCCGACAACGCGCATTTCGAACTGGGCATGGCAGCGTTCAATGAAAGCGCCTACGACAAGGCGCTCACGCATTTTGCCGCGGTCACAGGCAGCTTCCCGGACAGTGACGTTCTCGCGGATGCATGGTTCATGCAGGGAGAAACTCTTCTGAAACTCCAGCGCCCTGCAGAAGCTGCGAAAGCATATGGGGCTGCCGTTTCGGTCGAAAGTGGTTCACAGGAGGTACTCAGCAAAGCATTGTTCCGCCAGGGCTTCAGCCTGTTTGAAGCTGAACAATACAGCGAGGCGGTCATTGTTCTGAAAAATTTCCTCCAGCGCTACCCCGCCGATACCCGGAAAGCCGAAGCGCTGATATGGCTCGGCGAAGCGTATTTCAAGACTGAGGAATTCGACGACGCGGTCATCGTCTACAATCAGGCCCTCGCATCGACGCAGAATCCGGAACTCCTTCAGGATGCGCTCTACGGACTGGGGTGGGCTCATTTCCGCGCGCAGCAATTCGCCGATGCCGAACGCGTATTCACACGTCTTACAACGGAATACCGCGCCGGGAAAAACGATGTCGATGCGAACATTCGCCTCGGCGATGCCCAGTATTCGCAAAAGAAATTTGCCGATGCCGCGAAAACATACCGCTACACGTCACGAATGTATCCGGCAAATCCGCTGGCCGCATACGCGCTGCTGCAGCTGGCGTCCTGCGAGCATCGTCAGGGCAATACGCCCGCTTCGATCAGTACGCTCCGCGGCATGCTCTCGCGCTACCCCTCGTCGGAATTCGCCGACAAGGGACAGTTTTCCCTCGCCTGGATGTATTTCCAGAGCAAGGATTATAACGTTGCAATCGCGGAGTTTCAGAAGCTGATTTCCGGATATCCGGCAAGTCCGCTCGCGCCGCAGGCGAAATACAGCATCGCCGACTGCTATTACAATCAGGGGAAATATGTCGATGCCGAAGCCGCATACCGGCGTGTGCTCGAGCAGCATCCGGATTCCCCCAAGGTGAGCGACGCGCTGGATGGGCTCGCGCAGACCCTGCGCATGCAGGGACGCAACGCCGAAGCGGACCGAGTCAAGCAGGACTGGCTCACGACCAATCCGAAAAGCAGCGCCGCGGACGAGGTTGTATTCGCAGGCATCCGCGATCTCGCCGCCGAGAATGACCCGTCGCGTTCTATTCCCGCGCTGCAGCGATTCATCGCCGCGCATCCGCAAAGCGCACTTCTTCAGGAAGCCTATCTCCTGCTGGGCCGCGCGTTCCGCCAAAACGATGATCTCGGCGAGGCCGGGAAAACCCTGCGGGAAGCGATCAAGATCAATCCCCGAGGAAATCTTGTCGTGGAATGCAAGTTCGAACTTATCGCAACGGCACTGGCCGAGCAGAATCGCAATATGGCACTGGCACTGTGCCAGGAACTGCTCACCGACCCAATGGCCCGCGGCAACCGCGCGCAGGTGTATTACCAGCGCGGGCTCACGTACAAGGCCGACGGGAACAGTACCGCAGCACGGCAGGACTTTGAAGCGGCACAGCAGGCGCAGCCGCAGGATCCCTACGCTGTGCTTTCCGCGATCGAGCATGCAGTGATTGTGGCGCAGGATGGAAAGGTCGATGAAGCGATTGTCGCGCTTGGCGAAATCTCAAGCAGCCGCGTCGACGCGATCGGCGCCGAAGCACAGTACCGTATCGGAGAGGAACTCTGGAACGTACGAAGGTATGCCGAGGCCGAGGAAGCCCTGCTGCGAGTCGGGTACGTGTTTGCCGATGCTTCGATGTGGAACGCACGCGCCCTTCTGCTGCTCGGCAAAGTGGATGAGACGCTTGGCAAGAATAGCGAGGCACGCGAACATTATAAAAAGGTGATTCAGCAATTCGCCGGGTCGGATGAGGCACGCGAAGCACAGACTCGCCTGGAGATGATGAAATGAAGCATCGCCTCGCCCTGCTGATTCTCATACTGACCGGTCAGGTGCTCTTGGCGCAGGACAAACCCATGCCGCCCCCGCGGGACTTCAAACCCGAGACCAAGGAGGCGCGCGACGTGCTTCCCGCCCTCACCCTGCCCGAATATGTGATCACCGGAAGCGACATGATCAGCTTTACTGAAGATCGCAAAAGCGGAGCGACCGCCCCTGATAGCAAAGAGTTCACCGCACGGGCGGGACGCGGCAAACGCGAGCAGCGGTTTTTTGACACTTCACCCACGCACATGCCTCTGCGCCTGGCAGAACTCACCGGAAGCGACGAAGTGTTCCGTCTGCGCGCCGGACTTGGCACGTTTTCCACACCCCTGTTCGAAGCCTGGTATGCCGACCGCTACCATCTCGGAGATGCGGCTGCGCACATGGCGTATGAGCGAAGTAATGGTCACGTCGCCCATGCCGATTATTCGCGATTCAATTTCGACGTCGCTGGAGGCACATACCTGCCTCGAGACCTGACGCCGTTTCTTGCATCCTCCCGCGTACAGGGTGATGTGGAGATAGAGGCTGAGGATTTCGGCCTCTATGCCGACAAAATGACGCGCCATGATCCCACACTGGATTTCCGGCGCAATGCCCTTGGCTTTTCCGCGGGGATCGACGTGATCTCACGGCGTAATGCCATCGTCGACCACGACCTCCGGCTCTTCTTTTCGCATTACGCAATCGAAGAAGCGCTCGCCGTACGAGATACGCTGCCCCTGGAAGAGTATCAGCAGATCGAAAACCGCTTCGGTCTCGAAGGGAACGTGAAGACCATGATCGAACGGCAATCCATCCGCTTTGGCCTGCGCCTCCATGTCAATGATCTGACGGAAAGTGCTGCAACGGCATCGCGGCCATTCTTCCTCCGGACGGATGGGATGACGGTATTCGCACTGAGCGAACGACTCAAGCTTCATACCTCCGCGGCACTGTTCCTCTATCGTGGCAGCGATCAGGCGAGCCAGGTGCGCCTCTATCCTTCGCTTGAACTCCGGCATCTGCTCAGCGACGACTGGTCGCTGTTTGCCGGGTGGATCCCGAATGTGGAAGAGCGCACGCTGCACGGTTTCCTCCGGCAGAATCCTTATCTCATGCTCGCCTCCACCGTTCGGCATACCGACATGCCGCTGCGCTTCGAAGCAGGAGCGTCGTTCGACAACCGCGGACAGAGCAGTGCGCGCGTCTCTCTCGAATACCTCTCGAGCAGGAGTTGGCCACGGTTTGCACTGCTCCCGGATCCCATTCAGCAGCAGTGGGAAATGCGCTATGATGGCAGCGCGAGTGTTTTCAACATCCGCGCTGATATCGCGCATGCCTTCAGCGCGGAGACGCGTATTCATGCCGATATTCTGCTCCGTACGTCTGCCATTGGAGAAGACAACAGTCGTATCCCCTATATGCCGGACTACGAGGCACGTGTGCTGCTCCGTCATGATTTTCCTTTCGCGCTCAGTGTGCAATCCACCGTGCAACTCGTGGGAGAACAGGAAGCCGACGGCGGTGCCTTGCCCGCATGGATGCTCCTCGGACTCGAGCTCGAATATCGCGTCGTTCGCAACTTTGGGTTGTTCCTCCGTTTCGATAACCTGCTCGATCAGGGCTGGCAGCGTTGGCCCGGTTATCGAGAGCGGCCCTTTTTCATGATGGGCGGAATAACCGCGCACTTTTGACCATGGCTACCGCCGCAGACATATTGCACCGTACAGCCGCGCGCCTCGGGCTCGATCCGCAGGAACTGCAGCCCTATATGGACGCAATGCTGACGATCTGCGCGGATGCTCTTGACAGCGGCGAATGCGTGGAACTGATGACATTCGGCATGCTCTGTCCGGCATCGGACAGCGAGGCGTTCCGCCCGCACAGCTCGCTCTTCCCTCCCGGTGCGGAGCAGCGGTCATGACAAGGGATGATCTCATACAGGCGCTCGCGGACCGCATCGACGTTCCATCGCACAGTGCGCAGGTCTTTTTACACGCCTGTTTCGACATCGTAAAATCCCTGCTCCGCGAGGGGGAGGAAATCACACTTCCCGAGCTCGGGCGATGGCTTCCGATGCGCAGTACCGAGGGTATCCTGACTGGCGTTCGATACGCTGCACTGGTACCTGCAGGAACGGACAGCCCAATCGAAGTGCTGCACGGTTTGGCCAGCAGCATCGACGCACGGCATTTCATTCCTGTTCAGGCCCTCGACATCACGGGCGTGAACCAACGCTCCCCTGTTGATGTCGCCACGCTCGTAGCCGAGGTGAGCCAGCAGTTTGCTCCCCGTCTTGCAGCAGAAACGACTTCCGGCAATGAGGCGGTCCTCGATCGCGACACGACTCCTGATGCGCTTCCTCCCACTCCACCCGTCATCGACACAGCAGCCGATCACACGGGCATGCAACCGATTTCCGAGGCGGACCTGCTTCTCGAAGCGGAAATGGAGGCTGAAGGGTACGCGGTGGAGGCCGACGCCAGACTGCTTGAAGAGGATTACCCGGAAGATGCCCAAGACGTCGTCGAAGAGGATTACCCGGAGGATGCCCAAGACGTCGTCGAAGAGGATTACCCGGAGGATGCCCAAGACGCCGTCGAAGAGGATTACCCGGAGGATGCCCAAGACGCCGTCGAAGAGGATTACCCGGAGGATGCCCAGCAATTTATTGGAGATGATCCGATTCTTGCGCAGGATGCGATTCCCGACGTTGACCCATTGTCCGATGAAGAAGTATTTCACAGGAATCGCGATCAGCTCTATAATCCACCGGATGAACCGAGCAAGCGGCCGCTGCTCATCACGGCAGCAGTATTGACTTTATGTGTGCTGGTGATCATCGTATACATTCTGCTCGACCACAGCGCCCCGCGCGAACTTCCAGGAAGCGCCCCGGTGGGACTGCGATCGATGCACGCCATGACGATTTCCCACACCTGAAACGCGAACAGAACTGTATCACTATACCGGAGCATTCGATGACATTGTTCGATCTCTTCCTCAAAGGCGGCGTCGTCATGTGGTTTATCCTCGCCGCCTCCCTGCTCGCAACGTACATCGTCGTACAGAAGCTGTTCACGCTTTCGCGCGTCAAGGTCGACGGTGGGAAATTCATTCTGCAAATCCGCTCGGTGCTCAGCCGCGGTGACGTTGCCTCCGCGGTTACGATGTGCTCCGAGGCGGGCACGCCGCTTGGAAGCGTACTCCGTGCGGGATTGCTCAAAATGAAGGGGACACATCAAGAAGTAAAGGACGCGGTCGAAAGCGCTGCCCGGATGGAAGTCTATAAACTGGAACGGGGCCTGGGACTCCTGGCCTCGGTCGCCGGCATCGCACCGCTGCTCGGCTTCCTCGGCACGGTAACGGGCATGATCGGCGCATTCCGCGTCATTGAGGTCAATGAGGGCGTTGTCAATCCGCAACTGCTCGCCTCGGGAATCTGGGAAGCGTTGCTGACGACGGCATTCGGCCTGATCATCGGTATCCCGGCATACTTCCTCTACAACTACCTCGTCACGCGTGTCAGCCATTTCGTCTTTGAAACCGAGGCAAGCTGCAACGACTTTCTTGACATCGCGCTCACCGAACAGCGAAAGGCTCAGATCGCCGCGAAAAAAGCGCAGATGGCGCGCGAAGCGGCACAGGGGAAGGCGTCATGAAAATCCAGCTGACACAGGTCAACAAGCCGCTGACGATTTTCAGCTATTCGTCTCTGACGGATATCGTGCTCCTGCTGCTGGTGTTCTTTCTCCTCACGTCGTCTTTCATCATCACCGAGGGCATCAAGGTGAGTCTGCCAGAAGCGGAGAACACGACAACAACGGAACAGGAACAGCTCGTCGTTGCCCTTCTCAACGACGGACGGATTTTCCTCAACAACGTCGAGGTTCCCACCGCGACCTTTCCCGCCGCGCTGAAAGAGCTGCTGACGAATCCCGAGAAGCAGGTGATCGTGCTGTCGAGCGATGCCGACGTGCCGCTCGAACGCGCGGTGTATGTAATGGACGAGGCAAAAGGATTGGGCGCGACACGATTTTTCATTTCCACTACGCGAAAAGAGAACGATGACACTCCATAGCGATGATGCGAAAAGCTGGGGCATTTCCATTGGTCTGCACGCGCTGCTGCTGTTGATCATGATTTTCTGGGCGGCGTTCCCCCAGATCTCACGCTTGCCGCAGGAAATCCAACTCCAGTTTATCATGCCGGAAAGCAAGATCGATCAACCTCCGATCGTCGAGGCACGCCCGCGTGTGCAGCAGGCGACCGTGCAGCAGCGTTCCGCGTCGCCGCAGGTGCGCAGCACGACGAGTGTGGCGCAGCCGGCGGCGCGTCCCGCTCCGTCCCGGCAATCCACATCCCGCGATGCGGGGAAACTGGAATCAGCTCCCTCCACTCCGGTCACTCCGCGTGAAATCCGTGGCGGCACCGACGCCGTCGATTTCATGGATCAGGGCGGCGGGAAATCCACCCGCGGCAGCGCCCCGACGACGGGCACTTTCACCCGGCGCGAATCGCGCGAGCAGGGACTGGCGACCTCGTCGCAGTCTTCTGACAACGTGACCGGTGCGGGCGCCGGTCAGCAGAATGTGTTGACCTCGGACCCCGGCACGTTGAGCGCCACGCCGCATTCCTCCGCGAATATCGAATGGGACGGGGGTATATCCCGCAACCGTATCGCGGGTATCCTCCCGGTATTTCCTCCCGGCGCGAATCGTGAAGTTCAGGTCGCAGTGCGATTCCGCGTACGGCCCGATGGGGGCATGTACGGGATGACGGTCATACAAAAAGGTGACCCGCGCTACGAACGCGCGGCTCTTGATGCGATGCGCACCTGGCGCTTCAATGCCCTCCCCGCCGACGCGAAGCAGGCCGATCAGGTCGGCACCGCCGTCTTCACCTTCAAACTGAAATAACCCACCGGATAGCGCGGCTGGGAATCGCTGCCCAATCCGGTCGAGGTGGAGAAGGATTTCAGGGACGTCGTTTGATATTGTGTTACATAACTTCCTTGGTCTACATTTGGTTCTGTGATGCGTAGGCCGCGCCCAGGCGTGACGGTACGTGATCATTCCTTCAAATGGAGTCGAAGTCGATGAAACCACGTCCACTATTGCTTGTCCTCTTCCTCGTTTGCGTCGATATCGCAATGCTGCATGCACAGTCGTCCCAGGAACTCGCTTCCGCGAAGGAAGCACTGTTGAGAGATGTAAGCGCGATGATGGAAGCCCGCGTGTTTCCGGTGATGTCACAGTGGAAATCTCAGTTCGAAGCCCGTCTGACAGACCGGGAACGAGCGACCCTCGATGCACTGCGCGAGCGCAATGATATGCTGAACGATATCCTCACGCATAATCTTCGTGCGAGACAATCAGCGTGGGATAAGCGAGATTACGCGAGTTTCACATCCATGCGCAATCTGCTGCGCACAAACTTCGATGATCGGCAGAAGCTCTACAGCGAGCTTGCGAGTTTCACCGAACGGAACGAGAAGCCCTTTCAGTACCTCTCATCACGGATCGACTCCACCGTCGAGGAATGGCGGGGCGCGTCTATGCGTATCTTTGTCGACTGGTTCGCCAAATACCGCCACGTGATATCCCTGGCAATGAATACTGCAGCAAGCGACGATCTGGCACGCCTGATGGCCGCGTGCAAGAATATCCGGCTCGAACAGCTCGACGAATTTGCGAAAGTCACGTTTCTTCTCTGGGACGGAGAAAACTACCTCACCCGCATCCGCGACCGCGGAATTCCGGAATCTCCTCTGACGAATGACAGTCCGAAGAGGGAGCAGGTCCTTTTTGTGGAACCCGCCACGCCAAACCCGGCGAGAGGAAACACCAACATCCGTTTTCTGCTGCCGACCCCGGGGCTAACACAAGCACGTGTGTACAATGCAAACGGACAATTGATGCGCACGCTTCTGAATGATACGCTTCCGATCGGCAAGCATATGGTTACGCTTAATGCAGGAGACCTGCCCGCAGGGACGTATTACGTCATCGTCGAAGTGGCTGGACTTTTTGACGGCGTCGCCGTCCGATTCTCCCCGCAGTAATTCCTTTCCGCCTCCCTACGTCACATCCTCGGACAGCGCCACTTCCCTCCAACGCTGCAGAAGCGGGAAATACAATGCTGCTCGGACCGGTCGCGTGTCCCACGCCCGCATCATCCGCGCATAGCGTTCCAGCTGCGGGAGATACAACCGTTCCTGTCCGTCGAGAAACTCCTCGAGCGCGGCTCCTTCATGCGTGGCGGTTTTATAATCCACGATCCATCGCACGCCGTCTGCATCGACAAACGTCCGATCGATTTTCACGGCGATCACTGCATTCCCTTCAATCCCGGTGAGCGCGAGCTCGCATTCCGACTCCGCATGCGCGGCGAGGAGCCAGCGTCCTTTTTCATCGGAAAGGATGCGGTCAACCGCCGAGACCGCACGTTCGATTATTTCAGAACTGGGATTCGCAAATCCTTCAGCACGGAAGAGTGCACGGAGGAGGACCGTGCGTCCTTCTTTTCCCTCCCCTGTCCAGAATGTCGCGCCTTCTTCCGCTATCCTCTGCAACAGGGCATGTACCACAACTCCTGCTGCGCGCGCACCGTGTCCCGCACGCCACTCAAGATCCGTGACCGTGTACGCACCGCGATCAAGGACATCCCGGCGCCGAGCTTCCACGCGTATGCTTTCAGCAGGCAGACTCGGTGGTCGCCAATCAGGGGGCACACGACGCAAAGTGAGGCTGGGTTTTGCCGCTGCATCTTCCGCAACGGATTGTCGATTTCCTGCCGCGCACCATTTCGCATAGCGTTGCTCGATTTCCTCCTGCAACAGCGGCCAGAGGGAGGCAAAGAATGAACGAGGCCGGGGCGCGTTCAGCACCACTTCTCCTTTTCGCACGCCTTCCTTCATGGTGGCGGAAAGGTACAACATCCGTTTCGCGCGCGTGGCAGCGACATACAGCATGCGAACGGACTCATGTGACGATTTCATCGCCCGTGTTTTCTTAATGAAGCTGTAGATCGGTTCCGTGTCGCCGCCGCGTTCACGTACCGGGGCAATGAGAAATTCCAACCCGTTGTCGCCGAGAGACCGGTCCCAGAGCAACAGACGGTCGGCATCCTGACGCGGCACGCCGTCGAGGCGAGGCAGCACGACGACATCGAACTGCAGGCCTTTGGCCTTGTGCACCGTCATGAGCTGCAGCCGCGGATCCCCTTCCGGGTCAGGTGGAGCGTAGAGCAGAGACACGCTCTGCTCGAGCAGCGCCACATCATCGATCTCACCGCCTTTGTCGTGTTGCTCCAGGAGCGAAAGGAACGCCAGGGCTGCATCCAGTTCGGAAGCATCAAGCAGCGCCGGAGCGCCAAGTGAGAGCCAGCAGCCTTCGACAAGACTGCGCAGCGGCAAACGTCCGCGCAGGGATGAAGCCGCCGCGAGCGCGTCGGTGGTTCTATCCGCTCGTGCGAGCCCGTCTGCACTCAGGCGCTGCCTTCTCTCCGCATCGGCGAGCAGGGCACGCATGGGAGTCGTACCATCATTCCGGCAGAGCGCATGGACATCGGAAAGTGTCATGCCGCAGAACGGTGCGCGAAGAACTGCAAGCCAGGCGATGCGATCAGCCGGAAAAAGCAGTGCGCGCGTGAGAGAAAGGACATCCTGAACCGCACTGCTTCGTGCGAGGGATTCGATTTCCACCGAACGATACCGCAGGCCCGCCGCGCGGAGGACCGGAATGAGTTCCGCCAGATGCGGGCGTGCACGTACCAGCACGGCGACGGATTCCACCTCGCCGCATTCTTCCCCGTCAAGCACGCGGCGAACAAATGCGGCGATCTCCCTCGCTTCATCCGCTCTATTCCCCGAGAACTCGACGTTGATCACCACCGCTTCCGCTTCTGCCGGATGAACCGCGACGGATGGTGCATACGCCACGGCACCCGCGGCCGCATCACTCGATTCGGGCATCATGTGGGCGAAGGTTTCGTTGACCCAGGATACGATTCCCTCCTGCGAACGGAAATTCCGTGTGATGCGCACAACTGTGAGCGGAACATTTCCCAGACGCTTCTGCTGCCATACTTGAAGGAACAGTCCGACCTCCGCTTCACGAAAACGATAGATCGATTGCATCGGATCACCGACCAGAAAAAGCGTATGCAGATCAGGGGCGCTCCAGCCGGCAGTCAGCTGCCTGAGCAGGAGGAACTGGCTCGAAGAAGTATCCTGAAATTCATCGACCAGCAAATGCCGTATCCTGTATTCAAGCAGCAGAGAAAGATCGGTTGGTTCGAGTTCATCACCAAGAGCGCGGCGCGCGGCTGCAGCCACTTCGATATGATCGGTCGCATTGCGCCGCGTGAACAACGAGCGCAGTTCCTTGGCGCAGCCATCGAGTATGGCAACCATGCTCCCGACGACGTCCCATTGCGAATCATCGAAGCGTGCGGCAGGCAGTGATCGCAGTCCGGCGAGCAGCTGTCGAAATTCCTCATTCTCTGATACCTGTTCGAGCACGGCTATCAGACGGTCTTTCATCGGATCGTTTGTCGAAAAACCGAGCCGTATGGTGATACCCCGCGGTTTCCGGAATTCGTCCCCTTCGGTGAGAAGCAGATGCCTCAGACCCAGCCAGAGCGGCAGGTCGTCTTCCGACGTACCGGGAATCTCCACGCTGCCGAGGCACCCCGCAAGGGCATCCACCGACCGTACGGGATCCGCATCTATCACCGCGGCCGCATGCGAAGCCAGTGACACCGATTCCTGGAGAACAGGGAGCTTGACGCTTGCGCGAAGTTTCTCGAGATGCGCGGTAATGGTTCGAAGAAGTGAGCGTTCAAGCATCACACGCGCCGCCTGGCTCTCGATACCGGCGGTGATCAGTTCCATCCACTGATCACGGATGGAAAGCATGTCTACCAGCAAATCCTCGACGCTGCGAAAGCGGTTATCGAGATGCACGAGCAGCCGACGCACGGCCATACGCATCGGCGCGCCTCCCGACTCGCCGAGCAGCACGGTGCGAACGGCTTCACGATAAAACAACGCACTGTCATCCGTCACGGATGATACAGGACCGAGTCCGGAGAGCCAGGGCATCTGTCGCACGATCCATCCGTTGAGTGCGTCGATAGTAAGGATGCGCAGACGGCCTGGCTGATCACGCAGCGACCAGCGCTGCTCCGCATCCCTGCGCAGGGCCGCGCGCGCAAGCTGCTGCGTGCGCCGCGCATGTGCGGAACGGGCATCGGCTTCCCCTGCGGCTCGCAATGCCTGCAGTATCCGTACGCGCATTTCCGTCGCAGCTTTCCGCGTGAAAGTGATGGCGATGATTTCCTCGGGTGCAGTGACGGTCGACAGCAGTGAAAGGTAGCGTTGGATGAGCAGTTCCGTTTTTCCCGATCCCGCCGGTGCCTGGACAATGAAGGAACGCGTTGTGTCGAGGGCGGCCTCGCGTGCGTCCATGTCGCGCTGTATGGCTTCCTGGAGCATCAGGCTGGGTTCAGACATCTTCGTCCTCCGTCTCGGTTGCGTTACCACTGCCAATTCGGCAGAAGGCGCGCAGCGTACACCATTCACAGGTTTTTGCACCGTCGCGCGGATCGACGCGCGCATCACCGGACATAAACCCCGCGGCAAGTTCCGCCAGGATATCCGCCCAACGCGCGCGCAGTTCGGCCCAGTCACCCGCCTCCATCTCCCATTTCTGCAGATATTCGGATGCGGTACTACATTCCTCCACGGGGGCACCATCGTCGCGAAGACCGGAATAATGGCAATTGCCACGCCGCACAATCGCGAACGCCGCCGCACGCAGCTCTGCTCCCATCGCCTGCAGATAGAGGGGAATCTGCGGCTCAGTCGGGCGCGTCGACATCCAATCTGCGACCGATTTATTCCCGCTCTTGTAATCAATCAACATCGCGCTGCCGTCTGCAAGGCGATCGATGCGGTCGGCCCGCACGTGCAACGTCAATCCTTCCATTCTAATATCATTTCGCACCTCGCACCCCTCCACCCCAAACGGCGTCCGGCTTCTCTCCACTTCGAGCCATTCACCGAGTAACAACATCAGGCATGCATGCTCAGCCTCGATGAGATGATCGGCGATACGGCGCACACCGAGCGCTGCTTCTTCCCGCAGCGTCGCATCGACGATTTCATGCAGCAGCCCGCGGAGTTCCTCATCGGACATCGCGCACAGCCGCGTATGGTCCCCCACCCGAAGCCAGAAGCGCTCCATCGCCGAATGGATCAGGTTGCCGCGGTCAAGCGCGCGCAACCCGTGTTCCACGCGATCGGGCTGTGTCGCGTGAAGCCGCAGTTCCGCGAATGCGCGGAACGGACAATCCGATTGGCGCGCGATCACGGTTGTGCCGCCTCGGATTCTCTCCTCTTCATCCACCGGCGGAGCCTTGGGATCCTCGAAATTATCGAGTAACGCACGCGCGCTGCCCATGAGCGCGTGCGGAACATCCGTCCGTTGCGCGTCGCGGTCTTCGAGTGAAAGCGAAGAAAGCAGCGGTGTCGGCAACAGTTCACGGTCTCCCTCGGCGCGACTACAGGTGAAGGTCACTTTTTCCGCGACGCGGAAGAGCAGTGCTGTCTCCTCCCGCACCTGGGCAAGAAACCGTTCTGGGATAGCGGCAGGCACACCTGCCCGGTGCTGGAGGTGCAACGGGATGAAGGCGGTGGGACGCGCCACCGGCGGCCATATATCGTCGTTCATTGCGAGGACGCGGCAATGCGAAAATCGCAAGCCGACACTCTCCCGCACACCCATGATCTGCACTGGCGCGCCGACGGATCGCGTCTGGAACACACGCTCGGCGGCCAGCAGTCGAAAACGCCCGAGTGCTTCGGAAAGTGGCACCGCTGCCAGTACCGTGTCGAGAGCGGAGAACTCCTGCAGGAGTTCACGAAACCGTTCGCGTGCCTGATACTCCCTGCTGCTGAGCTTGCGTTCACCTGGCCAGCCGCATGCATCGAGCAGCTGCAGAAATATCCCTGCCCATTCAGACGCAAGTCGGCGTGCACCATCGTACACAAAGCGCTCCAGCGCTTTGAGGAAGTGATCTTCAACTGGACTTGCCTCGATCGAAGCGATATGCAGAATGTCCGACGCGCTTGCTTCACGCAGGCCCCGGCGGCGTAGTTCCGCATCGAGCAGGGCTCGCCGATTGCCTTGTGCATCCGATCCGCGGAGAAAGGGCGAGTGCAGAATACGCGTCCAGTCCTCGACAGGCAGATTACCCCGCTGGATCTCGAGCAGAAGAAAGGCAGAATGAATCAATGGTTCATCTATTGCGCGCGGTCCGAGTGAAAGTTCAAAAAGAATCTCCGCGTCACCTGAGGGCCGCTGCGTCGAGGCTGGCTGCAGAACGCTGGAAAACACCCGTTCAGTGGGACTCCGCACCAGGTCGAGATGCGGAATGATGATTCCGATGTTCTCCTCGTCGCTTTCGAGCAATGTACGGCACCATTGTGCTGCGTCGTGCAGTTCGTCCTCAAAGCAGGGGAAGCGCAGAAGTTCCGCCTGTGCAGGATCATGCCCGGATGTGTGCACGACGACACGCACACCGGCGGCTTTCAGTACTTTCTGCGTCTCACGAAGCGCGGCATCCGCGGGAAGATCGAATCCGACAAACACTATCTCGCGAGGCAGCAGCTGCGGAACAGTGCGTATTGCTTCGATGACGCTCCAGGGCAAGAACGCTGCAGGTGCAACTCCCAGATTACGCCAGCGAAGCTCGGCCTGCTCACGCACTTCGAGGAAGGCCGCGGAATCCGCGCCCGATATGACGGCATCCGTATGGAAATGGATATCCCACGCCGCTGCGAGGGCATGGGCGTCCATCATGGCTGCGGAAAGCTGCAGAGGCTGAAGTACATCACCAAAGATGCCGGCTGCGCTGGCCGCCTGCTCCCATGTCAGGAGTTCCTGCTGTTCATCCAGTATGATACTCGCAGAAGCATGTGTTTGCAGTCTGTGCGTGTTGTATGCTGCATTGAGACGGCGCTGCCAGGCGCCGAAAGGAAGGATGTCGGGCGTGCGCCAGACGCTTCGTCCCTCCTCGCGCATCAGTCCGTTCCATGCCTCGACGAGCGCGCGGGAGAGCCTCTGCGTCGCTGCACATACCGTCGCGCTGCGGCGGATGGCATCCGCAATCTCCATCCCGCCCAACTTGGAGAGATGGGATATCACCGCCCCTGTTCCCACTGCCGAACCATATCGCACTGCTTACGCGTTTGCGGGGACTGCATGTGTTTCCCTTCTTCGTACTCCCTCAGTGCACTGATCGCGCGCAGGGCCTGTCCACCTGAAGCAATGCCGTGCCGTGCCAACCAGCACCCTACAACTGTTCCTGTACGACCGACTCCTCCGAGACAATGCACATACACATGGTGTCCGGCTTTCCGTGCCTGGTCGATTGCATCGAGAATGGCGGTCATTTCCGTTTCGTCGGGTACATCCATATCCTCGATGGGAAAGCGGCGGTAAACGATCGGGGTCCCACGCTGCTCAGCGATCGATGAAAGAAGACCTTCATACGGCGGAAGCGGACGGCCAAAACGCTGCCCCTCATACACCTCCGTCAGATCGATGAAGCAATCGATTCCCGCATCGAGCAGGGAGAGAAGGTTCGTTTCGATGTCAGACAACCGGCGGGCTCCGGGATAGGGTCCCGCCATCAGCTGGTCGTCAATATGGTAGCAGCCCTCGAACGGGCCGGCACGGTCTTGCCCCATGTCTACCTCAAAAAAGCGAGCGAATCCCTGGTCATTGAAGACAAACTGCCGCGACTATTCTCCTGTCGGAGACGAGATGATGAAAAACACTCCAGTTGTCACCGCCATCATCGCAGGCATATTGCGGGCCTGCGAAATCGAGTACACACCGAGGTTGAGTCCCATTCCGTCGGAGAGCCAGAATGCAAGTTCCGGGCCGAACATGAGATAACTCTGGTTGTTGCTCGAAAATCCGAAACTCCCACCGTGAAAGTCCGGATCGCCATTGCCCTGAGAGCTGACCGTGCGCAGGCGCAGCAGCAGCTCAAGCGGGTCCCAAGGCCGGAAACCCACTTCCACTCCGAAATGTATTTCGTCTGAAAACCCGCCGCTCCGGAAATTGTATCCGCTTTCCACGTGTATGTACAGCGGGTAACCGTCAAAGGAGTGACCGTAGCCAAGTTTGATCAACTGATTGTATTCATTGTCCCCCGCCCAGAGTCCGTCCGTCTGCGTCGCTTCGCCAAGCGGAATGCCGAAAAGGGCTGTGAACGTGACGACATTATTCGCGCCTGGCCAGATGGCGTAGCGCATCCCCAGTTCGACATCACCTGGGGATTGTACGCTGAGAAGCGGAGAATCCGGCGACACCTGGGCAAACAGCTTCCTGAATGCCGGCACGCTGACGATTCCGGAAATATTTTTCGAGTACCCGTATTCGCTGTAGAGTGTAAGCGTCTGTTCCTCGAGCCGCTGCAAACCGAGCTTCTCGCCCTGTCCACCGTAATACTGCTGGCCGTTGAAGCCGCGGTAGCCGAGGGAAAGATACGTCGCCTTCCTCTCGAGTGGCCAGGAACCGGCTTCTGTGATTTGCGTGCCCACAAACGTGAGCACCAGGAAAAAGAGAAGAAAAAGGGAAGGAAAGGACGGGAAGTGAAACGAAGAGAACGGCTTGCAGGCCGGGATGGGGAGATTGTAGCCTTTCTTCATATGTAATGTCCTGAATATGAGATCACTCGCCATTAAAAATACACTTGAAGGATACATTATGCTATAGTTCGGTTGGATTAAATATCCGTAATGCGGGCCTCCTGCTTCCTGCTTCCTGCTTCCTGCCTCCTGCTTCCTGCCTCCTGCCTCCTGCTTCCTGCCTCCTGCCTCCTGCCTCCTGCTTCCTGCTTCCTGCCTCCTGCCTCCTGCCTCCTACACGATGAGATGTGGCTGCTGCCGATTCGGCGCGCTTGTGCGTATGCGATCTGGCAAGTACATTTTAGGCATTCAATCCCATTAGGTACCATCATGGCACAGTTCATCTACACAGAAGCGCATTCTTCCGGCCTGATCGCAAGACTCGTTCTGGGTTTCGTCATACTGCCGCATGGACTGCAGAAGGCGTTTGGCCTTTTCGGAGGTCAAGGCTTCATTCCCACCCTGGATAGCTTTGACGGGGCGGGGATTTCATACGTCCTTGGCGCGTTGGTCATCGGTGCGGAACTGCTCGGTGCGATCGGGCTGATTCTCGGCGTATTCGGACGCCTCATGTCTGCCGGCATCATGGCCGTGATGATAGGCGCGATCTTCCTGCGGAATCTGCAGAACGGCTTTTTCATGAACTGGAGCGGCATGCAGGAAGGTGAAGGAATCGAATATCACCTGCTCGCGATCGGTCTCGCACTCATCGTGCTCGTCGGTGGCAGCGGTCGTTTTTCCTTCGATCGCTGGCTGACCAACCGCTACTGGGACTGACACCTGTCGATCCTTCCCTTCATGAAGACCGGTCAGGCGAACGAGCACACCGTCCAGAATAAAAGCGAGAGCAGGATTAAACGACATGCGGCGCAGCATCAAGGAACATCTCCGGGAAACAACATTCCTCGCCATCCCCGTCGCAGTCGGACAGCTGGGACATGTCATGCTCGGTGTCACCGACAGTCTCATGGTAGGACGCCTTGGCGAAGTGCCGCTTGCAGCGGCATCACTCGGCCACAGCATTTTTGTCCTCATGCTCGTATTCGCGGTCGGCGTCTGCAACGCGATAACGCCACTGGTCGCCATTGCCGCAGGCAAAGACAATCATGATGAAGCGGGAATCGTATTTCGTCAGGGACTGCTCGTCAACGCCGCCTTCGGTGTACTTCTCGTCATTTTCACGTGGCTGATATCCGATTCACTCGTGCTCATGGGACAGTCACCGGATGTCGTCGCGTTGGCGGCTCCCTATCTCCGCATCATGGGATTCAGCTTCATTCCCATGACGATCTTCTTTTCATTCCGAAATTTTATCGAAGGACTTTCCTTCACCAAGCCGGCGATGGTAATCATCATACTCGCCAATGGAGTGAATGTCTTCGGCAACTGGGTTCTCATATACGGGAAGCTGGGCTTCCCCGCGCTCGGCCTGAACGGCGCAGGATTCAGCAGTCTGATGGTCGAGCTTTTCTCTGCATTGCTGCTTGCAGGCTACGTGCTGCGCGAATCGAGCTTTCGACGCTATCACCCGCTGCTGCATTTCCGCAGCATCAACCGTCCTGTGATTTCGCGCATTCTACGGCTCGGACTTCCGAGCGGCATTCAGTATGTGTTCGAGGCAGGATCCTTCTCCTTTGCCGCCATCATGATCGGCTGGCTCGGCGCGACCGCTCTCGCCGCGCATCAGATCGCCCTCAGTCTCGCGTCGGTGAGTTTTATGATCACCCTCGGCATCGCGAACGCGGCGACGATCCGCGTTGGAAATGAAGTCGGCCGGGGAGACGGACACGAGGTGCGCCGGGCAGGCTTCTCCGCGGTGTTCATGGGAATGACGATGATGGGAATGGCAGCGATCAGTTTCATCGTGCTGCGAAATATCCTCCCCACACTTTACATCGACGATCCTGCCGTTATTGCGATCGCCTCCCACCTCCTGATCCTTGCCGCGCTTTTCCAACTCTCTGATGGAATGCAGGTGGTCGGACACGGTATTCTCCGGGGAATGACCGATGTCACAATCCCGATGTTCATCGCGGTCTTCGCGTACTGGGGCATCGGTATTCCGACAAGTTATATCCTCGCGTTCATCGTCGGGTGGGGACCCGAAGGTGTATGGATGGGCTTTGTCGCCGGCCTTACCACGGCTGCGTTGTCATTCGTCTTTCGCTTTCACCTGTTGAGCCGACGCATGATCGCTTCCGGCGTTTGATGAGTCCACTGTCTCCTCTCGCAAGGTTTCTTCTCCCATCAGGTTGCGCAGCACCACCGAGGCGCAGCAGCATCCGAATATGGGAGGCATGTATGAGATTGTCCCTACCACCGTTTTCTTGTTCTGTTCATCCTCCGTCGCAATCATGCTGTCCTTCGCAACTTCCTCGGTTGAGTACACGACTGTCACTCCTTCGCGAATGCCGAGGCGATGCAGACGCTTCCGAAGCATCTTCCCGAGACGGCAGTGATGCGAGCGGGATATGTCATCGATGCGCACCTGTGAAGGATCCATCTTTCCTCCCGCACCGAGAGAACTCATGACGGGCATTCCCAATCGTACCGCGTTGTATATGAGAAACACTTTCGGCGACAGCGTATCGATGCAGTCGACGACGTAGTCGTAGCCGCGGGCGACGATTTCCTCCAGACGCTCGTCCTTGATGTACTCGTCGATGATCTCCAACTGCAGGGCGGGATTGATATCGAGCAGTCGTGCCGCCATGACATCGGCCTTCCGGTGTCCCTCTGTGCTTTTCAGAGCAGGGAGCTGGCGGTTGCGGTTGCCCGGCTGAATTTTATCACCGTCGACAATGGTCATGCGTCCAACTCCCCCGCGGCAAATCATTTCCGCCGCGTAGGCCCCCACGCCACCAAGTCCTGCGACAAGCACACGCGCATTGCGCAATCGTTCGACGCGTTCCTCGCCGAGGAGGAGGACGGTGCGCTCCAACCACGGTGGCGCGTTCATCGCTCTCCTCCGAAGCATCGTTGGAAATTGTTGAAAACCGTCCTCCGGAGTTCAGCTTCCGGGAAGCCCAGCACGTCGGCGGCTCCGCGGTACACTGCGCGAACATCCGCCTCGCTTTCGTCCGTCTCAAAAAACATGCGGTCGAGTGGGACATGAGTGAGCGCTTCGCGCACCTTCGCTCCGGTGGATAGCAGGGCGGCGCCGAAGGAGAGCGAAAAACCCATGCGCAGTAGTTGCTGTGCCAGTTCGCCGTGTCCGGTAAAGCCGTGCATGATCCAGGGAGTGGTATCCGCACGCTGCTTTCGCAACTGGAGCAGATCCGCATGGGCACGCACGCAATGCAGTATCACCGGACGACCGCTTGCAACTGCCGCGTCAAGCTGCTCGACGAGAAGGGTACGCTGCAAACCGATATCTGGTCCTTTTACACGGTCGAGGCCGACTTCCCCAAGGGCGAGACATTCCGGGAGGTCGAGCGCCCGTTCGAGTTCATGCGCCTGCTCTTCGCTCCAGGGCTCATTCGCATCCCAGGGGTGCCTGCCGATGCTGCAATACCGCGGTAGCGACGGATAGTAACGCAGTTGCTCGAGTCCGAGATTGAAAATCGACACGACGTCAGCAGCGTGCGACGGACGGTGTGTGTGGATATCGATATACGGGACGGTTTCAGGCATACTCACCTGTCAATATAGGCAAGCGCGGATGATAGTGCGTAATCCCCTCCCATTTGCCTGTCTGCTTGCCGTGGAATTATGTAATTTTTCCATATATGTCGGATTCGGAGCAATTTCGCGGGTTCTTCGGCCCGGGGAACATCCATCCTGTCTGCACGTCTAAAGGGCTGAGTCGAGATAATGTCAGAAGGTATGACCGGAACACTGACCGCACAAACATCACTTCCCCGCATCGAAGACATGGGTGACGATATCCTGATCACCCGTTTTCAATCGGGCGACGAGCATGCCTTCCGGCTCTTGATGGAACGTCATTCTGAACGGATACGGAACCTCATCTTCTCGATATTCCATTCCGCGGAACTGGTTGACGACCTCACGCAAGATGTTTTTCTCAAGGCCTATCGCGCTCTGGCGCAATTCCGCTTCGATGCCGCGTTTTCCACATGGCTCTACCGCATTGCCGTCAACCATTGCCGCGATGAGATGCGCAAGCGCAAACTGCGCAGGTCGATCTCGCTCTTCACGCTTTTGGAATCGCGCGACAAGGAAGTAATGATGAAGACATCGGTGGCACCACAGGAAAACGAGACGCGAGAGCTGATCGACCGTGGTTTGCAGCACATGCCGGAGAAGTATCGCATTCCGGTGATTCTCAAGGATATGGAAGGATGCTCGTACGAAGAAATGGCTGATATCATGCAATGTGAATTGGGCACGGTCAAGTCACGCCTCTCGCGGGGTCGGAATATGCTCCGCGTCTACTTGCAGCCGTTGCTGGAGAGATAACGTCATGATCGCAAGCAAGAAAACAAGAACGTCGCTCCTGCTCTCACTCTATATCGACGACCGACTCGACGGCCTGCAGCGCAGGCAAATCGAAGAACGCATCGCTCGCGAGCCCCACGTGCGCCGAGAATATGAAGAACTTCTGTCCATGCGCCGGCTTCTCGCGGCACAGGAGCCTCTCGCGAAAAATCCGTTCCTGCCCGAGCGCATCATGAACTATATTGCAACAGGATCAGAAGCGCAGGAGGCGTTTCTCCCGGTGCCGCGCCGTTTGATGCCGGCTGCGGTGGGGACCATCACCCTGGTGTTGATCGCACTTGTTGCGTTTGCATGGATTCAGCGCGAGCAGATTCTGCGTTACATCGGAGATACCGGATCGCAGATGCAACTGGCCTATGAAGATACCATTCTCAAGGGTTGGATCATGCCGTTGTTCCAACGCACCGATCGGGATCAGGTGCTGCAGTTCGCCATGTTCGGGACCCTGCCTCTCGACGGTACCGATGGTCCCCTCCTCCGCGTGGATGAGAATGCCGAGCGCGGCTATCGTGTCGAACTGGCCGGGAATATGTCGAAGGGACAGCCCGCCACCACGATCGACGAGCTCTACAGCGAGATCAGGCCGACCCCGGTGCAGCGGAAGATCTTCGATACGCTGTTCCTCTACGCGCAAAGGCAGATCGAGTCGGCGGTGCTGATGAACGAAGCGAAGCAGATTGCCATCGATCCGTCGATCAGCAAATACAACCAGGTCATTCTTTCAGGCATCGCCGCCAGCCTCGAACCCGACCAGCTCGATCGCTTCGAGGAATTCCTCGAGAAACGCAATACGCCGTATACGTTCGTCACCCATCGGAGTACGTCGCCGCCGACACCGCCGCCTCCTCCTCCGCCGCCGGCGAAGCTCCTCGAGCGTTTCCGCACGGTGCGCACAGCTGACGAATACGTCGTGTTGAATGACGACAGTTTCACGATTACCCGGCTGCATCTCGATATGGACAGCCTCCGCCGGCTGATGAAAATCGTCGAACAGCGTATGCCGCGTCTTGAGGTCCGCGTGCAGGATATCGCACGCAGCTACGCCGTCAGCAGGCAGAGCGGCGCTCCCGATCCGCCTGCCACCCCGCAAGGCATTCGTGTGATGCCGGTGGAAATCAGTGAAGGAGGACACGCCATCTCGATTTCCATCGACTCCGGCGGAGAGATCATGCGCGAGCTCGAGCAGGAATTCGAGGACCTCAAGCACGAAGTGGTAATATTCCGGCGACAGAATGCGGATCTTCGCGAACAGCTCCCGCAGATCCAGCGAGATCGGCTGCGGGCAACGGTGAGAACAGGCCGTTCCCAGCACCTCACGGTCACCCTTCGGCAGGATAGCGCCTCTCGGTTCAGCGTCGAGATAGATTCCTCCACCGAGGACGGGGGCGCGGTACCTGGTGATATCGACATCGATTTGCAGGACCTTCTCGAAACTGCTCCCAAAGGAGGAGTGCTCGAATGGCGTGAACTGATACCGGAAGAGGAGCGCATGCGTGTCGACAGCCTCCTCCGCGGCGGCGGCATCGAATATCTCCTTCCGAAAAAAGACGTAGAGAAACTGCGGAAAGCGCCAGTACCAATGCAGCCGCGGCACATTCCCCCTGCGAAACCGCCCACTCCGCCGTCGCAGAAAGACACTGTCATCGAGATCTGAATGGATGCGGCCTTCGGGGCCGCTTCTTTTTTCCTGTCGTCTTCCCTTTATTTCCTTGTCGCCACTGAATAGATTAGGAGCCATGAAGCTCTTTATCGCATCGCTGTCGTACCTCCTGTTGCTGCTGCTCGTCGGCTGCGACACTACGGAACCCACAGCTCCGCCAACGACGCCGCGCGTCATCCGCGGAACGGACAGCGCCCGGGTGGATGAACGCGTCGAGGTGCTCATCGTCTCCGATGATCCTGAACAGAAATCCCTCACCTATGAGGTCGATTGGGGCGACGGCCGGCCGATGGACAGCTACGCGGAGATTGAAAGCGGCCTCTGGTATACCATCAGCCACCATTACTTTGAAGCGGGACTGTTCACGATGCGCTGCCGCGCCGTCAATGCCGCAGGACGCCTCTCCGACTGGTCCGCACCATTTCGCATCACTGTCGTGGGAGGCGCCATCACGGGCAAGGGAGACTGGTGGATGTTCATGCGGGACGCGCAGCACAGCGGACATAGTCCTTTCGCCGGACCCTCCATCCCGGTGCTCGCATGGCGCCTGAAAAGCAGTTCGCCCATCCGCTCAAGCGCCAGTTTCGATGCGGCGGGCACGGCGTATATCGGAGGCGACGATTTCCTGCTCCGCGCGGTGTATTTGGACGGCAGCGTGAAATGGACCTACAACACCGGGTCGGCCTGGATCAGGAACGCTCCGGCGCTGTACAGCGACGGCAGCCTCTCTTTTGGGAGCAGCAGCGCCAACATTTACCGCATCGCACGCAACGGCGTCAAGCAGTGGAACACCTCCGTCAATGCCGCGGTGCTGCGATCGAATGCGGTGGTGGACGAGGAGGGAAATATCTACATCGGCAGCACGGATAACGGTATCTACGCGCTGCGGCCGGATGGAACGCTCCGCTGGCGCTACCCGACGTCAGCGCCGGTCGAGGGGAGTCCGGCGCTCGGGAGGGACGAGGCCACCGTGTATGTTGGCAGCCGCGATCACATCCTGTATGCACTGGGGACAGATGGGCAGCTCAAATGGAGTTTTCCCACGGAAGCGCCTTTCAGTGGAAGTCCGACCGTGGGCCCGACCGAACAGGTATACATCGGGGATGAAGCAGGTTGGCTTTTCGCGCTGCGGCCCGATGGAAAGCTCGCATGGCGGTTGAATCTCCATAGTCCGATTATCACGACCCCTGCCGCCACGCGTGAGGGATTTCTGCACGTCCTCACAACGGAAGGCAAGCTCTATCGCATCGACAATGACGGCACGGTGCAGTGGACCGTCTCCGTGTCTCTGGCGGGTGGCGAGGCCAGCCCCATCGTCGACGTCAATGGTGTGATTTACGTCGCTGCTCCCGACGGACAGTTGACCGCGGTATCCTCTGGTGGCTCGATTCTATGGCGATACCAGACAGGCGATGCGATCCAGTCCACACCGGCAATCGGTCCCGATGGCTCGATCGCATTCGGCAGCGACGATGGGTATTTCTATGTACTCAAGGAACGCTGATCCCTTCCCGACATCCCCATTTCCGTCCTTCCCTTCCAAACACGGCGCACGAATATCTTCGATGCATTCGTGTCAGGTAAGAACAATCAGCTTGTAAAAGGTTTTCTCATCTTCGCGCCGCATGTAATCGAGATGATACTTGAAGCCGGATTCGCGGCGAAGAAAAAATGCGAGACGGTCGACAAGCGCGACAATCGCGTCGTCTTCCGTACTCGCCCAGGTAGCACACTCGCGGATGGAAGGGATGGATGCATCGATACCGTCGATGCCTTTTTCAACAAGCACGGTAAACTGCAGCATACGCGTGTTTAGCCAAGCAGATAGCGGGAGATGACAAGACGCTGTATCTCGGACGTGCCTTCGCCGATCTGCAGCAATCGCTGGTCGCGGTAGAAACGCTCGATGTCATACTCTTTCATCAGTCCATAGCCGCCATGGATTTGCACGGCCTCGTCGGTCACTTCCTTCGCGATTTCGGAGCAATAGAGTTTTGCCATGGCGGAATACATTTCAAACGGCTGATGATTCTGCTTGAGCCAGCAAGCCTTGTAGAGGAGATTGCGCCCGAGTTCCAATTTCGTGGCCATGTCCGCGATCTTGAATGCGATGGCCTGGAATTTTGCGATCGGCTTCCCAAACTGTTTACGCGCCTGTGCGTAGGTGACTGCCAGTTCGTAGGCACCCTGCGCGCATCCGAGTCCCATGGCTGCAATGGAGAGCCGTCCGTCATCCAGGGTCTTGAGCATGATCTTCGATCCCTCGCCGCGGGAGCCGAGTAAGTGATCTTCCGGTACGGTACAGTCATCGAAATAGAGTTCCGACGTGTTGGAGGCGCGCCACATCATCTTGTCTTTCATCGTGCGAGCGGTGAAGCCAGGAGTATCCTTATTGACAATGATGGTCGAAAACTCCTTTTTCCCGTCCACTTCTCCTGACACCGCCTGCACCGTCGCACCGAGGGTGATGTCCGTCGAACCGTTGGTGATGAAAATCTTGGAGCCGTTGATCACCCATTGACCATCGACGATGCGCGCCGTGGTCTTGCTGCCGCGCGAATCGGATCCGGCTTCCGGTTCCGTCAGGCCGAAAGCCCAGAGGCCGTTGCCTGTGCAGAGAGGCGGAATGTACTTCTGCTTCTGTGCCTCCGTGCCGAACTTTGCCAGCGGTCCGATGCCGAGAGAGTTGTGGGCCGCAACGGTCGCGGCCTGCGACCCGTCGACGCGGGCCAGTTCCTCGACTGCGATGATGTACGAGAGGTAATCCATTCCCTGACCGCCGTACTCGGTAGGAGTGACGATGCCGAACAATCCGATTTCCCCCATTTTCCGTGTCAGTTCGTAGGAAAATTCCTCTTTCCCGTCGAGCTCGCGTACGAGCGGCTGTATTTCCTGTTCGGCGAATTCGCGAACGGTGCTTCGGATCAAACGGTGTTCTTCTTTCTCATACATGATGCGCTCCTGTGCAAGGCGTGGCTGGGGAGATGACCATCCGTATGCCCGCTTCAGGGTCTCCAGGGGCAGAGTTCCCGGATCAGGGCATAAGATATGTTGCCAGTGGATAGCTGTTGAAATATAAGAGAAAACGACTGTGGAATCCAGATCAGTCGGATGCGCCTCTCGTATCGAAAATCACATCGCCGAGAATAGCGTTTCCGCCTCTCTTCTGACGCACTTCCACGGCGACCGCGTTCTCACGCTCGATCCGGTCAAACCGATACAGGACCGTTCCTCCATCGTCAAGATCGGTACGGCCGCCGTAGAGAGGCAGCAGTTCCTCCAGGATACGGTGCAACTCCTTCGCGGTCATCTTTCGGCTGTCGTCACGGTTCACATCTTCGAGCAAGGCTTCCAGCGACACCGCTCTCCCTTGCCGGGCGAAGACATGCCGAAGCACGCGACGTCTTTCATTGCGCTTCTTGCGTGCCGATTCACGCCGCCGGACAGGGATAAAACGCGCAACGGGCACGGCAAAAAACAGCAGGGAAAACAGGAGCGGGATCACTCCCAGGGCGGTGTAGACCACACCGGTGCCGATGCCGAATTCGTATAGAAGGGATTCGAGCTGTATGCGCAGATCCGGTGAAAATAATATCAGCGCGGCGAAGCCGAGGTTGAACGCGTTTACCCCGATAATCGCGGCGTTCCTCCCGCTGTCGTTTCCCGTCATTTCGTAAGGTGCCTCGTATTCATCCCAGAACAACTCCACCTTTCCTTCCTCGAACCGGGCGTCGCCGGCAGCGAGCATGCGCTGGAAATCACCGATCAGAACACCGTCATCTGTGATTTCGGCATCACCCTTGAATCTTGTCAGGTAATCGGCCATGCGCTCCGAGGCCTCGTCGTATGTCCATCCGGCGAGTGCCACGAGCTCGGTCATGGTCAGCAAACCGCTGTTTCCACGCAGCCACGCGGCGACTTCCTTTTCGTTTGCGAACATGTCGTAGTCGGGCCGTGCCGGACCGAAAACGAAATCGTAAACCGATTGTACCAGGCGTTTCTTATTCTCCACCTCCCCACCCCGGCGCTTCTTCTGGCGGTAGGCCTTGTGGCGGTATCCGCCGCTGTCCATCGCATGCACGATCGCCATGTTGCGCGAAGAGATCCAGAACAGATCCGCGAAGAGATCTCCGAGCCAACCGAGCTTGATGCCTTTTTTATTATCGCGCCCCCCGAACATCAATGCGAGCAGCAGCAGGACGAAGATGACGAAGTACACAACCAGCATTACGGTGATCCAGATCTTGAAACCGATGGTAAATGCCTTCCACAGGAATACCCCGGCCTCATGGAGGTAATCCCCGAGCGTTTTTTCGCCCCGTCGCCGCAGACTCGATCCGAAGTCGAACAGCACTTCCCCGCTTTCGGTTACCTGCAGACGGCAGATAAAACGGTTCATGAGTACCTGGAGTGCATCGTGTGCTGTCCCCAACGGGAGTCCGGTCATGGCAGCGGCATCGGAGGCCGTAAGCCGCCCGCGTACATTTCCGAGCTTCGCCTCCAAAAGGCGGATTGCTTCTTCGGGTTTTGGAGTGTTGTCCATGTCATTCCTCGGTTTCATGCAATGTAGCAATTCTCCGCTTTTTTGTAAGTGTGCCCGTGCGTTCACATATTCACGTTGAGAATTCACATGGCAACCATTACCCCAAAACGTCTCTCCGCGCTCCTGTTTGTGCTGCTGGCATTGATTCTTCTGCCTGCATTTCTGTACACCGGGTACGAGATTTCGCGCCTCAACGTGAGCGAAGAAGAACTGACATCGGTGTACGGCCGGCAACTCGATGCCGTGCTCTTCTCGGTCAATCAATACGCGTGGGATATAACCGGCGGGTGGGTCAACATCCTCAGCTCCTCCACCGCTCCCTCCGTTGTCTCCGGCTTCGGTTCCGCACCGCGATCAACATCGCCGCGCACTGACAGGAATCTGCCCGATGTTCTTGCACACCAGCCGTCCATTCGCCTCGCCGCGATCATCGACACGCAGCTGGCCTTCCGCCGCACGATGTATCGCGCGCAGGATGATAGTATCCCCATGATTATCGCCCAGTTGCGCGACAGTCTTTCGGTGCATCGGGAAACACTCTCCCGCCTCCTTCGCTACCAGGCGACCGGCTATCGGAAGAGCGAGCCTCTGCTTCTTCGCCGGAACGGAGCGCCAGCGATTCTTGCCCTGCTCGCCCCGATCGCGGATGCCGACGATGAAAACGTTTTCTCTCTGCTCTGCATAGATTCCGATGTTTTTGTTGCCACGGTCCTTTCCGAGAAGCTGAAGGAAATCGCGGGAAGCGAGTTCATCCTCACGTGCAGCGAATCCACGACCGGTCGCGTGATCACAACCACGGCCCCGGTTGACAAGGTCAGTCATGTTTACCAGCGTCGCAGCTTATGGCTCTTTCCTGATTTCATAATCGGTATTCGCCTCCGCGGCAAGACAGTACAGGAGCTCGCGCGCGAGCGCTTTGTCTCAACCGGCCTGCTCTTTGCAGCCGTGGACCTTCTCCTGGTACTGGGCGTGTGGTTCGTATACAGAAACCTGAAGCGCGAACTTCAGCTGGCTGAAATGAAAACGGATTTCGTCTCCAATGTCTCACACGAACTCAAAACGCCCCTCGCCCTTATCCGCATGTATGCCGAGACGCTGGAGATGGGACGCATTGCAGACCCGGAAAAACAGCATGAATATCACAGCATCATTGTTCAGGAAACGGAACGTCTGACGCGATTGATCAACAACATCCTCACGTTCTCACGCATAGAGTCGGGAAAGAAAACATACACGAAAATCCGAACCGACCTCAACGCGGTGGTCTCCGATGTGATGGGCGTCTACCGCTACCATCTCGAACAAAAGGGTTTTACGACTGCTGTCGATCTGCGCGAGGGACTGCCTCTCCTGGAGGCAGACGAGGAAGCCGTAGCAGAAGCCATCTTGAATCTGCTGGACAACGCAATGAAATACAGTCCGGACATCAAGGATATTGCAGTACGGACCTCATGCGATGAGAGGAGCGTATGGATCGAAGTCGAGGATCACGGCATGGGGATCGCGCTTCCTCAGCAGAAAAAGATTTTTGAAAAGTTTTATCGCGTCTCGGAAGGGCTCGTGCATACGGCAAAAGGCAGCGGACTCGGACTGGCGCTCGTGGAGCATATCATGCATGCGCATGGCGGACATATCGATTTGCGCAGCGTCCCGGGCGAAGGAAGCCGTTTCCGACTCGTTTTCCCCCTCTCCTCGAACAACGAAGGACCATCTCATGGCACACATTCTCGTCATTGAAGATGAAGCGGACATGCGCCGCGGCCTGGTCGACAATCTGCATTTCGAGGGACATACCACGGCCGAAGCCGCTGACGGCAAGGAAGGCCTGGCACTCATTCTTTCCGCACCTTCAGACCTGATTCTCCTCGACGTCATGATGCCGGGGATCAACGGCTTCGATGTCTGCCGGGCCGTTCGCGCACAGGGCATCGTCACTCCCATCATCATGCTTACAGCGAAAGGCGAGGAAATCGACCGTGTGCTCGGGCTGGAACTCGGCGCCGACGATTACATGACAAAGCCCTTCAGCCTGAGGGAACTGCTCGCGCGCGTCAAGGCCGTACTGCGGCGTACGCAGCGCAACGCCGCGCCCGCGGCCTCGTCTGTGTCGATCGGGAATCTCCTTGTCAATTTTCACGCATACTCGGCGACAGCGGCAGGACGGGATGTCGCCCTGACGCACAAGGAATACGAGGTGCTGCGCTATCTTTACGAGCACCGGGGACAAACCGTGAGCCGCGACCAGCTTCTGCAGGATGTCTGGGGATACGACGAATCCATCTCTTCACGCTCCATCGATAACTTCATTCTGAAACTCCGTCAGAAAATCGAGGACGACCCCGCGCATCCGAGGTGCATTCTCACCGTACACGGCATTGGCTACAAGCTCATTTCCTGATGACACTTGATGACAATTCTTTACCCATTCACGACACACCGGAAGTCTCCGCTTCGTAGCTTTGCCGTATGTGGTTGAACACCATGATACGTTACACCATCCATATCGCCCTCCTCCTGCTGCTGATCATGTTGCAGGCACACGCGCAGAAAAAGATGGACCGCGTCATCGATCTGAGCGGCGACTGGAAGTTCGAGATCGGTGACAATCCTTCCTGGGCGAAGTCTGATTTCGATGATACGCAATGGGATGAGATACGTGTACCGGATTTCTGGGAGAACCAGGGGTATCCCGGATATGACGGCTGGGCGTGGTACCGCTCGCGATTCGTGCTTCCCTCGAGCATGCGGAATGATGCGCTGTTCCTATCGCTCGGGAATGTGGATGACGTGGACGAAGTATATGTCAACGGGCAATTCTTCGCGTTCCAGGGATCACCTCCGCCGCACTACGTCTCTGCCTACGCCGATCCGCAGTGGTTTTATCTCCCTGCGGAATACCTGCGCTTCAACGGCGAGAACGTTATCGCGGTGCGTGTGTACGACAACGAGATGTATGGCGGCATCATCCGGGGCCCGATCGGAATCTACCGCGAGAGCGGGTATCTCGTACCCGATCAATCACTGCGTGGGCCGTGGAAACTCAGTACAGGAGATGGGCCGGAACGTGCACGTGTATCCTACGATGACAGAGGATGGATGACCGTGCTGGTTCCTGCGTACTGGGAGACCCAGGGATTGAGAGGGTATGATGGATTCGGATGGTATCGCAGGGAATTCACCCTCGACCCCGCCCTGCGCGATCAACGGCTCATTCTGCTGCTCGGCAGGATCGATGACGTGGACGAGGTGTGGGTCAACGGCAGGAGCATCGGCAAGACCGGCCGCATGCCCAGCGAGGGAAACAACTTTTACAATGACGACAGCTATAAGCAACTGCGCGCGTATTTCATTCCTCCGGATCTGCTTCGGAAAGATGGCGGGAATGTGATCGCCGTGCGCGTATATGACGGCTTCATGCACGGGGGGATTTATGAAGGACCGATCGGCCTGGTGCGTCAAGACCGGTATCGTGCGTGGAATAAGAAACACCCCCAAAAGAAAGACAGCGTGATCCGGGATTTCTTCGATGCCATTTTCGGGCGCTGATTACACCGTCTCCCCATCGATCCAATACTCCCCCCCCTTCTGCATGATGATTCCGCTGACGATCAGCACCAACCCCGTGACGGTAGAAAGGAAAATCGCCTCGCCGACGACGAAATGGATGACGATCAGGGAAAGGAATGGAGAAAGATAAACGAGATTGCTCACCCGATCGGTGCTGCTTGACAGTTTGAGTGCCTGGAGCCAGAATACGAACGTCAATCCCATTTCGAACACACCGACGTACATGGCACCCAGAGTTCCGATGATCGTCAGTGGTTCCTTCCCCGGCAGAAACAGGTATGCGATACCGACGTAGATTCCGCCGAAGATGAAATTTGCCATCAATTTCAGAATCTGCTCCGCGCCGCTGCGCATATTGAAAATCCAATACAGTGCCCAGAGCAGCGAGCTCCCCACCGCGAGCACGACTCCTTCGACGCTTGTGAACTTCAGGGAAGCAAGATCGCCACGTGTGGAAATAACGATGACACCGGCGAAACTCGCGGTCATCGCAATGGCGGAATACCATCGCAGGCGCTGTCGAAGAATGAGCGCCGAAAGCAGAACGAGAATGATAGGCCACGTATAGTTGAGCGGCTGGGCCTCCTGCGCCGGCAGGAGGTCATACGCGCGGAACAGGACCAGGTAATACAGAAAGGGATTGAGAATGCCGAGCAGCGCGCTGTGCCGCCATTCGGTCGACGGCCAGGCCCTGATCGCCGTCAGTTTTTTCTGCGCTGCGGCGATCAGAACCAGGACTGCAAGGGAAGTCCACGTCGAGACGAGGAGCAACTCGCCGACGCCGATTTCACCAAGCGTCAGCTTGAATGCGGAAGCGACGGTGGACCAGCAGAGAATCGCGGCGAGGGCAAAGAAGTACGCGCGCGATTGCGAACGCATCACTTTCCGTGAAAGCATTTCCGGCATTGCTGGTAAATGCTGCCGGTGTGGTGGATGATCTCTTCGTATTCCGTGAGCAGTTCGAGATACAGCAGGCTCGTCCGTGTCGTGAACTTCTCTTTTTTCGATCGTTTCAACTGCTCCTTGTCTGTTTTGCGTATCAGTGCACGAACTCGCTCGATGTTCTCTGAAACGTTCTCGGACCCGGAAAAATCTGTTCTCATGAGATTTTCGGAAATGGTGAGAAGCTGCATGCGAACCTCTCTTACGACCAGTGCCAGTTCCTCGCTCTGCAACTCGGTAAGCTGCTTGTGATTATTATCGACATGTTCGTAACACTGTGTCGTCATATGGCGCATGCTTCGAAGCAGCAACTGCAGCGAACTGATCACTTCGGCATAGGTTTTATCGTCAAGGGACTCGTCGACTTCCTCCAACTGCGACGTGCGAAGGATGGTCGCGGACATGGCCTTGCCTTGTTTGTATAAATCCTTGGCGATTTTCCGTGCATCCTTCAGCAGCATGCGATTCTCGGTCGAGACGCCCTCATGGGTCATATCCACGATTTTGACGGAGGTCGTCAATACCGTCCCGAGTTCCGTTTTCAACGCGGCAAGTGCCTCGTCAATCGTCGTCATCGGGCCGGTGAAACGGCGTTCCTGCTCGGCAAAATCCTTCTCGCGTTTCCTGTGCATGAACAGCGAGCGCGTCATCAGGAAGGCCGCAAGCAGTACGAGCGCCACGAGGCCGAACAATTCGGTATAGTAAATGATCGTGGCGAGCAACGCGGCGACTGTTGAGGCGACGAGAGCCGTGAAAAACCATCCCCCGACAACAGTGAGAACGCCGGAGATCCGGTATACGGCGGAATCACGCCCCCATGCACGGTCGGGAAGCGCCGTGGCCATTGCGACCATGAACGTCACATACGTCGTCGACAGCGGCAGCTTCAATGATGTACCAAGCGAAACGAGAAGCGCGGCGACTATGAGGTTGACCGCGGCACGGAGCAGGTCAAATGCCGGCAACTCACCGTTTTCATCCGGCTGCGGTTTGTATTTCGAAGTGTCGAATCGAGTGGCAATTTTCTGCCGTACGCTGAGGGGCGTAATCAGGGCAAACACATTGAAAAGCATGAGCACAAAGCGTACGATGGCACGCGCAGGAGCGATGGATTCGAAGCGCTCGAAACCCTCGCTCTGCCGGCCCAGATTAACGGACGTTGCGGTCACCGTGCGCGCCTTCTTGTTCACCCATAGTGTGATAGCCATGATCGCACCTGCGAGCAGCAGCATCCAGGTATTCGCGCGCACCGGCTCCGCAAGCGCTTCCATCGTCGAAGTCAGCGGGTTGGCGGAATCAGCAACGGCGGTGTACGAAGCGAGCCCGGCGAGTGGTGCGCCGATGAAGTTCACGAGATCGTTTGCGGCGAATGCCATTGCGAGCGCAAACGTTCCCGCGAGAACAATAGGCTTGAATACATTGAGCTTGATAGTCCATTGCAGCAAGAGAAGCAGCAGCGTCCACGCCGCAAAGGAAACTCCGGCGATCATCAGCGTATGCCCCTTCAACCACGCAGCACTTTCCGGTGTAAGGAACGAGGCTCCCTTCGCGCCCTTAACCAGTATGAAATACGTGATGGCGGCGAGCGCGAATCCACCCCAGATCGCCCCGTACCTTTTTACGCGCACACCGAAATCGAATGTGAAAAGCATGCGCGAGAGATACTGCACAAGTGCGCCTGCAACGAAAGCGATCACAACCGATGAAACGATACCGAAAAGGATTTTGAAAACGCTGCCCGTATTGATGTACGCGAGCGCCTCACTCATTCCACCGCCAGCCCGTGTCACTTTGATAAAGGAGACGGCGAATGCGGCTCCGAGCAATTCAAACACCAGCGAGACGGTGGTGGATGTCGGCAATCCAAAGGTATTGTAAAAGTCCAGAAGCAGCACATCCGTCAGCATGGTCGCCGCGAAGATGAACATCACATCGGGAAACGTGAGCATCTGAGGATTGAAAATGCCGGATCGCGCGACCTCCATCATCCCGCTTGAGAATGTCACACCGATGATGATGCCAAGTGTAGCGATGATCATGATCACCGTGCGCGAGGCCACCTTCGCACCAACAGCAGAATTGAGAAAATTCACGGCATCGTTCGCAACACCGACCATCAGGTCCAGGATTGCAGTTGCCAGCAGTATGATGAGAATGATGGTAAAGAATTCCATGAGCACTCTTCATGCTGTGAGATGATGTGGGATTGAGCGAAAGCGGCGATTATTGCGGCTGGGAACCGTTATGTTCCTGATGTCGAATAATGCGGCCTTCCCCAATATACACAACATCTTCTGCGATATTGGTAGCGTAATCGGCAATACGCTCCAAATATCGTGAGATGCTCAGGAAATTCAGAAGTTTTTCCGCCTGGTTGGGATCTGCGACGATACGCTCCTGGACGACACTATACATGAGCCGATTGAGCTTGTCGACCTCGTGATCACGCTCACAGACGCGACGAGCGAGGTCCATGTCGAGATCGACGAACGAATCGATGCTCGTCGTGACCATTTCCAGAGTGTACTCCGCGAGCGTGAGCAGCTCCTGGGGGAAACGAACCTGCTCATGCTGCCCGATGTGGAGCACACGTCGTGCGACATTGCTCGCGAGATCACCGATACGCTCAAGATCATTGTTAATTTTCAGCACCGCGACGATGAAACGCGTATCGTCCGGACTGCGCTGCGTTCTGTCAAGCAGTTCGACACAGTCTTCCTCGATAAAAATCTCGAGTTCATTGATCTCCGCGTCCACTTTGATGATCTCGACAGCGGCAGCCCGGTCCCGTGAGCGAAAGGCGATCACGGAGCGCCTCGTATTTTCTTCGACCAGGGCGCTGAGGCGCAACAGTCTGCGCTTGAGCTGTTCTATGTTTTCAGCACGTTTTTCCTGCATGTATCGATATTTGTTCAATTCGGTTGTTTGAAGTGGGCGTGCCTCTCACGCGCCACGGATCTGTCTGCCGGTCGAAAAAGGCAAAGGTGCTTCACGTTACGTCCGGAGAATCAACTTCACTCTTTCCTGCCGGGATGATGAGAGTGAACTCACTTCCCTTTCCCGGTGTACTCTGCACCTCGACCCGGCCATGATGCGCCTGCGCGATATGCTTGACGATCGCCAGACCAAGTCCTGTGCCGCCGAGCTTCCTGCTCCGCGCCTTGTCGATGCGATAAAATCGTTCGAAAAGGCGAGGCAGATGCTCCGGCTCAATACCATACCCTTGATCCTTGATCGCAATACGTATCATCCCGTCGGCGGAACGAGCGGCATGCACCGCAATCGACTGGCCCTCGTCGCTGTACTTGATCCCGTTGCTGATCAGATTGATCACGGCCTGCTCGAGCAGCGGCGGATTGGTGACCGCCTGCAGTTCGGCCGCACATTCAAGTTCGATTCGCATTTGCTTCAGATCAGCATCCCGCTGACAACTCTGCACAGCCGAAACAAGCACGTCGCGCACTGATGCTTCGCGCAGTTCTATATGCTCCTGTTCGCCTCCTTGCTCGATGCGCGAAAGACTCAACAGATCCTCAATGATCGCGTTCAATCGGTCCGCCTGACGGGAGACGATACCGAGGAAACGTATCGCATCTTCCCTGTCGTTGATCGCTCCGTCGAGCAGCGTTTCGACGAACCCCTTGATGCTCGTGATCGGTGTCTTCAACTCGTGCGACACATTCGCGACGAATTCGCGGCGGACGTTTTCCAGATTGCGCAGCTCGGTATAATCGTTCATAACGACCACTACTCCGAGCGGCTTCCGATGCTCATCGCGAAGAATGCTTCCATGTACCTGCAGAAAACGCTCCACGTCATCGACGATGGTGATATATCCCTCGGTCGTGTTTTCGCTTGTCAGCGTCTGATCCACGAACCTCTGCAGACCGATGTTTCTCACCACCTCCTGTATGCTTTTCCCTTTCGCCTTGTCGATATTTACACGCAGCATCCTGGCAGCGGAGTGGTTGACGTTGATGAGCCGCTCTTCCATGTCGAAAGCAATCACGCCCTCGACCATGCTTGAAAGCACCGCATCCTGTTCACTGTGCTGCTGGGTTATCTGCACAATGCGTTCCTGCAGCTGGGCTGCCATGTTGTTCATGACGACCGCGAGATCGCTCAACTCCTCAGAACGCGGTACCGGCAGGCGGAAATCGAGATCTCCCTCGGCAAAACGGCGTGCGCCCTGTTTCAGGGTTTCGATGGGACGTGTAATTCTGCGCGAAATCAACAGGCTCATCAGCGTCGCCACCAGGGCGATCACCAGTCCGCCCAACAGCACCTGCAGCTGCAGCCCGGTAATACTCGCTTCAACGGTTTCAAGGGGGACCGCTGTCCGAAGCACGCCGAGCACACGTCCGTTATCTGAAACGGTGACAGCGGCGTACATCGTGTTTTTCTGCAGCGTGCGACTGAATCGCGTCGAGTTCCCGTGCTTTCCAGCCATTGCCTCCCGTATTTCCGGGCGTCCCCGATGGTTGTCCATCATCGCGGGATCATGCCACGAGTCGGCGAGCACCACGCCGTCGGCCCTTATCACAGTCACTCGCGTCGCGCTGCGCGTGCTGATGTCGGAACAGCTCCTCTGCAGCGCGGGCATATCTCCGTCTTTCCACGAACGCAGCACTTCGTCGCGCATGATGGCCGCGCGCGCGAGCAGATCGTCTGATACCTGATCGAGCAGGATACTTTTAAACGAATAGGACGTCAGAAAAATAAAAGCGGCGAGGGCCAGAAAGATGACGAGAAGACTTGATATGTACAACTGCCAAAACAGCTTCTTTTTTCTCATGCGATTACTCCATGAAGCGATAGCCGACTCCACGTACCGTTTCGACATAGCGACCGGCATCGCCGAGTTTCTTGCGCAAACCGACGATCTGGACATCTACCGAACGATCCGTCACGGGATAGTCGTCTCCTCGCACTGCTTCCACGATCTGTGATCGCGTGAAGACCCAGCCGGGACGGTTCGCCAAAAAATGAAGAACGCGAAACTCCGTCAGAGTAAGTATGACCGATACACCGTCGACCAGCACCTCGTGTCGTCCCGGGTTGATCACGAGTTCATGAATCTTCACGAGGCCGCCTTCTTCTGTGACGATCGGCTCCGAACCACGTCGGAGCACTGCCTTCACCCGTGCGAGCAATACACGGCGGCTGAATGGCTTCGTGATGTAATCGTCCGCCCCCAGTTCCAAACCGGTTACGATATCGGCTTCCTCGCTGCGGGCTGTCAGCATGATCACGGGAATGCTGCGTGTGGCACTGTCTGCCTTGAGCGCCTTGCAGACCTCCAGACCGTCGACACCGGGGAGCATCAGGTCGAGAAGGATCAAATCAGGCGTCTGCTGCTTGACAGATCGCAACGCCATCTCGCCGGATGTCACTGCCTGCACGTTGTATCCTTCTTTGCCAAGATTGTAGGAAAGAAGTTCGAGTATTTCTTCCTCGTCCTCAACCGCCAGAATGTTCGCTTTCGGCATGGCTTTCACTGTAGAAATTGGATCATACGTTCTCCTAATATCGCATTTCCATTGTTAGATTCCGGTTAGCATTCGGCGAGAATTCAATGCAATCCCCCATTTTTCAAAAATCATCGCGTTAGGACGGGGTGAGCGGATGGTCAGGAACGAACCTGAGCGGGCGAAACGCCGGGTCAGGGTAGGAAAAAAGACAATACGGTATTATCTTTGAAGCCGACGTCCTGGTAGAATTCACCTGCCGATGTAACGACTTTCGATATAACACAAAAAGGAATGCACATGAAACGGATGCTGCTGCTCGGCGACGAGGCAATCGCGCAAGGCGCTCTCGATGCCGGACTCTCCGGGGTCTATGCGTACCCCGGCACCCCGTCGACTGAAATTACGGAATACATTCAGCGCTCGAAAGAGGCCCGCGAACGGGGGGTCCACTCCGATTGGAGCGCGAATGAGAAAACGGCGATGGAGGCGGCGCTGGGCATGTCCTACGCCGGGAAGCGCGCCATGACCTGCATGAAGCACGTAGGACTCAACGTCGCCGCCGACGGATTCGTCAATGCCGGCATCACCGGTGCCAATGGCGGATTGCTCGTTGTGGTCGCCGACGATCCGTCTATGCATTCATCGCAGAACGAACAGGATTCCCGCTTCTACGGGAAGTTTGCACTCGTCCCGGTACTCGAACCTGCGAATCAGCAGGAATGCTATCTTGCCGCCGGCTACGGTCTCGAGCTTTCGGAGAAATACAATACGCCGGTGATGATCCGCATTACGACGCGCCTCGCCCATTCACGCGCAGGCGTCGAGCTGAGCGAGCTGCGTGCGGAAAACGCGCTTCGACTGCCGACCGACAAACAGCAGTTCATCCTGCTTCCCGCCATAGCACGAAAAAGTTACCAGACCTTGCTGGGCAAGCAGGCGGCGTTCGAGGAAGAATCCGAATCGTCACCTCTCAATCGCTACGAAGATGCCGACGACAAGTCTCTCGGTATTATTGCCTGCGGTATCGGCTATAATTATCTCATGGAGAATTTCCCGGAAGGGTGTCCGCACCCCGTTCTGAAGATCGGACAGTATCCTGTGCCCCGCACCATGGTCAAGCGCCTGCTCGAAAGCTGCGAGCGCGTGCTCATTCTTGAAGAAGGCGCACCGATACTCGAGGAGCAGATTCGCGGACTTCTGGATGTTTCGTTCAATATTGCCGGCCGCCTCGACGGCACGGTGCCCCGCGCTGGAGAACTCAACCCGAACATCGTGGCGAAAGCGTTGGGCGAGGAAATTGCCGTTGGACAGGACAAGCCCGCCCTCGTCCAGCCGCGTCCCCCCGAGCTCTGCAAGGGCTGTCCGCACATCGACAGCTACAACGCTCTCAATGAAGCACTCCATGAACTCGATCCCGGACGCGTGTTCAGCGACATCGGCTGCTATACGCTCGGTGCACTCGCGCCCTTTCATTCGATCAACACCTGCGTCGACATGGGTGCTTCGATAACCATGGCAAAAGGCGCCGCGGATGCAGGGCTCTTCCCCGCCGTCGCCGTCATCGGCGATTCGACCTTTACGCATTCCGGTATGACTGGACTTCTGGATGCCATTATCGAAAACTCACCGATCACGGTAATGATCGTCGATAATGAAACCACCGGCATGACGGGTGGACAGACATCGTCTGCCCGAGGAAAACTCGAAGACATCTGCAAGGGACTCGGTGTACCCGAGGAACACATTATCGTGGTGGAACCCCTCAGAAAGCACCACGACGAAAATGTACGACTCATCAAGAACGAGTTGTTCTACCGTGGTATCTCGGTCGTCATCGAACGGCGGGAGTGCATTCAGACCGCCAAAGTCGTCGTGAAAATCCCGAAGGAGGCCAACGCATGAAACGCGATATCATTCTCGCCGGCGTCGGCGGACAGGGCATTCTCACCATCGCGACCGTTATCGGATATGCAGCGGTCGAGCGGGGACTTCATCTCAAACAGGCGGAAGTGCATGGCATGTCACAGCGTGGCGGCGATGTTCAGTCGCATCTTCGTATCAGTGACAAGGAAATTCATTCCGATCTGATTCCTGAAGGGCGCGTCGATCTGATCATTTCCATCGAGCCGATGGAAGCGTTGCGCTACACCTCCTTCCTCGCGCCGGACGGCTGGATTATTGCGAACAAGAAGCCGTTCGTGAACATCCCGACGTATCCAGATTTCGAGGATGTGTGGAAAAGCATCGAAAGCATGCCCCGCAGCATCCTTCTTGACGGAGAGAAAATCGCGCGCGAAGTCGCGACAGCCCGTTCGATGAATATGGTCGTTCTCGGTGCGTCCTCCCCGTTCCTTCCGTTTGAAATCGAAGAACTCGAGCGCGCCATCGAGGCGATCTTCAGCCGCAAGGGTGAGGCGATTGTCGCACAGAACATCGCGGCATTGCGCGCCGGTCGCGCCCTCGCGGAAGAGCGCAACCTGGCGATCCACTGATTTCCGACGATCTCACTGAAAATGAAAAACCCCGCCGCGGCGGGGTTTTTCATTTTTCATGTCAGGATCGATTATTGGACAATCTTTCCTGCCCGCAGCTCGCGTGCGAGACGGTCGAGACGATAAATGTTATTGATCGCCTCAATCATCGCCGCCGAATGCAGCGAGACGGTGCGATTCCCCATTTCCGGTGCAAAGATGAACTCACCGGGCAGGCTTTCGATGTTGCCGTCAAACGCAAGGCCCACGATCTCCTTATTGCGGTTGATCAACGGACTGCCCGAATTGCCACCGATGATGTCGTTCGTAGAAACGAAGTTCAACGGCGTACTCATGTTGAAGTCCGCAGGCGGATTCAGCCAGCGCTCGGGAAGCGCCCACTGCTCGTCGTTGGGGAAAGAATAATGACGGTCGTACATACCGTAGAACGTGGTGTTCGGCGGAGCCTTGGTGCCATTGTACTCGTAGCCGTCAACCACGCCATCGCTGATGCGCAACGTGAAAGTGGCGTCGGGAGGAATCTCTGTTCCGTAGACATCGAACAGGGCGCGTCCGAGGAGCGTATTGTTGACCTGGTCGCGTGCGCGGACCGCATTCGCCACTTCACTGGCTGCCTCGCGGCGCGGAACTGCCATGCGTGCGATCGCGATGAAAGGATCGTTCGAGTTGTTGATCGATTCGGGGAAACCGGCGGCGAATGCCACGAACTTCGCAGAATCGGCGAGAATTGTCTCGCTGAGAAGACGATTCGCCGCATCAACGCAATTCTGTCCCTTCAGCGCAAGCTGCACGATCGGATCATTGTCGCCGAGCATACGCCGCATCATCTGCAGTTTTTTGGCAAGCGTCAGACGCTCCATATCCATATCGGCCGACTTGTACTTGCCGAGCGCACGGAGTGTAACGCTGAGTCCATTGCCCTTGTAGGCATTGGCGCGATCTTCCTCGGACTTATTCAGTTCCCGCGTCAAGCGAACAAGACTCATTGCCTGGTTCAGATACTCGGGGGCTCCGAGAACCTCGAAACGGAGAGCAAGAAGATCCGGAGCAACAGAGCGCACTTTCTGACTCGATTCAGCGATTTCATCCCACACTTGACCATACTTGGCAGCCAATGCCGGCTTGTCCATGACCCGGGCACGGAATTTCTTGTCGAAGTCCTTGCGGCGCTGCATCAGCACATCGTTTTCCAGTCCACTGAGCTGTCCTTTATATGCCTTCTGGGAATTCGCCATGCTGAACAGCTTATTCGTCATTTCTTCCTTCTGCTCGGGATGCAGCTTCATGTACAGCTTCAACACATCGACATAGTTGTCGAGCAGGTTGGAAATCCAGGGGAACTGCACGTCGCGGTTGAATTCGAGCTGCGCGGCGGTACTCAGGCGGCTGGTGCTTCCCGGATTACCGATCGTGAAAACCAATTCTCCTTCAGAGGCGCCATTGGCGCTCCACTTGAAGAAGTGATCGGTCTTCAACGGCTTGCCGTCCTCACCGTATACGCGGAAGAAATTACAATCGAGAGTATAGCGCGGGTAGGTGAAATTGTCATCGTCGCCGCCGAAGAAACCGAGTGAAAGCTCGGGCGAGAAAACGAGACGCACATCGTCGTAGCGCTTGTAGATGTAGGCAGCGTATTTGCCGCCGTTGAAGAAGGTCACCAGCTGGCAGCGGTTTCCTGTTTCCACGGCCAGAGTTTCTTCAAGTTCGCCGATCTTCTTGTCGCGGGCAGCCAGACGCTCCTGATCGGTGGAGGCGGCATCCATCGCGCTGATAACCTGATCGGTTACATCTCGGATTTCAACCAGCTGTTCGACGAACAGACCGTCGACCTTACGCTCGTCGTCGAGTGTCGGGGCCATGAATCCGACGACCGTGAGGTTCTCGCCCTCTTTCGACACCTGTTCAACGGGATCACGCCCGCAGTGGTGATTGGTCATCACGAGACCGTCGGCACTCACGAATGATGCCGAGCACCAGGTGGCGAAGCGTAGTGCGGACATGCGCACATCGTCCATCCACTTCTGATCGGGAGCGAATTTGTATTCTTCCTTGAAATACTCCATCGGCGGATAGTCGAAGGTCCACATCCGTCCGTTGTCGAAGCGCTGCGCTTCGATGCTTTCGAGTTCGGCCTGCTTGGCCTTTTGGTAGGGAGTCAGTTCCTGTGTACTGCTGCAGCCCACAAACAATGATGCAGCGAGGAGGAGGAACATCCCCTTCTGTACCAGTTTTCGCATCATGAAAATGTCCTGTAAGTATGAAAATGAGTGAGATGGCAAAACGTCCCGGGTAGGGCCAATGGGAAAGGTACAAAATTTCTGCAAGATCTTTAACCACCGGTAAATTCCGGCCAATTGTTATGATACGGAGTTGCATGCCCGAAGTTACATATCCCTGTGCTGAACACAAAAAGAATGGACCGCCTGGTGACGGTCCATAACGAAACGACTGATCGATTGGGAAACACGCATCGGAAGATACGTTCCGATCGGATGCTACTCCGTCGCGGGTAGGCTGCCGCGCTCGAGTTCGCGTGCAACGCGATCCGCTTTGAACACGTTGCGCACTGCCTCGAGGATACCGGAGGAATGCACCGAAACGGTGCGGTTGCCTGCGTCCTCGGCAAATATGAAATCGCCCGGAAGGCTTTCAATATTACCGTCGAAAATCAGGCCCACGATTTCCCGATCGATGTTGATCATCGGACTTCCTGAATTGCCGCCGATGATATCATTCGTGGATACGAAATCGAGAGGCGTCGAAAGATCGAGTCCCGGCGGCGGTGTTTGCCAGCGACCGGGCAGTTCCCAGTCTTCAACACCGGGATTCGAAAAATGACGATCGTACATGCCGTAGAACGTCGTGTTCGCCGGGGCTTTCGTCCCGTTATACTCATACCCTTTCACGACGCCGTCGGCGATGCGAAGCGTGAACGTGGCATCGGGGGGAATATCGGTTCCGTACACGTCGTACAACGCGCGTCCGAGGAGCGTGCGGTTCACCTCATCGCGCGCACCGGTTTCCTGTGCGATTTCACTCGCGGCGTTCAGACGCGGTTGGGCCAGACGGGCGGCCGCGACAAACGGGTCTTTGCATTCGAGGATCGAGGCCGGGGCTCCTTCAACGAGAGCCGCGAGCTTGATCGAATCAGAGAGAATGGTACCTCTGATCAGGGTTTTGGCTGCGTCGACGCAACTGCGCCCCTGGAGCAACATCTGGACGACGGGATCGTCCTTACCCAGCTGACGTACCATGGATTTGAGCTGACGCTCGAGTGTCAGTTGTTCCATGTCGGGATCGATCGTGATCGCGCCAGAGAACGCACGCTTCATCAAGTCCATCTTCCCCCCCTTGAACTGGGCGTTGCGTTCCTCTTCCGGTTTTTGAAGCTGATCCGCGAGCGCGGCGAGGCCCGCCGCTCTCGAGTAATAGCTCGATATTCCGAGTCCCCCGCTGCGAAGTCCATACAGATCCGATGACACGGTACGCATTTTCTCGCGGGTTTCCGCAATTTCCTTCCACACGTTGCCGTATTTCGCCTTCAGTTCCGGACTCTTCATGACCTCTGCCTGGAACTGGCGATCAAAGTCCCGGCGGCGCTGCATGAGCTTGTCGTCGCGGAGTCCGGCCAGCCGGCCCATGTAGGATTTCTGTCCGTTTGATATGCCGAGAATCTGCGTTTTCATTTCAAGTTTCTTCTCGGGATGCATTTCCACATACAGCAGCATCGCTTCCATGCGGTCATTGAGCAGATTGAAGACATACGGATACTGAACATCGCGATAGTATGCAAGCTGTTCCGCGGTGCTCAGGCGATTCGTGCTGCCGGGATTCCCGACGACAAACACCGGGTCTCCTTCCTTTGAACCCTTCTTGCTCCAATTGAAGAAGTTGTCGGGCTTGAACGGCTTTCCGTCGTCGTCGTAAAGGCGCACGAAGGAAAAATCGAGGCAGTAGCGCGGGTAGGTGAAATTGTCATAATCGCCACCGAAATGCGCCAGCTGCAATTCGGGCGCCAGGACAAGGCGCACATCGCTGAAGCGTTTATACAGATACAGCGAGTAGCGGCCGCCGTGATACAGCGTGACCACCTGGGCGCGATTGCCGCTCTCCTTTTCCGCGGCAGTCTTGATTTCGTCGATTTTCTTCTCGCGTGCCTCGAGGCGCGCTTCGTCCGTGGGTGCTGCGTCCATGGCGGAATGGATTTCCTTGCTCACGTCGCGGATTTCCATCAACTGTTCGAAATAGACGTCCGGAATCTTCCGCTCGTCAGCCAGCGTCTCGGCGAAGAAGCCGCTGCCAAGAAGGTTTTCACCCTCTTTCTGCACGCTGGCGAGTGTGCCGCGCACGCAGTGATGATTGGTCATGACCAGACCGTCGCCGCTGACGAAGGATGCGGAGCATCCGGTCGACATGCGAAGCGCCGAAAGGCGCACATCGTCGAGCCACTCCTGCGTCGGCCGGAAATTGTAGGTCTGTTGGAAATAGTCCACGGGAGCCGCCTCGAAGGTCCACATCCGGCCGCTGTCGAATTTACCGGCACGGACCTGCTCGAGCTGCGCTTTTTTCGCCATGTCATACGACGACATCTCACCGCTCGATCCGCAGCCGGAGAGCAGTGCGACGGTCATGACAACGGCGACGGAACGGAGTACGTTTCGTAGCATCATGTTCATGCTGTTCCTGATGAATGAGACATGTATGAGTGTTGGGATTCGATTCGAGAGTCTGTCATGGAGTGAAAGTACGAAAAATCGCGGATAATCGCGTCCTCTGTGTGGAATCTACGCGTGCCGAGCTAGGCAGACAATCCGTCTGATCCAGGGGAAAGCACCTGCGGGGAATCAGAACGCGATCCGTATCAACCGCCGGGCAGGTATTCCGACGGAATCGAGACGCCCTGGCGCTCGTCCTCCCAGAGAATGGAAACGATCCACCAGCGATTGCCGTCGTTGAAAAGCTGCATGCTGTTGATGCCCCGTTTCAGCGGCACCGGCGCATCGACGGAGGCGAACCCTTCGTAGGTACTGAACACCTGTGCGATGCTGCCAAAAGTATCCACCTTTCGTGCGATCTCTTTTTCGTAGAAACCGTTTGTCTTGAAATACTCGCCGGCGCGCCGGGTGTATTCCTCGACGCTGAACACGCGGAGGGAGAGATCCCCTTCGCCGCGCCAGATCACAGCTTCAAGTCTCGCATCCGGGATGAAAAGCGCCTGAAAGCGTTTCCAGTCTCGTGGTCCCGCAGGACCCGACACGCACGCGTACAGCGCTCCGATGATCGCATCGATCGAAGCGCCGTCAGAGGCGCGAAACGATTTCCGGTCGCCGGACTGCATGTCCGATGAGCAAAATGCCTGGGGAATGAAAGCGAAAACGAGCAGGAGGGAAAGAAGCAATCGCGTCATGATTGTACCTCGACCGTGAGGAAGCAGATTCATTCCTCTGTATTCGTAACAATCACGCAAAAGTTGCCTCACCAGTCGCCCGAAAGCAAAAAAGCGACCTGATGCTCGTTAAAATCGTGATACCCGTTGTTCGACTGGTTCCGTATGAAGTTATAGGTCAGACCGACAGACAGACCGGTTCCGTCGGTGGAACGGAACAGTGGATACAGCGCCTGCAGCTGCAGCTGCAATCGGAGATCACGCCGCTGAGGATCTCCCGGCAGCGGTACACCGTTCAGATCCGCTGCCGTGCGGGGATAGCGTTTGTCGGAAAGCTGCAGCGTGTTTGTGGTACGGATTTTCCCCGGCAGTGCACCTTCGAACTGCAGGTGAATTTCATTGGACTGATACCCGTAATGGTCGTCGAAGATTTCATCCTCGGACGTCCCGAATATCGCTTCCTCATTGATGAATCGCGCCTCATTGGAAGGATTGCTGCGGCGGAGATATGACAGCGCAAGTTCCGCCCCGGGGATGATGTCCCAGGCAATGCCGGCGGACAACACAACCTGCGTGGTAGACGGCGTCGAGAATTGCGAGATCACCGCTTTCGGAGGTATGACGCCGCCCTTTCCCTTGCCCGATTTTTTATCCTCGACCCAGAGCGTATCGCTCGTGCTTTCTGTGTACGATTTGGACCCGGCGTCCACCCCTGCGAACACTTCGAATCCGCCACCGATGGGTCGGTTGAACAGGAGCCCGCCCAAATGCTCGAGATGCGTGAATTGTTCGAGGTTCGGGTAGCGCTTGTATTGCACGGTATAATGCGGGCGCAGCATCACGCCGTTCCAGAGATGCAGGCGGAGGCGCATCAGCAAAGAGCCGCGCTGAAAATCGTAAAAATCCCAGATCTGCTGGTCGAAGCGTCCGCCCACCTGAGGAACGATAAACAGGTATGCCACTAGACTGTCGCTGAATACCTCCTGCTCCACCGGAGCTGCGGGTTCAGATGCCTCGGTGATCTCCTCAGCGTCCTCGGTGATCTCCTCAGCGTCCTCGGTGATCTCCTCAGCGTCCTCGGTGACATTGGTCTCCATCCCCTGGCGCGCTGGAGCGCGCCGCTCCAGATTCTCTTCATCCCCTTCCGCCACTTCCGCTCCTTCCGCCACTTCCGCTCCTTCCGCCCGATAATTCAGCTGAATCTGCGCATACGCCCCGAGTGTGTGCACGTGGTACGTGCGCTCGTTGTACGTGCGGAAGAGCACGACTGCCCCGTAATAATAGCCCTGGACGTATGTATTGTCGCTCTGCGTATCGACCGAAAGTGCGCCGAAAATGGAGTGGTAGACGTCCGCGCGTTTTTCGTAGAACGAGAAGCTGTTGTCATCGTACATGCTGGAGGTAAACAGCGACAGATGCTGCGCCTCCGCAAGCGGTGCGATGAGAATCAGGAGCAATATCCATCGAATTTTCATGGCTGCTGCTCTTCAATCTTGAAGCGCCTGGTTTTGGCCCACGACATTGATTCCTTCCTGATCACATCCTTGTAAAACGCGAGTCCGACCACCACGAGCCACAGCTGGCAGTAGGTGAGATACATCACACCGATGAGCAGGAAGGCGAGCGGCGTGTCTTCACGGTCGTAGGAGAGTGCGAGCATGATCTCGGCAAAAAACAACACCACGGCCATCACCCAGACCAGTGTGTACGGACCGGGCAGCGGAATGGCGATGACACCGGAAACCGACAGCAGAAAGATAATATCGGAAATGAGGATCGCGACGAAAAAGACATAATACAGTGCGATCGAGTACAGCAGTTCGAAACGCAGACGGAAGCTGGGAATGCTCTTGCGCTCCTTGAGGAACTTTTTCGAAACGTAGTTATTGCCGCGTACCCAGCGGGTGCGCTGCTTCAGCCATACGCCCCAGGTTTCTGGCTCCTGCTCCCAGGTCACCGCGTAGGGAATGAACTTGATTTTCCAACCCGCGATGTACATCCGGACACTGAGCTCCGAATCTTCGGTGATCGCGCCTTCGTCCCAGCCGTTCATTTCCTCGATGACCTCGCGGCGCATGAGGAAGTTCGTCCCGGGCAGCGTCGCGATGTGCAGCAGCTTCCATCGCCCTGCCTGCAGGATGGACTGGAAGCTGAGCGTTTCGATGTTGATGAAGCGCGTCAGCAACGTGCGCGTCTTGTTGACCGTGCGGAATTTTCCGAGCACGGCGCCCAGTTCAGGATGCAGTAATAGCTGGGCGGCCAGATGCCGCAGAGCGCGGGGTTCGGGCGTGTTGTCGGCGTCGTAGATCGCGATGTACTGATGGGACGCCTGCGTCAGGCCGAGATTCAATGCGCGGGACTTGCCTTTCCCGCCCTGCCCTTCCGGGACGTCGTAGCAGATCACGCGCGCGTCGCGGGCTGCGAATTCCCGTACGATGTCGCCCGTGCGGTCAGAGCTGCCGTCGTTGATGACGATGATCTCGAGTCGATCGGCGGGATAGTCGAGCGCACACATCGCCTCGAGAGTTCGGCCGATAACGATTTCCTCGTTGTGAGCGGGAATGAGAATCGAAACCGGAGGATAGTCGAATTCCATGGCGTCCACCGTGCGAAGTTCGCGCTGCGAAGCGCTCTCATGGAAATATCCCGCGAGTGTAAGGAGCAGCTGCCAGCCGATCATGAACCATATCAGGATGACGGCGAGGACGAACAGGCCGGCGGCTATTTGCTGAACGACCTCGATCATTGCGCGCCTCCTCCGACCGAGGCCGCCTGCGCGCGCCCGATTCTGTGCCGCCGGAGTCGCACGATCGTGTAAAGAAAGAGAAGAAGGATCAGCGATACGATGCCAAAGAGCACGATGAACGTCGACGACCAAAGACTGGTGAGATTGATGCTATAGGAGACGGTTCCTTCGGTGACGATGCGCACCTGATGGGAACCCGCGGGCAGCTGCACCGAATAACGCTCTATGCCTTCGCGGACCGGAACGTCAACCCCTTCGCCGTCGATAATGACTTCGATAGGTTCCTTGTTGGTCGTCACGAAACAACGCTCCTGGCTCTCGTAACTGAAGAATATGCTTCGTTCCCCCTCCTCGAGCGAGAGCAGCTTCCCCGTGCAGGAGAGAAGCGTTGCATGCAGTGTATTCGGGTCGAAATACCCCTCTCCTTCCTTCTCGAGAGTAACGACATGCCGACCGGCGGGGATCAGGAAGCGTCCGTCCCCTGCCGCGGTGCGTACGACGCCGTCGACGCGGACAAAGCGCTGATTCCGATTCAGCTGCAGGGTCAACGCGTGCGGCGCGGCAACGACGTACCCTGCGTCCGTCCGGCGAATGATCGCGCGCCCGGTGGAAGCGAAGGCGAAGAACGGAAAGTCCTGGGGATTGACGCTTGATTCTGCATACACAAGCGTGCGACCGACCTCGCTGCTGGTTGCGCGATACAGATGGAAGGCCTCGATCCCCGACTGCACGAGCGTCGGGAAGGGTGTGGGATTCGATTCGCTGCGGAAGGAAAGGATATTCACGTCGAGTGCGAAATCATCCCCGAGCAATTCATGATACACTGCCGCGATCTGGTGGTAGCGTCGCGGGTCGTCGGACCAGCGCGACATCGGGTCTTCGACCACGAGCGTGAAATCGAATTCCTTTTTCAATCCGATGATGCGTCGCATGTCCACTCCCTGCGAACGGCGCAATTCCGGAGTGCCGATCTGATCGAGCATCGTCACCATCACACCGAACCCCGGTCTGCTTCGTCGTATTTCATCCGCGAGTGTGAGCAACTGGCGATGCATGCGCACGACGACATCCACCCGGTAGTCTTCGAAGAGACGCCAGGCGGCGGGATTCTTCTTCCAGAAGCGCGGCGAGGCTGCGTCGAACAGCTCTTTCGGATCGAACCCGCTTCGCTGCTGGAATTCCGCACGGGCGCTCGGATGCATAGGTGCGAAACTGCCGGGCTCCATCGGACCGCGTACATCGGATTCGAAATACAGCTCGCCGATATTCACACCGTCGAAATCATGATTCGTCAGAAAACGCCGGTAGTCCCTGAGCATCGCCGCGACACAAGCGGAATCGGTCATTGCCAGCGGATATCGCCATGATGCGCGGTTGTCCACGCCATGCACGTTTTTCTCACGCCACTCCGGATGCGCCTCCCAGAATTTGTGACTGACCTGCGGTGGCTCGATCCATGCATGGACGAGTATCCCGTTCTGATGACACAGGGTTATCAGTCGGTCGTAATCGTAGGTGTAGGAATGATAATCATGCCAGCTGCCGACATAGACCGCGCGCACGCCGTTGTTCGCCCAGCGGCGTACCAGCGTTTCGATGGGAATATTGTTGCGGAAGCCCGGATCGAAATACAGTTCCAGTGCGTCACTGCGAAATACGGGGTGAAGATCGGCGAACTGTGCCACATATTGCATGAGGAAGGGATAGCGGCTGTAGCCCGCATCGCTGAGTGGGTCGAAGCGCGTACCCAGATACAGCAGTTTTCCGTTGCCGAACTGCCTGCCGATCACGACGGGTGCCTCGGTCTCAGGATCAGCGGCGAAGATGACGTCGCCCGGATCGACTTCAAATTTCTGCGAAGGAGTGCGGTATTGCCAGCTGACCCGTTCCTCGGGATACAACCGCTCACTCAGCCCTGTCAGAGAAAGCGTCGAGCCGGTGTATTTCAGCCCAAGCTCGAGCGCGAAATCCGTTTTCCCATCGGTGATCACGGTTCCGCCCTTGCGTACCCATTCCACCAGCGCGCTGAACTGCGGATTTTCGAGCCGCTCGACGGTGGCATAAGGAACAACGAGCAGATTGCATCGCGACGCATCGAAGCGCCCGCCGACATGCAGGGTGTCGGGTATGATGCTGAGTGTACGAAAAGCGGATATGAAACTCTGCTGATCGCGCAGGCCTCCTCCCGTCGCAAGCGAATCCCACAGCACCGTAACACGCATTTCAGCATGGGTTTCTACTTCTCCGAAGAAATCGTCGTACCATGACCGCAGCGTGCGTGCGATGCGATCGATGAAGCCGTCTTCTACCTGGCGAATTTCCGTCGGTGTGGCGAGGTACAGCTCTCCGTTTTTCAGAGCGATGGATTTTTTGATGACGCCGCTCCGGCGCTGAGAGGAGACGGATGTGCGCGCAATGTTCCCCTCCCGGTCAAACCAATACTCGCGCAGATACTGATCCCTCAGCTCGATGGTGAAGTCTCCCTTCCCGGTGACGATCGCTTTGTCTCGGAGCCGCACCACGTTGGACTGCCGCTGCAGATCCATGAACGTGTATCCTTCCGCACGGAAACCGCGCACAAGGCGGCGCAGATTCTCGAGCGGCACGAAGGAATGGAAAAAGCAGGAAGCGAACCCATCGCGCACGCCCAGATTGACCCGGGCGTACTCGATCATGCGTTCGACCTGTGCGGCGGATGCCGAGGGATCCTGTGGATCGACGGGCACGTAGCCAAGATTCTCCGCGTAGAGCTTCTGCCCGTGGATGTCGCGGAAGATCGTATACGGAAAAAACTGCGTGTAGTCGGCATTGTCGATCGCGCAGCGCTGCTCCATGGCGGACGAAAAGATGGTGGACACGGCGTCGTACGTGATCATCGAACCGGTATAATGCGGGGTCTCCCAGACTATCGGATAGATCCCGTTGCGGATACACTCCTCGAGTCCGTCGGTGATCTTGTTGCGTACATATTCCATGGATTCATGCGCGAGGGGAGCATTGGTTGCGACGTCCCAGAATTCATAATCTATCGCCGTGACGCCTTTATACTGATGCGTGGCGCCATGCATGACAACCGCGGCTCCCTTGCGCACCATGTAATGAATTGCGTCGACGAGATCGGGTTTATCGGTCAGGCTCACGCGAAATCCTGCCTCGGGATCGACGTAGAAAGGAATCAGTCCGACCGCGAAAGGGACCCCTTCGTCGTAGAGCACGTCCGCGACTTTCCGGAGGCGGTCCGGGTCCTCAAGCGGATTGATATCCTCGATTCGAATCAGTGCGCGATGCGCGGTCGGGTGGTTCTCACCAAGCATGTCGTGCAATACGTCCGCGAACAGCAGGTAACGGTCATTTTCATAGGCAAGTGCGAACGGTGAATCGGCGACGTACCAGAATGCGCCGCTCCGCAGAATGTACGGTGTGTGCCCCTTGCGCTTCGATACCGCCGTGGCCACCTCGCTGCATCGCGAAGGATCGGTGATGCGGCAAAGTGTGATGTTGGGCTCGGTTTTCGTGAACAGGTCCTTTCTCCGATGGACCTGCGTCCACCCTCTCGACGTATCCACGGTCACAGGTTCGAAACCATACCGACGAGACAGGTCGTGCGCGCGGCCAAATGCCACCATGCCGGTGTGCAGCCAGACGGCGGTCCGTTTTCGCTTCAGCAGATCGTTCATGAACACTGCCGGGGGACTGCAACGCAGCGTGTAACCCACAAAAAAGATCGCGTCGTACGGGTCCATATCTCCTTCGCGGTACGCTTCAACAGATCGCACGTCCGTACGCGTATTGAAATGTCCGGTGAGCTGGGCGAGTTGGAATGCATCCCCGCGGCCAAGATTCTCTTTCATGTCCTTGCCTTCAAACAGAACCAGGACGCTCTGCTGCGCGCTCATGTGCACGGGAAGCAGGAACAGCCAGCACAGCAATATGAGGCGGCGCTGTGTCATTTCGCTACCATGATCGGTCTGACGACGAATGCATGCGCATTCTGCAGGACGAGCAGATGCATGCCGGAGCAGGTGAAAACGCCAGCGGGAATTGCAAATTCCGCATCGTGCGTATTATCGGAGAGTTCTCTCCTGTATTCGATGCGCCCCAGGGCATCGACCACGGTCAACACGGCATCCGCTTCTCCAGCGTGCAGGCGTACATGGAGGTCTCCGGGCGCCGGCTGCGGCCATGCCTCCACGGAAAACGCGGCGGCTGCGTTTGTCCCGGCAACCTGTATTTCCGGACCATAGCTCACGTCTCCCGCAATGCCGATGATCCTGAGTCGGTAGCTGCGCGCGGCAGTCGCGACGTCGCAATCCCGCCATTGATACGTCCCACCGCCGAAACCGACCGACGGGAAGAACGCGGCGTCTCTCCACCCGGACCCATCTTTACGCTCGAGCATGAACCCGAGGTGCTCTTCTTCACGCACGGTTTCCCAGTCGAGGCGAACGCAGAGTCCTTCTCTTCGCGCGGTGAAACTCAACAATTCCACGGGATACGGATACGTCGTGTTGCGCAGTCCGAGACCGAAATCCCCCACGACATAGACCGTGCCGCCATGGGCATCGGCACCGTAGCATGTGTACATGGCATGGGATATCTCGCGCACCCAACTCTGCCCGTTATCGCTCGTGCGCATGATCACGCCGTCTTCACCGACCGTGGCATATTCCGCCGCAGCCGGATGCGTAACCCGGAACAGCGCGACGGTGGTGGGCGGCGCGAGCGTCGTCCATGCGTTCCCGCCGTCGTCCGTATAGATCACGGTCCCCGCATCCCCGCAGATCATGCCGTCCTGTCCGTCGCGGATGACGCTGAACAGGGCGTCCTGTGTCCACCCCTGCTGCGTGCTCCAGGAGTTTCCACCGTTCGTCGTGCTGATGATCGTGCCCGCGGCGCCGACGACGGTCCCGTGATCGGGATCGGTAAAATGCACTCCATACAGTGGCTGCAGCGTACCGCTGGCGATCGAGAACCAGCCCGCGCCACCGTTCGTGGTCTTGAGAATGCGTCCGCTGCTGCCGACGATGTACCCGACGCCATTGTCGAGCAGATCGATACCGTTGAGCGAGACGGAGACGCCGCTCGAAACCGCGGACCAGCTTTGTCCGCCACTGGTGCTGCGCACGATCACTCCGCCGTTACCGCATGCGACGACCGTGCTGCCATTGATGTTATCGATCGCAAAGAGCGCCTCCGTGGTGCCGCTGGAGACCTGCTGCCAGTATTGGCCTCCGCTTTGCGTGGCGATGATTTCTCCGTCACTCCCCACCGCCCATGCGGATGCCGGTACGGCGGCGCTCACCGCGTTCAGCGTCCTGCGCGATCCACCGGTGACCATGGAAAACGTCGTGCCGTTCGTGGACCGGAGGATATCCCCGAACACCCCGACCGCCACGATGTTGGTACCATCGGAAGCGAGCCCCTCCAAACCGTTCACGGTGCCGGAATTCAGCGTAGACCAGGACGTGCCGCCGTTTGTACTGCGCAGCAGCGTGCCGCTCTCTCCTGCCGCCCAGCCGTTTTGCGTGTCGGTAAATATCACACGGTTGAGGTCACTGGTCGTGCCGGAGTTCGAGGACTGCCAGCTCTGCCCCCCGTCCGTGCTGCGAAGAACGCGCCCGCCGGTGCCGACGGCCCAGCCGTTCTGCGCATCCACAAACGTCACGCCGATCAGATCGAAGGTCATCCCCGCCATCCATATGGAAGTCCACGCAGCGCCGCTGTTCGTGGTGCGGAGAATGGTCTTCCCGCCGCCGACTGCGATACCGTTCGTTGGACTGGTGAAGAAAACCGAATTGAGGTTGGATTGTGTACCAGTGCTGCGTGGAACCCAGGTTTGTCCGCCGTCCGTGGTCGTGTGCAGCATACCCGCATCGCCGACGAATGCCGCGGTGCTTGCGGATAGCGCATGAATAACGTTGATGCCCGCGGTCGTGCCGCTGCTCTGCTGCTGCCAGCTCATACCGCCGTTCGTTGTTTTCAGAACGACGCCGTTGTCGCCGACCACCCATGCGGTTTGTGCATCGATGACGTCCACACCGCGGAAGAAATCCTCATGCCCGCTTTCCTGCGGCTGCCAGCTCGCGCCTCCATCCAGGGTCTTGAGAATGACGCCCGCACCGCCCACGGCCCAACCGCTGCCGCCGCCCGGAGCGAATGCCACGTTCCACAGATCATTTCCCTGCGGTGCGGGATTGCTCCATTGCCACTGTGCCCAAAGCGAAGGAGTGAGAAAAAAGATGACGATAGCGAAAAGGAGGTGCTTGGTCGAATGCATAGGTGGCCTTTTAATAACAGACGAGGGGACGGGACTCGATTCCATCGTGCGTGACGAGAACGACGCGATAGATGCCCGGTGCGGGAAAAATGTTTCGGGGAACGCGAAGTGTGGGACTGTCTCCTCCCGACATCGCGGACGCGGTGTAATCCCGGAGTTCACGGCCGAGCGCGTCATATACGGCGAGTTTGACGACTGCTTCGTTTAAGATTCCGGTGAGACTGAACTGCACATCTTCCCGGAAAGGATTCGGATACGGCGCAGAGAGATGCACGGCCGCATTACTCGGCACGGGACCAATGCCAAGCGGCCGTTCCTGCCAAGTAAGCACTGTTGCGTAGTCGCCTGAGATCCAGCCGTATTCCGGGGAAACAAAATCCAGACCGAAAAGATCGTAGTTGGTGCGCGCGTATCGCTTGATCCAATGTGCGCCGGCATCGCTGCTCTGCAGCACGGTCCCGCTTTCGCCGACCGCCCACAGTGCACCGCGGGTGGGAGCGTCGATCACGTAGAGCGGACGTTGTGTCCCGCTTTCCTGCTTCTGCCAGCTGCCTCCGGCATCTGTTGTGTGCAGAATGGTTCCGACTTCACCGACGATCCAGCCTTCCGCATCGCTCACGAAGCACGGCCAGTAGAGTGTGGAGTTCGTGCCGCTCTGCTGCGGATGCCACGACGCGCCTCCGTCGAAACTGCTGATCACCAGGCCGCCGTCGCCGGTGATGATGAGATGTGAAGCTGAAACGGCATCGATGCCGAACAGGTATTGCTGCGTCCCGCTCTCCTGCCGCTGCCACGAAGCTCCCCCGTCCGTGGTTTTCAGGATGATGCCCAGTTCACCTACCGTCCATCCAAGATGCGCATCCACGAAATCGACGGCGAGGAGGATATTGCTGTAATCATTCTGCTGCTGCTGCCATTGCTCTCCACCGTCGCTTGTGTGAAGGATGATGCCGAATTCCCCGACGGCCCAGGCGTCGAACGCAGACACCGCTTTCCCGCCGTAGAGACTGTTGCCCAGCACCGCCGTTTCTTCTCGCCATGCGGCTCCGCCGTTGGTCGTGTGGATGATTACCCCGTCCTCCCCGAAGCACCAGCCGTTGCGTTCATCGGCGAAGGTCACCCAGTTCGCAGATTTCCGCGTTCCGGAATTCGTGACAGTCCAGGACGCTCCTCCGTCTGTAGAACGAAGCATATGCCCGAATTCCCCGGCCGCGATCATCGTCGTGGAAGTGGCGGCGATTCCTTCCAGCACGGAATTCGGCAGCAGTACCGGCAGCGCTGTCCAATCGGCCCCGCTGTTAACGCTGTGCAGCATCGTCCCGCCGTCGCCCACGATCCACGCTTCCGAAGCCGAATGCAGCAGGATCCCGTTCAGGTGGCGATTTGTCCCGCCATTCTGCTTATCCCATCGGAAACCGCCGTTCACCGTATGGAAGATGCTGCCCCGTGTACCGCAAGCGAAACCGTTGCCCGCGTCAGCAAATGCGACGGAGAAGAGATCCTCGGGAGGAGATATTTTCGTCCCGTCCCAGCTCGCGCCTGCGTCGCCGCTGCGCAGCACGGTACCGTTTTCCCCGACAATCACTCCCGCTGAAGCGCTGAGTGCGGCGATGCCATTTAGAGAGTAGCTGACGCCACTGGAGACCGGAGACCATGTTGCTCCCGCATCGGTGGTACGAATGATGGTGCCGGCGTCACCGCTGGCCACGCCGATATCAGGGGTGAAGAATACCACCGCGTTGAGTCCCTGCGTGGTGACGGACTGCAGGTCGGTCCACTCGGCTCCGCCGTCGGTGCTATGCAGCAGGATGCCGTTATCCGCAACCGCCCATAATTGGCCCGGACCTGCTTCGGCCGTCTGGATGACATTGTCGGTCAACCCGAACATGGTATTCGTCCAGGATCTGCCTTCGTCGGTACTGCGGAGAAGAGTGCCGTAGTTTCCACTTGCGATCAACGTACCATCGCCTGTGGAATGCAGAGACATAAGCATGTTCCCCTGGGGACTCGGATGCTGCCATGTCAGCGCAGTCTGTCCCTGCGTCGGTGCATGAAGCAGGATGAGCACAAGGGAGATAACATACGAGGAAATGCGGTTCATCTGGACCATGCCGTTCTTTATTACAAATCCTGTGCCACTTGCACGGGATATGAGACACGCGCAATATCACCTTTACAAGATGAAAAAAGCTCGTATTCAAACATAAAGAAATGGACAATCCGGAATAAGAAAACAAAGCTCGACAATTTCGTCGAATCGCTCGAAAGACGCGGCCAATATTGTCGGGCATATTCTTGTAAACTAGTGGATGGATCTGCAAACTTCAATGCAGAAAGAATAACGGGATGGAATGGTCGGCTCCGCCCCCTTCGACCCCGCCTGATGTGTATATTTCCTTGTTGCATTCTTCGACTCAGGTAGTGAGCCTGCAGGAGCGCATGGATGAGAATGGAAGATTTTGAAGAACTCGATCATACGGCGGACATCGCGGTGCGCATCCGTGGCACAACCTTTGCAGAGCTTCTGCAGAATGCCGCCCAGGGCATGATGGCACTGATTACCGGCAGAATGGCGACGGGCTCTGCGACCGAGATTCGGCGACTCGAGGTTTCTGCCTCTGGCAGGGACGAAATCCTGCGCGAATTGCTCTCGGAGATACTCTATCTCGTTGCGACTCAACGTGTGATTGCAACGGAATTCATGGTTGAGGAGATCGGCGAGCAATGCGTTTCCGCGGTGTTTCGCACGTTCCCGATGACAGAGGCCCTTGCGCACGACGCCACTGAAATCAAGGCGGTCACGTGGCACGGACTCCGCGTCGACCACGATGAAAGTGGATACGTGGCCGAGGTTGTGTTCGACACCTGAGTAAATGGCATGATGGAAAAATGGAATAGTGGAAATATTCGGCTGAAGCAGGTCAACGAGACCTTGTGGGAAATTCCGAAGACGGGCGGCATGCGCGTACCCGGACGCATCTACGCCAGCCGGAAGATGATGGACGGTATCGAACAGGATCAGAGTCTTCAGCAGGTCGCAAACGTGGCGCATCTGCCGGGGATCGTGAAGTATTCGCTCGCCATGCCCGACATCCACTGGGGCTACGGCTTCCCCATCGGTGGTGTCTGCGCCACCCACCGTGATGATGGCGTCGTGTCACCGGGTGGTGTCGGGTACGACATTAACTGCGGCGTACGCCTGATCGGGACGTCCCTGACCGCGGAGCAGGTACGTCCTCGAATTCGCGCCCTGGTTTCCAACCTGTTCAAACACGTTCCCACCGGCGTCGGCGCCTCGAAAGCCATTCCCCGGCTTTCGCAGGCCGAACTGCGCAGCGTTGCAACCGATGGTGCGCGCTGGGCCGTCGAACATGGCTTCGGGACTACCGCACAGCTCGATCGCATCGAGGAGCACGGCTGTCTCGCCGGCGCCGACACGCAGGCAGTGGACGAGCGTCCCTGGCAGCGGGGAGCCGATCAACTCGGCACTCTGGGTTCGGGCAACCATTTTCTGGAAATTGGGGTGGTCGAGGAAATTTATCACGACACAGCCGCTCGCACCTTCGGACTCCACAAGGGAGGCATCGTGGCGATGATCCACTGCGGTTCACGCGGCTTCGGCTATCAGGTCTGCGACGATTACCTCAAGGTCACGTTGCATGCGACGGAGAAGTACGGCATCAGCATCCCGGACAGGCAGCTAGCCTGCGCCCCGATCAACAGCGGAGAAGGACGCGCCTACCTCGGAGCGATGCGTTGCGCCGCCAACTATGCCTTCGCGAATCGGCAGGTAATCATGCATCTCGCGGAACAGTCGTTCATGGAAACTTTCGCATTGTCGCAGCGAGAACTCGGTTTCAACCTGATCTACGACATCTGCCACAATATCGCGAAATTTGAAACGCATGAAGTTGACGGAAAGAAGATCGACGTCTGCATGCACCGCAAAGGCGCGACACGGGCATTCGGTCCGGGCAATGAAAACATCCCTGTCGAGTACCGGGGAGTCGGACAGCCCGTGCTGATTCCCGGCGACATGGGACGCTACTCCTTCCTCTGCGTCGGGACCGACCGCGCCATGAAAGAGACCTTCGGCAGTTCGTGCCACGGAGCGGGCCGTCATATGAGCCGGAAAAAGGCCATGGCCGAGAGCAAAGGACACGACATGATCCGCGAACTCCACGACCGCGGTGTCGAAATACAGGCGACCGGAATGCGCACCATCGCCGAGGAGATGCCCCACGCCTACAAGGACGTCGCCGATGTCGTCAACGTCATGCACGACGCCGGTATCACCTTGAAGGTGGCAAAATTCAAACCCCTCGGAGTAATCAAAGGATGACATCCTATTCTTCAAATATTTCAGCAGAATCGAGGTTTCAGATGAAAAAACTCAGCACCCTTCTCTTGCCCTTTCTTCTCCTCGCCGTCGGCTTCTCCGCCTGCAGCGAAAGCGACAGCACCACACCGGCGACCAAGGCGACCCTCTCCGTCAGCCTGACCGATGCACCTGCCAATTATGACGCGGTAAACATCACGTTCTCAGAAATCGCAGTAAGCATGAACGGCGGTTGGGTTGTCCTCAGCGGCGAGCAGGTTACAGTCAACCTGCTGGAATGGAACAACGGAAATTCCATCGAACTCGGCCGACAGGATGTCGATCCCGGAAAAGTGACGCAGATCCGTCTGATGGTTACGAAGGCCGAGGTTGTCGTCGACGGCCAAGTTCACGATGTCACCATTCCGAGCGCGGAGCAGACGGGACTGAAAGTTGTGACGAATTTCGACCTCGTGGCTGGCTCCACCTACAATCTCGTTCTTGATTTCGATGCGAACCAGTCGATCGTGACAACGGGGAATCCGTCGAATCCGAACGGATACAAACTGAAACCGACCATCCGCGCGGTGGACCAGGCGGTGACGGGATCGATCTCCGGTACGGTGACGAATTTCTCCGATGCACCTCTCGCGATCGCCCTTCAGGGAGGCGTGGAAATCACATCCACCCCGGTCAACATCACGAACGGGAGCTTCCGCCTCTCCTACCTCCTTCCCGGTGTCTATGACGTCCGCATCGAGGACACGAAGGGGCTCTCGCACACCCAGCCTGAATTGACCGTGACCGCGGGACAGGACAACGCCATCGGTTCCGTGACATTGCAATAACCGGACGCAAATACGCAAAACCACCGTAGGGCGGATTCGTGAATCCGACCTACGTGTTTTCGTGAATCCGACATCCCGTATTACATCCCGGTTATGGGCGGATTCGTGAATCCGCCCTACGGGGGCATTGATGCGGTGATCGGATTAATGGTTGTGGCCTTCGTGTGATTCCATTTCCGTATCGGAATTGGTTTCGACCACGACGAGATCCATTCCACAGGTCGGACAGGTACCGGCCTTGTCATAGGTCTTCTCGCCTTCGCATTTCATCGGACAATAATACGACGCTGCCTGCGCCTCCCGCTGCATTTCCTGTTTCGCAGGTTCCTGCTGCTGCTCCTGCTTGTTGCTGCCGCAGGCACTGACAAGAAACACCAGGAAAAGCACGGGGATTATGACTGTTTTCATTGCGAATCTCCTTTGTAATACGTGAATGTGAGCTGTTGTTAGGGATACTTTGGCTGTTCGCTGTTGGCTCGTGGCTTTCCTTCCTGCTTCCTGCTTCCTGCCTCCTGCTTCCTGCCTCCTGCTTCCTGCTTCCTGCTTCCTGCTTCCTGCTTCCTGCTTCCTGCTTCCTTCTTCCTGCTTCCTTCCTCCTGCCTCCTGCTTCCTGCTTCCTGCTTCCTGCCTCCTGCTTCCTGCCTCCTGCCAACTGCCAAAGTCCAACGTCTACCTGCCGTTCAGTTCTTCCTTCACCACACCGCACGTGAGCATCTTGTCACCGAAGTACGGATTGCGGATTTCCTTTTGCGGACTGAGCCAGTTGGCTCCCTTGTCGTCGAAGGCCATCGGACAATGCTGCCAGTAGATCGTTCCTTCACCGGCACCGAATATCTTCAAGGCGCTGTAGAATGTATTGCTCAGGCCGGAGAAATACGCGCGCTGTTTCTCGAGGTCGCGGGTCGCGGCAAGAGCGTCGATGCTCTTCGCGAGAGACGCCGCTATTTCGGCCCATTCCGGACGCACGGACTCAGGAAGCAGCGAGGCATCGACATCGCCAAGTGCCGATCGGACCGCTTTCCCTGCCTTGCCTGCGGCGGTTGGGTCGGACGCGACGAGTGACTTCGTAAGCGCGCTGTAACGCTCGAACACTTTTCGCAACTGTGCGCGGAATTCCTCCGGCGCATCGATACTCTGTGCCGTACCGTGCTGTTCGTGCGCGGCTGGATTCGCTCCTGCATGATCGTGTCCCATGGCGGTTTTGCCACCCGCGGGATTCATCATGCTGTTCTTCCCCTGAAGCTGCGCGGCGGCATCGACGGAGAACGCACCATTCGAGACGATTTCTTCTCCTTCGCTGAGTCCCTCCACGACGACGTAGCTGTCGCCGGCTTCCGCACCAAGCATGATCTCGCGGTAGGAGAATGCAGGGGACGCGCTGCTGTTATCCTTCACCCACACCACCGAACGCTCCCCTGTCCACAGTACCGCTGAACGCGGTACCAGCAGGGCCTCGTGTTTACCGGGCAGCACGCTCTTGACGGTGCCCGTGGCGAACATTTCCGGCTTCAATGCGCCTGCAGGATTGGGCATCTCGACACGCACCCGCGTGACGCGGGACATGGCGTTGATCACCGGGTCGATGAATGCGATGCTTCCATGCTGCTCGACCCCGGACTGCCCCGCGACGGTAAACACCACGGGCATCCCGGTGCGCAGCCAGGCAAGATCGTTTTCATACGCGTCGAACTGTACCCACACGCGCCCGAGATCCGCGAGAGCGAACATACCCTGCCCCTGACGAACGTAGTCGCCGGTGACCACATGCCGGGCGAGCACGGTCCCGCTCTGCGGAGCGAGTATGTCCAACGTCCCCCGCACGCTTGCGTTCTTTTCCATTTCCGCAATCTGCTCGGGCGTGAAGTCCCAGTAGCGCAGCTTGTTCTTCGCTGCTTCGTAGTAGGCCGGATTGCTGCCTTTCATCTTCGCCGCTTCCATCAGCTCCTTCTGAGCGGCCAGAAGTTCGGGAGAATAAATGGATGCGAGCTTCGCTCCTTTGCGGACGGTTTGTCCGGTGCTGTTCACGTACAGCTGCTCGATGCGTCCCGCAACGCGTGCGGTAATCTCGGCACGGCGCGTCTCGTCTGCCTCGATGCGTCCGGGCATGCGAATTTCGCGATACGGCATGCCTTTCGCGACGACGGTTGTCTGAACGTTCGCGGCCGCGACCGCCTCGGGTGTCATCTGCAGGAGTCCAGGGTCATCGGCGGCGGCATCGGCGCTCAGCGGAATCAGATCCATCGCGCAGATCGGGCACTGCCCGGGTTCGGTCTGCCGGATATTCGGATGCATCGAGCAGGTCCAGATCGTCCCCGCGCTCTCCGACACGTGCGTATTACCATTGGCTTCGGCGTTCCCGCCGCTGCCGGCGAAGAACAGCCAGCCGAGGAAGAGGCCGACGAGGAGGAGCATGGCGCCAGGAAGAGCGTTCTTCAATGCGAAGAGGGATTTCATTTCGGTGTTCATGGATTTATTCCTCAGCTGTCAGATACATGATGACGTCGTATGTCGTGCGAAGATCCGCTTCAGCCTGTTCACCCGCCAGTGCATAACGCAGCAGGCTGCGTTCGATCACGAGCAGGTCCTCGAGGTTTTTCATGCCGGTGGAGTATTCCTGCAATCCCACCTCGCGTGTCTGCTCCGCGATGCCGGTCAGCCGCTGGTTGAGATCACGGCGCCGGAGCGCGTCGCGGTAATCACGAAGCCGCTCTTCCAACTGCACGAGCAGCCTGTTCCGCATGTCGTCACGCGACTGCCGCGCTGCGATCCCCTGCTGCTCCGCCTGCTCTTCCATCGCGGAGTAGCGCGAACCGAAGAGCGGAATCGAAATGCCGATCTGCGGAAGGATCGCGTCGCGGCCGCTTCCATCCACGACCATGTCGGTGCGCGGGTCGATGGCAGTATAGGTGACGCCGACGGTGAACATCGGGTAGCCCATCAGCCGAGCCGCGTCGCTGCGATGGTTCCAGTACGCGCCCTCGTCATCGAGACGCTGAAGAAGCGGATTGTGTGCGAGCATGCGCTCGCGCAGCGCATCTTCCGCGGGCAGCATCGGCATGGGAGGAAGGACATCCGGAAACACTCCCGGCGATGAAACCGGTGCGTTCACGAGCTGCTCCATCTGTGTGCGCAGCGCCTCCCGGCTGTCTTCCAGTGTCTGAATGCGCGTTTCGAGTTCCTCCGCTTCCATTTGCAGACGCAGCACATCCGTATATCCTGTTTTCCCGGCCTCGTAGCGCACGCGCGCGAGTTCACGAACGGTGGAGAGAAATGCCAGCTGTTCGCGGCTACGTGCGATCGATCGTTCGAGCACGAACATGCGGTACCAGACAGCGCGGACGTCTGCCGCGAGCCGGTTGCGCGCATCACGCAATTCGGCCTGCGCCTGTCGCGCACGCGCACCTGCGGCCTCCTCTTCCGCGCCAAGGGTACCGAACCAGGGGAAGGATTGCGAGACCGAGAGTGTGGCGACCTGCGGTCCGAGACGCGTTTCGACCGGGACCGCGAAATACCCGGCACCGATCTTCAGGTCGGGCAGCGCCGCGGCCTGCGGAGCCTGCAGCCTTGCCGCCTCGTAGCGGGCCTGTGCGACACGAAGGGCCGGATTGTTTTCGGTCGCGTTCGCGACGAACGACTCGGGGCCCTCCTGTGCAACCACTGGCAGCGCCATAACGGAGAGTACCATCACCAGGTACACGAAGATCGCGCGGCGTGGCGACGATTGCATTCGCACATGCGACCCGATCTGTCTCCTCTCGGGATTCATTGATTTCGTTTTCATACAGCAGCCTCCTCAGCGACGATGTCGTGGCGGACCTTTCGTTCTTCCCACCATGAATACAGAACAGGCACGACGAACAGCGTCAGCAGTTCGATGGTCATGCCGCCGAAGGCGGGGATGGCCATGGGGACCATGATGTCGGAGCCACGTCCGGTGGACGTCAGCACCGGCAGCAGCGCCAACAGCGTCGTGGCGGTGGTCATCAGGCAGGGACGAATCCGCCGCTGTCCGCCTTCGAGCACTGCTTTCCGAATTCCCTCGATACTTTTCGGACGATTCCGTCGAAAACTCTGGTCGAGATACGTCGCCATCACCACGCCGTCGTCCGTGGCGATGCCGAAGAGCGCGATGAAGCCGACCCAGACGGCGACGCTCAGATTCACCGGGTGCATCTGAAACAGGGCGCGGATGGATTCCCCGAACACCGGGAAGTTCATGAACCACTCCTGTCCATAAAACCATATGAGAATGAACCCGCCGGAGAACGAAACGGCGATGGCCGAGAATATGAACAACGTGGTGGGGACGGAGCGGAACTGCAGATAGAGAATCAGAAAAATCACCACGAGCGAAATCGGGATCACGATGCTCAGTCGTTTTTCCGCGCGCAGCTGATTTTCGTAGTTGCCGGCGAATGTATACGACACACCCGCGGGCACCACGAGTTCGCCCGCGTCGATTTTCCCGCGCAGATATTTCTGCGCGTTCTGTACGACGTTGACCTCGGCCTGATCCTCGTCGCGGTCAAAGATGACATAGCCGACGAGGAAGGTGTTTTCGCTTTTGATGCTCTGCGGACCGCGTTCGTACTTGATCGCGGCCACCTCGCCCAGCGGAATCTGTACGCCCATCGCGCCGGGAAGAAGGATATTCTTGAGTTCCTCGGGATCGCCGCGCAGCTCGCGCGGGTAACGAACGCGCATCGCGTAGCGTTCGCGTCCCTCGACCGTCGTGCTCATGGTCATGCCCCCCACGGCCACTTCGAGATACTGCTGTGCCTCCGCGATGGTGATGCCGTAGCGACCAAGCTGCGCGCGGTTCCATTCCACTTCCAGGTAGGGTTTGCCGACGATACGGTCGGCGAAGACGGCGGAGGACTTCACGCCCGGAACATTCTGCAGCAGCTGTTCGAGCTTGAGTCCGAACTGCTCGATCGTCGGGAGATCCGGCCCGTAGACCTTGATGCCCATGGGCGCGCGCATGCCGGTCTGCAGCATCACGAGCCGCGTCTGTATGGGCTGCAGCTTGGGTGCCGAGGTCATCCCGGGAATATTCGAACGCTTGACGATTTCGTTCCAGATGTCATTGGCCGAGTGAATGTGCTCACGCCAGTTGCGATAGAACTGCCCGTCCGGATCGGGGATGAGTTCCCCCTTTTCGTCACGGATATACCGCCCTTCCCCGTCGACTTTGAAGCGCAGGCGGTTGCCGTTTTCGTCAACGACGTATTCGGGCTTGTAGAGAATGACGTTTTCATACATGGAGATCGGGGCCGGGTCCAGCGCGGACTCCACGCGCCCGAGTTTGCCGACCACCTGTTCCACTTCCGGGATTCCGGCCACGGACATGTCGAGCTGGCGCACGACGTCGAGGTTCTGCTCCATCCCCGCATGCGGCATCGACGTGGGCATGAGAAGAAACGCGCCTTCGTCCAGCGCGGGCATGAATTCCTTCCCCGTGCCGGGAAACAGCGATTCGAGATTTTGCCATGGACGCGTTGCGCGGATGTCGAGGCCAATGCCGGCGAGTCCGTCGGCCGCTCCGCCGAGAATGCCGCCCACGCCGACCCAGGCCAGAATACCCCAGAGTACGAGGGACCCCACCGTGCCGAGGAATATTCCACGGTGATCGAGGCACCAGCGAAGCATCGGTGTGTAGTAACGGATGATGAGCATGAATGCGCCCAGCACCGCGCCCGCAATGACGAGGATAAAGAGCAGGTTGACCGCGAGGCTGTGCGCCGGACCCAGCGGCATCCATTCCACGGCGAGCAGCCAGGACACCGATAGCACCGCCACGGCGGGAGCGATATACTGCAGCCACGCGGCGTCCGTATCGCGATAATAATGACGTACCGCGTTGCCGATTCCCAGCAACAGTAACGTAACGCCGGCCCAGGTGTAGCCGAAGGCGATCAATACAATGCCGGCAAGCGCGAGCAGTCCCGCCCGATACCAGGCCATGCCTTCGGGCATGCGCCAACGCACGCGGTCTCCCTTCACCTTCGCGCGAATGGAGTAGAGCACATGCGCGACGGCAGGGAGGAAAATCAGCGCCACGACGACGGAGGCGAACAGCGCGTATGTTTTTGTGAATGCGAGCGGCGTGAAGAGTTTTCCTTCGGCTGCCTGCAGCGAAAACACCGGGAGGAAGCTGACGATGGTCGTCGCGACCGCGGTCACGATCGCGGAACCGACTTCCGTCGCCGCCCGGCCGATGACCGCGATCAGCGCTTCGCCCGGCGCGGCTTCGTCCATATGTTTAAGGACGTTCTCGGTGAGAATGATCCCCATGTCTACCATGGTGCCGATCGCGATCGCGATGCCGGAGAGCGCCACGATGTTCGCGTCGACGTTCGTGTATTTCATGGCGATGAAGACCATGAGCACGGCGACGGGAAGCAGGCTGGAAATCAGCAGCGACGCGCGCATGTTGATCACCATCACGATGACGACAAGGATGGTGATGAGAATTTCCAGCGACAGCGCCTCCTCCAGCGTGCCGAGGGTCTCGTGGATGAGCTGTGAGCGGTCGTAAAACGGAACGATCCGCAGCTTTGAGACACGGCCGTCATCGAGGACTTTTTCCGGCAGTCCCGCTTCGATCTCCCTGATCTTCTCCTTGACCTTGTCGATGACGGCTAGCGGATTGCTGCCATAGCGCGCGACCACGACACCGCCGACGACTTCCGCGCCGGTCTTGTCGAGCGCGCCGCGGCGGGTGGCGGGACCGATGGCAACGCGCGCGATATCGCGGATGCGCAGCGGCGTATTGTCCCGCGTCTTCACGACCGATTCTTCTATGTCGGCGACATTCTTGACATAGCCGAGTCCACGAACGAAGTACTCGACCTTGTTCACCTCGAGCGTCTTCGCGCCGATGTCGATGTTCGATTTGCGCACCGCCTCGACGACGTCCTTCAGCGTGATGCCATAGGTCTTCATCGCGGAGGGATCGACATCGATCTGGTATTCCTTGACATAGCCGCCGACGGAGGCGACTTCGGAGACACCCTGCACGCTGTTGAGCGCGTACTTGACGTAGTAATCCTGCACGCTCCGCAGCTCATGGAGGTCCCAGCCTCCGGCCGGCTTGCCGTCCTTGTCCCGTCCTTCCAGCGTGTACCAGAACACCTGCCCCAATGCCGTGGCGTCGGGTCCCAGCTGCGGCTGCGTCCCCTCGGGCAGCGTGTTCGGGGGAAGCGAACTGAGTTTCTCCAGAATCCGCGAGCGGGACCAGTAGAATTCGATGTTGTCTTCGAAGATCACATAGATGCTCGAAAAACCGAACATCGAATTCGAGCGAATGGTCTTCACACCCGGGATACCGAGTAAAGACGTCGTGAGCGGGTAGGTGATCTGGTCCTCGACGTCCTGCGGCGACCGACCCATCCACCGGGTGAAGACGATCTGCTGATTCTCGCCGATATCCGGAATCGCATCCACCGGTACCGGATCGCGTGGAAGCAGATCCGTCTTCCAGGCGAACGGCGCGGTGGCCACACCCCAGCCGATGACAAGCACCAGCAGCGTGAAGGTCACGACCTTGTTCTCAAGAAAGAAGCGAATGATTTTTTCCAGCATGATGACAAATCCGTGTTGATGGAACAACGTCGGTCCGCCGCGATGACGGACACGCAGAAGCCATCCGGAACGGGCACAACAATGCCGTTCCGGTCAGAGGGACTTGCCGGAAATCAGATAAGGAAGGAAGAAACGAGGATGGGGATGGTCGACCCGCGCAGCACGCCGGGTGGACCCAGGGCAGCGGCGTCTGGTTGTGCGCCGACGATCTCGGGCAGCGCCGCGGGAAGAACGGCCCCCACGGTGGCGCAGACCGTGAAATCACCGCTTCCATCCGCAGGCAGCATGACCGTTGTCGGCGTGGTCATGACATTGCTGCTCATCTCATCCTTGCATGAAGGACAAGCGGGCATGTCATCGCCACAGCAGGACGACGGTTCGCTATCCAACGCCACAGTCGAATATCGCGCATTCCCGTTGCAATAATGCGTCTGCACCGACACACCGGTGACGGCGATCATCAGGAGCAGACTCATGGCGATATGTGCGGCGGAACGCATAAAAGATAAATACGAGGATATTTATTCGAATGCAAGGGGGAAATGCGGGAAGGCGCGTGCGACAGACCCTGGGTGACAAACCAGCGTCCCTCGTCATACCGAGTAGGTGCGTCCTGAGCCTGTCGAAGGGCGCGACTTATCTAGGTATGAACTAGCCCCTGTGGCCTTGAATTCAATTACTTGACAATACAGTCGGAAATATCTATAATTGCCGGAAACTAGCCACCGGGGCCGGAGGAGGACGCGCCTGACCCGAACAGATCGCGGATATCATGACCTGAATATCACCGGCATCATGCCGGGCTTTATCGTATGTTCAACATCATTGGAGGTTCCCATGAAGAACCTGTTTCGAAGCAAGGCGCCGCCTGGGCGATGCAGTGAATTTGCAGACGAAGGGCGGGGTAGTACTCGTCGATTGGCCTTCTGTGTGTTGATGCTGTTGCTGATGACAGGGATTTCCTGCGCACAGGAATCGCGTGGGAGGGTGCCTGGAACCACAAATGGGGATGACGCGCGCGAAATCATCGAATGGCAGATCGTTAAGCATTATGAGCATCCGGGATTCTCGAAATGGTGCATGGCTCTCGGGGATATAAATGTCGATGGATACGACGATTTCGCGATGGGATCCGGCTATGACACCACGTTCATTTTTCTTGGCGGTGATCCGTTCGATCACGAACCGGCGTTCTTTCTTTCCGGAGGAGCGACCGGACTTGCCTGTGCTGATTTCAATGGCGATGGCCGACGGGACCTGGTCACCGGGGTGGCGATGAAGAACCGCGACCTGGATCCTGAAAAACGCGGCCGCATCTCTGTCTATTTCGGGAAGGTCTCGGCCCCGTTTCTTGGTCCCGAGCCGGACCTGGTGATTCGAGGAGACTCCATGCAATATTGGGGATCGGCAAGTTTTCCTGGGCCTGATGGTGATCATCGCAGCGGTCTGCAGGTGCTCGATTTCAACGGAGATGGATACGACGATCTCCTTACACAGACCCGCACAGGCCGACTTCCGGTGATGTACCAGCCCATCATTTTTTTCGGCGGCCCAGGATTTGACACGGTTCCCGATGTAGAGATCCACGCTGTGGATCGCGGGAGCTCCAATCTCTACCCTATGGATATCCTCATCGGTGACCTGAATGGCGACGGTTGCGACGATGTACTCTTGCACGGAAGCTATATCGAGTCAAGTGGGCGTGTGAATTACTGGGACCTGTTTCTCGGCAACAGGGAGGGAACAGCCTCGCATCCGTACCGAATGTTGCGATCGGATAGAGGGTGGAGTCCCGAGAAAGATGGCGTCTCGGCGATCTTCGATGTCAATGGCGATGGCATTGATGACATTATCGATGGTGAGGAACACCGGGATTACGGTGATCCGCTCGTGTTCCTCGGCTCGCGGGAGTTGCCCGAGAATATCGTACCGAACGATTCCATTCCGAATCCCTGGCCGACGTTCGGCGGTATCGTCGGCGCACGGAGCATCCATCCGGTGGGTGACATGAACGGCGATGGCACGCGCGATCTGCTGATCAGTTGGGCCACTTATTTCTACGGGACTGCCAGTCTGTACTACCTGTACCCGATGCGACCGGACGGTCTTGTCCGTGAGCACTCCGGGTATATTGGCATGATTCCGGAGGACGACTGGGTGATCAACGGGGCGTACGACGTCGGCGACGTGAACGGTGACGGCTTCGATGATTTCGCGGTGTGCGGCCGGGGCGGCGCCGAACCGCCGACCATCGGCTGGTGGTACACGCGACGATTCATCATCTGCCTCGGCGCTAGCAACCTGCGTACGGCCTTGCAACCACTCGCAACGACTCCGGAGATCTCGTTGGAAGCATACCCGAATCCTGCATTTGTCTGGACGTCCTCCGTGACGCTGCGTCTTCGCGGACTCGAGGCCGGACCGGTCTTTGTGGAAATCGTGGACCTCATCGGTCGCGTCGTTTTCCGGGAGGAGAAAGACACGCTCGCGGCAGCCACAGGTGTCTCTGTTCCGATTTCCGGACTTCGTCCGGGTAACTATTTCGTCTGCATGCGCCAGGGAAACGCCGTGGCGCGGACGGTGATAACCATTATCTGAGATCATGTCGGGAGGTTATATGAAACACGTGCTTTTTTTCTCACTACTCTTCTGTTTTACCGCACACGCACAGGATCCCGATTTCTGGATCGGTTCCTGGAATCTCACGCCTCGATGGGACGCTTCGGTGCGGAC
>JACZJN010000129.1 GCA_014860565.1 Bacteroidota bacterium
GTCCCTTCCGCTCCTTCTCAACATTGACTCGTACCTCGTTGAGCTACTATATTGTTACATGTTTTAGCCATAACTGAATTTCAATTCAGCTTCCCGGACAAATCTCCCGTATCCTGCCTCCGGGAATTCCCTCGATATTCAGATCTACCACGATAGAACAGGAGCCTGTGTGGACTTATTCGACAAATGCAAAGCGTTTACCCGCGCCGACGAGATCAAAGCCCTCGGGCTGTATCCCTACTTCCGTGCCATCGAGGAGAGTGAAGGCCCGGTCGTCATGATCGAGGGACGAAAGATCATCATGGCAGGATCGAACAATTATCTCGGACTGACGGCCGATCCCCGCGTAAAGCAGGCCAGCCTCGACGCGGTGAACCGCTTCGGCACCGGCTGCTCGGGTTCGCGTTATCTGACTGGAACGCTCACGCTGCACAACGATCTGGAGGATCGTCTTGCGAGTTTCCTCGGAAAGGAATCAGGTCTTCTGTTCTCGACGGGCTATCAGACGGGGCAGGGCATCATTCCGACGCTGGTGCAGCGCGGTGAGTTCATTCTGTCGGACAAGGATAATCACGCGAGCCTCGTCGCCGGCAATCTCATGGCCAAGGGCGCGTTCGCGACATTCGAGCGCTACAAACACAACGACATGGCCGATCTCGAGCGTCAGCTCGAACGCCTGCCGCTCGACAAGGGCAAGCTGATCGTTTCCGACGGTGTTTTCAGCACGACGGGGGAGATCGTGGATCTTCCGCGGCTGCTCGAACTGGCGAAGAAATATAATGCCCGCGTTCTCATCGACGACGCGCATGCGACCGGTGTCATCGGTCCGGGTGGAAAGGGAACCGGCGCATATTACGGTCTGGGAAACGAACTCGACATGACGATGGGCACGTTCAGCAAGACCTTCGCGAGCCTGGGTGGCTTCGTGGTCGGCGACCGGCCGGTGATCAATTACATCAAGCACCACTCCCCTGCGTTGATCTTCAGCGCGAGTCCCACACCGGCCAGCGTGGCCGCCGCGCTTGCGGCGCTGGACATTCTCGAGAGCGAACCGTGGCGCGTGACGAAGCTGCGTGAAAACGCGGATTATATGCGCAAAGGATTCTCCGAGATGGGCTTCAAGGTCATCATGGGCGAAACCGGCGTAGTGCCGGTCATCATCGGTGACGACAACACAAGCTTCATTTTCTGGAAAGAGCTTTTCGATGCAGGTGTCTTCGTCAACGTGTTCATCAGTCCGGGCGTCCCGCAAGGCCTGCAGATGCTCCGAACGAGTTATATGGCCACGCATGAAAAGGAGCAGCTCGACCGCATTCTCGAAATCTGCGGCGAGATCGGCAAGAAACTCGGCGTCATCGAATAAACCGCACCTCACGACGGTGCCGGGAAAACCGAGCGCCGATGAAATCACGGCTGCGAAGGCGGCGACACACACGCCCGGCATTGCGTCGGGGAAAAGAAATTTCGAGAGGAGCGCACATGGCCATCACGGTACATCCCATCTCCGGCAAATCCGACGTCACGCGCTTCATCAAGCTGCAGTGGAAGTTTTACGAGAACGATCGCAACTGGGTCCCACCGCTGCTGATGGATCGCAGGAAACTGCTCAATACGCAGAAGAATCCCTTCTACAAGCACTCGAAAATGCAGCTGTTCATCGCGGTCATGGACGGCAAGGACGTCGGACGCATCGCGGCGATTATCAATGACCGGCATAATCACGAACATGCCGACAAGGTCGGTTTTTTCGGTTTTTTCGAATGCATCAACAATCAGGACGTCGCCAACGCCCTTTTTGACACGGCTGCGCAGTGGCTTCGCGGCAGGGGAATGGACACGATGCGCGGTCCGGCGAATCCCTCGGTCAATGACGAACTCGGGATGCTCGTCCATGGCTTCGACATGCCGGCAGTGATCCTCATGACCTATAACCCGCGCTATTATCCCCTGCTCACCGAGGGCTATGGCTTCAAGAAGGCGAAGGATCTTTACGCCTACCTTCTGCGAAACGAGGACGTGATCACGCCGAAACTCGAGCGCGGCCAGCTGCTCGTGCGCGAACGTTACGGCATCACCATCCGCAATATCGATTTCAAGAATCTGGAGCGCGAAACCGTCATACTCAAGGACCTCTACAACCGCAGTTGGGAGAAGAACTGGGGCGCGGTGGCGATGACCGATGAGGAATTCGATTTCCTTGCGAAAGACCTCGTACAGGTGATCGGGAAGTTCAAGGATCTCGCGTTTATTGCCGAACGCAACGGCGAACCGATCGGCTTTACGCTCTGTCTTCCCGACCTCAACCAGGTTCTGATCAAAAACAAAAGCGGCTGGCTTGTCCCCGCGGTCTGGCACATGATGACCGGCACCAAGAACATCGATCTCGTGCGCATCATCGTGCTCGGCGTCCTTCCGCAGCATCGCAACAAGGGTGTCGACGCCGTGATGTATTACGAAACAGTGACGCGCGCCGCGCAGCACGGGGTCTTCAAGGGCGAAGCTTCGTGGGTGCTCGAGGACAATGATCCGATGAACAAGGGCGCGAAATTGATGAATGCCGAACAGTATAAAACCTATCGGCTGTACGACGTCTCGATTTGATGCCTGTCTCCGTCGAAGATACCGCCCGCATCGCCGGTCTGGCCCATCTTGGATTTTCGGATGAAGAGCTCACCGTACTCAGCGGTGAGCTCTCCCGCATTCTCGACTGGATGTCCGCGATCACGGCGGAGGACGTCGCGGGCGTCGAACCGCTGACAACGCTCGCCCCGACGAACGTCCCTCCCCGCACCGATATCCCCATGCCCGGCCTGCCACAGGACGAGGTCCTCGTAAACGCCCCCGACACCGAGGCTGGCTTTATCCGTACCCCGCGGGTGCTTTGACGGTCAGGCGCACCCCCGCGCCGTCAGGCGCACCCCCGCGCCTGCAATTCTCCCCCCGGTTCGTTATTTTGCACGCATGAATACAGAACACATCATCGTGATCCCGGCGCGCTACGCCTCGACACGATTTCCGGGAAAACCGCTTGCCACGATCGCGGGTAAAAGCATGATCCGCCGCGTGTGGGAGCGGTGCGCGGCCGCTGCATGTACCGCGCGAGTCATCGTCGCCACCGACGACGAGCGCATCGAAGCGGAAATCGCCTCCTTCGGCGGGGAATCCATGATGACGCCCCCGGAACTGGCATCCGGCTCGGAGCGCATGGCCTGGGTGGCCGAACGCATCGGCGGCGCGGTATTCATCAACGTGCAGGGCGACGAACCGCTCATGCCCCCCGCGACCATCGACGCCGTCGCGGAGGCGCTGCTCGACTCCGATGCGGACATCGCAACCGCGGCATGCCCGATCCTCGACTCCGATGCGATGTCAAATCCGAACGTCGTCAAGCTGGTAACGGATCGCGATGGAAATGCGTTGTATTTCTCACGGGCGCCGATTCCCTTTGATCGGGATGCGGACGCAGCGCACGCACAGCGTGAGAATACACGACAACCCGGTAACGGATTCGGCGAAAACGGTGTCTACCTGAAGCATATCGGCATCTATGCCTTCCGCCGCGACGCCCTGCTTCGTTTTGCCGCACTTCCACCGGGCCGTCTCGAACAGATCGAGAAGCTCGAACAGCTTCGCGCCATGGAAAACGGCATGCGGATCCGCGTCGCCAGGGTCCCGTCCGATTCGCAGGCGGTGGATACGCCGGACGACGTGCCCATCGTCGAAGAACTGATACGGAAATACATATGAAAAAAAATACAACGCCTCCCTCCCGCATTTCCATCATCACGCTCGGCTGTTCGAAAAACACCGTGGATTCCGAGGTGCTGATGAGTCAGATCGAGGCAAACCGCATGACGCTGGTCGAGGATCCGAATGACGCCGACACGGTCATTATCAACACCTGCGGATTCATTGATCTGGCGAAGGAGGAATCCGTCAACACCATCGTCGAGGCGGTGGAAATGAAAAAGCTCGGGACAATCCGCAATCTCTACGTCGCCGGCTGCCTTTCCGAGCGCTACCGCGGCGACCTGGAAAAGGAGCTCCCCGAGGTGGACCGTTTTTTCGGGGTCACGGACTTCAAGAACATCATCGAAACGCTGGGCGGCAGCTACAAATACGAACTGCTGGGCGAGCGGCATCTCACCACGCCCAGGCATTTCGCCTATCTGAAGATCTCGGAGGGGTGCGATCGTCCCTGCTCCTTCTGCTCGATTCCGATCATGCGCGGCGGGCACGTTTCGAAGCGCATCGAGGAATTGGTGCACGAAGCCAAATTCCTCGCGGCCGGCGGAACGAAAGAGCTGGTGCTCATTGCGCAGGATACCACCTATTACGGTCTGGATCTCTACAATGAGCGGCTGCTCGCGCGTCTGCTGACGGAACTGGCGGATGTAGAGGGCATCGAGTGGATGCGCCTGATGTATGCCTACCCGTCGCGCTTTCCCCTTGAGGCGCTCGATGTTATTCGCGAACGACCGAACATCTGCAACTATGTCGACATCCCGATTCAGCACGTCAATGACGACGTACTCAAATCCATGCGCCGCGGCATCACACGCCGCGCGACGGAGGAACTGCTCGATACGATGCGGACACGCGTCCCGGGCATCGCGCTGCGCAGCACGCTGATCGTCGGCTATCCGAACGAAAGCGATCAGGCCTTCCAGGAACTGTATGACTTCGTCGCGGCACAGGAATTCGACCGCCTCGGCGTCTTCCTCTACTCGCAGGAAGAAAACACGACGGCCCACATTCTCGGCGATCCCGTGCCGCATGCGATCAAGGAAGAACGGCGCGCTGCGATCATGGAACTGCAGTCGGAGATCTCCCAGCGCAAGAATGACGCGAAGGTCGGCAGCCGCATGCGCGTGCTCTGCGACAGCGTCGAAGGAGCATACGTGGTCGCGCGCAGCGAACACGACGCGCCGGAGGTGGACAACGAAGTTCTGATCCCGGCGGACGAATTCGACGACCATCCACCGATCGGGTCGTTCGTCGACGTTCTGATTACGGAAGCCAATGAATTCGACCTTATCTCGACCACACGGAGGTGACCGATGCGTACCCTCACTGCCCTTGCCCTCATTCTGCTGCTGACCATCCCGCTCCGTGCACAGGACGCGGAAGCCGGCGGCACCGTGCAGAACCTGCGCGTCCACCCCTTTTATTTCGATGCCCTGAACTTCGCTGAATACGGAAGCTTCGGGCTGCAGGGGCGCCTTGATGTGTACGTACACGTGCCCTACGATATCGTGACCTTCGTCAAGGACGAGGAATTCTACGTCGGCGGCTATGACGTCACCGTGCTCGTCATGCAGTCGGAAGGATCGAAACTGGTCAAGGAGGAGAGCTGGGAACGGCGCATCGAACTGCTGACGTTCGAACGCACCAACAATCCGAATTACTACGACCTGACGCAACGCTCCCTGCAGCTCGAACCTGGCAGCTATCTGATTGAGGTGCTGTTCGAGGACAAGGAATCGCAGAAAGAATTCCGACTTTCGAAAACCGTGGAAGTGCGGAAGTTCGACGCCAATCTTCTCGGCATCAGCGACCTGATGCTCGTTCGCGCAGTGGAGAGTTCCGGGACGAAAAAACAGATATCGCCTCAGATCAATCCCAACATTGCAGCGCTCAAGGATGGGTTCGACCTCTTTTACGAAGTGTACAATCCCTTCCAGCTTGGCGGCATTCTCATCGACTACACCATCACGCGGCGAGGGAAGGAAGTGTATTCGAAGCAGACGACGCAAGGCATCAAGAAAGGGCTCAACACGTTCCTGGCGTCGATCAACAGCAGCGGATTGGGCATCGGCAGCTATACGATCAAGGTGAAGATGCGCCGGGCCGAGGACAGTACCGACGCCGGAGTTCTCGCGCAGATCGAACGGCAATTCATCGTGGAATGGCTGACGGCAGGCGCTCCGATTTCCATTGCCGACCTGGAGGACGCCATCGACCAGCTGCGGTATTTCGCGAAAAGCGATGAACTCGACTACATCCGCGAGCCGCAGGACGAAGACGAACGGCGACGGCGCTTCGAGGATTTCTGGGAGCGGCACAATCCCACACCCGGATCAAAAACAAACGCGGCCATGATCGAATACTACAACCGTGTGGCCTATTCCAATCAGCATTTCGGGCATTATCTGGCGGGATGGAAAACGGATCGCGGCATGGTGTATATCCTCTACGGTCCCCCCGACTACATCGACCGCCATCCGGTGGACGTGGAATCGAAACCCTATGAAGTCTGGGAATACTACGATCTGAACAAGCGGTATGTGTTCATCGACGAAAGCGGCTTCGGTGATTATCGACTTCTCTACCCCCTGTGGGACGACCGCAACCGTCTGCGCTGAGACGGGTCACGCGCGGTTCTGATACGCTGAGTACGTCACGCGACCCGCGCCTCCTGTTCCTTGTACTGCAGCTGATACAGTCGGTAATAGATGCCGCGCTGAGCGAGCAGTTCCTGATGGTTGCCCTTCTCGCGAATCTGGCCTTTGTGCATCACAAGGATCGTGTCGGCATTCTGGATGGTCGACAGGCGATGGGCGATGACGATGGAAGTTCTTCCCTTCAGCAGTTTCGCAATGGCCTCCTGGATCAGTTGCTCCGACTCGGTGTCCACACTCGAGGTCGCTTCGTCGAGCACCAGAAGCTCCGGGTCGAAGGCCAGCGCGCGCGCGAAGGCGAGTAGCTGCTTCTGTCCGACGGAGAGTGAGCCGCCACGCTCCCTGATTTTCGATTCATAGCGCTCTGGCAGCCGGTCGATGAAGCGCTCCACTCCCACGAGGCGTGAAACCTCCTCCACTTTTTCCTTCGAAATGCTTTCCTCCCCCAGCGTGATGTTGTTGTGTATCGTCCCGGAAAACAGGAAGACATCCTGCAGCACGATGCCGATATGCCTGCGGAGTTCCGCCGTGGACAGATCGCGCAGATCCGTTCCCCCCACCGTTATGCGGCCTTTCTGCACATCATAGAAGCGGCAGAGGAGATTGATGATGGTCGTCTTCCCCGACCCGGTGGCGCCCACGATGGCGACGGAATGTCCGCGAGGAATCTCGAAGGACACGTCGCGGAGCACCCACTCCCCTTCGTTGTAGGCGAACCAGACGTTTTCGAAGCGCACGGTTTCGATGGCAGGAAGGGCGATGCTCTTCCCCTCCGGCGGATCCGGAATGACCGTCTGATCGTCGAGCAGATTGAAAATACGTTCCGACGAAGCCATGGCAGTCTGCATCACGTTGTATTTTTCCGAGAGATCACGGATGGGACGGAAGAACATTTCCGTGTACTGGATGAAGGAAATCAGCGTCCCGACCGTCATGATTCCAGCCAGGATGGAACCACCCGCATACCAGATGATCAGGGCGACGGCCAGCGAACTGATGAAATCCACACTCGGATAAAACAGGGCGTAATAGAACACGGACTTTATGTTGGCGTCCATGTGCGCTTCGTTGATCTTGTCGAACGTGCCGCTTTCGCGCTGCTCGCGGCCAAAAAGCTGCACAGTGCTCATTCCCGACATCCGTTCCTGCATGAAGGAATTCAGACGCGCCAGCTGCAGCCGTACTTCCCGATAGGTTTCCCGCACCTTCTTGCGAAACAGGAACGTGCCGTAGACGAGGATCGGCAGCACGCTGAACGTGACCAGTGCCAGTTCCCAGTTGATCGTGAGCATGAAAATCACGATCCAGAGCAGAATGAAAATGTCGGCAAAGACCGTCACGAGTCCGGAGGAGAACATCTCGTTGAGTACTTCCACGTCGTTTGTCAGGCGGGTCACGAGGCGTCCCACCGGATTCCGATCAAAAAACCGCAGCGCCAACCGCTGCATATGCTTGAATATCTGCATGCGCACGTCGAGAATGATGCGCTGTCCGATCCACTGCGTGAAGTACGTCATGAAATACTGCGCCAGTCCCTGCAGCAGAAGTGTCGCCAGCAGAAGGCCGGCAATCAGGAGCAGGCCGTCGCTGTCTCCCACCGAGATGTAATCGTCGACCGCGATCTTGGTCAGATAGGGCCGGAGGGGACTGAGCGCCGAAATGAACACCGTGAGGAGGATGGCGCCGACAACCTGGGGGCCATACGGCCGCGCGTATCCGAGCAGCCGCTTCATCAGCCGACCGTCGTATGCTTTTCCCAGTACTTCTTCTTCTTGCATGAAAATCCGTTCTTATCTATCATTTCAAAACACAGCAAGATACCGAAATAGTTCATGGGAGAAGAATCCGGCCGCGGCTCGCATTTGGTTTTAACCGCGAATTTCCGTACCCATTAAGGATAGAGCTGTCTTACAACCGACTACCGTTCCGATCCTTTTCTCCCTCCATACGCAGCGCTTCGACCCGCCCACCCAGGTGACGGGACGGCTTCGCTGTCCGAAAAGCTCTTTTCCTCTCAGTCGCAATTTCACACATCAACGATAGGAAACCACTGATGTCCATGTTCAACATCAGGCAGCAGGATATTGCCGAAAAAATTGAATCGAACGTCGCACTCGCGAACTGGAAAGACTGGCGCTGGCAGCTTCGTCATGCCGTCAGCGATATTGCCACGTTCGAACACCTGCTCGGCGTCGATTTCACGCGCGACGAGCGCAAGGCCCTGCAGAAGACCATCGACCGCTTTCCGCTTTCGGTGACGCCGTATTATCTCTCGCTGATCAACGTCGCGGATTTCCGCAACGACCCGGTATTCCGGCAGTCCTTCCCGTCGCCGTCGGAGCTGATCATCAGCGACCACGACATGGCCGATCCGCTTGCGGAGGACAGCGACAGTCCTGTTCCGGGCGTGACGCATCGTTATCCCGATCGCGTCCTCTTCCATATCAGCAACGTTTGCGCGATGTACTGCCGCCACTGCACCCGGAAGCGCAAGGTTGGCGATCTCGATCGCATCCCCGTTCGGAAGGAAGTGCGGCAGGGACTCGACTACATCCGCGCGCATCCCGAAGTGCGCGACGTCCTCCTCTCGGGCGGAGATCCGTTCATGCTGAACGACGACTATCTCGATTGGATTCTCACGGAACTGCGCGGTATTTCGCATGTGGAAGTGATCCGCATCGGAACGCGGATCCCCGTCGTGCTGCCCTACCGCGTGACCGATTCCCTTGTCGCCATGCTGAAGAAGCATCACCCGATCTGGGTCAACACGCATTTCAACCATCCGGCGGAGATCACCACTTCTTCGCGTGAGGCGCTGGCGAAGCTGGCCGACGCGGGCATTCCCCTCGGGAACCAGAGTGTGCTTCTGGCGGG
>JACZJN010000130.1 GCA_014860565.1 Bacteroidota bacterium
GCCATCACAGTATCTCCTAATCAAGGAACTCAAGGCACCGCGCTGGGGGTCAGTCGGCGATGGTAGTGGTAATATAAACGTTGCAGGTGAAATCGTTCACATCCATTTGTGATCCGCTGCCATCAGGGATCGTTGCCCTAACGATTTTTTCCGCAAGTGTTTCAGCGCAAATATACGATTCCATTCTGAGAATTGCCCGTATGAGTCTTTCATCAGTGGAATCGAAGGTGATGACAATTCTGTCTGTCACCGAGAACCCGCTGTCCTTGCGCAGGGACTGGATTTTGCTGACAAATTCGCGGGCAGTGCCCTCATCGAGCAGTTCATCGCTCAGTACCGTATCAAGTGCGACAACAAGATCGTTATCGGCGCCGATGGTCCAGCCTTCGATGTCCTCATGCTGGATCTCGATATCCTCGAGCGCGAGTGTGACTGTTTCACCCTCAATCTCCAACATCATGGTTCCATCGGCTTCCACCTGATTGATCTCATCAAGCGTGAATGCATTGACGCGCGTGGTGATCGCCTTGACCAGTTTCCCGAATTTCGGACCAATCGACTTGAAATTCGGTTTGGCTTTCTTGCGCAGCATCTCCGAGTCGTTGGCGATGAATTCAATGTCCTTGACATTGGTTTCCTCGATGATTACTCCCTTCATCGCCCGAACGTGTTCGACGATAACGGCGGAAGTCGTGGCAACGAGAATGCGCGAGAGCGGCTGCCGTGTTTTGATGCGGGCCTGCTCGCGGAGTCCACGCGCAAGATAAACGACACGCTGTGCCGTGTGCATCCGCTCTTTCAGCGTGTCATCGATTGTTCCTGCATCGGGGAGCAGCGCCAGGTGCACGGATTCCGCTTTGGCTGTCAGGTTCACCGTCAGCCGCTGATACAGGTGCTCGGAAAGAAAAGGCGCGACCGGGGACATCAGCTGCGCGATCGTGAGCATGCATGTGTGCAGCGTCTGATACGCGGCGAGCTTATCCGATGACATCAGCCCTTTCCAGAAACGCCGGCGGTTGCGCCGCACGTACCAGTTCGAAAGTTGATCGACAGTGAATTCCGTAATCGCGCGTGCTGCCGGGGTTACATCATAAGCGTCCATCGACTTCCGCACGTCGCGGATGAGCACGTTAAGTTCGGTCAGGATCCATTGATCGATTTCGGGCCTTTGCTCCAGAGGAATCTGTTCTTCCGTGCCTGTGTAGCCGTCGATGTTCGCGTACAGCGCGAAAAACTGATAGGTATTGATGAGCGCACGGAAGAAATTACGCTGTACCCCTTCGATGTCCTTCTCATTGAACATCGTCTGCCGCCATGGGGGGCTCCCCACGGTCAGATACCATCGCGTAGCGTCCGCACCGTAAGTCTCAAGCACGACAAACGGGTCCACGACGTTGCCTTTCGACTTCGACATTTTCTGGCCGTTCTTATCGAGCACCAATTCATTGACAATCAGGTTCTTGAACGCGGGCTTATCGAAAAGTGCAGATGAAATCGCATGCAGGGTATAGAACCAGCCGCGTGTTTGATCGATGCCTTCGCAGATGAAGTCGGCAGGGAAATTCGCCTCGAACACTTTCCTGTTTTCGAACGGGTAGTGATACTGCGCGAACGGCATCGCGCCGGAGTCGAACCACACGTCGATGAGTTCGGGTGTGCGTTTGTACAGCAGGCCGTTTTTTTCAAAGAGTATATCGTCGACCCACGGCTTGTGAAGATCGATGTCGTCACGCGTTGGAGCAACCCGCTCGCCGTCGACCAGGCGGAAGCCTTCGAGCAGTTCGTCAATGGACCCGACGATGAACATGTCTGAGCCGTCTTCCGCAATCCAGATCGGAAGCGGGGTTCCCCAGTACCGGTCGCGCGAGAGCGACCAGTCCTTGTTGTCCTCGAGCCAGTTGCCAAATCGTCCGCTGCCCACTTCAGGCGGACACCAGTTGATTTCCCGGTTGAGTTCGATCATCCGCTGTGCGTAATCGGTCGTACGTATATACCAGCTGTCGCGCGCGTAGTAAATCAGCGGATTGTCGCAGCGCCAGCAATGCGGATAGCTGTGCATGTAGTCTTTGGACGACCGGTAGATGCGCCCGCGCTCCTTGAGCATGCGGATGATTTCGGGATCCACGCCGTCTTCCTTGTGCGTCGCGAACTGCAACGTCTTGACGAGACGACCCGCGAAATCAGTCACTTCCTCGGTAAAGCGTCCGCTCGTCGTCACAGGGAGAACAAACGGCAGATCGTATTTTTTCATCATCTCGTAATCGTCGACGCCGAATGCCGGGGCGATATGGACGACACCCGATCCGTCCTCCGTCGTCACGAAATCCCCGGCGACCACGTAGAACGCTTTTTTATCCACGGGCACATAGTCGAACAACCGTTCGTACTTCATGCCGAGCAGATCGCTGCCCTTGAGTTCGGCCAGCAATTCGTATTCTTCGGAAATGATGCCGAGGCGTGCTTTTGCAAGATAAAGGATACCGTGGTCCGCAGTCCGGATTTTCACGTATTCCACATCCGGGTGAACAGCGAGCGCGACATTCGAAATCAGCGTCCACGGAGTAGTGGTCCAGACGAGAATATTCGCGTCCTCATCGGCACACTTGAACTTGACGTACACGTTCATGTCCTGCACGTCGGCATAGCCAAGCGCCAGTTCATGGGATGAGAGCGGCGTTTCGCAGTGCGGGCACTGCGGTACGATTTTAAAGCCCTTGTAGATGAGCCCCTTCTTGTAAAACTCACTGAGCGCCCACCACACCGATTCGATGTAGTCGTTGGTGCAGGTGATGTATGCTTCCTCGAGGTTGATCCAGTAGCCCATCCGTTCGGTCAGCTTCTGCCACCCTTCCGGATACTCGATGTGATGGTAGACGAAGTCCTTTGCTTTCTGATTGAATTTCGCGACACCGAATTTCTCGATGTCAGACTTCTGCTCGAATTTCAATTCTTTTTCGAGTGCAACTTCGATCGGGAGGCCGTGCGTGTCCCATCCCGCCTTGCGCATGACCTGATGTCCTGTCACGGTCTTGTAGCGGCAGATCATATCCTTAAGCGTCCGGGCCATGACGTGGTGGATGCCGGGCTTGCCGTTGACGGAAGGCGGACCTTCGTAAAAGGTGAAAGACTTCGCGCCTGCACGATCGTCGATGCTTTTCTGGAAAATATCGTGCTCGCGCCAGTAAGCGAGAATTTCTTCTTCCAGTTCAGCGTATGTGAATTTTTCCGCAAAAGGTTGAAAGGTGGACATGATCGTGTGCTTATTTCCTGGATAAAGTTTGTAAAGCATAGGCAATGAGCGTCAACAGGAGGCCCAGCAGGACACTTGTTGCAAGAGGAAGATACATGGTGCCCATGGGCAGATCGATTTCGAAATCTCCCGGGAGTTCACCGATCAGCGGCAGTCCGTGGAAGAACATGGACATCCAAAGGATCGCGACGCTGAGAACGAGCATGGCAGCGAGAAGCCGAAGCGGTGTGAGTCGATCGTCCATACGAGGCACTTCTCACACATCCAGACGTGCGATGACACCCTTCATGAGTGTGCGCAGTTTCGGTTCCGTTTCACCGGCCGTTTTGATAATGGCCGGAACGTCGACGGCCTCTAAAGCGTCGGGGAAGCATTCGTCTGTGACAATCGAAAACGCGAGCACCTTCATGCTCATATGCACGGCAACGATGTTCTCCGGCACCGTCGACATACCGACGACGTCGGCACCGATGCCACGGAGAAAACGATATTCCGCTCGTGTTTCCAGATTCGGGCCTGCGACGGCAACAAAAACGCCCTTGCGCAGGGGAATCCGTTCCTCCAGCGCTACAGCTTCCGCAAGTGCGATATACTTTTCGCAGTACGCTTCGCTCATATCCGGAAATCGCGGCCCGAGCGTGTCGTCATTCGGTCCGATCAGCGGATTGTCGCCGATGAGATTAATATGATCATAAATCACCATGATATCACCGCGTCGGAACGTCGGATTCATGCCTCCAGCCGCGTTTGAGATCAAAAGGCTGCGCACGCCGAGCGCATGCATCACGCGAACAGGAAACGTGACCTGCTTCAGTGTATAGCCCTCATAGTAGTGGTACCGTCCCTTCATCGCAACGACGGGCTTTCCGCTAATTTTTCCGAAAATCAGCTTGCCGTGATGCGATTCCACGGTTGAGACCTGAAAATGGGGAATGTCCTTGTAGTCGAGGACGACTTCGGCTTCGATTTCCTGTACCAGGCCTCCGAGGCCTGTACCGAGAATGATGCCGATGGCAGGCGTACTCGCGGTATGCGCGCGGATGAAGTCGACGGCTTCCTGCATTTGGGTGCGTGTTTCAAGCATTGTGGAGTCCCTGTTGATCGAGACGGTCAATAATTTCATCTACGGCCGCGGTGTCGAGTCCTTCCCGCGTCCTTGTCGCTCGTTGCAAGGCCGACGTCAATGGACGATCCGGTTTTCCGCGTTCAAGAGCGGCGAGAAAATCGACCTGAGCGCGAAGGATGGATTTTATGCGCGTGATCAGGGCGAGTTTCTTTGTCTCGAGAAGATCGATTTGCTCTTTCAGTCCCTGCAGCCGTGCGTTGCCCTGCATAAGCTGTCGTTCGGCACGCCGTTCTGCATCCCGGATCACGATTTCGCCCTCGCGCCGTGCGTTTTCCAGAATCGCCTTGCGTTCCGTCTCGACCTTGTAGGACATTGCCGCAGCGCTTGCTTCGGCTTGTCCGACCATTTTCTTCGAGGCATCCTTCATTTCGGCAAGCATACCGCGAACACGCTGTTCAAGCACCTGCGACTGGCGGAGCTGCTGCTCAAGTGCCCGGATTTCACCGCGAAGCGCATGATTTTCATCATACATGGCCACAATTTCTTCGGCGAGAACATGCAGGTACGCCTGCACTTCTTCGGGGTTCAGTCCCTTTTTTACCGTTGAAAAGGATTTGCTGGCGATGGTTTCTACGTTCACGGCATTCACCTCACGCTCTTGGTCCAAATATGGCGCTTCCAATACGGATCAGCGTGGCGCCTTCTTCAATTGCTATTTCAAAATCGTTGGTCATACCCATCGATAATTCTCGAATATGCTGGTCCGGATGCGCTGCGACAAGTGTGTCCCGCAGTCCGCGCATCATCCCGAATGCAGGACGGATCCGTTCTGGATCATCCATAAATGCAGCAACCGTCATCAAGCCTCGCAGCCTGACGGCTGGAATACTGATGATATGCTCTGCGAGAGCCGGCACATCATCTGGTGCGACGCCGAACTTCGAGTCTTCGCCGCTGCTGTTGACCTCGATCAACACATCGCACGTGCGTCCGAGCCTCACACACTGGCGCCCGATCTCATCCGCCAGCGCAGGCGAATCCACCGAATGAATCAGCACTGTGGACTCAATGATGAATTTCACCTTGTTCCGCTGCAGATGTCCGATCATGTGAAAGCGATGCGGCTGCAGTTGTTCACATTTTGCGAGGTACTCCTGCACACGGTTTTCTCCGATGTCAAGGAGTCCCTCGGCGAGCACGTGGTTGATGCGCTCCGCTGGCTGTGTCTTGGTCACCGCGACGAGCGTTACGTCTTCGCGCCGGCGTCCGCTACGTTCGCAGGCGCCGAGAATACGCTGTTCGATATGCCTGATGCGCTCTGCCAACATAAGACAATGAATATATTCGCCTCACGCCTCAATTCCAAGGCGGAAAGGCCCGGCGGCTCTGTCTAAGGGAGCGTGCGGACCTGCGCCGGGCAGAAGCAACAAAATTCCCGAACGGTGATTTCCCCTTTTGAAATTGAAACCAATATTGCCTAACTTCCCTCGACTTACCGTACTATTTGTTTTTGTCCCACACAGGACAAAGCGCTAACTCTGAAGAGGAGCAAAGGGATGAACGACTTGAGAGTGCCCCCCCCGGTAATCTACGATTTGACCACGGTCGGAGAGGCGTTTGTAGAATTGCGCGCCGAGGATTCCGCCCTGCCAGAAGCCACCAATTTCGTGAAACGCATCACGGGATCCGCGGCGCTGATCGCAATTTATTACAGCATGCTGGGCGGCAAGACAAACTGCATCGCGTCCGTCGGGGCCGATGCGCATGGAACCTTCGTACAAAACACGCTGCGGCAGCATAAAGTCAATGTTTCCACCATGCAGTTTTCGCGGGAACATCAGACGAGCCTGCTCTTCACATCGCGACTGGGACGCATTATCCAGTCGGCCTATTACCGCCTTTCCGAGTGGCAGCTGCACAACACCAAGGAGCACGTCACCCTTGCGCAGGGCAGCCGCATCGTTCACGGGAGCGGGTTCTGTCTGTGGAAGCATCCGGCGCGGCACAGCGTTTTCGAGATTCTCCGGCTTTCGAAGAAATTCGATTGCACGACTGTTCTGCAGCCGTTTTTCGAACCTGCACTCTGGCGGAACAGGAACGACGCCCTGACGACAATCAAGAAGACCCTGCAATTTGCCGATATTCTGACCCCGACGATTGACGACGCAGAGAATCTATTCGGGAAAGCAACACGCGAAGATTATCTGAAAAATTATCATGACATGGGCGCGAAGACGGTCATCATGACCATGGGCAAGCAGGGAGCCCTGGTCTCGGATGGAAACAAGGTTGTTCGCGTCCCCGCCGTCGAGGCGGAGGTTGTCGATCCAAGCGGTGTGCACGATGCCTGGCATGCCGGTTTGTATTACGCGATCAACAATCACAAGCCGCTTGCGAACGCGACATACTTCGCAAATGCCGTTGCCGCCTGGGTGTTAAGCCGTGAAGGGGCCCTTGTCGATCTCCCCGCCCCCGGCGAGATCACGCAGCAGCTGCTGGAAAAAGCCTTCGAGGATGTGTAGCCGTTGGCGTTGTCTTCGATGGTGGCCTAATCAATGAAACTGACGGGAAGCTTAAGCGCCTTATCCAGGCGCTTAAGATATTCTTCCCGTGAAATCTCTTCCGCACCCAGTCGCTGAAGGTGCGGTGTTGTGTATTGCACGTCGAGAAGGGTCATCCCCCGATCGATCATACGCTGGCACAGTGCCGCAAGGGCGACCTTCGACGCATCACGCTGCAAAAAAAACATGGATTCTCCGAAAAACGCCGCCCCGATGGAAACTCCGTAAAGTCCGCCCGCCATCTCCCCTTCCTTCCACGCTTCCACCGAGTGCGCATATCCGAGTTCATACAGCGCCACGTAGGATGCAATGATATCTTCCGATATCCATGTGTCCTCTCGATCGGCGCAATGGCGCATGACGCGCTCGAAATCACCGTTGATGCGAATTTCGAAACGACCCGCCGACACGGTCTTCCGCAGACTTTTCGTGAGATGCAGCCGCGCAGGGTCAAGGATCGTGCGCGGATCGGGACTGAAGAGCATGATCGGCCCTCCCCTCCCCTCCGCCATGGGAAATATTCCCGCGGCATACATGCTGAGCAGATCGTAGGCGGGGATGGCTGACATGAACTATTGCTCCCGCTCTTCGTCCATATCTCCCTTCAGCCGCTGCAGCGTTTTGAGGGATGAGACACCGAGCACGCGCGCCACTGTTTCGAGGGGCTTCCCGGATTGGAGGGCTGATGCGGCGAACGTATTGCGCAGCATTGAAGGCGTGATGTCGCTCAAGCCCGCGGTACGTCCGATGCGCTTGACCAGCTGGTCCACGGCCTGCTGCGTCAACGCTGTCCCATCGTAGGTGATGAACAGTGGTTCCTTGCGCAGACGCTTGGCCATGATAGCCACTCCCCTCCAGCGCATGTATTGTCGGAGTGCGTTTTGCGCGCGGGAGGACAGATAGACAAAGCGTGTCGTTTTGCCCCGCACGCCCTTGATGAACAGTCGCGCCTCGCGCGGCGTCATATGAACATCGCCAACCGTAATCGCGCAGAGTTCCGTGCTGCGCAGTCCGCTATGGAGAAGAAGCAGGATGACCGCGGCTTCAAGGGGACCGGGATTCCGTTCCGCGGTGCGCGCAAGAAGAAGGGCATCCTTACGAGGGAGCACGATCGGCGCACGCGGTTCCGCGTTGATGCCACTGATGTCCGCGGCCGGATTGCTGTTCATCGCACCGCTCTGCACGCAGAACTCAAAAAACTGCCTGAGCGCCGTAATTTTGCGGTTGACGGAGGCAGGCGAAGAATTCCGTGTCAATAAAAAGGTCCGGAAATCCTGAACGTCGCTGCGCGTCAATTCCGCCAGCGTGAATTCCTCCCCAAACGTGTTACCGCACCACTGCGAAAACTGTCTCAAATCGTTGGCGTATGACCGGATGGTGTTGAGGTGTTTCCCCTGCTGGGTCAGATATGCTTCGAAGGCCTGTTGTATTTCGATTACCTGTTGTCCTGACATTATTCGGGCGAGGCATCATGTTTGGTAAACTGCGATTCAATCAGGAAATATCTCATGCCTGAGATAAAAAACAAAACCGGAGTCTGGATGCATGCCGCTGACCGCGTGTCGACGTGCTTCAGACTTTCAGGAATGAGCGGAATTTTGTATTTTAAGACGATATATTTAAACCATCCGAATACCTGACAGGCCTATGTCAACTCCCACCGAAAAGATCCTCCGCGTCAGCATCGAGGATGAACTTAAAAGCTCATACATAGATTATTCCATGTCAGTCATCGTCTCGCGCGCACTCCCGGATGTGCGTGACGGACTGAAACCTGTGCATCGCCGCATCCTCTTCGGCATGAACGAACTGAGCCTCACGCCGAACCGCCCGTACAAGAAGTCGGCACGCATTGTGGGAGAGGTGCTCGGCAAGTACCATCCGCACGGCGATTCCGCGGTGTACGACACGATGGTACGGATGGTGCAGGATTTCTCGCTGCGCTACCCGCTTGTGCAGGGGCAGGGCAACTTCGGCTCGGTCGACGGTGATTCCGCCGCGGCCATGCGTTACACCGAGGCACGCATGGCTCCCATCGCACTGGAAATGCTGCGTGATCTCGAGAAGGATACCGTCGATTTCATGCCCAACTTCGACGAATCCCTGCAGGAGCCGCGCGTCATGCCGGCGCTCCTGCCGAACCTGCTCGTGAACGGGGCCGGTGGCATCGCCGTAGGAATGGCAACCAACATCCCACCGCACAACCTGCGCGAGATCATCGATGGGTTGACGGCGATGATCGAGAATCCTGACATCAGTCCCGAAGATCTTATAAAAGCCGTCAAGGCGCCCGACTTCCCCACGGGCGGCATCATTTTCGGATATCAGGGAGTACAGGATGCCTATCTGACGGGACGAGGTAAGATCATCGTGCGCGGACGCGCGAATGTCGAGACGCTCAAGAACGGTCGTGAAAACATCATCATCAGCGAACTCCCATATCAGGTCAACAAGGCAAATCTGATCGAGAAGATCGCGGAGCTTGTCAAGGCCGGAAAGCTTGACGGCATCAGCAACATCCGCGACGAAAGCGATCGCGACGGCATGCGCATCGTCATTGAGACGAAGCGCGACGGCAATCCCGAGGTCGTGCTCAACAACCTGTACAAGCACACGCAGATGCAGGTCACCTTTGGTGCGATCATGCTGGCTCTGGTTGATGGACGCCCGAAAGTGCTCTCACTCAAGGAAATCATGCAGCATTTCCTCGAGTTCCGCCACGAGGTCGTCATCCGTCGGACGCGTTTCGAACTTGCGGAGGCCGAACGTCGCGCGCACATTCTCGAAGGCTACATCATCGCGCTCGACAACATTGACGAGGTGATCGAGACGATCAAGAAATCCCGTGACGTCGAGACAGCGCGCAACAACCTCATGCGCAAATTCAAGCTCAGTGAAATCCAGGCGAAAGCCATCCTCGATATGCGTCTGCAGCGGCTCACCGGCCTCGAGCGCAAAAAGATCGAAGACGAATACAAGGAAACGATTCAGCTCATCGCACGCCTGCGCGGTATTCTTGAAAACGCGACACTTCGCTGGCAGGTCATCGGTGACGAACTCCGCGCCCTGCGCGAGAAGTACGGCGACGACCGGCGCACCGAAGTCATCTATGACTATGCCGACTTCAGGCTCGAGGATATGATCGCCGAGGAAGACGTCGTCATTACGATCAGCCATCAGGGCTACATCAAGCGCACACCCGTGAGCACCTATCGCAGACAGGGACGCGGAGGCAAGGGTGTTGCCGGTTCCGCCACGCGTGAAGACGATTTCGTCGAGCACATGTTCATCGCATCGACACATCATTACATCCTCTTTTTCACCGACAAGGGGCGATGCTACTGGCTCAAGGTGTTCGAGGTACCGGAGGGTGGCCGCACCGCGCGCGGGCGCGCGATCATCAACCTCATCAGCAAGCAGAAAGATGAGAACGTCGCCGCGTTCGTGACGGTCAAGGAGTTCACCGACAGTCAATACATCATGATGGCCACTTCGCAGGGTACGGTGAAGAAAACCGTGCTCAGTGCGTATGGCAATCCCCGCTCGACGGGCATCATCGCGATCAACCTGACGGACGGCGACAACCTGATCGACGCCAAGATCACCGACGGCAACAGCGATATTCTCATTGCCACGCGCAAAGGACAGGCGATTCGTTTCACGGAATCCGATGTTCGCGACATGGGCCGCAGCGCGACCGGCGTTCGCGGCATCGCTCTCGCCGATGACGATATCGTCATCGGCATGGTCGTGGGACGGCCGAACGGAAATGTGCTCGTGGTCAGCGAGCATGGCTACGGCAAGCGCAGCGAAGTCTCCTCGTACCGCCACACCAAGCGCGGCGGTAAGGGCGTGATCACGATGAACGTCACGCCGAAAACCGGTCCGGTACTTTCCATCAAAGATGTTTCGGATCAGGATGACATTGTGATCATTACCACGCGTGGTCTCGTCATCCGCCAGCATGTGCGTAAGCTTCGGGTCATGGGTCGGAACACCCAGGGCGTGCGTCTGATCGATCTGCGGGATGGCGATTCCATCGCGGATATCGCGCGCGTCTCCTCTGAGCAGGAAATCGAAAACGCCTCCGAGGCGGACGACGTCGAATGAGAATGCAGCGTTTTGACGCACCTGGAATCGGACGTCTTTCAGCCCTGGAAGTGTCCTGTTTTCGTGCGGCAACTTCGAGCGCTGTCGCAACTCGCGAGCGGTAACCCGTGTTGCATGAAGAATGTAGCTATCTCGCATTCTAGAGATTTCAGAGCTAAAAGTGAGCTTCCTATTGACTTTTTTCCCATTCCTGACTAGGTTCCGAGTATTCCGGTAAAAGAGGTACTTTACCATCATACCTTTTTTCGATCAAAACGCGATCCGTTCCGATGCCACCGGCCTTCCGAGGCAGGGCATTTATTCCACAGTCTGAGGTGTCCATGAACTGCATTCGTATCGCATTCAGCACGTTTTTGCTGACCATGTTTCTCCTGCCCTCCCTGAGTTTCGGCCAGGGCAACGAAGGAACGATCGAGGCGTCCTGGAACCGCCCCCACTCCACACCGCCGCCAGTGGAGCGGGTGGTGACGCCTCCTCCCCCGGCGGCGAACGCCGATGTTCGTTACATGGAATACACCAAACCGGCGTGGGACAGCAAGCGCACGAACGCTTCCCGGCCCTGGCCTGCACTCTCGGCCAATCCCACCGTGAAGGAGTATTTCGACGTCAATACAGCCGTCATTGATTCACTCTCGCATCTCTACTGTCTCTCGAGCAATTATATCGGGACGCTGCGCATTCGTAATCAACAGGCCTTGCAGAGCAAGGGACCACAGCAGATGCGGCAGTTTGACTATGACGGAAAGCCTGCCCCTTCAAACAGCGGAACACCTTCGTTGCAGGTATTGCACAAGGAACTGCTGCAATTGCTTGAACGCTGTCTTGTGGGTCGCTGACAACTCGGCCGCCCCTCAACCGTGACTACTACTTTGGCACACATATCAGGAGCCTGCTCATGAAACACTGTGTTCGTCTCTCTCTTGTCGCTCTTCTTCTGCTTCCTTTGTTCTCCGGCTGTCAACCGATAGTCGAAGACCAGGACAACAACTGGATCACGTATGAAGTGCGTGAAGGTTTGAATTACAACGATGCCTGGATGGTTGTCGTTGACGCACTGCTGACCCGTGGTTATCAGTTCGAGACACTGTCGAAGGACGATGGGTATATGAAATCCGAGTGGCTGCACGAGACAGTGGAGTCCCAGGGGGTCGAAATCCGGACCCGTATCTCCGTGAAATTCACGTATGGCCGTCGGACCGTGCGTGTGAAGATCGACGAGGATTATCTGATTGGCTACAAGGAGCCCGGCGTAGACATTCCCCGTGTTGCTGACCTGAAGGTCGAACTGCGCGACCGCTTGCTCTAACATCAGCTGACACCAGGAATGCCTTTTCACCAACTCCGGAGGCCATTATGAACGCTCACACTGCAACACATCCCCGCCGCGCAATTTCATTTTGCCTGGCATCCTGGGTGATGGTGGCGGTTTTGAGTATTTCGGTGCTCAGCCCCACACAAACCCATGCCCAAGGCAGGGCGCTGGTAGATGTGGCGCGGCAAGCCGTTGAACAGATTCCGGATGGCATGACGAGTCTGAACATGTCCATCTACGGCGTCACGCTCGGCATGCCGTGGGGCGAAGCACGAAACATCCTCGACCGGGGCAATGTCCCGTACATTTTCCAGAAGGGCACCTCCCCGGTGGTCTACGTTCCCCCGACGAACTCGACCTATTACTATATCCTCAATCCGAGTTCGTATGCCGTGATCGAGATGGGGATCATCGGCACCGCCGATCTTCCTCTCGACAATCAGTATCTTTATGATGGGCACCGCTGGCGGCTCACCACGGCGCGGACACAGTTTTTCAGCAATGAGGGCGAGTACATTGTGAACGAGGAAGGTGAAATGTACAATTTCCCCTACCACGGATTTGTTCTCAAGTATCTCACACCCGAGAGCTTCCGCTTCGTGATGGTGGCACCGACCAATTC
>JACZJN010000131.1 GCA_014860565.1 Bacteroidota bacterium
CTGCACGTCGATCCCGCGCTTGGCCTCCACACTGTAGATCAGTTCGAGCAATGTCCCGGCCTGCACCGTCTCCATGGCGATCAGTTCGTAGCGGTTAAGATAGCGCGCAAAGACACCGCCAAACAGCGTCGCATAGGGCATATCGCCGGGCAGCCGCACCTTGAGCAATTGGCTCGCGGCTTCCTTGGCAAAGAAGTTAAAATGATCCATCGCCCAGAGCAACCCCACACCCGCGGCCAACGCCGAAGCGCTCCATTCGCCCTTGTCGGTGACCGAAGTCAGCGGCAGGCTGTAGCCAAGGGCGGGGGTCAGCAGGAGATTGCGTGTGAGCGGAATGTCGTAGCCCGCACCGATTTCCAGCGAAAGCCGGAAGCCGTTGACGTTCTGAATTTCCTCGTCGCGAATGACGTGATCGCGCGTCCCGTCGCTGAACGTGATGCCCGCCGGGGAGACCATCTCTTCGCGCAGCGTGTAATCCTTGCTCATCGGGAAGCCGAAGCCCAACCCGAGATTCAGATGCAATTCCTCTTCGATCGGGAAATAGAGGATGCCCGGAGTGACAACGAGATACGAGAGCGCATTGTCGAAGGTATGGTCAACAATCAGGTCCGCAGGGGGACCCGTCGGCTGCGCGACCTGCCCGACGTAATAATTATCGCGGTCGAACTGCCCGGAAAAATCCTGCAGTCCGATGCGTCCGCTCAACATGAGCGACGGCGTGAGGGGAATTTCGAGCAGCGCCTCGAAGCGGAATTTCATCACGTCGCCATTCTCGAAATCGCAGACGCCGCACAGGGCATTCTGATCGAGGGCTTCGTACGTCCCACTGTGAAAATTGAATTGCGGACCGCCGTACACGCCGAAGCGCATCACGTCGCGGAATCCCGGGGTCTGATCCTGCGCCGACGCGTGCCAGCCCAGCAGCAGGAGGAGGGAAAGAAGAGAAAGTCTTCGTAACAGCATATGGCAACCGTGCAGGTTGGAAAAATTGAAGGTACTGAAAAAAATCACATCAACGGAAATCGGACTCCGTTGTTTTTTCAAAATCAGAAGAAAAAAGTGTCAGAACAATTTTCCGCCGGGATAAAATCGGCGGTTCATTTTCATTCCATGCGCAGCATTTTTCGAACGACACTCTCCGTGCCGCTGCGGAGAACCGCGAAATAGACACCCGGCGGCAGCTGCGTGGCGTCGAACGTGACGCGATGCGCACCAGCGGGATGCGCGCTATCATGCACGAGCATTGCGACTTCCCGGCCCATGCGGTCGTAGACGCGGAGGTCGACCGGTCCAGCCTTCGTCGTGCTGTACTCGATGACGGTACTGCCGGCGAAGGGATTCGGGCGATTGGGCCTGAGCAGCATACCGCCGGTATCGCTGATCAGACGCGCGCCGTCGGCGTCGCAGTAATCGAGCAGCGTGAATTTCCCGTCGATCCGCGATTCGACCTTTGCGCGTCCACTGGTGAAGGCGAAATCCTGATCGATGCGCAGCGGGGTCGAAATGGCATTGCCTACGAGTACCTTGAAGCGGACGAGCGCCAGCGCACCGGTACCACCGCTGAGGGTCCCCCCGGACGCACGCAGATGCAGGCGTCCGGCGGCGTAGTCATAGCTCATCGCGAGCTGCATGCCGGAAGAAAGCGTGCTCTCGGCCGTGACTTCGATCGGATGAAGCATGCTGCGATTGAAGGTGATCGATCCTTCCCAGGATGTGACGGCTGTACCTCCCAGATCCTGTTCGAGGAGGACCGGCACTTCGACCACATCGTCCACCGAAGCACTGTGCTCTGCAATGCGCAATGTTGCGCGAATGGCGTCGTCGACTCGCATGCCACTTACAATGAAGCTCCTGCTGTCGGCACACGGTGCCGAATATGCGAAGCGGTACTCGTTTTCATCGGTCGGTAGTCCAATCGCTGGTTCGTATTCGAAGGTCAGCTGCAGCTTGCCGCCCGGCGGAATGATCGCAGGCAGGGCCGGATTGGTGCCGATGAGACGGATCGCCATGCTGCTCGCACGGTAGAGAAAAACAGAATCCAGCGTCACCGGGTAGCTGAACTCGTTCATGAAATCCACGGTGAACGGTCCCGCGATCGTACCGACCGACACGATGCCGAAGGAAAGACCAGCCGGGCCAGTCAGCACGCTCTCGCGTGCATCGGCGGACACCGGTATACGGATCTCCTGTGCGTGACTATCGATATCGAAGGTAAGAACCAGTACTGCCTGATATATCCGGGGTGGATTCAACGGATTCGGTGTGACCTGAATCTGTGGCGTAAATGGACTTCCGCCCGGAATGTCGATCGGGAACACATTCGGCTGCAGCAGCGTGAACGCGGGCGCATCGCCGCCTTCAAATCGCGCGGCGGTAATCGCCGCGACGTTGGTGGTGTTATTGCGCAGCGCTTCCTGCGTGATCGTGGTCGGACGGCAGATCGGTACCATGCCGAAATCGAATGCCGTCAGACCGAAAGCATCCTGTGCGGTACCGCGCAGTTCGATGCGTGTCTGCGCAGTGCACGGATTCGTCAATTTCAACTCGACCACTTCGAGAACGCTGCCGGCTGCGGCGGGCGTCAGCGTGACGTCGAGCGTTACCTGTCCACCAGCGGGAATGGTGATCGGCAGCGCAGGCAGCACGGTCACTCCAGACGGGATGCTGGCATCGGTGAACAGGACATCCAGCGTCCCGCGATTTTCGAGTGTGATGCTGCGGGTCGTCGATGTCCCCACGAACACGGTGCCGAAATCGATGCTGTCGTCATCTGGCGCGATCAGAGACAGACGCTGCATGCGAAGGGAAACAGTGATCTGCGGCTGCACAGCGCTGCCGGTTTCCACCACGAGATCCGCGGCGTAGTTTCCGTCTACCGGGGGAATGGTGGCGAGAGCACGAATCCGGAATATGCGATCTGTTCCAGTGCCGAGCAGTTCCGGCGCGGTGATCGGATTTTCTATCGAGAAATACGCAGCGTCCGGACCTTCGATGCGTGCAGACTGCAGCGTGACATCGGTGCTGCCGCCGTTGCGTAGCGTATCGGTCATGAAGGTGTCACTGCATTGCGGCACGATGCCGAAGTCCAGTTTGTCCGGGAGGGCAGCAAGTCCCCCGTCGCCGGTGCTGCCCTGGATCTGCACGCAGATGGTGTCGGGACACGGCTGATCGATGATGATGCACGCGGTCGCGCTGTGAGGACCGGCTTCCAGCGGCGTGTATTGAATAGGCAGCTGCACGGTCGAACCCACATTTACCGTTTTCGGATACGCCCCCCAGGATGCGAAGGCGCCGGCGGGCGAGATCTGCACATCGGAAATTCGCACCGATGGAAGATGCAGGTTTTCGAACGTGAAGTTCAGAATCTGGTTGGACCCGACGGGGACGCTCGTGAAGGTAAGCGGCACGGGAACGACATCGTAATTGCTTTCCCACATCGACCCGCGTACGATCAGCGGCACACGCAGTCCGCAACGCGCCGTGGTGAAATACAGTGTGTCTTCGAAAACACCAAAGTCAGGTGGAGTAAAGCTGATGCGCACCTGGGTGAGTGCGCCGGGCTGAAGGGCGACCGGCAGCACGGTCGAGACGACAAAGACCTCGCTGCGACGAAGCGTGTCGAGGAATTCGGACAGCGTTCCGCTATTCGTGACAGTGATGAATTTCGAAACGCCGGATTCACAGGGCGCGATGGAACCAAAATCGACCACCGTTTCCGTGACGCGGATGGCCGAAGAATCGCGCAGCGCGTTGAGCGGTACACGGATCAGCGGAACGTTGGCGTCATCGCTGACGATCACGAGGTTGCGGGTACGGCTGCCGGTGAAGTCCGCCTGCGCACATACGCGCAGCGTTACGCTCGCGCCATTCGCAAGCTGCAGGGGAAGTGCACCGGGGAGGGACACATTGAAGCCGCCGACAGGTTCGACGCGCACATCCGTCACGTTCACCACGGTACCGGCATTGTTCACGATCTCGATGCTGTCGCAGCGTTCGTCCATGCTGCAGGGATCAAGCTGGAAATCCATGCGGGTTTTCGTGACGCCGAGTCCGGTGGAATTGCCACGCCCGCGTACTGTCACGCACAGGGTATCGGGACAGGGCGCGGTGATGGCGATGCAGACATTCGTGCTGAGATTGCCGACCGACTGCGGGGCGAAGCGTACGGTGACGTTGCGTGAGGCGCCGGGGTTGATGATCGTCGGCAGTGTCGGTACCGCGGTCAGGCTGAATTCCGTTGTGCCGGGCGGCAGATATACGTCGCTGATCGAGACTGCGGTCGCGCCGTTGTTCGTGATGGTGACGATGCGCGTGTCGCTGTCGCCCACGTCCACGCTCCCGAAGTCCACCGGATTCGGCGTGAAACTCACCTCGCTGATGTTGCCCTGGCCGAACAGGCTGACCAGGTACGAGTCGTGGCATTCACCCGCGATCACGCGGATCGTGCCGGTGAAGACACCCTTGCCTGTCGGGGTGAAGTTGACTTCGAACGACAGTCCCGATCCGCCCGGGATGGTGGAGGGCAGCGGCGTGCTCGAAACGTGGAAGACATCGAAGCCGGTGAGCATCGTGATCTCGTGTACCTCCAGATTCCGTATGCCGCGGTTCTGGATGCGGTACGTGCGGCTCAGCCCCACGTTCGCACAGGAGACAAACGACGAGAGCGAATCGGCCTGCACGGCGAAATCCGCACCATCCCTCACTGCCGAAAGTGCCACTTTGCTTATGCCTCCAACTTTGGAGTCGTTGTGTTCGATGGTGAGTTCAGCGCTGCTCGCGCCGTTCTCCGGCCGCATGAAGCTGATGATCACCGCGACGGAGTCGCCCGATAGAATCGATTTCGGCGTCGTCGGCGCATGGATCGTGAAGTGCCCGGGATCATTACCGCCGAGGAGAAGACGTGTGATGGTGAGCGTACCGCCGCCGACGTTGTGCACCCACAGCGTATCGCGTATCTCCGCGACACAGAGCTGCACGCCCAGGTTGAGCGACGCGGCGACGTCGATAGTGGGCGCGGTTCCGCTCGTCGCGGCCACGGGCAGACAGCTGCTGTCGGCGCAGGGGGACGACCAGTGCACACAGAGATTCGCCTGAATGGTTTCCACCCGGTCGGGCGAGAAACGCACACGCACCGACATCGATTGTCCTGGCGGCAGCATGCGCGGCAGCGAGGGCACGTTGATCATCGTCAGTCGTGGATGCACGGGCGCGAGGGTGATGTCACTGATGTTCAGCGTCGCATTTCCGGAGTTGGTGATGAAGACATTCTCCTCGCTCACCTGTCCCGTCGGTACGGGACCGATCCCGAGTACGGACGTCGGGGTGAACGTGATTGCCGGTTTCACGCCTCTCCCTCTCAGTGTCAGCAGCAGCGTATCGCGGCAGGGATCGACCACGAGCTTGTACTCCGCTTCCACGTTGCCGGTGTCGAGGGTGCCGGGCGCGAAGCGGACCGTGTACTGACGGCTTTCTCCCGGGGGAATCGGACCGAACGGTGTGAAATGCTGATTCGGGAACACGTCCTTTCCGCTTGCGAGGATGCGGGAGCTGATCACGCCGGGGGAAGTGCCGTTATTGGTGACCGTGATTTCGATGTCCTTCGTTTCGCCGATGCACACGTCGCCGAAGTTCACGACCACCGGATTGAGGGACAGGTCGGCGTTGCTGACCAATGCGGTGAAGGTGATCAGCTTCTGTTTCGGGCAGAGGGGGTTGCCGTAAATCATGCGGTACACCGAGGAGATGGATCCGCCCACCGTGGGCTTTGCGCGGAAGGTGAACTGCTGGGTGCCGCTGATGGTCGATCCGACGCTCGGTGTGATGAGTGAAACGTACGACGGTCCGTTGACATGCTCGAAGCCGATGATCTTCGGTGCGAGGTTTCCCGTCACCGTGAGTATCATATTGATGTCGATGGAATCGCTGATGCAGGTCGTGCCGAAATCGTAGGCGTCGCCGATAGTGAAGCTGCCGACGTTCCAGCTTCCGGTGAAGCGGACGAACCACGGATTATGTGCGAGATCGTCGCTCATCACCGTCATTCCCGCGCCCGGGGGCAAGGCCCCGGGAATGGAAGGGGTCCAACGGATCGTGAATGTTACGCCCCCGCTTGCCGGGACGGATGTCGGTGTCGGACCGACGATGGTGAAATCGGGCGGATTGAAGGTCAGCTGTGAAATGTTCAGGACGGTGTTGCCCGAGTTGTGTATGGTGAACACTTTCGTCGTCGTGGTGTCGCAATCGAGCGTGCCGAAAGCCAGGGAATCCGGTGTCGTTGAAATATCCGGCAGCGGTGGCCGTTGATACCGGAGGATCCAGCCGAGGCTCGACGTACCCGGGGCGCCGCCGCTCGCGAAGCCGATATCGCGGCTCGGGAAGGCGATGCGCGTGATCCAGTTGCTGAGCGTCTGTCCTGAGATCGGAGTGGAATTCGTCAGCGTCCAGTTCTGTCCGCCGTCCACCGTACGGTTGATATTGGTCGCTGAATTCGCAACCCAGCCGGTATCGGGATGGAAGAAAAAGAGTCCGTTGTACGGAAGTCCGCCGCCGAGACTGGCGGCGATCGGCGACCAGCTCGTGCCGGCGTTGGTGGTACGGTAAACGGCGGAACCCGTCACCGTCACGCCGCCGATGGTGCCGACGTTGTCGTTGAGAAACTGCAGTCCTTCGATGCCGCCGATGCCCGGCAGGTTGGCGGTAAGATCGACCCAGCTGGTGGACGAGCTCGCGGGGTTGCCGCGCATGAAGGTGTTCGTTCCCCCCGACACATACCAGTTGCTGCCGGCGCTGTGCACGCCGTAGAGCTGCGTGGCCGACGCGACGGTCACAGGAAGCGTCTGCGCCATCCAGTTGGCTCCGCCGTCGGATGTATAGTAGATGGCGCCATTGTCGCCGATCACCATGCCTTCATTCTGATTCTTGAAAAAGATGTCGAAGAACGTGTTCGTTCCGGTAATGCCGTTTCGCGTCTCGACCCAGTTGTTGCCGTTGTTGGTGGTTTTATAGATGCGTCCGTTCGATCCGCAGACCCAGACATGCGTGCCGACCGCGGTGACGGCCGACCACAGGCTGTGGCTGTTCGGCAACGCGGCAAAGTTCGCCGATGGCAGCACGAACCACGTCGGATTGCCCGGCAGCTTGCGCAGCACGCCCGAGAAGCCGTTCGCCACCGAGGCATATCCCGCGGCGAAGCCCGTCCCCGTATCGGTCATGGCGACGCCCCAGAGTCCGCCCACCTGCACGAAGGTCGTCGGGGCCGCCTGCAGCGCCGTGGGCTGCTGCACCCAGGTGCCTTGCGAAAACGCCGCCGGTGCGCAGACGAACATGGCGAGAAGAAGTACAGTGGATCGGAATGCGGATCTCATATGGACTCCGGAGAACTGGATGCCGTAAAAGTTGGAATCGGTAAAATAGCGAGAATCGGCGTAAGGGGCTACTCTTTTGGAGGGGCGCGCTCCAGCGCGCCGGAGTCTTGGAGCGGCGACGCGTGTCATGAAAAGGACAGCACTGTCGCACGCGTGCCACGCCTCAGGTGGTGTATTCCTGAATACAGGACCGTATTTTCGCCTGTATTATGGCATGAATTATGCATAAAATATCGGATACGCCATTTTTCGGGATGCTGATGAAACCCCACGCCTGTCTTTCGTCGCTGCTGTTCGTATGTCTGTTTGTCCTGCACACGGCCTTCGATATCCGTTCCGCCGCCGCCCAGAATCTCCTCGTCTCCGGTTCCGTCCGCGACGCGATTTCGCACGAACCGCTCATCTTCGCGCATATCCTGGTCGAGGAGAGCGGGACGGGCGTGGTCACAAGCCGGGAGGGAGATTTCCGGCTGCATCTGCCGCCGGGAGTGTGGACGCTCCGCGTGAGCTTCATCGGCTACCGTCCCGAGACGCGCAGACTGACCGTGCATGCCGATCAGCAGAACGTCGACTTCGCGCTTCGACCCCAGGCGTTCGACATGCCTGAAGTAACCGTCACGCCCGACGACAGCCTTGCCCGCCTGATCATCCGGCGCGTAAGAGAACGCCGCATCGAACGCGAAAAAGAACTGCGTTCGTATCACATGCGTGCACACAGCAAAGTGTACAGCCGCATCGACAGTACGCGCGGCATGTCCGCGGACCTTTCGGCGAAGCTGACGGCGTATTTCATGGACATCGGTGAGACGCAGACCGAGAGCTGGTTCGCGCAGCCCGATCAGGTGAAGGTCCTCATTCACGCGCGGCGGCAGTCCGATCTCTTCGAAAATCTGGGGAACAGGATGCACAGCGGGTTCGCCCAGGTCAATTTCTCCGCGGAGAATCTGAAGCTGGGGAAAAGCGGCGAGGCCGTCGGACCGATATCCGAAGCGGGACTCGAGGATGTGTACTGGTACAGCGTCGCGGGCGTAGCGCCTGGCGACCTGCATGATGTCTACCGCATCCGGGTGCTGCCGAAGTCCACGGTCACGCCGGCAGTGTCGGGATATTATTATATCGAGGATTCAACCTGGTCGGTGACGCAGGTGGAACTGGAATTGAATCCGGGCGCCCGCGCGGTCTTTCTCCCCATCGCACAGCGCATCCGCTTTCGCCAGCAATTCAGCCTGTATGGCGACCGCTTCTGGATGCCGAGCGCAGGCTCCGTGGGCGTGCAGGCGAAAGTCAACGCGATGGGATCAGAGGTCTGGCTGAACATGGAGGCCTCCTCCGTGATCGCGGAATACGAAATCAATCCGGCCGGCATCGATACGGTGTTCGACGAATACCGGGTGGAGGTGCTTCCGCTCGCAGATAAAAGCACGGACGAGGAATGGGAAATGCGGCGCCTGCAGCCGGCATCACGCATCGATTCGACGATCTACCGTGTGTCCGACAGTATGGCGGTCTTACGCGCGGAAGAAATGATGGAATACAACGTCGGCCATGTTATTACCGGGAAGGAATTGCAGCAGGATAAAAAACTGTGGTCCCTACCCGGCATTGTGAATGCCGTCCGCTTCAATCGCGTGGAGGGGCTCGCGCTGGCGCTTCCATATGCCAGCGAAAACCAGGACAGTTGGCTGCGGAAATATGCCGCGGAAATCGGCTACGGTTTCCTCGATCGCCGCCTGAAGGGTTCCGCTTCCGCACGCTTTGCGCTAGGCGGCCGTGATCCCTGGTTCTTCGACGTCGCAGGGTATCATGACATGAGTCCGCTGTTCCGGGACGAGATACTATACGGCGATATGATGACGACGATGCTCGTGCTGTTCGGCCGCTACGACAAACGCGACTACTTCTACCGCCGCGGGGGAGATGCAGCGCTGAATTTCCATCCACTTCCCTGGCTGGAAGGCGATTTCGGTATGGGGTGGATCGACTACCGTTCAGCAGAGAAACATACGGACTGGAGTCTGGAGGGAGAGGGCATCTATCGGGAGAATCCCCGGATCAACGACGGCGGTATTTTCTCCGCCCGCCTCGCGCTCGGCGGCGATTTCCGCGGACGCACGCTCGAAGCCAACGGCGTAATGCGGGAGAAACGCAGCTCGGCGGATTTCCACCCCGTTCTCGGTGTGGAATACCTCCGCACGGATCTCGACGCGGGGCAATGGGAGACGCTCATTCCACACGCGACGGTCTCGGGCAGACTCGGGTGGGGGATACTCGGACATACCGATTATCGGCTGTCCTGGGCCCGTGCGACGAATACGCTGCCGGTACAGCAACTCCTTTCGCTCGCGGGCAGCGAGCCCGGTCTGACCTCTCCCTTCCGTTTCAGAACGGCGCGCATCGGCGACTTCGGCGGTGATGAGCGCGCAGTGGTTGGCATCGAGCACAATTTCGGTACGCTGCCGTTTTCCTGGATGGGTCTGCCGGAAGGAGCATTCTATGCCGCGGAAATGTGGGAGTTGCGTCTGTTCGCTTCCGCTGGCTGGACCCGCATGCGCGCAGGGACCGAGACGCTTCTCACGCGGGAGATGCAGCAGGCCCGCCTTCCTCTCGTCGAGGCGGGACTTTCAATCAACAATCTTTTCGGCATCATGCGGCTCGACGTCGGCCATCGCCTCACCCATCTCGGCTCCGGCTCCAACTTCTTCATCGGCATCTCCATCGCCCCGTGACCGCGCCGAAGTTTTGGAGTGGCGCGTTCCAGCGCGCCGAAAAGGGAACGTGGATGAAACGGATATGATGGATTTCCACGGATGGCCACAAAACGTGTAGGGGCGCGGTCCGTTGCAGGGGGATAAACGTGTAAGGGCGCAGTCCGTTACGGCGGAATAAACGTGTAGGGGCGCGGTCCGTTGCAGGGGGATAAACGTGTAAGGGCGCAGCATGCTGCGCCCCTACAAAGTCCAAAGTCCAAAGTCCGAAGTCCTAGGTCCTACGTCCTAGGTCCTAAGTCCTAGGTCCTACGTCCTACGTCCTAAGTCCTAGGTCCTACGTCCTAGGTCCTACGTCCTAGGTCCTACGTCCTAGGTCCTACGTCCTAGGTCCTAAGTCCTACGTCCTAGGTCCTACGTCCTAGGTCCTAAGTCCTAAGTCCTAGGTCCTACGTCCTACGTCCTAAGTCCTACGTCCAATTAGAGCTTCTGCGTGAACTCGTCGAGCACGGTCTTGAGATTCGGCTCGCCGATTTCCTGCAGTTCGTACTGCACGCGGACGGACGGCTTCTTGAACTTCGCGACGCGCTTGAGATCGATCGGGGTGCCGATGACCACAAGGTCGCAGGGCACCTTGTTGATCGTCGCGGTCAGATCCTTGATCTGCTGGTCGCCGTAACCCATGGCCGGCAGGAGAACGCCGATCTCGGGATAGATCTCGAAGGTCTTCTTGATGGTGCCGACGGCCCACTGGCGCGGGTCGACGAGCTCGGCGGCGCCGTATTTCTCGGCGGCAACCGTGCCGGCGCCGAATTCCATTTCACCGTGCGTGAGCGTGGGACCGTCTTCGATGACGAGGACGCGCTTGCCCATGATCTGCTCGTGACGCTCGACGATCAGCGGACTGGCGGCGTCGATGATCTGCGCCTTGGGGTTGACGCTGCGGATGTTGTGGCGCAGCTCCAGCACGTCCATCGGCTCGGCGCTGTCGATCTTGTTGATGATCACGATGTCGGCCATGCGGAGGTTGGCTTCAGAAGGATAGTAGCTGAGCTCATCGCCCACGCGCAGCGGATCGGCCACGACGATATTGAGGTCGGGCTTGTAGAAGGGCATGTCGTTGTTGCCGCCGTCCCAGAGGATGATGTCGGCTTCCTTCTCGGCCTGCTCGAGGATCGCAGCGTAATCGACGCCGGCATAGATGATCGTGCCGTTGACGATATGCGGCTCGTACTCTTCCATCTCCTCGATCGTACATTTATGCTTCTTCAGATCGGCGATCGAGGCGAAGCGCTGCACCTTCTGCTTGGCGAGGTCACCGTACGGCATCGGGTGGCGGATCGCCGCGACCTTGAAGCCCATGGCCTGCAGGATGTTGGCGACTTTGCGCGTGGTCTGGCTCTTGCCGCTTCCGGTGCGGACGGCGGTTACGGACACGACCGGCTTCTTGCTCTTGATCATGGTGTCTTTCGCGCTCAGGATCTTGAAATGCGCGCCTGCCGCGGTGGCGCGGGAACCGATGCTCATCACGCGCTCGTAGGGCACGTCGCTATAGGCGAACACGACTTCCTGCACGTCGAATTTTGCGATCAGCTTTTCGAGATCGGCTTCGACATGAATGGGAATGCCTTTCGGATACAGTTTGCCTGCGAGGACGGCGGGGTATTTGCGTCCGGCGATGTCAGGAATCTGCGCTGCCGTGAATGCCACAACATTGTACAGGTCGTTGTCACGGTAGACCAGGTTGAAGTTGTGGAAATCACGGCCGGCGGCGCCGACGATGATCGTGTTGATGCGGGTCTTTGTGGCCATGGATCACTCCATTGGTTGATGGGAGAGTAAGGAATTATATCGTTGTCAGAACTTTTTCGATGCGTTCGAGCGCCCAGTCGATCTCGTCTTTCGTGATCACGAGCGGCGGCGCGAAGCGGATGATGTGCTCGTGCGTCTCCTTGCAGAGTATGCCTTCTTCCTTGAGCGCTTCGCAGTAGGGACGCGCCTTCGTGTCGAGCACGAGACCGATCCAGAGTCCGCGCGCGCGGACTTTCACGATGTGCTGCGAGGGGATGGCGCGCAGGCGCTCCGCGAAATACGCGCCGAGCTCGGCGGAACGCTCCACCAGCTTTTCTTCCTCGATCACTTCGAGCGCGCGAACGGCGACGGCCGCGGCGAGGGGATTGCCGCCGAATGTCGAGCCGTGTTCGCCGGGCTTGATCACGCCGAGGATGTCCTTGTCCGCGAGAATCGCGGAAACCGGATAAAATCCTCCGGAAAGTGCTTTCCCGATGATCACGATGTCGGGACGCACGCCTTCGTAGTAATGCGCGAAGAGCTTGCCGCTGCGTCCGAGTCCTGCCTGGATCTCGTCGCAGATGAAAAGAATGCCTTTCTCC
>JACZJN010000132.1 GCA_014860565.1 Bacteroidota bacterium
CGAGCATATCGCTGCGCTGCCCGGGCACCTCTACGCCGCGGGAAGTTGCTGGTTCGGACATTCCACCGACGCGGGAGACACCTGGCAAGGTGATACGCTCGGACTTCCGGGGAGCGGGATCACCGGCCTCATGGTTTCGGACTCCCTTGTCTGCGTCCAGTTGTGGCACGCGGAGTTGTATATAAAACGACACGACGATCCGACATTCATGCACGAACCGATCGTCGCACAACCTCCCGTCGCAGGCAACAGGAATTTCTTCGCGCATGGGGCGGACCTCTTCTTCGCGAGCACGGACGGTGCCATCTATCGGCGCAATCCTGACAGCGGTGTCTGGGAGCTGTACCGCGGCGGTCCCGTTTCCGGGGCGAGCGGCGCGGTTGTCGGAATCGCGGGCGATCACCTGTACATGAATGCGGGCGGCGGGTTCTGGGGATTGTCCCTCTCCAAGACCTCCGGAACGGCCGCAATCCCTGACCGGGAACACGCGACGATCGACGCATGGCCGCAGCCCGCCGCCGAGCAGCTGTTCGTACGGCTTCGGAAGGGACAGACATTCGCAACACTCATTTTGACGGACCTTCTCGGACACGAATACCTGCGTGGCAATGCGGAAGGGGGTTCCGCTGTGCTGCCCGTCGCATCATTACCGGCAGGAATCTATGTTTTGCGTGTGATGCCGGAAGGGGAGCGGACACTTGTGAGAGTACTGCGGTAGAGGCTGTCGATTCCCTGCGACATGTTCCAACTCGACCGTGTCCATGTTCGTCCTTGGTCTGTCCGCGGGGGTGGCATCCCGAAAGATTCTGCTGTGAAAGTCGATGGCGTGTTGACATTGTCGCAAACATTTCCATAATTGATTTCGTCATTTATAATCTGAATTTCCCAGCCGCCCGCTGTTCGCGCAGCTGCGATGCTCTCTTTCCTTCGAAGCCATCTCTCCTTGATGGAGCCCTTTGGGGTTCGTGTTCCAGGAGGTTGAAATACGATGTGTTTGTACGGAGGTTTTTATGCGGCGGATATTTACGATAATCGCATGGGGAATACTGATTCATGGGACAGTGTTGACGGCGCAGCCGGTGCTGCAGCGCGCGGTCGTCGGCGGAGGCGCCTCGTTCATGAGCGGCGCGGTGCATTCGCTTCGCGCGACAGTCGGACAGCCCGGCACAGGGTATGCGTCCACGGCCGGACACGGCGCAGGGCTCGGGTTCTGGTATCGCGTCGAACAGGGAGGAACGGATGCCGACGCGGTGGATGCCGTGCCGCGCGGCCCGGAACTCGGAGAGAACTATCCAAATCCTTTCGGACCGGGATCCCCATCACAATCACCTTCCACGCGTATCACGCTGCGGCTTCAAACCGAGGGCCATACGTTACTGGCGGTCTACGATATTATCGGACGTCAGCGCGCGGTACTCATTGATGAGCGGCTCGCGGCAGGGAACTACATCGTCCGGATTCAGGCCGATCAGCTCGATGCGGGAGTGTACATCTATCGCCTGGTACAGGGCGATGAGCACATCGAGCGCAAAATGCTGCTGCTCCGCTAGCGCATCCGGAACGCTGAAAGCACGCCGCCGTCGGCATGCCGCCGCCGGTATGCATTTCCACAGTCATGATGTCGCAAAGAAAATAGAGACATGAGAATTCATTGATCGTATCGGAGGAGTCATGAAACACTTCACGCTGCACCTCGTCATCGGAATCATGCTCGTCACCGTGACGGCGGGCCTTCAGGCGCAAATCCCCACGACCATCAGCTTCCAGGGAGTACTGGGCAACGCGGGAGGTCAGGCGGTGGGGGACGGATACTATTCGCTCACGTTCCGCCTCTATGAGCAGGCCGAAGGCGGCGTACCGCTGTGGACGGAGAATCAGATGCTCGAGGTCAAGGGCGGAATATTCAACGCGCTGCTCGGAGCAGTGACGCAGCTGTCTCCTCCGTTCGACAAACCCTACTGGCTCGGCATTTCCGTCGACGGCAGCACGGAACTCGCGCCCCGCACGGCGCTCGCGTCCACTCCCTACGCGCGCAATGCGTTGAAAGCGGATATGGCGGGCGGACTCGCGGCCGGTGCCACCGGTGTCGTGACGAGCGTCAACGGTGCCGATGGAGCGCTCACGCTCGAGGGAGGCGGAGCGACCACCATCACGCGCAACGGCGGCAAGATCACGATCTCATCATCCGGCGGGTCCGGAGGCACCGGCATCCAAGGTGTGCAGAACACCGACGGCACCATCGCCGTGCAGAATCCGAATGGTCCTGTCGCAACGATCGGCATCGCAGACAATGCGGTGGTGAAAAGCCTGCGTGTGGGAACGGCCACTTTGCGCGATGATGTGACGCTGCAGGCCGGCACGAATGTTACAATTACCCCGAGCGGCAGCGTGATCACGATCGATGCCGCCGGTGGGAGCGGGGGCACGGGCATACAGGGTGTGCAGAGTCCCGACGGAAGCATCGCCGTGCAGAACGGTGCCGGTCCCGTCGCCTCGCTCGGCCTCGCCGACGGCGCGGTGACCGAGAGCAAGCTGGCTGCGGCCGCAGTCACCGGACCGAAGCTGTCCGACGGGGCGGTGACGGCAGCGAAGATCGGCACCGGAGCCGTCACCGGCGACAAAATCTCAAACGGACAGGTGGTGAAGGCCGTACGTGTCGGCGGCAACCTCCTCACGGATGAAGTCTCGCTCAACGCCGGGGCGAACGTGACGCTGACGACCAGCGGCGACATCGTGACCATTTCCGCGACGGGCGGCGGATCGGGGGGCACGGGCATCCAGGGCGTGCAGAACACGAATCAGACGCTGGACATTCTCGACGGCAGCGGTCCGATCGCGACGATCAACGTGAGCGCGAACGGCATCCGTACGGCGCATCTCGGCGATGGTGCGGTAACGACGCCCAAGCTGGCCGACGCGGCGGTCACGGCAGCGAAGCTTGCGCCCGGACTGATTCCCTCTTCCCTGCCCCCGAGCGGAGCGGCGGGCGGCGACTTGTCGGGTACGTATCCCAATCCGACGCTCGCAGCCGGGGCGGTGACAGCGGTGAAACTCGCACCTGGACTGATTCCGTCCTCGCTGCCTCCGAGCGGCGCGGCAGGCGGCGACCTGTCGGGTACGTATCCGAATCCGACGATCGCCTCCTCGGCAGTGACGACCGGAAAAATTGCGGATGGTGCCGTGACGGCTGCGAAAATCGCTGCAGGCGTGATACCGACATACCTCCCTCCCGGCGGAAGCGCAGGAGGAGACCTCGCGGGGACATATCCGAATCCGACAATTGCCGCGAATGCCGTTACCGCTGCGAAGCTGGCCGACAACGCAGTCGCAACAGCGAAAATAGCAGCGAATGCCGTAACGACGGCGAAACTCGCCGACGCGTCCGTTACCGCGGCAAAGCTGGCGGCAGGCGTCATCCCATCGTCGCTCCCTCCCACCGGGAGTGCGGGAGGCGCCCTTTCCGGTACGTATCCGAATCCGTTGCTCGCTGCCAATGCCGTCACGAGTGGAAAGATCGCGGATGGCACGATTATAGGCGCCGACATCGGCACTGCAACCATCACCGCCGCCAAGCTCAGTGGAAGCGGGGCTAGCAGTGGACAGGTGCTATCGTACAACGGCAGCGCAGTTGCGTGGACCACACCGTCGGGAGGTCTGAGCGGCTCCGGAACGGCGAATCAGCTGGCCTTATGGAATGGTACGAGTTCACTCAGCGGGAATGCCAACCTGGTATATTCAAGTGGGAAACTCGGAGTTGGTATCGGTGGGACGCCCTCCGCGACTCTGCATGTCAGCGGGCAGGATGGTCTGCTCGTCACGGGAACATTGAATTCAGGGTCAATACCTGCCACCGGTAGCGGTTGTCGCATGATGTTCTATCCGAGAAAAGCGGCTTTTCGTGCTGGATATGTGAATGGAACGCATTGGGATGATGCAAACATTGGATCGTATTCTGTTAGCTTCGGAAATTCGACGATTGCAAACGGAATCTCTTCGGTCGCATTCGGGGACTATACGACTGCCAGCGGTGCATATTCGTTCGCTGCTGGGACGAATGATGTAGCCTCAGGTTCAACTTCGATCGCGATGGGTGCTGGTTGTCTCGCTTCCCAAACTTCTTCTGTTGCCATTGGTGTTTTGGCCACCGCAAACGCCTCGAATTCCGTCGCCCTCGGAAGTTACGTGTCAACAAATGGGAAGGAAGGATCCTTCGTCCTTGGTGATAATTCTACTACCTCGGTCCTGAGTGCCGCAACAAACAACCAGTATAATATGCGTTTCGCGGGTGGATATCGCATTTACTCCAATAGCGGCCTCAGCACTGGCGTGTACATGTCTGGGGGTTTGAGCGGTTGGACAAACTTCAGCGACCGCAACAAGAAGGAGAACTTCACGACCATCGACGGCGAAGCGTTGCTGACGAAGCTCCGGTCGGTGCCGGTGACGGAATGGAATTATAAAAACACGGATGCATCGATCCGGTATATCGGACCGATGGCTCAGGATTTCTGGCAGGCCTTCCGGCTCGGCGGCACGGATTCTCTCGGCATCAACAGCATCGCCATCGACGGTGTGAACCTCGCGGCGATCAAAGCGCTTGAAGCGCGCACCGCGGAGCTGCGGGAGAATGCGGGACGAGTCGCGGAACTCGAAGCGGAACTCATACGGCAGAAAAGAGAGGCAGCGCAGAGTGCCTCCCGCATCGCTGAACTCGAGGCGCAGCTGTCCGAACTCCAGTCCGTAAAGAAGGAAATGGAGGCGATCAAGGCGCTGCTCAGAGAACAGCTCCCTGCGGCTTCTCCTCGCCGCGCTTCTCTTCCGCGTGCGATGGAATAGCGGCAGTGCCCAGGAAGGAACTGCACGTGTCCGCGTCCGGAGGACCCCGCCAACGCTGATCCTCCGCGTCGATACGCGTCTCTAATGCCAGATCATCACCCTCTCGGTCCGTCTGCGTAGGCCGCTTTCTGCGACCAGCAGATAGTATCCGGAAGGGATATCAGCAGTTCTCACGCGTATGCTGACGCTGCCGGCGGGTAGTGCCTGATTTTCCGCGATAGTCATCACCACGCGTCCGGTGATATCATGCAGCCGGATGCAGGTTGCTCCGGCTTCAGCAAGGGTCAGGCGTACGGTGAGCGCGTCGTCGCAGGGAGTCGGGTAGCCTTCGAGCACAAAGCGCGTCAGTGGCTGATCACGCCGGATCTCGACCTCAGGAGAATACTCAAACCTGCCGTCGAGATCGACCTGGCGGAGCCGGTACCGCAGCACGGTGGCGGATTCCGGAATTCCCGTGAGATTATCGGTGAATACATACGTGTGCACTTCCGTTGCATTGCCATTCCCGTCGACAAACCCGAGAGTTGACCAATCGCCTTGTTCCGCTTTTCTCTGCACTTCGAAAATGTAGCTGCGTGTTTCCGTGGCAGTGGCCCATGAAAGCACGACGACGTCTTCCTGCAGTGCGGCAGAGAAAGTCAGCAGTTCGACCGGTGTAACGACGGCGCCGGTACAGAGGCCGGATGGATCGGCAAGGGTGAGTGTCCCGTACCCGGGATTGTTGGCGAAGATTTTATCTGCGCAGATCTGTGCGTTGCGTGGGACGGTGACGGTGGCGCCGGTCGGGATGATGATGTCGCCCCGTTGGGCGAGGAGAATGCCTGGATGGAACAGTGCGATGAGCAGAACACAAATGTTTACAAGGGATCCATACGGTTTCATTATTATTCCTCCGACTTCAGAAAATGTACGAGTCGTTGATCCGATGAAGAGTACAGGCAGCGCTGTTCCGATTACGGGCGGCCGGTGACGATGATGAAGAAATCGTCGTAAAAATCTCTCCGTATGATATTCGATGGCGAAAATGACACGTAATGAATTTTCACCTTCACACTATTCGCAGACTGAGGCAGCGGTGTCGCAATCTCGAAGGTCGCATTGTTCACTGGTGACACCACAACGGCATAATCGTCAATGGATGCAAACGTCGTCTTGAACGTGATGGTGTAGGTCGTATCGGTATTTCGCGTTACGGACTGAATGCCGAAACTCTGACCACTGAACGTCCCGTCTGCTTTCACTTTTCCCCACACGTACACCACATTGTCCCTGTACATACGGCCCACGGCGGGCGTCCCGGTGTTGAGGGTCGTGGTCGCAGTAAACGCATCGGCGGTCACGGTGCCCGTGGCGGACACGTCGCCTTCCCTGTCGACAACGAACGCCTGACCGAGTGTCCCATGCGCTGCGAGCAGCGGTGCGCCGGGACTTGCATTGTCGTTCACTGCAGTTATCGTAGGACTGGTGGGGGAGTTATTGGTAGCGAGAATCGCGCGGCCACTGCCATTGTTTTTAAGATCCGCGGTCGCAACCGTCCCGGAGTTCTGGCAGAAAAGCGCGCGTCCGCCGACCGCCAAAGCTCGCACCGCGTCACTGAAATTGTCCGTACTTTTTGATTCCGCGAAGATGGCATCCGACGATGAGGTTACGTTGTCGATATGAAAATACCCCGCATGTAAAGTCCCGGATTGCTTAACATCGAAGCCGGCAGTTGGTGTGGCGGTTCCAATCCCGATGGTCCCGTCGCCCCGAATCGTGAAGAGATTAATGCTGCTGTTTGTCTTGACGGTGAATCCCTGTGAGGCAGAGTTCCCGGCCAGTTGCGTCTCAACATCCTGCGTATAAAGCGGCGAAGCGGCCAGACACAATCCGGCCATGAAAATCCACACGAGCGTCTTCATCGTTCCTCCTCCAATGGGTGGTGATATATATCAAGTGTGACGGACGCTCGAACGCCTGCATCCCATCTGGGGATGGGTGGGGGAGGATGTAATATTCAGATAACTGACACCGAAAACTTACAAAACACCGATGCGAGTGTCAAGACAGCGTGGGTGCGTTGCTGCATATCGCTTCTCAGTGTTGTCGGAATAAAGAGCTGACATGGGATTAAACATATTCGCATTTTCGTTGTCCAACACCTTTATTCGATTCTTCCGCACGCAACGAAAATCCAACCCAACCTGTCCATGACATCTACCCCCGAGACCCGCGTCACTGTTGCTTTGCCGATCTCATGCTGCGCCATGGTATACGCTGCAATCGTGCCGCAATTGAGGGCACAGGAGACAGCTTCCGTGGCAACGACGTATGCCCCACTGTTTTAAGGAAGCGTCCATCAAGCGTGCGGAAGAATGTCCTACGAACACAAAGATGAGGATGTCGATATGAAGCAGTTCACTGCACATTTTCGCGGAAGCGCAATCACGATCATCATGTTCGCGTGTCTGTCGGCGCGGCTCGCTGCGCAGTACGACAGTTCGTACTATATCGTTGACACCGGACAGCAGCAGTGCTACAGCAACACCGCTCCGATCACGGCTCCCGGGACCGGGCAGGCGTTCTACGGACAGGACGCCCAGCATCAGGGAAATCAGCCGCAGTACGTCGACAACGGCAACGGTACGATTTCGGATCCGGTGACAGGACTCATGTGGGTGAAGGCGCGCGGATCGAAAGTGTCGTGGGAGAAAGCGCTGGCCGATGCCGCGACCTGCTCGGTGGGCGGCTACGGCGATTGGCGCATGCCCACGATCAAGGAACTGTATTCGCTGATCGACTTCAACGGGAAGAGCGGTCTCACCGCCGCGACGTCCGTGCCCTACCTCAACACAACCTATTTCGATTTCGCCTTCGGCAACACGGCGATCGGTGAACGCATTATCGACTGCCAGGACTGGTCCTCCACCACATACGTGCATTTCACGATGAACGGCGACTCGACCGCCTTCGGTGTGAACTTCGCCGACGGCCGCATCAAGGGGTATCCGAAAAAACGCCTCCCCGCCGGCGACCGCAATCAGCTCTACGTCCGCTTCGTGCGCGGCAATGCGCATTACGGCGTCAACAATTTCATCGATAACCAGGACAGCACCATCACCGACCGGGCGACGGGACTGATGTGGGTCAAGCCCGACAGCCGCGGCGGCATGAACTGGCAGACCGCCCTCGCATGGGTACAGGCGAAAAACACATCCGGATATCTGGGATACAGCGACTGGCGTCTGCCCAACGCAAAAGAGCTGCAGAGCATCATCGACTATACGCGTTCGCCATCGACGACGAACTCCGCTGCGATTGATCCGGTGTTTCTTGCCTCGAGTATCGGCGGAGGAGAATACCCTTTCTACTGGACCAGCACGACACACAAGGAGGGCCCGCCCACCTCACCGGGCGGCGAGATGGCGGCGTATCTGTGTTTCGGCCGCGGACTCGGTTGGATGGAGCAGCCGCCGAGTTCATCGAATTATGTTCTGCTGGATGTCCACGGCGCAGGTGCGCAGCGCAGCGATCCGAAGACCGGCGACCCTGCGAATTATCCCCATGGGAACGGGCCCCAGGGCGATGTCATCCGCATCTACAATTATGTGCGGCTGGTGCGGGGGGGGAACCGGTACATCCCGGTCGAGCTCTCCTCGCTGCGTGCGACCGCATTGCCGGAAGTGCGCAGCGTCCGCCTGGAGTGGACCACGGAGAGTGAGGTCAACAACATGGGCTTCTTCGTGCAACGGCGCACCATGGAAGGGGCGTGGGAAGAGCTTGCGGAAAGTTTCACCGAGGGACGTGGTACGACCGACGTGGCCCAGCGCTATTCATACGTCGACCAGCCATCCGCGTGTGGTCCATGGCTGTATCGACTTCGGCAGGTAGACCACGACGGAACGCAAACATTTTCCCATGACGTGATGGTCACGCTCGACCAGACAGACGATGCCGATCCCGCAGGCTTCGCGCTCGCCAGCTACCCGAATCCTTTCGGTGTCTCGGTCGGTGCGGGGTCGACGAAGATCAGCTATCGGCTGCTGCGCGACGCCGCGGTCCGGCTGCGCATCTACGACAGCGAAGGCCGTCTCGTGACGACCCTGGCCGAGGGGATGCAGTCCGCCGGATCACACACGGCACTTTTTGACGCTGCCGATCTCCCGGGAGGAAGCTACTTCTGTCGCCTCGATGCTGAAGGTGCTGCGGGTGTGCACAGGTTGACGCTATTGCGGTAGAGCGCCGGGTGGGGT
>JACZJN010000015.1 GCA_014860565.1 Bacteroidota bacterium
TATTATAGATGCCGATCGTGGCGCCGTTGGCCACGGGCCAGGGCACATGCGGAGACAGCTGGAGGATGTTGAGCGATGCGGCCATGTGCTGAATATCGGGTATCTGTGTCTTATTCGTACAGCAGCTTGAAAAACCATCCGCGGAGGGACCACGTTTCGCGCAGCGTGAAGCGGCGGTGTCCCGGCGACGGACGCCGACGGGCGGACATCCCGGCGTAGCCGGCGGCGATGCCGCGAAGCACGGGTCCGGCGCGGCGCGGATCTTTCAAAATGGGAAGGATGCGTCTCAATACAAAGAGCAGCGACACGGGCAGCGCGGCCGCGAGGGGAAAATACTTCCACAGCAGCCAGAAACTGTTGCGCGTCACGTAGCGCAGGCGGCGGTACACCTGCCGTCCCGCGGGCGAAAGCGTGTGCCAGATCACCGCGCGGGGATCGTACACCACGCGCCATCCGCGCTGCAGCAGCTGGAACGCCAGGTCGTTTTCCTCGCGTCCCCAGAAAAATTCCTCACCGTAGCCGCTTGTTTCGCGCAGCGCTTCCATGCGCAGCAGCGATCCCCCGGCGGCGATGTTCACCACGTTGTAGCCCGTGTCGTCCGAACCGCCGCTGGCGAAGCGCTCGATGCCCGCCGTCTCCGCCACGCCGGTGTCGGGATGCACGCAGGATGCGCACACCGATGCGACGCGCGGGTCGGACTCCATCGTCCGCAGCATCCGCAGCACATCCTCCGCACTTCGCGGCCAGGAATCGTCGTCCAGCGTCAGCAGGAACTCCGTCTCCACCGTCTCGAAAAAGATATTCCGCGCCGCGATCCCCCTGTTCTCCTCGAGAAGGATGGCCGTAATGGCGATCTTGGAGGATGAGCCTTTAGGCTCGTCCTCCAGCATCTCCCGCGTACCGTCCGTCGACGCGTTGTCGATCACGATCACCCGCAGTCCCTCGATCGCGCGCACCGCCTCGAGCGTGCGGCGAAGATCATCCTTCCGGTTGTAGCTCAGGATGCAGGTGGTGATGCGCTCCATGCCGGTCATGAGGACGCCTCATCGTCCCGATCCTCCCCGATCCTCCCCGTTTTTCGTATATTCGCATCATGACAACGCGCATTCTCCCTACTGATGGCGAGCATCTGGCGTCGAGCCTTCTTGCCGCGGCGACGCTGCTGCGGGAGGGGAAGCTCGTGGCGTTTCCGACCGAGACCGTGTACGGACTGGGCGCGAATGCGCTGGACGAGGCTGCGGTGCGGCGGGTGTACGAGGTGAAGGGTCGTCCGTTGGACAATCCGATGATCGTGCACGTGCACGACCAGGCGCAGGCGCGGGAGTTGATGCAGGTGGTGCCGGCGTATTTCGAGGAGCTGGTGAATGAATACTGGCCGGGTCCCCTCACGCTGATCGTCACGCACAACGCCGCCGTGCCGGATGTCGTCACCGCAGGACTCGCCACCGTCGCCGTGCGTCTCCCCGATCATCGTATCACCCGCGAACTGCTGCGACAGGCCGGCGTGCCCGTCGCCGCGCCGTCGGCCAACGTTTCGGGGCGGCCGTCGCCCACCGACGCGCGCACCGTGTACGATGATTTGCAGGGACGCATCGAGGCCGTGCTCGACGGAGGATCCTGCCATGTCGGCATCGAATCCACCGTGCTCGATCTGACCTCGGCCGTGCCCACGATATTGCGTCCGGGCACCGTGACGCGCGAGGATCTCGAGGACGTCCTTCAGACGCACGTCGCAGAAGCCGGGGCCGACGCCGCGCGGCCGCTTTCTCCCGGCATGAAATACCGTCACTACGCACCGCGGGCCGATCTGCTCGTGCTTCCTCTCCGCGACGACGTCGCCATGCGCGAAGCGCTGACCGAAGCCATCGCCGTTTCGGCCGCGTCCGGTCGCCGCGTGGGTCTGCTCGCGCCCGAGCGCTTCCGCGGATGCGGCGAGCACACATTCTCCTCCCTTCGCGACGGCACGTCCGTCGACTACGCCCGTCATCTCTACGCCGGACTCCGCGCCCTCGACGATGCGGGGGTGGAGGTGATGTATTGTCCCGCCATCGAAAGCGTCGGCATCGGCACCGCCGTCATGAACCGCCTCGGAAAGGCCGGCCGCGTGGTGGGGTGAATGGGGTTCACATGAACGCCCCCCCCCCCACGGCAAGCCTTCGGCCCCGTGCCGCACATGAACGCACCGTCGTGTGCCTGACATGAACGCACCTCGCCACGGCAAGCCTTCGGCCTCGTGCCTCTGTCTTGGGTTCACATGAACGCACCTCGCCACGGCAAGGCCGGCCGCGTGCCTCTGTCTTGGGTTCACATGAACGCACCTCGCCACGGCAAGGCCGGCCGCGTGGTGGGGTGAATGGGGTTCACATGAACTCACCCCCCCGGCCCCCCTCTCTTGACAGAGAGGGGGGAGAAGAGAGGGGGTTTTTTCAGTTCAAGGGTAATGCTTCGTACGGTCGTGACATTGTCCTTTCTTTTCGCTTCGGCGGACCGTACGTTGAGGGCATGCTTTTTCAGATCCATCATCAGGGAGTGTCGATGGACCTCACATGTGAATCGAGTTGTTACCCACTCTTCCTCCCCCTCTCTGTCAAGAGAGGGGGCCGGGGGGTGAGTTCATGTGCGGCACGGTGCCGTAGGCTCGCCGTGTCGGGGTGAGTTCATGTACGGCACGGTGCCGTAGGCTCGCCGTGGCGAGGTGCGTTCATGTGCAGCACGGTGCCGTAGGCTCACCGTGGCGAGGTGAGTTCATGTGCAGCACGGTGCCGTAGGCTCGCCGTGTCGGGGTGAGTTCATGTGCGGCACGGTGCCGTAGGCTCGTCGTGGCGAGGTGAGTTCGTAAAGTGTTCGGCGCGCTGGAGCGCGCCGCTCCATGAAACCTCTCCCTTGCGTTGCACAAAATATTTTCTTATTATACAAATGTCTATGTACCATTGACTCCCCACATCATGCTCATTCGCTCGTTCATCGCATTGTATCCGGATCCCGCGGCGCGGGAGGAGATGGCGCGTTTCGTGTCGTGCCTGCGGCAAAAGGAGCGCGGCGTGCGCTGGGAACAGACGGATAAAATCCATGTCACGATGAAATTCCTCGGCGATATGGAGCCGAAAACGCTCGACGCGATCGCGGCGGGACTGGCTGCAGGAATACCGGCGCTGCCGCTTTCGCAAAAGGGCATTCCCGGACGCATCGATCGCACGGGGGGATTCCCGAATCTGCGGCGGCCGCGTATCGTGTGGCTGGGATTTTCCACGCCGCCACCGGCGGTGCTGGCACTGCAGCAACTGGTGGAAGAGGTCTGCATGGGCGAAGGAGTGGAGCCGGAGGAGAAGGCGTTTACCCCGCATTTCACCATCGGCAGGGTGCGCAGGGACGCCGATACCGACGGTTTGGAAAATGCGCTGCAAGCATGTAGCTTTCAGCCTTCACCTGTTCGTTTTACACGGCTTTGCATCATGGAAAGCACGCTCACACCACAGGGAGCGATTCATAAAGAACGCATTCACTTTTCACTGACACCCGGGGAATAACTGCGGGGAAGTATTCACCAATTTGAGGTTTTATCATGTCTGACGAACGCGAAGGTAAAATCAAGGCACTCGATCTTGCGGTGCAGCAGATCGAAAAGAATTTCGGCAAGGGCTCGATCATGCGTCTGGGAGACGGTGTGATCACGCAGGTCGAGACCATTCCCACCGGTTCGATTTCTCTCGATTTCGCGCTGGGCATCGGCGGCATTCCCCGCGGACGCGTCGTGGAAATCTACGGTCCGGAATCCTCGGGCAAAACCACGATCTGCCTCCATATCGTGGCGGAAGCGCAGAAAACCGGCGGACTCGCCGCCTTCATCGACGCCGAGCACGCGCTCGACGTGGGCTATGCCCGGAAGATCGGGGTGGATGTCAACAATCTTCTCGTTTCCCAGCCGGAACACGGCGAGCAGGCGCTCGAGATCTGCGAGACGCTGGTGCGCAGCAATGCGGTCGACGTCATCATCATCGACTCCGTCGCCGCCCTGGTGCCGCGCGCGGAGATCGAGGGCGAAATGGGCGATCCCACCATGGGAACCCAGGCCCGCCTCATGTCGCAGGCGCTGCGCAAACTCACCGCCGCGATCAGCAAGAGCAAGACGACGGTGATCTTCACCAACCAGCTCCGCTCGAAAATCGGCATCATGTTCGGCAATCCCGAAACCACCACGGGCGGCAACGCGCTCAAATTCTACGCGTCCATCCGCATGGACATCCGACGCAAGGACGTGCTCAAGGACGCCGGCAACATCATCGGCAACCGCGTTCGCATTAAGGTGGTGAAGAACAAGATGGCGCCGCCGTTCAAGGAAACGGAGTTCGATATCCTTTACAACGAAGGCATTTCCCGCATCGGCGATCTGCTCGACGTCGGCGTCGAAGCCGGCGTGATTCAGAAAAGCGGTTCGTGGTTCTCCTACGGCGACGAGCGCCTGGGACAGGGACGCGAGGGTGTGCGGAAATTCCTCAAGGAAACACCTGATCTCCTGCTGAAGATCGAGAATCATGTCAAAACGGAACTCGGCATCGGGGGTCGTCCCGCGCCGGCGTCCGAGGAAGGCGCCGATGTCAACGACGCCGACAATGCCGATGAAGTGGAGAGCGGGAAAGGGAAGAAGAAATAGTCGCAGGAATCTTCCGCGCGTGATTGCTCACAGGGCGTGAGACTGCGGGCGCGGCGGATGGAATGCAAGGATGGTGCACCTATGGGCAGAATGGCCCTGATGTTGTTCCTCGCCGCGGCGCTGTTGGGCGTCGCGTGCGAGGATGATTTTTCTCCCAAATCCGATTTCAACAAGCAGCTCGCTGTATTCGCCGTGATGGATCCGTCGCAGCCGATGCAGGTCGTGCGTCTCGCGTGGAGCTATGACGCGGAACTGGGACTCACCACCACGCCGCTCACCGACGCGGAAGTGCATGAAGCAGATGTGCGTGTCATCCGCGGGGGAGAAATATTCATCTTCCAGGATACGCTGGTGTCCTCGCCCGACGGAAAGAGCGTGCGATCATGGTTCAACCGTGATTTGCGTCCCCTCCCGGAAAAGGACTACCGTCTGCAGGTGACCATACCGGGACACCCGGTGATCACATCCACGGTGACGCTGCCCTCGCGGTTGTATGTGCGGGCCGACTTGGTGCGTCCCGACACCGGAGTCGACGCCATCCACGTCTATCATGGCGTCACTTCCTTCGTCAGGCAACCCGCGGCCTTCTATTTCCGGCTGTGGGTGGAAATCACGAAATGGAATTACGGCGACACCCTCATCGAGCGCAGGGAAATTCCCCTGCGGCACATCGCCACGAGCGGCACCTGGGTGTATCCCTCTCCCGGACGCGCGGATGAACTGAGCTATTCCGCGGGGATGCTCCGCGAAATCGCGGAAGGGATGATGCAGCCCGGGGATTCCATCGTCGCGCGCAGGGTCATCACGCAGGTGTACGGCCTCGAAAGCAACTTCTACAGCTACTTCAAAATTGTGCGCGGTTTCGACGATCCGCTCAGCATGCGCCTCGACGCTCCCGACGTCTCGTTCATCGAAGGAGGCCTCGGCGTTTTCGGCGGCATGGTGTCGGATTCGATCGTGTACAATTACTATCGGTTTATCAGGGATTAATGCCCGCCTTCGTTCGCCTGCGGCGAACTTCGGCACGGCTGGGCGAACTTTGGCGCGGCAGGGGGGCGGTTTTCGCCGTGATTCATTTCTGCGTATCTTACTGATCACGCGAAAATGCCTTGACCCTTTCAGGGCAGTTCCGCACATTTTATAGAATGGACCATTCTCACATCAATCTGTGTAATCCGTGAAATCTGTGGTTACTCTTCCCTCATATACAGTGCTTCGTCTGCTCACTCTGCTGCTCGTTCTCCCCATTCTCACGGCATGTGAAAACGATTTTTCACCCAAGTCGGATTATGAAGAGCGTATCGTGGTGTTCAGCGTGCTCGATCGTTCCATGTCCTACCAGGTCGTGCGACTGGAGCGGACGTTCGACGCGGAAAGTACGAATCCGTCAAACCCGATCATTCCCGACCCTGTTACCGAGGCGACGGTGACGGTCGCCAGCAGCCGAAAGAATTTTGCGTTCTACGACACGCTTTTTACGCTGAGCGACGGATCGAAGAAGAAAGTATGGATCAACCGTGAACTCGTTCCCACCGAAGGCACTGATTACACCCTTACCGTCGAGGTGCCGGGCTACAAGCGCATCACCGCGGTGACGCAGGTGCCCAGTCGCGCCTACGTGCAGATGCAGGTCGTCAACGGCGGCGTGCGCGTCGCGGCCGTGGAGAATACCGCCTATCCGGCCAGCGGGTATTATTTCCGCATGTGGGTCGTGGGCACGAAGACCGTCGACGGGGTGGACGTGGACGTCCGCCGCGAGGTCCCTTCCCGCTTCAATGCGATAACGGGAGAGTATGAATTCTCCGAGCCCTCGCGCGACAAGTCCGTTACCTTCTCAAACGGCAACATGCTGCGCGTGCACACCGCTCTTCGCGAGGACGACGGCGTGACCGGGCGCGATGTGGTGGGCGTGGCGTATTCGTTCGATCAGTATCTCTACAGCTACTACAAGCTGGCGCGCGGCTTCGACGATCCGGTCTCGGTGCGGCAGGATCGGCCCGACATCTCCAACATACAGAACGGTGTCGGCATCTTCGGCGCATTGTTCGCCGACTCCGTCCGGGTCCGTTTCTCCTCCGTCGTGCAGCAATAATTTCCGTGGGTCGTATATCGGGGAAACGATGACCATCACTTCCATAGAACGTCAGAAAAAGAATCGCCGTCGGGTGTCCGTATTCCTCGATGGCGAATTTGCTTTCGGGCTGAACGATGACGTGGTGTTCCGCTTCGGACTGCACAAGGGAATGACGCTGGACGATGCGCTGCGCCGGGACATCGAACGCTTCGACAATCTCGTACAGGCGAAGCTCGCGGCGGAGCGCCTCATCGCGCTGCGCATGCGGTCCGAGCGGGAACTGCGGCAGCGGCTGCGTCAGAGGGAATTTTCGGAGGAGGCCATTGAGGAAACGATCGCGACCTTCAAGCGCGTCAATCTCCTCAACGACGCCGAGTTCGCGCGTCTCTGGGTGCGGGACCGCCTGGCGCTGCGTCCGCGTTCCGCATCCATGCTGCGTCGCGAACTCCGCGGCAAGGGCGTTCACGACGACATCATCGCGGAAGTGCTGGCCGAAGCCTTCGAAGACCGCGAGGAAATCGACGTTGCGCGCGCGCTTGCCGAATCCTACCGCCGCAAACACACCACGACCACGGGAGACGTGCTCAAACGGAGGCTGGCGGGGTTTTTACAGAGGAAAGGATACAGCGGGGCGATCGTGTACGAGATCGTGAGGGAGATGGGAGAAGGGGAGAATTAGACATTCGACAATGGACAGTCGAGCATTGGACAGTCGAGCATTTGAAATTCGAGACGTAGGCGCCAAAAGCCAACAGCCAAAAGCCAACAGCCAATAGCCAACAGCCAACAGCCAACAGCCAACAGCCATTCAAACGTTTTGCTCGAATAGTCAAAATACCGTATGTTAGTTGCTGGGCCAAGTCCCTCGCAATGTTTGTATACCCAACCCCGCCAGGTCCGGAAGGAAGCAACGGCCGGTATTTCAGCATGTGACGGGGGTCGCTTGGCCCTTTTTTATTTCGTCAGGGTGATGCGCAGAACGTCGCTTTCCGTTTCCGTCTCGAGCTTGACCATGTATATGCCGCTGGAGAGTCCGGAGGCATCGAACTGCACACTGTGGGTGCTGGTTGAGCGAACGGCATTGACGAGTTCGGCAACTTCCGCGCCGAGGGCATTGCGAACCGAGAGGCGGACAGGAAGCTCGCTTCCCATGTGATAGGTGATGGTGGTGACGCCGGTGAAGGGATTGGGGCTGTTGCCGACGATGTAGCTGCGGGAGAGCTTGCCCGCGCTCTGATGGATGGCGCGTTCGCAGGTCCCGCTGACGGTGACGAGGCCGTCATTCGACGTTGCCACGGTGCAGAATTGCTGCACGTCGGGAGGAGAAACGGCGATCTCCGTTTTTCGGCTCTCGAACGAATTGGCGGCCCGGAAGGTCAGCTCGCACAGTTGCCCGGGAGTGGTGATGGTCTTCCCGCCGATGATTGTGACGTCACTGCCGCGCAGTGTGGGGGTGTGAGAGATGGTGAAGAGCGGGGTGAGTTCCGCCGTCCGTACGTCGATGAGCTGCAGCAGCGTCTGATCGTAATCCACGCTGAAGTCGAAGCGCGAGGGCGCGCGCTGTGCGGACACGCGGGTCAGTTCCACCGGAACTGTGATTTCCTCACCGGCTTCCACCACAAATTCGCGTCCCATGGCCACATTCACATACGAAAACGTGGTGGTGTCATAGGGGAGATTGTAGCTGGTCGCACTCATCGCGACGCCGCGCGGCGTCATGGCTTCGACTTCCACCGATACCTTGTCGCCGTTCCAGCAATCGATGGGGGAGCGGTAGTTGAGTTCGCAGATACCTGTCGTTTCCAGCTGCTGAATGATCTCCGCATAGATCTGATCGAGATCCGTGGCATTCGGAGCGTGATAATAGCGTCCGCCTGTCTGTGATGCCAGCGTCGTCATGTTCTGCTCGTCGACGTCATCCCCGAGTCCGATGGTATAGACCACGCAGCCGGCGTCGATGGCATAGCTGATCGCGAGGGAGGCGGGATTCTCCGACGAACCGTCCTGGCCGTCCGCCAGCACGATCATGACTTTCTTTTTCATCCGATAGCGAATGAGATTCGCGGACGTCATCACCGCATCCCACAGCGCCGTTCCGCTGATGACGTCCAGCTGATCGATCTTCTGCTTGACCAAGGTGCGGTTGTTGGTCCAGGGTTGGTTGTAGTAGGTTTCCGCGCTGAAGCTGACGAGTGCGATTTCATCGTCGTCCGAGAGGCGATCGACGAAGGATTTCGCCGCGCGCTTGGCGTCGATGATCGCATCGTTGCCCCATGGCCATCCGCCCATGCTGCGGCTGACGTCCATCAGCAGCAGGACGGACACCGGTCCGCGGGAGAGGGTGTCGCGGCAGTAGCCGGCCGTGATCGGCTGCACGAATCCGTCTTCAAACACCGTAAAATCGGCCACCTTCAATCCCCGAACCGCAGAATTGCCCTCGGTCACCCGCACGAGCATGCGGATGTCCGGAAACGCGGAAATGTCGAGACTGTCGATGAACAGCTGCAGCTGGGCGTCCGCATGCGCGGGCAGCAGCAGCAGCAGCGCGAGGATGGCGTAGCGAAATCGTGGCATAGGGTACAGCTCCTGCCGGTGGAATGGGACGGAACATACAATAGTAGCATGCACGCGGGACTGTCGCAAGTCCACTCGGGTTGCCCATCGGCAGCAGGGACCAGCGTCAGGCCCCCTTCGACAGGGACCGGAGTCCGTCCCCGTCGACAGTGTCTTGCAGCCTGTCTGCCGAGCCGCAGGGCACGCAGCCCGTCTGCCGAGCCGTAGTGACCGCAACCTGTCCGCCGTGCACCGTCAGCGCCATCCGAGGGATGCCGGGTTCTACCGGGTGCCTGCTCGGTGCGGATGATCCGTCCTGCCGAGGGACGCTGAATCCCGCCCGCTTTGGATAGGCGTTTGTCCTTTTCCGAGAGGCAAAAATGGCCGTTTCGTCGGAAATCGCTTTCCTGAAAGAGCCGTTTTCACAGAAAATGCATTTTTTTGAAAAAAATTTTACGCATGTGTGTGTATTGGATTCCCTAAATAAGAAACAAAAAAACAGTGGAGTGCGGATACCGTGCCCTCAAAGTGTCTGTAGAACATGGTTTTAGGGCGAATTAGGTACTTGACTCTAGGGAATAGAATTCTTATTGTTGTCCCAGATCGTTGAACAAGATCAACCGCTGTAATAATCCGATAATGAATACAATACACACATACCAGGAAAACCGACCTCACGCGCAGTGCAGTTGCGGGACATCCGGAAGGATGGGAGACGGGGAATGGGGAGACGGTCCGGACAGGGAGCGGGGAATGCGTTCCGCTCTGGCGAATGGCCGGTGTTCCTGGAATGTGTTATCCGCCGGGGAGTTCCCGCGGTCCGCAGCGCAGAATGACGGTTGGATGGCAGACGGGGTTTCTGTCCTTCCGGGGAAGGCCGTGCAGAATTGGGTGCGCTTCATGACAAGTGACGTGCGCCTTGGACGCAGCGATATGCGGGTCGCGGGAACAAGCGGATTGATCGTAATTGGGAGGATGCTGATTCATGACACGATGACAAGCCCACTGTCGACAGCGGGACACGAGCGGACGACCGGACGCAAGCAGGGAGCACGCGTCACAGGGAGCGGCGCCGCGGCTGTCGGTGCCACGAGCACCGGAGTGTCCTCGTCTGTCACGTGGGATGAATTTGAGGGGATCGCCATCGAGTTCGAGATCGCCATCGCGCCCGAGATCGCTATCGCCATCGATCTTCGCGCTGAAGGCGCGACCTGTTGCAGCCCAGGGCAAGACCGCGTCGAAGTTCCGCGAAGCGGAACGGAGACCGGTCAGCCCTGGGAACGAAGCGCGGACCCCATTTATTCCCCCAGCCCTGAAAGGGCGGGACAAATCGCCACCGATATTCGCGCTGAAGGCGCGACCTGTTGCAGCCCAGGGCAGGACCGCGTCGAAGTTCCGCGAAGCGGAACGGAGACCGGTCAGCCCTGGGAACGAAGCGCGGACCCCGTTTATTCCCCCAGCCCTGAAAGGGCGGGACAAATCGCTATCGAGTTAGAGCCTATAAACGGAGCAGACAGGGAGAACGAAAAGGTGCGCCGGGGAAGTGCACTCGACAGGGAGAACGAAAAGGTGCGCCGGGGAAGCGCACTCGACAGGGAGAACGAAAGCAACGGCGAGGTCCGGATCGTCAACGGGGAAGCGGTATACGGTTCAGGTCCTCACCCAAACGGGAACAACAAAAATGCACGAAGGGACTTCATGAAAACGACACAAACACTAGCCGTCGGCATCGCGCTCCTGTTCGCGATTGCGTTCGGCACCGCCTGCCGCGAGGATGCGGCGCCGGTCTCCCCCGATCCCCCGTCCGCTCCCCTCGACACTACCAGCCACGATTTTGTCTGGGAGTTTGATACGGTGGCAATACAATATTCTTTGACTCAAATTAAACAGTTTGCACCTCGAAAATTCTCGATAATGGCGAATCCAGCGTGTATTGGGCATGTGTGGTTGCAAAATGTCTAAAATGTAGTGCCACACTATTTGCTATCGAGTGCAAGTATTTACTTGACAGCACTG
>JACZJN010000133.1 GCA_014860565.1 Bacteroidota bacterium
GTACAACGGAGATGTGGCCTATCGTCCGAGAGATTGGGAAGTAAAAGTGACGGGCTCCTTCAACTATAACTACGTGCGGCTTCAGGAACACAACGGCGTCAACATCAACGTGCGGAAGGGAAATGTTCGCGAGGATTCGCATTTCGGATTTCAGGAGCTTTCTTTCGAAAAACACCTTTTCGATATCAGCGACCGCTACGATTTTATTTCCGCGAAGGCCGGCATTCAAAGATTTTCCAGCGATTTTCGCGGCTTCGTGTTCACCGACTACAATCTGGGTGCGCGTCTGTTTGGCAGCGCCGACAACAATCGCCTTCAGTATAATCTGATCATCCTTCCCATGTTGGAAAAGGAGACGAACAGTGAACTGAATACCGTGTTCGATGATCGTGAACAAACCGTCGGGATCGCCAATCTGTACCTGCAGGATTTGCTCGCTCTCGGTCATACCACGCAGTTCAGCTTTCATTACAACAACGATCGCGCATCGAGGCATTTCGACGAGAACGGTGTACCGGTTCGCCCGGCGGTACTCGGGAACACCCTGCCGCACACGATTTCATCCATGTTTGCGGGATGGACCGGTGATGGACACTTCGGCACCCTCAACGTGAACCACGCCGCGTATTATGCTTTCGGGACGGATGATTTCAACTCCTTCGCCGGGCAGCCGATTGACATCTCCGCATATATGGCCGCGCTTGAGCTTTCGCTGGATCAGGACTGGATGCGTTTCAAAATTTCGGGCTTTTTTGCCAGCGGTGATGATACACCGGCAGATGACGTGGGGAGCGGCTTCGACGCCATCATCGACCAGCCATTTTTTGCTGGCGGACCGTTCAGCTTCTGGAACTCGCAGGGCATTGGCCTTCAGGGTGTTGGTCTGGTACAGCGAGGCAGTCTCCTCCCGAATCTGCGCAGTAATAAATTCGAAGGCCAGTCGAACTTCGTCAATCCCGGATTGCTGCTGCTGGGTCTAGGCTATGAGGCGGATGTAACTCCCGAACTCCGGGCCGTGTTTCATGGCAACTACCTGCGCTTCGCGACAACCGCTCCGCTGGAGCAGTTCATCAACCAGTCATCCATTCACGAACAGATCGGCATTGATCTGAGTCTCGGCATTCTGTACCGCCCCTTTTTCAACAACAACGCCATACTTGCTATCGGATTCGCGGCATTTTCGCCGATGGCTGGATTCACCGACATCTACGAGCGTTCCGGTATGCTGTACTCAACATTCGCCTCTGTCATCATGACCTACTGAAGCGTGTATAGAACCAACTACATATTTGCGGCTCTCTCATTGCTCGCTTTGTCCGTCGCGCCTTTCCAGCTCCGGGCGCAGGACAGCCCGCTGTTGCGTCAATCTCCCGAAGAGGTGCTGCGGAAAAGCAAGGGTTGTGTGACCTGTCATGCCGGAATCGAGGCCATGCACCAGACAGTGGAACTCGGCTGCATCGACTGTCACGGCGGGAATGCGGATGCCACAACCATTGCTGACGGTCATG
>JACZJN010000016.1 GCA_014860565.1 Bacteroidota bacterium
GCGCTTTATCAATTCCATCATGCTGGACGGGAAGAAGACCACGGCCCGCCGCATTCTTTACGGAGCGATCGAAGAGATCGAGCGCCGCACCGGCCAGCCCGGATACGAGGTGTTCCGCAAAGCGTTGTTCAATGCCCAGCCCATCATCGAAGTGCGCGCCCGCCGTGTTGGCGGTGCCACGTACCAGGTGCCCATGGAAGTACGTCCCGACCGTCGTACCGCGCTGTCCGTCCGCTGGCTGCTCAATGCCGCCCGCGCACGCGGCGACAAATCCATGATGCGCCGCCTCGCAGCCGAGCTTATCGCCGCGGCGAACAACGAAGGCGGGGCAGTGAAGAAGAAAGACGATGTGCATCGCATGGCCGAATCGAACAAGGCCTTCGCGCACTTCAAGTGGTAACAGAAAGAAATTCAGAAATCAGCAAGGCCGGGAAAGTTAACGAATAATGGCGAAGCGGGAATATCCACTAGAACGTACCAGAAACATCGGTATCATGGCGCATATCGATGCCGGTAAAACGACGACGACAGAGCGTATTCTGTTTTATACCGGCGTGCTGCACCGTATGGGCGAAGTCCATGACGGTGCTGCGACCATGGACTGGATGGAGCAGGAGAAAGAGCGCGGGATCACGATCACGAGTGCCGCGACGACGTGCTTCTGGCGGAACAACCGCATCAATATCATTGATACTCCGGGTCACGTTGATTTCACTGTCGAAGTTGAGCGCGCCCTGCGCGTCCTCGACGGTGCGGTCGCGCTGTTCTGCGCCGTGGGCGGCGTCGAACCGCAGTCTGAAACCGTCTGGCGTCAGGCCGACAAATATCGCGTCCCGCGCATCGCGTTTGTGAACAAGATGGATCGCGTCGGCGCCGATTTCTATGATGCCGTCGGCATGATGCGCTCGCGGCTCGGAGCCAACGCCATTCCGGTGGTTCTTCCCATCGGCCAGGGCGAAACGTTCGTGGGTATCATCGATTTGATCACGAACACAGCCCGCATCTATCACGAAGAGACCTTCGGTGATACCTGGGACGAAATCGAAATCCCCACGGACCTGCGGGAAGTTTCACGCGAATACCGGACGCAGATGCTTGAAGCCGTCGCGGATGTCGATGACACCCTGCTGGTCAAGTATCTCGATGGCGAGGAGATCAGTCCGGAAGAGATCACGAAGGTGCTGCGCAGTGCCACGGTCGAAATGAAGATCGTGCCGGTGCTATGCGGCTCCTCGTTCAAGAACAAGGGCGTACAGCGCATGCTCGACGCGGTCGTCGATTTCCTTCCGTCCCCGCTTGATGTGGGTGCCACGGTCGGTCATCATGTCAATCTCTCCGACCATCTCGAGCGCCAGCCGTCCGATGAAGAGAAGTTCTCGGCGTTGGCCTTCAAGGTTGCGACCGATCCCTACGTGGGCAGGTTGATCTTTTTCCGCGTGTATTCCGGCACCGTAAAGGCCGGTTCGTACATTTTTAATTCCATCAGCGGCAAGAAGGAGCGTCTCGGACGCATCCTCCGCATGCATGCCAACCACCGCGAGGATGTGGAAACCGCCTATACGGGCGATATCTGCGCGGCAATCGGCCTCAAGCACACCCGTACCGGCGACACGCTCTGCGACGAAGCCGATCAGGTCGTGCTGGAGAAGATGGATTTTCCGGAGCCCGTCATCGACGTCGCCATCGAGCCGAAATCGAAGGCAGACCAGGAAAATCTCGGCGAAGCGATCCAGAAGCTTGCCGAAGAGGATCCGACGTTCCGCGTACACACGGATGAAGAGACCGGCCAGACCATTATCAGCGGCATGGGCGAGCTTCATCTCGAGATTCTCATCGACCGCATGAAGCGTGAGTTCGGTGTCGAGGCCAATGTCGGCAAGCCGCAGGTGGCCTACAAAGAAACGATCCGCGAATCCGCCGTGGCAGATACGAAATTTGCCCGCCAGAGCGGCGGCCGCGGCCAGTACGGCCACGTGGTCATCGAGCTTTCTCCGAACGAGAAGGGCGGCGGTTACGAGTTCATCGACGCCATCGTCGGTGGTTCGATTCCGAAAGAATATATCCCGGCGGTGTCCGACGGCATCAAATCGGCGATGCGTAACGGATTCCTCGCCGGATACCCGATCGAGGACGTCAAGGTTCGTCTCTATGACGGCTCCTTCCACGAAGTCGATTCCTCTGAAATGGCATTCAAGATCGCCGGTTCCATGGCGTTCAAGGAAGCCGCACGCAAGGCCAAGCCCGTGCTGCTCGAGCCGATTTTCATGGTGGAAGTCGTGACGCCCGAAGAGTACATGGGCAGTGTGGTGGGCGATCTCAACTCCCGCCGCGGGCGCATCGAAGGCATGAGCACGCGCAGCGATGCGCAGGTCGTTCGCGCCCTCGTCCCGCTGTCGGAGATGTTTGGCTACGCAACGTCCCTCCGGTCGCTTTCACAGGGCCGCGCCATTTACACGATGCACTTTGGTCATTACGACGAAGTGCCGATGAGTATCAGCGAGAAGATCGTTGAGAAATTTCAGGGCAAGAAGTCAGAAAAATAAAAATTGAATTTCAACGTTCACTCAATACAGTCACAGGAGCACTAGTACCATGGCTAAGGAAAAATTTGATCGCTCTAAGCCTCACGTCAACATCGGAACCATCGGTCACGTTGACCACGGCAAGACCACGCTGACGGCTGCCATCACGATGGCGCTGGCCAAGAAGGGTCTTTCCGCGGTCCGTACCTTCGATTCGATCGATAATGCTCCCGAAGAGCGTGAGCGCGGTATCACGATCGCAACCGCACACGTCGAATATCAGACGGCAAACCGTCACTACGCGCACGTCGACTGCCCGGGTCACGCCGATTATGTGAAGAACATGATCACGGGTGCCGCACAGATGGACGGCGCCATCCTTGTTGTTGCTGCGTCTGACGGTCCTATGCCGCAGACCCGCGAGCACATCCTTCTGGCCCGTCAGGTGAACGTACCGCGCATGGTGGTCTTCCTGAACAAGGTGGACATGGTCGATGACGAAGAGCTCCTCGAGCTGGTTGAGATGGAACTCCGCGAACTGCTCAGTTCCTACGAATTCCCCGGTGATGAAATCCCCATCATTCGCGGAAGCGCCCTGCGTGCCCTCGAAGCCGGAACCGACGATTCGATTCCTCTCGAGGACGAACGCCTCAACTGCATCTGGGAACTGATGGAAGCCTGCGATACCTACATCCTGCTCCCCGAGCGTCAGGTGGACAAGCCCTTCCTCATGTCCGTGGAAGACGTGTTCTCCATCACCGGTCGTGGCACGGTGGGTACCGGTCGTATTGACCGCGGTATCGTGAAAGTCGGCGAAGAAGTCGAAATCATCGGCCTCGGCGCACACAAGAAGACGGTCGTGACCGGCGTCGAAATGTTCCGCAAGGAACTCGATCAGGGTATGGCCGGTGACAACGTCGGTCTCCTCCTCCGCGGTGTCGACAAGACCGAGCTCGAGCGCGGTATGGTCATCGCAAAGCCGGGCAGCATCACCCCGCACAAGAAATTCCATGCGCAGGTGTACGTACTGAAGAAAGAGGAAGGTGGCCGCCACACTCCGTTCTTCAACAACTACCGCCCGCAGTTCTATTTCACCACGACGGACGTGACCGGTATCGTCTCCCTTCCGGAAGGCACCGAAATGGTCATGCCTGGTGATAACGTGGATGGAATGATCATCTCCATGATCTCCGAAATCGCCATGGAAGAAGGACAGCGTTTCGCAATCCGCGAAGGCGGCCGCACTGTCGGCGCCGGCGTCGTTGCCAAGATCATTGAGTAAGAAATTGTGACTGGAACAGTGGGTGGAAACGCCACCCACTGTTTTTTTCACTCACTCCAAAAGTAGGTTTTACTGTGGCGCAGCAGAAGATACGCATCAAACTGAAGTCATACGATCATAACCTGATCGACAAGTCGGCGGAGAAGATCATCAAAACCGTCAAGACCACGGGTGCCGTGGTGTCGGGACCGATCCCCCTCCCCACGAAGAGGTCCGTGTACACGGTCTTGCGGTCGCCGCACGTTGACAAAAAATCCCGCGAGCAGTTCGAAACGCGCTCGCACAAACGTCTTATTGACATTTTCAACTCCACACAGCGTACCGTGGACTCGCTGATGAAGCTCGAGCTTCCGGCAGGCGTGGACGTTGAAATCAAAGTGTAACGACTTACAAGAGCTGGTTTGACACTATGCGCGGAATACTAGGAAAAAAACTCGGAATGACGAGCATCTTCGATGAAGGCGGCAAGCTCATCCCTTGCACGGTCATCGAAGCCGGCCCCTGCACTGTGCTACAGAAGCGCACGAAGGATCAGGACGGATACGAAGCAGTGCAGCTCGGATTTGAAGAGCGTTCCGAGAAGAACGTAAACAAGCCCGACATGGGACTGTTCAAGAAATACAACATGAAGCCGCTGCGCCACCTCCGTGAATTCAAGGGCTTTGAAGTAGCCGCGATGAATTCCGGTGACAAGGTGACAGTCGACATTTTTCAGGTAGGCGAGAAAGTCACGGTCACCGGAACGTCGAAAGGCAAGGGCTTCCAGGGCGTCATGAAGCGTCACGGCTTCGGCGGCGTTGGCGGTGCGACACATGGTCAGCACAACCGTCTGCGTGCGCCTGGATCCATCGGTTCGAGCTCCTATCCTTCCCGCGTTTTCCGCGGTATGCGGATGGCCGGTCGGACGGGCGGGGACCGCGTGACCTACAAGAATCTGACCATTCTCCGCATCATTCCCGAAACGAATATCATTATCGTGAAGGGTGCCGTGCCGGGTTCGAAGTCCGGGCTTCTCGAGATTTACACACAAGCTAAGTAATCGCTGGAATTATGAACGTTCAAGCATACACATCCTCGGGCACAAAGAGCGAAGAAATCGCACTGAACGAACTCGTGTTCGGAATCGAGCCCAACGCGCATGTCGTCTACCAGGCGGTCCGCATTCATCTCGGGAACAAACGTCAGGGGACGTCCAAGGCCAAGGAGCGCGCGGAAGTGCGCGGCGGCGGACGCAAGCCATGGCGTCAGAAGGGCCGCGGCACCGCCCGCGCAGGATCCTCGCGTTCTCCGCTGTGGGTCGGCGGTGGCACTGTTTTCGGTCCGCGCCCGCGCAATTATCGCAAGCAGCTGCCCACGAAAATGCGTCAGCTCGCGCGCAAATCCGCATACGCGATGAAAGCCAACGATCAGCAGATCATGGTGATCGAAGACTTCAAGCTTGCGAACGGCAAGACGCGCGAGGTCGCCGCGATTCTCAAGGCGCTTTCATTGCAGAATACCAAAACGCTCCTGCTCGTCGCGGAGTACGATCAGAATCTGTGGCTTGCCGGAAGGAATATTCCGACGCTGGAAATCCGTGAAGCCTCGAAAGCCTCGACCTACGACGTGCTCAATAATCAGATGCTTCTGATTCAAAAAAGCGCGCTCCCGGTGATCGAAGAAGCGTTCACGAAAATCTAATGAGTGGAATGGCAATGAAATCCATTATCAAACGTCCGATACTTACGGAAAAGATGACCATGCTTGGAGAGCGCAATCAGTATGCGTTCGAAGTGGACATCAATGCGAACAAGATCGAGATCGCGCATGCGATCACCAAGCGCTTCTCCGTCGAGATTGAAAGCATCCGCACGATTCGATACAAAGGCAAGCGGAAATCGCAGTTCACCAAGCGCGGCCGCCTCGCAGGCAACCGTCCCAGTTGGAAGAAGGCGATCATCACCCTGAAAGAGGGTCAGAGCATCGAGCTGCTGGAAGCATAAGCAGTGGCGGACAGCGCGAACACATCGCGCACGCCCCGACGGAAGCGATAAGAAGTCAACGAGAACTATAAAACAAGGAACGAGCAGTGGCTGTCAGAAAACTTCGACCGATGACCCCCGCGACGCGGTTCTACTCGATCTCAACTTTCGAGGAAGTAACTTGTACGACGCCGGAGAAATCCCTTCTCGCCCCGCTTTCAAAGAGTGGTGGCCGGAACAGCCAGGGTCGCATTACCAGCCGTCACCGTGGCGGTGGTCACAAGCGCCGGTACCGCATCATCGATTTCAAGCGCAACAAAGCCGGCATCCCCTGTCGCGTCGAGACGATCGAATATGATCCGAACCGCACGGCCTTCATCGCCCTCCTCGTGTACGCGGACGGTGAGAAGCGCTACATTCTCGCGCCCGACGGCCTGAAGGTCGGCGAGCAGCTGATGTCGGGACCCGCCGCGGAAATCAAGGATGCGAATGCCTTGCCGCTGCAGAACATTCCGGTCGGTTCGTTCATTCATAACATCGAACTCAAGCCGGGCAAGGGCGGTCAGATCGCACGCAGCGCAGGCAACGCCGCGCAGTTGGTTGCGAAAGAAGGCCGTTACGCCCAGGTCAAGCTTCCTTCCGGTGAAGTGCGCCTCGTCCGTCTCGATTGCTACGCGACCCTCGGCGTCGTCGGCAACAAGACGCATGAAAACATCAGCTGGGGCAAGGCCGGCCGCAATCGCTGGCGCGGAAAACGTCCGCATGTGCGCGGCATGTGTATGAACCCGGTTGATCACCCCAACGGCGGCGGCGAAGGGAAGTCGAAGTCGGGCGGTGGTCGTCAGCATCCCGTATCGCCCTGGGGCAAGTATGCCAAGGGACTGAAGACGCGGAAGAAAAAGAACACGTCCAATAAGTACATCATCAAGTCGCGGAAGAAGAAGTAATGGCACGTTCGCTCAAGAAAGGACCCTACATCGATGAGAAGTTGGCCGGCAAGGTTGACGAACTCAACAGGACCAACCAGAAGCGCGTAATCAAGACATGGGCGCGCCGCTGCACGATTCCGCCAGATTTCATCGGTCACACATTCGCCGTGCACAACGGCAACAAGTTCATCCCTGTCTATGTGCAGGAAAACATGATCGGGCATAAGCTGGGCGAATTTTCGCCGACACGGATCTTCCGCAGCCATCCCGGTGGAAAAGCAGAAAAATCTTCTCGATAAGCTGGAGAACAGGTAAACGTTATGAGTCTGGAAGCACGCGCGATCAAGCGACATATCCCGGGGTCCCCCAGAAAAATGCGTCTGGTGGTCGACCAGATTCGCGGCAAGTCCGTCGAGGAGGCGCTGGATATCCTGCACTATTCACCGAAGCATGCCTCGAAGGTGTGTGAGCTCACGTTGCGCTCCGCGGTGTCGAATCTAATCAACGCCAAGGACGGTGGGCGCGTCAATCCCGAGAATATCGTGGTGAAGACGATCACTGTAGATGGCGGTCCGGCGCAGAAGCGCGTTCTTCCCGCACCCATGGGACGGGCATACCGCGTTCGCAAGCGGACGAACCATCTTACCATCATCGTTTCTGAAATCGAGTAGGCAAGCAGGAGATACATTTTGGGCCAGAAGACTAACCCCATAGGAATTCGCCTTGGTATCACCCGTGAGTGGGATGCCAACTGGTATGACGAACGCAACTTCGCGCAGAAGCTGGATGAGGATCTGATGATCCGCAATTATATCCGGAGCCGTCTCCGCAAGGCAGGCATCTCCCGGATTATCATCGAGCGGACCCCGAAGCGCGTGGTGCTCGCGATCCATACTTCCCGTCCCGGCGTGGTTATCGGCAAGAGTGGCAAGGAGATCGCACAGCTCGAAGAAGAGCTGAAGAAGGTTACGAACAAGGATGTGAAGATCCTGATTTCCGAAATCAAGCGTCCGGAACTGGATGCCTACCTGGTGGCCGAAAATATCGCCAACCAGCTCGAAGGCCGTGTTTCTTTCCGCCGCGCGATGAAATCGTCGATCACCGCAGCCATGCGCATGGGCGCCGACGGTGTGCGTATCATGTGTGCCGGCCGCCTCGGCGGAGCGGAAATGTCCCGCACCGAGCAGTACAAGGATGGCCGCATCCCCCTGCACACCCTGCGTTCCAATATTGATTACGCCACGGCAACGGCCAAGACCATTTACGGCACGATCGGTGTGAAGGTCTGGATTTGCAAGGGCGAGGTGCTCGGTTCGAAGGCGAGCCCGGCCGCACGGATGTAATCCGAGTTATCACGAACTGCATTGAAGAAGGATTTGACCAATGTTAATGCCTAAACGAGTAAAGTTCAGAAAACAGCAGCGCGGTCGCATGCGCGGCAAGGCATACCGCGGTTCGTCGGTGGCATTCGGCTCCTTCGGGCTGAAGGCTCTCGAGCCGGGCTGGATCACCTCCCGCCAGATCGAAGCGGCCCGTGTTGCGCTGACGCGCAGGATGAAGCGCGACGGTAAAGTCTGGATCCGCATCTTTCCCGACAAGCCCGTGTCCAAGAAGCCTCTGGAAACCCGTATGGGTAAGGGAAAGGGTGCACCGGAGTTCTGGGTTGCCGTAGTCAAGCCGGGACGCGTGATGTTCGAAGTGGACGGTGTGAGCCGTGAACTTGCGCAGGAAGCGCTCCAGCTCGCCGCACACAAGCTCCCGATCAAAGTGAAAATTGTAACCCGTCCGGATTACTCTGGCGAATAAGGCGTAAGAGAGAAAAATGAAGGCAACAGAAATTCGACAGATGACTGTGCAGGAAATCCGCGAGCGACTTGCGGAAGACCATGACAACCTCATCACCCTGCGGTTTCAGCTCGCGAGCTCGCAGCTTGCAAATACGGCACAGCTCGACCAGGTGCGCAAGGACATCGCGCGGCTGCAAACCATCTTGAGAGAACGCGAACTTAGCGGAGAACAACAATAATTATGGCTACTGCACAGGAAACCACGTCCATTACGCGCAACAATCGCAAGACGCGTGTCGGAATCGTCGTGTCGACGAAGATGAACAAGACCATCACCGTGTCGATCGAGCGCCAGGTACCGCACCCCCTGTACAAGAAGTACTTCAAGACCACCAAGCGTTTCCTCGTCCATGACGAGCACGCCGTGGCGGGAATGGGGGACAAGGTGCTGATCATGGAAACGCGTCCGCTAAGCAAAAACAAACGCTGGCGTCTTGTCGAGATCGTTGAACGTGCACGATAAACTGTAGGTAATACCGATGATTCAGGAAGAAACTAATCTTATCGCGGCCGATAACTCCGGCGCAAAGAAAATCCGCTGCATCCGCGTTCTGGGCGGATCCGGTAGGCGCTACGCCACGGTGGGCGACATCATCGTCGTCACTGTGAAGTCCGCCATCCCCGGCGGCGGGGTAAAAAAGGGAGAAGTCTCCCGGGCCGTGATTGTTCGTACGAAGAAGGAATACCGTCGTGCCGACGGTTCATATATCCGATTCGACGAGAATGCAGCCGTGCTCATCAACCAGAACCTCGAGCCCCGCGGCACACGCATTTTCGGTCCGGTCGCCCGCGAACTGCGCGAAAAGGCGTTCATGAAAATCGTGTCGTTGGCACCTGAAGTCCTGTAAGTGTTTTTCCACGTAATACGCGAAGAGAAATGAAGATCAAGAAAAACGACATGGTGATGGTGATCGCCGGCAACTCCAAAGGGAAAACCGGCAAGGTCCTGCGCGTCTACCCCGAGAAGCAGCGGCTCATCATCGAAGGCGTCAACCTCGTCAGCCGGCATCGCCGTCCGACGCAGGCAAACCCGCAGGGCGGTATCACCCGTCAGGAAGCTCCCATTCACGTTTCAAACGTGATGCTTCTCGACCCGAAGAGCAACGCGCCGACTCGCGTAGGCAAGGCCGCGATTACGGACGAGAACACAGGCAAAACCCGTTTCGTGCGCCGGAGTGTGGCCACGGGCGAGACCATCGAATAATCTCAACCGATAGTACAGTTAGAGAACATGGCATCGAAAAACAAAAGCAAGGACGCTGCGGCAAAATCCGCAGCGAAAGTGAAAGAATTCGGCGATGATCCTATGGAGAATCTCCGCCTTTTCGATCGCTACAAGGAAACCATCGTCCCCGAAATGATGAAGCAATTCTCCTACAAGAGCGTCATGCAAGTGCCGAAATTGGAGAAGGTCTGCATCAACATGGGCCTGGGCGATGCGATTCAGGACGCAAAAATCCTCGAGCAGGCTGCAGAGGATCTGGAGATCATTGCCGGTCAGAAGGTGGTCATCACCAAGGCCAAGAAGAGCATCTCCAATTTCAAACTGCGCGAAAACATGCAGATCGGTCTGCGTGTCACGCTTCGCAGCGCGCGCATGTATGAATTCCTGGATCGATTCATCAGCACCGCCATCCCTCGCATCCGCGATTTCCGCGGTGTGTCGGACAAGTCCTTTGACGGCCGCGGTAATTATACGATGGGCGTCAAGGAGCAGATCATTTTTCCGGAAATCGACGTCGACAAGATCGCCCGCATTTTCGGCATGGACGTCACCATCGTGACGACCGCGAAAACAGACGAGGAAGCGAAGGCCCTGCTCGAGAAGTTCGGCCTGCCGTTCCGGAAAAAGGAAGTCGCCCAAGCGTAATCGTACAAAGTTAGAAGAAGGACAGTACCGTGGCCCGTAAAGCTCTGATTGTAAAATCGAAGAGAAAACAGAAGTTCGATGTGCGCGCATACAACCGTTGCCTTCGTTGCGGACGCGCCCGCGCCTATTATCGCAAATTCGGCCTCTGTCGTCTCTGTTTCCGCGAACTCGCGCTCGAAGGGAAAATCCCTGGCGTTCGCAAGGCAAGCTGGTAATTAAGTTGATCGTTTTCATCGTATAGAGATCACCATGACAGATCCCATCGCAGATTTTCTCACGCGCATTCGCAATGCAGTGCGCGCGCATCACAAACAGGTTGAAATTCCGGCTTCCAATATGAAAGTCAGTTTGGCTGAAATTCTCTATCAGCAGAATTTCATCAACGGATTCTCCCTCCTGCAGGACACTCCGCAGGGCACCATTCGTATCTATCTGCGCTACAGCAAGGACGGGAAGCCCGTCATTGAAGGACTTCAGCGCATCAGCACGCCGGGATTGCGTAAGTATTCCCCTGCGCAGGAAGTTCCGCGTACTTTGAACGGCCTCGGTGTGACCATTGTGTCGACCCCGAAGGGGCTGCTCACCGACGCGCAGGCTCGTCAACAGAATGTTGGCGGCGAAGTACTGTGCAGAATCTGGTAAAGATCAATCGACAAGGAGTAGTTACGTGTCCAGAGTAGGTAAAAATCCCGTTGTGCTCCCCGCAAGTGTCTCCGCGACGCTGTCAGGGAGTATTCTGACGGTCAAGGGTCCCAAAGGCGAACTCAAAACCGCGATCCATAAGGATATGAATGTGGCGATTGAGGATGGCCAGGTGACAGTGACTCGTCCCTCTGATCTCAAGCAGCATCGTGCCTTGCATGGCACCACGCGTGCGAACATCCAGAATATGGTACTGGGCGTCACCGAAGGGTACAAGAAAACCCTTGAGCTGGTAGGAGTCGGATACAAGGTTGAGCTTCTCGGAAGCACCCTCATCATGAACATCGGTTTTTCACATCAGATGGCCTTCATCCCGCCGAAGGGCATTACGTTCGAGGTCGCGACGCCGACGCAGCTGCATATCAGCGGTATCGACAAGCAACTGGTGGGTCAGATGACGGCAAAGATCCGTGCCGTGCGTCCTCCTGAGCCGTACAAGGGCAAGGGCATTAAATACGCCGGCGAGCTGATTCGTCGCAAGGCCGGCAAAACAGCGAAATCATAATTGAAGTATTGACGAGCAGTTGATAGCGGAGCAGAGTCCATGTCCATACGCAAAGTAAAACAGTATACGTCCCGGGATAAGCGAAAAATCCGTATCCGGAAAAAGGTACTCGGAACTGCCGAACAGCCCCGCCTTTCGGTATATCGCAGCCTGAGCCACATGTACGCGCAGTTGATCGATGACACCCGCGGAATTTCTCTGGGCACGGTGTCCACGAAATCCAAGACCCTCGCCGCCGATATGTCGTCGGCCGAAGGCAAGGTCGCGAAAGCGCACCTGGTCGGCAAGGCCATCGCAGAGCTGGCGCAGTCCAAGAATATCACTTCGGTGGTGTTCGATCGCAACGGTTTCCTTTACCACGGCCGGATCAAGGCTGTTGCTGAAGGCGCCCGTGAAGGTGGTTTACAATTTTAATCAGCACGATAGCAGAAGGAGTGATTCTTGGCTACAGTCGTTAAAGCAAGCGAGCTCGAACTCAAAGAGCGGCTCGTCCAGATCAAGCGGGTTGCGAAGGTTGTGAAAGGTGGACGGCGGTTCAGCTTCAATGCCATCGTCGTCGTCGGCGACGGAAATGGTCACGTGGGGATCGGTCTCGGCAAGGCCAACGAAGTCACGGACGCCATTTCGAAAGGTGTCGAGGATGCCCGCAAGCGTGTTCTCCGCATCCCGATCATCAACGGAACAATTCCTCACGCAGTGATTGGCCGTTACGGCGCTGGGCGTGTCATTCTCAAGCCTGCATCACGCGGTACCGGTCTTATCGCCGGTGGCGGTGTGCGTGCCGTGCTCGAGTCCGCGGGTATCGAGGACATTCTCACGAAGTCGCTCGGCACCTCCAACCAGCACAATGTCGTCAAGGCGACCATTGACGCTCTCGAGCGTCTGATCGACGCACGCGGCATGGCGAAACGTCGCAACATGACCATGCAGGAAGTTTTTACCCAAGTACCCTCGAGTAAATGATCTCAACGGATAATGAAATGGCGAAGCTAAAAATTACACAGGTACGCAGCGTTATTGGCCGACTTGAGAACCAGAAGCGCACGATCGAAGCGCTCGGTCTCGGCCGTCCCAATCACTTTGTGTTCCAGAACGACACTCCTCAGATTCGTGGCATGATCCGCAAAGTCGCCCACCTTGTCAAGGTGGAAGAGGTGGCCGAATAACGCGCATGACAGATAAGATTAACGGATAATATACCATGGCAAATCATTTAGGAAATCTGCAGTACGCAGAAGGCTCGAGAAAAAAGAAGAAGCGTATCGGACGCGGCCAGGGCAGCGGGCGGGGCGGAACCTCCACACGCGGCCACAAGGGTGCGCAGTCACGCTCCGGCTACAAGAGCAAGCCCGGTTTCGAAGGCGGCCAGATGCCGCTGCAGCGCCGTCTCCCGAAGTTCGGTTTCACGAACTACAATCGGAAGGAATATCTCGGCATCAACGTCGCACGCCTCGAAGAACTCGTGGCGAAAGGCGTGATCACCGATGGCGTGATCAGTCCGGAAGTGCTCTACAATGTCGGCATCGTTTCCAAGCGCCGTACGCTTGTCAAGATCCTCGGCAACGGCGATCTGAACTCCAAGCTCGAGATCACGGCCCACGCGTTCAGTGCGACCGCGAAAGAGAAAATTGAGGCGGCAGGCGGTACCGTCACAACAGTTTCAGCTTCAGCGTAAGACAGGTTCATACATGGCTGGTTTCAGCGAAAGCTTTCGTAACATGTTCAAGATCCAGGAGCTGCGTCAGCGGATCCTGTTCACTCTGTTCATGCTCATTATTGTGCGCTTCGGCGCGCATGTGACACTGCCCGGCGTCAATGCCGGCCTCCTTGCCGACTTCCTCGCTTCCCAGACGGGATCGGGCGGTTTGTTCGGCATGTTTGATATGTTCGTCGGCGGCGCGTTCAGCAACGCCGCGGTGTTCTCTCTGGGCATCATGCCGTATATCACCGCCTCCATCATCCTTCAGCTCCTCGGTGCGGTGATTCCGTACTTCCAGAAGCTGCAGAAAGAGGGCGGGGAAGAAGGGCGCAAGAAGATCAACCAGTACACGCGCTACGGTACGATCTTCATCGCCTCTCTCCAGGGATGGGCCGTCAGCATCCGTCTGCAGAACCTTACGACGCCGAACGGTGCTCCCATCGTTCCTCCCGAGGTGCAGGGTGTGCTCTTCGCTGTTGCGACGATGTTCATTATCGCTGCCTCGACCATGCTCATGATGTGGATCGGCGAACAGATCACTGACCGCGGTATCGGAAACGGTATCTCGCTCATCATTTTTATCGGTATCGTCGCACGCCTTCCGCATGCCTCGGTTGCCGAGTTCTCGCGCGGAGCGAACATTATCATCGAGATCGTCATCATCATCGCCATGGTGCTCATCACCGCAGGCGTCGTCATGGTGACACAGGGGACGCGCAGAATCCCGGTGCAGTATGCGAAACGTGTTGTCGGCCGCAAGGTCTACGGCGGCGTCACGCAGTACATTCCGCTGCGCGTCAACACCGCTGGTGTTATGCCGATCATCTTCGCTCAGGCGTTGATGTTCATCCCTGAAACGGTCACGATGTTCTTCCCCGAGAGTGAGTTCATGCAGGCCATCGCGGTAAATTTCCGCTTTGACTCGTTCATCTACGCTGCGGTATACGCGATCATGATCGTCTTCTTCACGTATTTCTACACTGCGATTTCTTTTAATCCGCAGGACGTCAGCGATAACATGAAGAAGCAGGGTGGCTTTATTCCGGGTATCCGTCCGGGAGTGCACACCCGCGATTACATCGACAATATCCTGACGAAGATCACATTGCCTGGATCCATCTTCTTGGCCATTATCGCTATCCTGCCGACATTCATGATGCGTTTGAACGTATCCCCTGAATTTTCACAGTTCTTCGGTGGTACAAGCTTGCTGATCATCGTCGGTGTCGCGCTTGATACACTGCAGCAGATCGAATCGCACCTGCTGATGCGTCACTACGACGGATTCATGAAGAGTGGCAAGATTCGCGGCCGCATCGGTCGCGGATAACGGTGGATGGTCACAGGGGCATGATTCACCGGAAGACGGAAAAAGAAATCGAGGTAATGCGTGAGAGCAACCAGATTGTCTCCGATGTCCATCGCCTCCTGATCCCCCTGGTAAAGCCAGGTGTGCGTGTCTCCGAGCTTGACACGTTGGCGGAAGAGTTTATTCGTGCCAATGGAGCCTCCCCTGCTTTTAAGGGCTACGGCTCGGGCAGCAAGTCGATTCCATCGTTCCCGGCGACGCTGTGCGTCTCCATCGATGACGAGGTTGTACACGGCATACCTACGGATCGCGTTCTCCGAGAAGGAGAGATCGTTTCGGTTGATGTCGGAGCAGAGAAGAGTGGTTTTTTTGGCGACGGCGCCATCACGCTCCCGGTCGGCATCGTGGATGCCGAAAAACTCCGGCTGCTGAAAGTGACAAAAGAATCCTTGTTTCGCGGCATTGATCAGGCCGTCCCCGGAAACCGTCTGCACGATATTTCCGCTGCGATCCAGGAACACGTCGAGGCGAACGGATTTTCCGTTGTGCGAGACCTCGTCGGACATGGCATAGGAAAGAATCTTCACGAGGAACCGCCTGTCCCGAATTTCGGCAGAAAGGGTACCGGGCCTTTACTGGAAGCGGGCATGACCCTGGCAATCGAGCCGATGGTCAACTACGGCGGGTTCAGAGTGAAAATTGACGCGAACGGTTGGACCGTCCGCACTCGAGACGGAGCCGCATCGGCGCATTTTGAACATACCGTGTACATTTCGAAGGACGGACCTGTATTGCTTACCAATCATTTTGAACGAGACCATGGCTAAACAAGGATCCATCACCGTTGACGGAGTCATTACCGAAACACTGCCGAATGCGATGTTTCGGGTGCGGCTTGAAAACGGCCATGAAGTGCTCGCTCATGTATCCGGAAAGATGCGTATGCATTTCATTCGCATTCTTCAGGGAGACAAAGTGACGGTGGAGCTGTCGCCCTACGATCTGACCAAGGGCAGAATTACTTATCGCTACAAATAGATTACGTGGAGAACCCATGAAAGTCCGTGCGTCTGTGAAAAAAAT
>JACZJN010000134.1 GCA_014860565.1 Bacteroidota bacterium
GTGCCGCCATAGCGGATTGACACATAGCGCATGACGCCCGAGTTGTCCTCGTCGTCCTGGCCGCCGAACGCCCCGCGGGGCTCGGTCGAAGGAATGCCATCGATCTGACCGATGCCGGTGGCGGTATTGATGCGCGCGTTGCCGAGCAGGATCACGCCGCCCCAGAGGCCACGTGTATCGAAGGGGAGATCGTTGGACTTACTTACGTCGTCCGCCTCAGCGGTGAAGATGATCGGTGCGTCCACTGTTCCGTTCGCATAGATGCGACCGCCCTGTGCCACGATGAGCGCACTGGCGTTCTCGGCCTGTCCGGGTCTGCCCTTGATCACGGTTCCCGGCTGGATAGTAAGGGACTCCCCATTTTCGACAAACACGAAACCGTTCAGGATATAGGTGTTGCGTGCAGTCCAGACCACGTCACCGTCGATGTCGGCATCGGTGACTTGTACGATTTCAGACTGCGGCTCTGCCACGAAACCGAGTTTGGAGATGGCCGTCCAGCCATCGACCCAGAGGTCGTAGGGACCAAACGCACCGAGGTAGGTGACTTTGCTGAAGAACTCGTCGCCATCAGGAGTCGAAGCTGCACCGCTGAGCGCAGGGCTGCCCTCGAGCGGTCGCGGATCCAGCGTCGCGGAATTATTGCGGCTGATGCCGTGAAGTTTCGGGTCGGCGATCATGTTATTGTTGCTGCCGAGATGCGTACGGACGAAATCCTGCGTGGCGATGGCTTCGAGGGTATTACCCGCGCCGAAATTCCACCACAGGTTGTTGTTCATTACCAGATCGCCCGCCTCGAGACGCGCGCGGCTGTCCTCACCACTGGCGAGATCCTCGACCTGCACACCGTTCGCTGCGTAATCGGTGAATATGCTGTTGAAGTACTTGCCGCCCGCATTGTCGCGGAAGATCATGGCAAGATCGTTGTCGGCGTTCGCGGAATTCATGCCGCTGCCGATATAGGTCACGTTGTAAAGCTGCGGGATGGCGAAGGGAAGCCCATCTTCCGGCGTAGTGCCGCCGTCCTGCTCCGCACCACGGTTGCCGAGATCCTCCGCCTGGATGGCGAACCAGAACTGGCCCTTGCCGCGGAATCCTTCGTCGTAGTCAAACGAATCGTCACCGTTGAATGCGCTGACAAGATATTTGCAGTTGACCGTACCGCCGAACCACTCGTAACCGTCGTCGGCGTTATTGAACACTTCGATGTATTCGATCCGCGTCTTGCTGCCGACCGCGCCGAACGTCAGGCCGTTGATTTCGTTGCCTTCGCCGATGTTCGTGCCGCCGTAGCGGATTGACACATAGCGCATGACACCCGAATTGTCCTCGTCGTCCTGGCCGCCGTACGCACCGCGGGGTTCGGTCGAAGGAATGCCCTCGATCTGACCGATGCCGGTGGCGGTATTGATGCGCGCGTTGCCGAGCAGGATCACGCCGCCCCAGAGGCCACGTGTATCGAGCGGAAGATTGCCGTTGAGTTGATCCGCTTCGGCGGTGAAAATGATGGGTTTGGTCGGGGTACCGTTGGCGAAGATCTTTCCGCCGCGGGCAACGATCAGGGCGCTGGCATTCTCCGCCTGGCCGGGCCGGCCTTTAATCACGGTACCGGGCTCGATGGTCAGCGTTTCGCCATCCTCGACAAACACGAGTCCGTTGAGAATGTAGGTCTTGTCGGCGGTCCATGTCACATTGCCGTTGATGTCGCCGTCCGAAACCTGCACGATTGCCGACTGCTGTTCTGCAACGATGCCGTACTGCGACAGCGCTGTCCATCCCTGGATCCAGAGATCGGTCGGACCAAAGGCGCCAAGATAGGTAACCTTGGTGAAGAATTCGTTGGTCGGCACGTCCGCGGCACCACTGAGTGCGGCACTGCCGCTCATCGGACGCGGATCAAGACCCTTGTCGGCAGTACGGCTGATGCCACGCAGCATCGGATCGACGATGGTGTTATTGTTTGCAGCCAGGTGTGCACGAACGAAATCCTGCGCTGCGATGGCTTCGAGGGTATTGCCCGCGCCGAAGTTCCACCACAGGTTGTTGTTCATTACCAGATCGCCGGCTTCGAGACGGACGCGGCTATCCTCGCCGCTGGTGAGATCCTCGACCTGCACACCGCTCGCGGCGAAGTCGGTGAAGATGCTGTTGTAGTACTTGCCACCCGCGTTGTCGCGGAAAATCATGGCGAGGTCGTTGTCGGCGTTGGCCGAACTCATACCACTGCCGATATAGGTCGCGTTGTACAGCTGCGGAATGGCGAAGGGCAAGCCATCTTCCGGGGTCGTACCGCCGTCCTGCTCCGCGCCTCGGTTGCCGAGATCCTCCGCCTGGATGGCGAACCAGAACTGGCCCTTGCCGCGGAATCCTTCGTCGTAGTCGAAGGAGTCGTCGCCGTTGAAAGCGCTGACAAGATACTTGCAGTTGACCGTACCGCCGAACCACTCGTAACCGTCGTCGGCGTTATTGAACACTTCGATGTATTCGATGCGCGTCTTGCTTCCGACCGCACCGAAGGTCAGTCCGTTGATCTCGTTGCCTTCGCCGATGTTGGTGCCGCCGTAGCGGATTGACACATAGCGCATGACACCCGAATTGTCCTCGTCGTCCTGGCCGCCGTACGCACCGCGAGGTTCGGTCGAAGGAATGCCCTCGATCTGACCGATGCCGGTGGCGGTATTGATGCGCGCGTTGCCGAGCAGGATCACGCCGCCCCAGAGGCCACGTGTATCGAGCGGAAGATTGCCGTTGAGTTGATCCGCTTCGGCAGTGAAAATGATGGGTTTGGTCGGGGTACCGTTGGCGAAGATCTTTCCGCCGCGGGCAACGATCAGGGCGCTGGCATTCTCCGCCTGGCCGGGCCTGCCCTTGATGACGGTACCGGGTTCGATGGTGAGCGATTCCCCGTTCTCGACGTACACGAAGCCGTTGAGAACGTAAGTGTTGTTGGCTGTCCATGTCACATTGCCGTTGATGTCGCCGTCCGAAACGTTCACGATATTCTGTGCGAACGCACCGGTCGTCATCAGGGCAACAAGAAATACGGTCAGCAATCTTGTCGTCATGGAGGACTCCACTAGTTGATATAAAAAGGAATAACAGATGTGATATAACTATTCAAAGAGATAACTGAATCCGATATTGAATTCTCGGCCCGCGCTGTATCGTGAGTAGACGTAGTCTCGGCCTTCGAAATGGTGCACATGCTCGACTGCCTCGTTGAGCATGTTCTTGGCGGCAAGCTTCAGGGAGATGTTCCAGAACAACCGCTGCGACACGACCAGATCCAGCATCCCCCGAGGCTGCTCGTACACGTTCGGCGTCCCTCCGAGAGAAACGGCCGAAAGGCGCTCCCCGAACACGTTATAGAAAAGGCTGACCGATGTCCCCGCCTCGAAGTCCTGATATGCAAGGTTGACGTTCAGGAGATAGGGACTCTGTCCCTGCAGTTCCCGTGTGCCTTCGGCATATGGATTCACGGCGCGGATAACCGCGAGCTCGTCCTCGGAAACATCCACGACGGATCTGGTCCATGTGAAATTCGCCCCGAAATAGATGTTGTCGAGGAAGCCCGCCAGTTGGTCAAGACGTTTGCGGAATTCTAATTCCACTCCGTAGACACGGGCTTCCGACACGTTCTGGTACTGGATTTCACCGTTTACGTTCTTGATCACGCGCTCGATCGGATTCTTGAAATTCTTGTAGAAGCCGCTGAGCGCCCAGATCTCGCCCGCCCGCATGAACCATTCCCAGCGCAGATCGTAATTGTCGACGAGTGTGCGCTGCAGTGCGGCGTTGCCGATAAAGGTGAAATCATTGACGAAGTTGAACGAGGCGTACGGTGCCAGTTCACGGAAGGTCGGCCGTGCGAGTGTTTTGCCGTACGCTGCACGGAGGTTCATGTCATCCATGACATTGTAGAGGAGATTGACCGACGGGAGTATATCGCTGTTGTCGAGCGTTCCGTGAGCAAGAGCTGTGTCCAGGCTCGCCACGTCCATCTGCGTCGTCTCGTAGCGGGCTCCGGCGATGACACGGAAATCGTTGAACACCGGAAGATCGAACATCATGAAGCCACCGTACACATCCTGAGAACCGTCGTAATTGTTCGACAGCGACGTAGCATCGATTACATAGTTGCCGAATCTATAGAATCCGTTCCCACTTTGCGATTCAAGTATCCCTACATTCTCCGGATTGAAGAAATCGTCGGCGTTCCCATCATACTTGAGTTTGTCCTGACCGAAATCGAACCGCCGCTCCCGGAATGTCCGCTCCTTGTTCAGGATGGACGCACCGAATTTGATCTTGCTGGCAAGCCCGTTCCACTGCTGGAAGGGCATTTCAAGATCGAGATTGAAGCTTCGATTGTCTTCGGCAAGGTCACGGAAATAGCGCGAGGGTATGGGATAAATTGAGGGACGAATCGCGTAAATCGTGTCGATGACCCCGTTCAGATCGCGAATGGTATAATTGTCGGTGAAGTAGCGCACGTCGGGTTCGTCCTGCGTATTGCTCGACATCGAACCGATCCATTCTACCTTGAGTCCCCCGAGATCCTGGAAATTGTGCTTGCCGCGAAGCTGGTAGGTCTGCAGTTCCCGCTCGGTGTAGTGCAGGCTGCGTGTCTCATAGACGGCGTTGCCCGTCAGATCACGAGGGAAGCTTCCGGCGAGAGAGCGGGCGACATTGTCGGCTGCGCGGTTGTAGATCAGATTGAATCCCACCTCATGCTGTGCGCCGAGCCTGTACGAAAGATTCGCCAGGCCCCCCCACAACACCTCGTCCGTTGACTGATGATCTGCGAAGAGATAGTCGTTGGTCAGTTCGTCGACCTGATCGACATGTCCAGTCAGCTGATACCGTCCAACCGAACCGTTTGTGTAGGTGGAGTACTTCCGACCGTAGGTCAGGCTGGCAAGGAAGCCCAGCGGTTGACCGAGCATATCGTACTGGTTGCCGAACGAGATCGCGTAGCTCTGGTTGATAGGAGCCGTCGTGCGCTTGGGCGCCATCGAGGAGTTGAAGGCCTTCGAAAGACGGTCGAGCTCGTTCGCCTTGGCTTCGTCGCTGAATGCATAGCTCAGATCGGGGACTATGACCGAGGGGTCCCTCAGCGCATCGGGGATGGCGCGGGTTCCATCGTCGAAACCCAGCCAGTCATTTCTGCCCCCTTGATACGTGAGAAAGTCGCTGCTTCCTGTCGTCTGCGTGTTCCACGAAGTCGATGTAGAAAGTGACAGCGTCATCCTGTCGGGGAAGGATTTCGTGGTGATGTTCACACTGCCGCCTGTGTAATCTCCAGGCTTGTCGGGTGTGAATGTCTTTGTAGTCACAAGGTTTTCGAGAAAATTCGAGGGGAAGATGTCGAGCTGTACGGCACGACGATTGGGGTCTGCACTGGGCACCTCGGCCCCGTTGAGCTGCGTCGAAGTGTAGCGTTCGCCGAGTCCGCGAATATATATGTATTTGCCATCCACGGTCGAGGCGCCGGTCACTTTGTTCATGGCCGCTGCGGCATCACCTGAACCAGAACGGGAAATGTCCTCCGAGCTGATCGCATCTGAAATCGAGGTGGCCTTCTGCCGGTCCTTGAGGAGACCCGTCTCGTTGTTGAGAAGCAGCTTTGCTTCCACCACGACTTCATCCATTTCGAACGCTTCGGGCGCGAGGTCGATGTCAATGCGCGTGATTTCACCCTCCTTGACGGCAACGCCGGTTACGGTTTTTCTGGCATAACCTATCATGGAGGCATGTATGGTGTAGGTTCCCGCTGGAACCGGATCGATCGTGAAGTTGCCATCAATATCGGTTGCAGCGCCGAGGGATTTCCCGGCGAGAATGACATTGGCACCAATGAGCCCTTCGCCGGTCGATGCGTCTACCAACTTTCCTCTGATCTTACCGGTGTTCTGGGCAAAAACACTCGGAGCGAAAAGAATGAGGATGGAGAGGAATGCGGTAAGAAAGAGTTTGGTTCGCATGATTCTTGGGTATTATGAAATGAAACTGCATTGCTGGCTGTTTGACAGATGTGAAATCATCACTTAAATCTGCTCTTTGAGTGTTTCAGTGTCATTAATCGCGTGTGAGTGCTTTGTTAGAATGCCGATCGCATTGAAACCACGCTCTCCCCGGCGTCGCTCCGTACCTCCGGTATTACCTCCTCTCTCCCTGCGGATATGAAATTATTTGCGGCACATCCGCGTTGTCATGTATAATCCCTGAATTTCCCCTTATCGATATACGGAGCACCTGTCATGCCCTCATCCGACCACACATCCTCATCCGGTACAACGATAATCTTCTGGTTTCGACGCGATCTGCGGACCTCCGACAATAGCGGATTCGCGGCAGCGACTGCCGATGCGACGCGGGTAGTGCCAGTATTCGTTTTCGACCGCAATTTCCTTGATGACCTGACCGATCAGCACGATCGGCGGGTCAGCTTCATTCACGAGAGTGTGAAGGAACTGCGCGCGCGACTCCGTGGACACGGGTCGAATCTCATCGTCCTGCATGGGGATCCTCTCCAGGCCATCCCGGAATTGGCCGAGGCCTTCGACGCCGACGCGGTCTACACAAACCGCGATTACGAACCCTATGCAAAGCTGCGGGACGATGCCGTCGCACGTGCTCTGGCGAAGCAAGGACGCAATCTCCGCAGCTTCAAGGATCAGGTGATATTCGAGGGAAAAGAAGTGGAGAAGGCGGACGGTGAACCGTATCGCGTGTTCACACCTTACAAAAAGGCCTGGCTGCGCCGCATCGAGGAGGAGGAATTTTATGGGAGTCCACCCGATATGCCGCATGTCGCGGACCTCAGCCGCCTCGCCCCCGCAAGTCACATGCAGGGCTATGGCGATCCATGGTCATTGAAGGATCTCGGATTCAAGGAAAGCGAACTCTGGCTGACACCCGGTGAAGCGGCAGCTCTCGAACGGCTGGCCGACTTCATTCCCCGCATGGCCCGCTACAAGGAAGAACGAGATTTCCCGCAGCGAAACGTCACCTCGGGGCTCTCGGTGCACCTGCGCTTCGGAACGATCTCCGTACGCGAATGCGTGCGCGCAGCAAGGGCGGTGCGTTCGGAAGGCGCGGCCACTTGGCTCTCGGAGTTGATCTGGCGGGAATTCTATCAGATGATTCTCGACCGCTATCCCTTTATTGTCAACCATGCATTCCAGCAGCAGTACGACAGGATTGCATGGCCGGGAAGTGATGCCCATTTCGAAGCGTGGTGCGAAGGACGCACGGGGTATCCCATCGTCGACGCCGCCATGCGGCATTTCAACGCGACCGGGTGGATGCATAACCGCCTCCGTATGATCGTTGCGATGTTCCTTACCAAGGATCTTCTCGTCGATTGGCGCCGGGGCGCGGAATACTTCGCGGCGGGCTTGCTGGATTTCGAACTCGCATCGAATAACGGCGGATGGCAGTGGTCCGCCTCAACAGGCGTCGATGCCGCACCGTATTTCCGGATATTCAATCCTGTGCTGCAATCCCGCAAATTCGACGCCGAGGGCGCCTATATCCGCACCTGGGTACCCGAACTGCGGGCCTTCGACAGCAGAGACATCCACTGGCCCGCGGATGCCGATATGCTCGCACAGCGCGAGGCCGGCTGCATTCTGGGAGAGGACTACCCCTTCCCCATCGTCGATCATGCGGAGCAGAAAGAACGAGCGATCGCGCTGTTTGCATCGCAGGACTGATTTGCGCGTGACGGACGACCCATTGCTGACAGAACGAAAAAATGAAGGCGCGAGCAATTCGCGCCTTCGCATTATCAGCCAGCAGGTATCAGCCACGAGTCATCGCATTACGCCACCTGTTTGCGAAGCCAGCGATTATACAGCCACATGCTGAACGCGGAAACGAGGCCGATCGCCATGAGCACCACCCAGCCGAGTGTATTCCAGGTCGGGTCGAGCTGCAGCAGGCCATTTTCCATCACGGTGGAATTCTTGCACATGATTTCGTTGAAGATCGCCGCGCCAGCAGGACCGCCGATAAGCGACCCGATCGCCATGGGCAGATTTGCATAACCGAGGAAAAGACCTTCTTGTCCTTTCGGAGCCAGGGCGCCGATGTACTCGTACGTTCGTGCCGAGGTGAAGAGTTCACCAAAAGCGATCATCGCCACCGTGAGCGTGATGAACAGGGAGCCGATCGGGAGCAGATCCCATACTTCCATGCGCACGTTGTCCGCGAAATAGATCGGGATGATATTGATGAGCATGGATACGCCGATGATCACGATACCGACGATGATTGAACGAATCGGTTTCATTTTGCCGAAGAGCTTCGTGATCAGCAGCTGGAAAAACACGATGGTGAACGGATTGGCCATCGTGTAGATATCCACCGCGGGATCCGTTTCGACCACTTTCTTCAAATACAGCGGCAGCACGTTGTAGACCTGCGAGTAGATGAAGAAGAAGCCGCTGGAAACCACGAGGAACATCGCGAAGCGTCCGTTGCGAAGCACCAGCACCATGTCAAGCAGGATACGGCCGATATTGCGGCGTCCCTTGCGCTCGCGACGCGCCTGCGTGTCCTCCGTGCTGTCTCGATAAAGGAACAGCACGACGATAAATGCGACGATGGAACAACCGACGGCCACCGCGAAAATAAAGCTCAGGTTATACGAGGTACGGACGTAATAGCTGATGCCGCGTCCCAGCAGTGACCCGATGTTGATCACCATATAGAAAATACCGAAGGCCAGCGTGGCCCGGGCTCCGGCGGTTTTCTGCACGGTACCGGAAATACACGGTTTGATGACCGAACCGCCCATGCCGATGATAAGAATACCGAACATGACCGGGACCAGCACACCCGCCCCTGCAGTGATTTCGCTCGAAACCATGTCGCTCATCACCTGTCCGCCGAACCACACCGGATATCCCATCAGGAAATACCCGATCGCAAGCAGAATGAACGCAGCGAGAAGGGAGCGCTTGAAGCCGACCTGGTCGGCGATCGTGCCGGAGAGAATCGGAAGGAAGTACACGAGTGTCCAGAGAATGCCGTTGAGGGTACTGGGCCAGTAATCGCCCAGTCCTAATTGGCCAAGATAGAGCACGACGAAACTCGCCATCGCATAGTACGCGCCGCGCTCGAATAGCTCGGTGAGATTCGCGGTCCAGAAGGTTATCGGGAAGCCCTGCTTCTCCGGGGTCGTCGAGGTCGCTGTCGCAGCCATAGGCGCTCCATAGTTCAACAGTAGATTCGGTAATAATAGTGATTTTCCGTGGATTTCCCTCCGGCATTGAATCTTCGGTACATGCTTCGTATACTCGATACAATACACCCTTTGTCGTTTTCATCCGGATACTGGTATGACACGATTGATGCTGACTGCTGCCTTGCTCTGTCTCCTCGGCGCGTATGCGCTTTCCCAGGACGTCGTGATCGCGAGAGACAACGGCTCGCCCGCAGGCGCATATTTCAACGCAATCACGTTCATGAACGAATCGGCGATCATTGCCTTCGATGGTCCCTGCCACGTTCTCGAACTGCGGATCTACTACATGGGAAACGGTCCGGCGAAAGATACGCTCTACGTCGTCGGCGACGCATCCGAAGGCGCGATCCCCCCAACCCATTGGGTGTGGGGATACAATACACTTATTCCACCGATTGTTTTCGACTATCCCGGAACACCGGGCTGGTATACCATTGACCTGCGCGGTGTGAATCTGCGCAGTGACGGCTACGACCGCATCGTCGTGCAGCACTGGCTGAAGAAAGGCGTCGGACCCTGGTTCGCCGTCGATAGCGACAAGCAGACCACACCGTACTGGTCTTTCCTGATGGATCCCACCGTGACCAACAGCCTCGGCGGACCGGGTCAGTATTTCCTTGTCACCAACGATTTTATGATTCGTGCTCTGGTGCAATATGATTTCCCCGCGGGCAACTCCTCAGAGGCCCCGCCGCCGCCCACGCTCCCGGATGTCGCGGTTCAGGCCGGCATTACCAGCGGCGGAAATCCGATCAACGCGGCAATCGCCGCCGTGGCGGATTGGAACAGTGATGGCTGGGACGATATCAACATCGGATCGAATTATTTCCAGAACCGCGGTGACGGCACGTTTGAAAACGTCGGAGCATCACTCGGCCTCCCCAGCGGCTACGCAGTGTGGGGCGACTTCGACAACGATGGCTATCCCGACGCCTACGTCGTGAACGGAGGCGACAACGACAAACTCTACCGCAACAACGGCAGCGGAAGCTTTTCCGACGTCACGGCGGTCGCGGGAATAAGCAATCCCGCCCCCACGGTCACGCCCATCTGGCTCGATTTCGATAATGACGGACAACTCGACCTTTTTCTTGCGAACGGACGTCGCACGGTCAATACCCAGGAGGTCTTCTATCAGGACAAGCTGTGGCGCAACAACGGCGACGGCACATTTACCGATGTCACCTCCGCCGCAGGCATCGCAGCCGCCGAACCGAGTCCGTACTATGATTGCTGGGGTGCCAGCGCGTGCGACTACAACAACGACGGACTGACGGATATTTTCGTTTCCACATACCGCCTCGCTCCCGATCTGCTCTACCGCAACAACGGCGATGGGACGTTCACTGAAGTGGGCGCCTCCACTGGCGTACGCGGCGTGGAGACCGACGCGCCTCAGTATTTCGGACATGGCATGGGCAGCGACTGGGGCGATTTCGACAACGATGGTCTTACCGACCTCGCCGTCGGAAATCTGGGCCATCCAGACTGGCGCGGGGCGGTCTCGAATCCTTCATTGATTTTTCACAACGACAATACCGCGCGGTTTTCCGAAGTGCATCATGAGATGGGACTCAAATTCCGTGAAATGAATGCCGCCGTGACCTGGGCCGATCTCGACTGCGACGGGTGGCTCGATCTCTGGCAATCGCAGTACTCGTACTCAAAGGAAGGGGAAGACGGTGAACCGGGGCGCTATTCCCGCATCTACATGAACAGCGGCGCGCCCAATTTTGAATTGCGTGACCGCACCTGGTTCTACGGATGCCAGGTGCATGGCGCGTGGACCGTTTCGCGACTCGATTTTGACAACGACGGAGACATCGATCTGCTCGTCGCCAGTCAGCATGAAGGCGTCAAACTTTTCCGCAACGATCTGCCCCGCAGCGGCCGCTGGCTCGCGATCCGTCTCAGCGGGAGTCCCGACGACGGCGTGCCCATGAATGCGTTCGGATCCCGTGTTGTTGTCTTTGCAGACGGACGACAGTTCACGCGCACCCTGTCCACATCCTCCGCCGGTTCGCGCATGGCTACCAACAGCACTGAACTGCATTTCGGTCTCGGTTCCGCGGTCGCCATCGACAGCGTGGTCATTCATTATCCCAACGGCACGACGCAGACGCTCACCACCCTTTCGCCCGACAAGCGTTACGCGATCGCGTACAACGGGCAGGTCAGCACCGGAATCGCCGACACACACGCCCCGCACGAATGGGAAATATCCGGGGTGCAGCTGGCGAGCGGCACACTGCGCTTCACGCTCGCTTCCGATCTCCCCCTGACCGATGTGCATATTGATGTATATAACACAATCGGCCAGCGCGTGCACAGCATGACGGCGAGTGAACTGCGGCCGGGTCCGCAAAGCGTGCAGCTGCCTGTTCGGATGAGCGCCGGACTCCACTTGCTGGTACTCACCTCGGACGGAGAGATGCGCACCACTCGGATGATGGTGGCGCCCTGAAGAGATGCACACGGGTTTCTCACGCCGATGTTGTAGTTTGAACATGTATTCGATCAATTATTTGGAAGTCCCATGAAACGTCTGATTCTCCTGTTGTCGATCGTTGTTCTCGCACTCCCCCTCCATGCGCAGCTGCTCGAGAAAGTGACGGTCAAGGAAATGCTGCCGACGGTGATCGGCAAGGCGCAAACCGAATTCGCCTCGGACGTCGTTCTCACCAACGCCCTGTTTTTCGGCTTCGAGTATCAGGGCGTCAAGCTTGAGCTTGACCTGACGAACGGCAAGGCCACCGGATGGCTGTATCGACTGTATTCCACGGCGCTTGATTCGAGCGTCTATTATATCGGCGCACGGATTCCGCTCCTCGGGGACCAGGCCGTCAAACTCCCTCTCGACACCATTACCCAGTATTTTCCGGTCACGATCGGCATCACGCAGATGACCGAGCCCTGGGTAGACAGTGACGTCGCGCTGCAGGGCTCGAAAGACGGTGGTGCGGAGACCTTCCTGCAGAGCAATCCTGATGCAAGCGTTCCATTCGCTTTTGCGATAAACAATCCTCTGCCGAACCGCTACATCCCTCAGGGACAGTACTGGTTTTTCCGCTACGTCGCGTCCGCCGACACACTGACCTGTCTTGTTGATGCGAGTACCGGCCTGCCTTTTCGCTGCATTTCGGGAAATGCGCCAACCATCATTTCCCTTCCCAAGACGACGGCCCGCGTCGGACAGCTCTACACGTACGAAGCGCAGGCGTATGGCGAACCGGCACCGACGTACACGCTCGCCACGGCTCCCGCCGGGATGTCCATCGACGCCGCGACCGGGCGCGTTACGTGGACGCCTGCCGCAGGACAGGAAGGGATGCAGAACGTGACCCTCGTCGCCAGCAATCAGTCGGGAAGTGATTCGCAATCCTTCCAGATCAACGTATCCGGCGCAGCGTCCGGGCCGACCGTCACATCGACCGCGGTCACCGAGGCGGAGGCAGGGAAACAGTACGCCTATCAAGTGGTCGTGAACGGGACCCCGCCGATCACCTACGCGCTTGCGGAAAGCCCGGCGGGAATGCTCATTGATCCGGCACGCGGAAGAGTGGCGTGGACTCCGACACGCCTGCAGGCCGGGCCGCACCCCGTGCGGATCACGGTGACAAACAGTGCCGGCACGGGCGAGCAGAGCTATACGCTCGAAGTCTACAAGACCCCGATCATCGCCGCCGTCCCCAACCAGCGCATCGGTCCGGACAAGCCGTTCTGGTACCAGACTTCCATTGATGCGCGTCCCGATCCGACGTACGCGATCAACGCCGGTCCTGCGGGACTGACAATCGATCCGAGCAGCGGCATGATCAACTGGACGCCCACCGATCAGCAGATCGGGACACACACTGTGCTGTTCGAAGCGAGCAACCGTTTTGGTAAGCATCAACAGTCGTTTGAAATTGAAGTCGACGCCACGGTCGGGGTCGACCGTGATCCCCAGCCTTTTGCATTCAGAGTCCTCTCCCAGTATCCGCATCCGGCGACGAATTCGCTGTCGGTGGGCGTCATTTTCGGCTCCGCCCCCGCAATCGATATCGACATGTTCGATGCGCTCGGCCGCCTGATGGGATCACGCCGCGAGGCAGCCTTGCCCGGTACGAGAATGACGCTCGTACTGTCGACCGCAGAGTTGCAGCCCGGACTGTATTTCTACCGCGTGCGCGGCGGCGCGGAACAGCAGCTGCGAAGCTTCGTCGTGTCGCGCTGATGTCTGCCGGCGCTTCTGGCGTCGGCCCATGAACACAGGCGCTGTATCCACGCATCCTGAAATACCATCAAGAAAACCGGAACGCCGGGTGTATGTTCACCCGGCGTTTTTTTCGATCAGCGGAGCGGCCCATTCGAGGGTCTCCGCCAGTACGATCGGTCGCGTCTGTAGGTGGGGACTGTGTCCCGTCCCATGCAGCCAGAGAATATCCGACTGCCCGCGCACATGCTCCGCGATGGCATCGACCTGTTTACGGCTCCCGTAATCATCCTCATCCCCTTGCACGATCAGCACGGGGCAACGAATGGCATGCAGGTCATCCAGCATGTTCCACTCCGCGAGAGCGGGATCGAGCCAGGTGTCAGCCCAGGAACTGAACAGCGTCGCGGTTTTCTCACCATGGAATCGCGCCAGCTTCATCGGGAGATCCGTTGTCTGGAACCGCTCGCGTGCATCGCGGATGCCGTTGATCGTTACATCCTCGATGACGACATGCGCGGCTTCCGAAACGACGCCCACCACCGAGTCGGGAAATGATGATGCAAATTTCAGCGCGATTGTTGCGCCGTCGCTGTGCCCGAACAGCAGCGGACGACGCACATTCAATGCCTGCAGCAAACCATGGAGATAGACCTCCGCTTCCTCCCGATAGAAATCCAGATCCCACGCTTTCCGCTGGGGGGTGGAGTGCCCGCTGCCGACACGGTCGTAGACAATGCCGTCGCAGCCCGACGCCTTGCATAATTCGAAGGGAAAACTTTTCCACTGGCCGACGCTGCCGAGAGCTTCATGCAGGAAAACCCACGTGGGCCGCACTTCCTCGGATTCCGGGGAGGCATGCAGCAGCAATTTGACAAACAGGCCGTCGTCCCCGACCGGTACGTGAAACTGTCTTTCTATTATGCGTGTATTCTCCATCACGCGTCACTCCAATAACATTTGTATGCTATTCCTATTCAGGGAATTCCCCTCACCGCACCGTCAAGATTCGATCAGGGATGGGGTGGCAATCCGTATGTGCTCCACTCCTCCCGCGACGGGCCGTAGATGCCGGGAACGAGCAAGCCGGCCTGGCGCATCAGCACGGTCAGCTGTGCGAACACCTTCATGGCATTCTCTACTTCCTGATTCCAATCATCGAGAAATTCCTGCAAGGTATGATACATTCCGATCTCCAGAGTCGTGGTAGAATATTCTTCGACTGCCAATCTACGCGATATCGCGAGGTGAATCCAGTGCGGGGACAACGGAAAAGGACCGGCGACTGTGGATGGTATCGCCGGTCCTTTTCTTCGGGGAAAAACCACGTGCGGCTATTCCCCCGGATTCGTCACCTGTCCGATAAAGAGGATCGCGCCGGAATTCCGTTCATGAATCACGAAGACAAACGGGTGGTCGACGCGCATGACCGGCGGCATGGAGGTAGTTCCCATTTCGACCGAGGTCGCCGCGGCAGCTTCCGTCCCTTCCTCGTTCACCATCACATAGGTTTTATGCTTCACATTCGTGATGTACAATTTGCGGTCGCGGTTGATGCCCGAAAAATCAGCGAGATCCGGATCGAAGGCGCGTTCCATCCCCATGCTCTTGAGCATCTCATTGAGTCCCACTTCGTATTCGAGGGTGAAACGCGGCAGCTGCAAATCCATCTCGGTATCCTGCAACTTCGACTGCCAGGCCGCCCACTGTTCCGAAAGCAGCGCATCGCGCACTTGCCCCAGGGTCACTCCGGGCCGCGGCAGTATCACCGCCATGCTGTAGCGATCCCATCCATAGGGCAGATCCGCGATTTCCACGAGTTCTCCCTGATGGTAGCGCATTGAACCCGAACGGTTCATCATCTTGATATTCTTCCGCCCGCCATCGATAGTCATGAAAATATCATCGCGTGTTTTCTGCGCGTCGAACTGCTCCGCCCAACTGCCCTTGAAATACACGGCGTTGATCAGGTACATCATCACGAGATCCGGGATGGGGGTGCTGACGATGTCGGGAATCTTGCCCTGTGTCATCTGGCTCACCCAGGCATTGATGATATCCGCGGCATCCGCGCGGGAAAAATCAAGCGTGCGTATTTCGGCGTCAAAATAGTAGCGATTGGAATCGACGAACGCCTGCTCGAGCGGAAAACCCTCACGGCTCCAGATCGAATTCGCGATGTCGAGACGCACCCGGGGATCGATACCGCGCAGCAGGTCGAGCAGGCTGCGGTAGGACTGGTTGATTTCACTCTGCGTCATATCCGCGAAATGCAGCGCCTGCCGCATCCCCAACCATGTTTCGCCAGCCGCACCGTTTACCGTCATTCCCAAGGCCATCGAGACGCTCAGCGGTGAGAGGAAGATATTGGCGTCGGGGGTCGAGGCGGCAACCGAACGAAAGAGGGTGATACCGAAACTCGTGTTGGCGCGTGCCAGCGCGAGTTCCCCGCTGCTGATCGGGCGCACGGGAGTCGGAGTTTCAGGCCCCGTACTCTCTTCTGAACAGGAAAGAAGCATCAGGGGTAACAGGAGAAGGACAATTCGTTTCATCGGGACCTCCATCTTTCGCGGGGGGATGGGCCACAAACGCTATCTACGGTCGCGCTTGACGCTCGCTGTGACGCGCAGCATGCACAGAGCGTGCAGGATCAGAACCCGATCGCAACGCCGAAAGTGAAATTGAGTTTCGTCGTATAATACGACATATCATCCACAGTATAGCGGAGCATGCCGCCTTCGATGCCGACGTTCAGCATGGAAAAATTCGAAGGATACATCTCCAGACCTGCACGCACTTTGCCCAGTGGACCGAGCTTTGTCGCCCCGACGAATGTGCGAAGATAGGGATAGACGACATCGAACAGTCCGTATTCCGGGAGGGACAATTTCCAGACCGCTCCGACCAGATCGAGCATTCGATTCTCACGCTGCGGTCCGGTGATCCACTGAGCGGGCGGTGTATACATTTGCTGGACCGACTGATCGAGCACGACGGGAGCAGCGAGCGCGACGTCGGTGCGCTGATATTCCCGGCCGAAATTTTCGCGACCGTATTCAAATCCGAACGCGTGATGCTCCGTCGCCTTGTAGACTACGCTGATGGCCATGTTCTCGAACACCTTGTGCGAATTATGCTGCAAGTCGACGTCGGGATAGGACGTCCCGTAGTACTTGCGCAGTTCAAACACCAGATTCGAGAGAAAACTTGTCTGCGGTCCCGGCTGGAAGAATTTCCACGGCGGATCGATTGTCGGTACTTCGTTGATCACCACCTCGTCATGGTCGAGCCGCAGGTCCTGCACATGCTCACCCGGATGTTCCTGCGGTCCGAGCAGGGCGATCGACCGCGGGACCGGAAGTTCGCCGGGTTGCCCTGCTCCCTGCGCAAGCTGCATGCCCCCGGACGAAGTGGCTGCATCCCGCGCATTGAAAGATTCCGTCCGCCTTTCGGTCGAGGTCTTCGTCTGGCTGGCCGTACCCGCTGCCTGATCCGACGCGACCACCCGCTGATCCGACGGGATCGCGTGCTGATAAGCCGGGACCCGCGGTTCATCAGCCGGCATCTGATCCGACCAATCAACCGGATTATTGTCGGCACGCTGGGATACCGCATCTGCGTTCGCATTGTCCGTCGAGCTCTTTGCATTTTCCATCGAGCTCACCGTTGATCCTTCCGGACCGTAGATGCTGAACAGCAGCACGGCCGTGGCGATGGCGGAAAGCGCCGCGGTATAGATGTATTTCCGATTTTCGACGAGTCTGGAGTGCAGGCTGAGCAGCGCCGCACCCGCGCCGCTGCGCAGACGCTGGGCCCGTGTGAGTGTGGACTCTACAGGAGGAGTGAGGCCGAGCGTTGTAAACAACTGTTGGGACACATGCGACGGTGTCGTAATCCCGGCCACATCCTCCTGTATCATCGAATGCAACTTCAGATGCGCAGTGAATTCCCTGCGCAATTCCGGATCGAGGGCCATCTGCCCGAAGAGGATATCCTCGAGCGGCTCTTCGAGTCCTTCGTCAAAAAAGCGGTGAAGTAATTCCGTGTGCTGCATGGGTACTATCTATATTCTCGTCTGACAAATCAACCTAGCGGATCAGGTCGCTGATGTAAGGAGCGAGGATGCTCTTGACCTGATCTTTCGCGCGCATGACGCGCACTTTCAATGAGGAGACCGAATCGCCCGTGATTTCGGAAATCTCCTTGTAGGAGAGTCCCTGATAGAATCGGAGAACAAACGCCTCGCGATACGGCAGGTCGAGCAATTCCAGCGCCGAGCTGATCATGTTCAGCAGTTCGCTGCGTTCATACAGGGGGGCGTGGCTCGCAATGACCTCGTCGTCGAATGGCGACCAGAATACCTTATTGCGTCGCGTGTTGAGAAACACGTTCCTGGCGCTGGTGAGCAGATAGGCGAGGATATTGCTGACCGACTCGCCCGGCTTTTGCGTCTGCCGGTAAAACCGCGTGAACGTTTCCTGGAACACATCCCCCGCATCGTCGGGATTCCCGGTCATGCGCAGGCAGAAGACGTACACTCTTCTTTCGTACCGCGAAAAGAGCTCACGGAACGCCGCGTCTTTCTCCTTGCCGCTCTGTTTGAACGCCGTGAAGAGCTGTTCGTCGGTATGTTGGCTATAGTCTTCTGGCATGTGCCTGCCGCACTACCGTTACCTTCGGGCAGAAGAAGGTTTACGAGAACATAGACACGTTTGTTGAGGGTCGGTTACATAAAATGTTCTGCGATTCAGCCCCCCAGGCCAACCGCATGCAGGAATGTACCGAGGGACGAAGGATCGACGGCGATCGTGAGCAGAAGCCCCGAAAGCGCACCGTATATGTGGACGTCGTGGGCGACGTTATCCCACTTCCGCCGCGCCCCGTACATGCTTCCCGCGATGAACAGCACGGCAAACACCGGCCAGGGCATCGGGATGGGAAGAAACAGCAGCATCACTTTCGCCTCCGGGAAATAGAGCATTCCTGCAAAAAAGAGTCCGGAAACAGCCCCCGAAGCGCCAAGTGCGCGATAATCGGGGTCATTGCGTTTGCGAATCGCCGGAATAATTCCGGAAATTATCAGTGAACCAAAGTAGATGACCAGAAAGGCCGGCGTCCCGGCTGCGGCTTCCACATACATCGAGACCGAATACAGCGCAATGAGATTGAATAGCAGATGCATCATGTCGGCGTGAAGAAAACCCGAGACGATCAGCCGCTCGTACTGCTTTCCACGGAAGAGTTTCCATGGATAAAGGAGAAAGCGCTCGGTGAACTCCCGGCTGCGGAATCCGATGAGACTTACGACCACGATGGCCACGATGATGGCGAGTGATGCCGGGGCGCGGGAGAACATGAATTCAAGCTGGGTCATGGGCGAAGCCGTGTGCAGGGTTCGTTGTATATTGCATGATACGACAGCGATGAACACGCACGCAAGTCTCCGTCACCGACCCGTGCCTTATCACCGTATTTTTCGTCATTTCAAGGAAAAAAGGACCGCCATGCAGCTGCGAGATCTCTTCCTTCGCACCTATGATTTCAACACCCGAGCAAACGAGCGCATCATCGACGCGTTGCGAACGGCAGGACATCCCGTCGATGAAGCGGTGGGACTGCTCGGACACATGCTGCAGGCAGAAAAACTCTGGTTTCTCCGTCTTGAAGGATTCGATTCGGGGGCGGTGCCGGTCTGGCCCGCCATGACATTGAACGAATGCGAGAACCTCGCGCGGATCACGGCCGACGCCGCCCGGGCCTACATCCGGCACCTTGATGACGAGGATTTCGAGCATCGAATCCATTACCGCACGTCGAAAGGCGATGTCTTCGAAAACACGGTCGCTGACATCCTCACCCACCTCTCGCATCACGGCGCCTACCACAGGGCGCAAATCAATCGCATACTACGTGAGCACGGTGATGCGCCCGCCGTGGTCGACTTCATTGCGTTTGCGCGATCGTGACTGTTCCGTCCGAGCCCTGCGACGGCGCTGCTTCCGGAAGCTCGTGAGCAAAGAGTCGCCTCAGCGCGGGATCAGCAGTTCCTGGAGCATCCGGCCGATTTCATTATTCCGATGAATTCCTCCGAATCTTGCGGAGGACGGCCCATACGCAAGCACGGGCACCATGTTCGCCGTATGTTCTCCCCATATCCACCGCGCCTCCGCATCTGTGCCGTCAGGGGCATTCCCGACGAGCGCGAGGCCGCCGGTTTCATGGTCCGCCGTGACGACGATCAACGTGCGTCCATCCTGCTTGGCGAAAGAGAGCGCTTCGGCGATGGCGCCGTCGAAATCGCGCAGTTCTTCCTTGAGCGTCGTGAAATCGTTGTCATGCGCCGCCCAGTCGATCTGAGAACCTTCCACCATTAACACAAACCCCTTTTCCTGCCGCGAAAGCAGGTCGACCGCGACCTCGACAAGCTCACGTTGCGAGTAGGAACGCTGCCCTGCGGCAGGGAGCCCGTCGTCTGCAAGCAGCCACAGCAGGCGTCCGTGATCGGGGAGATCCGACGCATGCGCGTCGGCATACGCATACCCGACATTCTTCATCTCATCCACGAGATTCCGTCCGTCCTCCCTGCCTCCGCCGTGCTCCTTGGGGAGAAAGAACTTTCTTCCGCCGCCGATGACAACATCCGCTCCGGAAGTGGCAATCTGTTCGGCGATCTCGAATTCCATCTTGCGATTGGCAACGTGACTCAGGAAACTGGCGGGTGTGGCATGCGTCACCGAACTCGTGGAGATCACACCCACGGCTTTGCCCTGTGCGCGTGCAACCTCCAGAAGCGTGCGCAGGGGCGTGCCGTCCGGCCGCTGGGCGAGTCTGTAGTTGTTCGTCCTTTCCCCGGTGCTCAAGGCTGTGCCCCCGGCCGCGGATTCCGTGACGAAGTCGTTGAGTGACTGTGTCAAGGAGAAACCGCCCACGGGGAATTCGTCGAGCGCCATTTCGCCGAGCACCGTTTTCATGGCAGTGATCTGTCCGGCTCCCATCCCGTCGCCGATGAGAAAAATGATGTTTCGTGGAAGTTCCGATTGCCCCACAACGGGCACCGCTGCTGTCAGGAGAGAAGCAATACAGAGAAGCAGAAGGGAGAGGACGCGTTTCATGAGGTGTTTTGCGGAAAATGTATGCGAGGGAATTTGTTCAGAAATGCGGCATCACATGCAGGAGATCGGATTATTTCGACGCATCGGTTCCCAACGGTCGCGTGCGGACGATGGCGCAGCCGAGGGAGATTTTCTCCTTGTCCCGCAGTGTTTTGCCTGCGAGCAGCGTGTCGAGCGCCAGCCGCAGCGACTCCTCCTCGACGAAAAGCCCGCTCTTGTCGTCGTCGATGCGTCCATGGTATTGCAGTGCCCAGGCCGTATCGAAGACAAACACCTCCGGGGTTACCGAGGCGTACATCTGATCCGCAGCGGCTGACATCTCATCACGAAATACGGGCAGTGGATAGTCCTTGCGCTGAATGTACTGCGCCAGGCCATCGAGATTTTCATCCGCGCTGGCGTTGATGGCTATGAAGGAAACGCCTCGCGGCTCATAACGCTTGCGCAGGTCGCGGAGTCTGCCGATATAGCCATCCGAACAGGGGCATTTGTACGAGCAGAAAATGCCGACCGTGAAATGCTCGCCGGCCAGTTCCGAGAGCATTACGGGGCTGCGCTGCATGCTGACGAGAGCGACATCTTCCATCCGTTTTGAGAAGAGGGGGGATACCAGCGATGCGGCGTCGTCTGCGCATACGAGCGGAGATTCCGCTGCCTGCGGCTCCCTGCTGCCGATAAACCAGGCCACCACCGCGAGCACCGCCAGTGCCGCGACGAACAGCACGATGCGAGGACGCGCGCTTCTCAGCAATGACGACTTCATTCCAATTCGTCCGAGGGTGCGGCGAACCCGAGCTTGACGATCAGATTATGGAGTTCTGCAGCAGGCGTCAGCGCCGTGTCGACCAGGACGAAGACATCCTTGCTCGCAAGGTCAGCGCGCACGGAATCCACTCCGGCCATCTTCGCAATCGTTTCTTCAACGGTCGCGGTGCAGCCGTCGCAGTGCATCCCCGGCGCAGTCAAATGCACCTCGACGACGGTATCGGCGCTCGCCTCGCTGCCGCAGGCCGGAAATGCCAGCGCAGACAGCAGCATCCCGCCTACGACGAAGCTCTGAAATGTTGATTTTCTCATCTTTATTTCCTTTGCCACCGAACTTTATCTCCTTCCATGATACCGTGACGGTCGGAAAAGCCGGCGTTGACCTCGATCACATAGGTCGCGGGGGCGGTTGACGGCACGGATTCTTCGGAGTACGGGACAGTATTGCGTTGAATGGTAACGATTGTGTTGCTTTTATTGACATAAATGATATCGAGCGGTAGCGGAGTGTTGGCCATCCAGAACGAACGGTAGTCCTCGTCGGGGAATACGAAGAGCATCCCCTGATCTTCCGCCATGTGCTGCCGCCCCATCAATCCCTGGGTACGGGAGGCTTCTTCATCGGCAATTTCGATGTTGATGATGGTGCGTACCGCACCATCCGGAGTGACAAAAGTAAGCGCGGCATCCTCACGCATCTGTACCGCCCCCTGTTGCTCGTCCCCACTCGCCTCACCGCTGCGCTGTTTCCGGGATTGCTCGGAGAGCACGCGGCTCACTTCCGGATCGCGCTGATCAAGCATGGAGCGTGAGATGAAAAAGAATGCGACAGCGAGGAGAATGACGCTGCCGCCGATGATAACGAGCGGCGAAAGCTTTTTCTTTGCGCCTGCTCCACTGGTATTTCTGATCATTTCAGTCCGTTGGTTGAAGTCACTTCATCAGGAAAAATACGGAAAAGCAATGGTCCCCGCCTCATTGCTGTGAAATGATAACAAAATTTCCATCGCAAGCGCTCCCCGATCCGCCGAAAAATTGCAGGGAGTCGTTACGGGGAATACAGGCCGAGTATACACAAGCCATTGATTTTTCGTATCTTGAGGGCATTCGAAGGCCTCCCTGACAACAGTCATTTCTGTAACTTTCCGTTGCCCGGCATTGTCTTGATTGAGCGGCATTAATGAACAAAACCCGAAGCCGCGAAGAAAATCCCGAACGATGGAGCTGGTGAGTCGAAGCATCCATGACCGAGCGCGAACGTCGCAAGCGTTTCGATGAGATTTACGCGTCCTATGACCGTCGCGTGCTTGCGTATTGCATTTATGTCACCAGCGATCGTGATCTTGCGAATGATGTTTTTCAGGAGGTTTTCGTGAAGGCGTATCAGGCGCTGCACACGCTGCGTGACAACGACAAGGAGGCCAACTGGCTATTCCGGATCGCGCGCAACGAATGCCTGAACGCTCTCAAGTCGCGGCAGCGCAGCGACAAGCGGAATATCTCTCTCGACTACGCCCCGGAACCTGCGGCGCAAAGCGAAAGTCTCGAGACACGCGATGCGCATGAGCAGCTGCGCAAGGCGATTGACCAGCTGCCTCAGGATTATCGTGAGGCGCTGGTTCTTGCGGAGTTCGAAGGCTTCTCCCTGAAGGAAATCGCGGAAATCACGGGGGCTTCCCTGTCCAACGTCAAAGTGCGCATCCATCGCGCGAAACAAAAACTGCATACCATTCTCGAACCTATATTGAACGACTATGAATGAGCGCATCCAGGAGTTGATCTCCGCTTACCTGCATCGCGGCAGCACGCCGGAACAGGAGCGCGAGTTGTTTGAAGCCTGCAGCCGAAATCCGGAAACCGCCGAACTGCTGCGGCAGCATCTCGTCCTTTCCCTGAAGCTTCGCGGCCTGCGAGAAGAAGTGCAGGTTCCCGCCGATCTGCAGAACAACGTGCTGCGGCGCATCAACACCCTCGAGGCAGAGGGCCTTCGCAGCGAGGAAATGCACGCTGCCAGCGAAGCCGCGACCGAACCGCGCAGGCGTTTCGGTTTTGCGCACCTCCTCGGAACAGGGTTGGCCACCGCGGCCTGTGCGATAACGATCATGCTGTGGAGCGCAGGTCCCGATACCGGACCCGATGCTTCTCTTCAGCAAGTTGCACAAGTGCAGGACACGGTGTATATCGTAGAGAAGGACACCGTGATGCAGCTTCGCGAAGTCGAGCGCCCGGTGTATATCGTGCGCAATGCGCCCGTGGCGCCTGCACCGGAATCGCCGGCGAGCAACGACGCTGCCGACCTGGCCAGGGCGGCAGATGACAGGGTTGCGGCAACAGAGCCCGGCACCGCACTTGCGACTCGCACACAGCCTGACGCGGCAGTGCCGCCCTCACCTGCCGCCGTGGAAACTGAGATGCCGCTGATCGCCGAGATGCAGCCTCGGGAAGCCACGACTCGTGAAGCGAAAACCGAGAATTACATTGATCAATACAACAGCATGCTTGTCTCCGTCGAAACCGTCCAGCTTTCCGCGAAGGACCGCATTCACTAATTCATGAGCGTGCGCAGTCCAATAGCGATCCTTGTCTTTCCCTTCTTTCTCACGCTGCTCCTCACAATGAGAACAGCGGCGCAGGATATTTCCGCCTATGAATTGGTTTCGAAAGAGGATGTCTTTCAGCGTGAACTGAACGCTGCGGTCGCACGCGCCGCAATGTCGGGCACCCTCCCGCATCTGGATTGCGCCGTGGAATACATTCGACGGCAGAATGGCGAGGATGTCGTCTATCGGCGCGGCCCCATCGATCTGCATCAGGAAGAATTCACGTCCGTCGATACGCGCCGGGAGACGCGGGGGACGCAACCCGCCGCATCCGATTCGAAGGACCAGGTGTTCCGCGGCGGCATTCTCGTCGACCTCCCCCGGGCAGGGGAAACGGATCAGGAACTTGCCCTCGCCCCGCGTGGGTATCGCTATATGCTGCGCGTCGCTCTCGTGCCGACACATTACGAGAACGCCACGCTCAACGCACAAGTCTTTCTCGAACGCGCCGTCGTCACGGAGCGGGACGGCAAACTCATTCTCCATAGCAGCGAGGTGTTCTCACGCACCGTCGAACTGCAGGGAAACCTTCCGCTGAAATTCGATTTGCCGGAATGGGATGCATCCCTGCCCGAGGGAGGACGCGTCGTACCGTCTTCCCTGCAGGAAGCCGCCCTCATCACCCTGGAGGTGCCCCGGCATTTCGGCCTTCCGGAGAACCTGCCCGAGCCCTTCGCGGAGAGCACGCTGCTTACCTACGCCGTGCCGCAAACCAGCATGGTACGCCTTTCCATACAGGTGCAGGGGGGAGAAAAAGTGATTGAAGAAGGGATGCGTCAGCCCGGAACGTACGAGGTCGTCTGGAATGCCGCGGAACTTCCCGATGAAGATTACACCGCTGTGTTCTCGGCGTCGGACGCAGACGGGAATCAACTGTACCACGATGAGCGGACGCTCAGCAAATCGCACGACGCGCAGAACTGGACCGGCCAGAGCGGCACGGTGCTCCGCGGCGACGGCGGCGCCTTTGTCGCGGGCCTTGAAAGCGGAGTGGCGTACCAGTTCCCGAGAGACGATGCGCGCGCGCTTCGAAACATGTTCACGCACGTGGTATTCCGCCTCGGGTACCGCTTCTCCAGCCGGTGGGAAGTTGGTGTGATCCTTGGGCAGGAAGCCTTTCAGGAAGTGCCCGGTCGCGAGGTGGATATCGAACGCATCAGCGATTACGGCGGCGTGGTTGGATATACCTACGGCTACGGCGGCGCATACCTGCGCTGGATGTTCGGGACTTCCTTCCTTCAGCCATACGTGGAACTCGGTGCCGGACTCAGCAGTGTCGCGGCATTGACACAGATCGCTGCCGGCGTCAAAGCCGACTTGATGAAGAACGTCGAGGTGTATCTCAGTCCCGCGGCAATGATGCATTTCAGGAGCGAGGTGAGCACAAAATTCGGCATTCATTATGGCATGAGCGTGCGCTTCTGATGCAGAACCTGCGCCCCATATCGAGAGTCCTTGCGGCCGCGGCATTGATGTGCTTTGCTGCATTTCTTCTTGTCCGCTGTGATTTTCCCTCCGACCCACCGCTGAAATCCAGCACCACCGATCCTCCGGCCGTTGAGCCAACAGATTCAACCGGCGTTCTCCTGCCGCTGTCGCGGCATATCCAGTGGGTATATCTTTTCGAGGCACCGCCTCGTCCAGTATCCGCTCCGCGCATTGTGTCGCCGCGTGAACTCGATTTCGAAGGCAGCCACTTTTACTACGTCCCCTACACATCGACCATGGGCGGACCGGGCAGCCTGCGCGTCGCCTTCCCGGTGCTGCTGCGAAACGACAGCCTGGGACTGAGCTTCTATCAGCCTGTTCGAGCCGAAGACACGCTCTCTATTTCGCTGCGGCCGAAATTCATGTTCACCCTTCCGTACCCTGCCCGTGAAGGGAAAATGTATACCGGACGCAACCCGGAGTTCTCCGTACGCATGACGAACAAGGATACCCTTGTCACGATGTACAATCACCCGGTCTCCCTCCCCTGTCATCGTTATGAAGTATGGCGCGGTGCTCGGGTCATCACCGTACTGTACGTCGTGCCCGGATTGTGCATTCTCCGCGTCGAAGAGGATGATATGGTATATCATACCATCGGCTGGTCGATCTGATCCTCCTCTTTCCCTCCTCCGCATTTATCACCATATTTGCTCATGCAAGAGTCCCTTGGCCTGGCCATATGCTGCACGACCTATTCCCTGGGAGGGATTGAACTCAATGTTCTGCGCCTGGCAACATGGATGCAGGCGCGAGGACATCGCTGCCTGATCATCGGCGCGGCTAACTCCCCTCTTGTTGATCGCGCACGGGTTGACGGGATCCCCGTGCTCGAACTCACCGCACGAGGCAGATACACGGTCGTGCGTTCAGCACGACAGCTCGCGAGGACCCTCCAGCGTGAACGCATCGGAACGCTCATCCTGAATGTCAACCGGGATCTGCTGCTCGGTGTGCTGACCAAACGCGCGACTGGGAATGCCCTCGCCCTTGTGCACACACAGCACATGCAATTCGGACATGCGAAAACGGATATCATCCATCGCTGGCAGCACCGCCAGCTCGATGCGTGGATCTCGCCACTGCCTTCTCTTGCCGAGCAAACCCGCCGGTTGACAAGTGTTCCAGCGGAGAGGATTCATCAGATCCCCTTCGGCATTGATCTCAAACCACTGCTCAACGCACCTTCACGGGAAGCGGCCCGTGCCGCACTGCAGCTCCCTCAGGATGTTTTTCTGGCAGGCGTCGTCGGACGTCTTGACCGCGGCAAGGGGCAGGAATATCTCATCCGCGCGGCAGCCAATCTGCGAGCGGACGGCGTCGACCTTCATCTGCTGCTTGTGGGGGAGGAGACACGCGGAGAGCATCAGGGCTATGGGCACGAACTTCACATGCTGGTAAAAGAGCTGCATTTGGGAGACCGTGTGCACTTCCTCGGCTTCATCCAGGATGCATCCGTTGCGTACGCCGCCATGGATGTTTTTACGCTGACGTCCATATCGGAGACCTACGGCATGGTCACTATCGAAGCCATGGCGGCCGGCTGTCCGGTGATCGCGACCAATGGCGGTGGTACTCCCGACCTCGTGGGGGGCGGCGACACCGTGCTGCTGATTCCACCCGCAAACACAAACGCCCTGGCAGAGGCGCTTCTGCGCATCCAGCAGGACCCGGCGTTGGCCTCACAACTTCGCACCTCCGGCCGCGCGTATGCACTACGCTACTTCAGCCATGACGCACAATGTGATGCAATTGAACAGCTTGTCGAACGCATTCGTCGTTAGATGTGTTTTTCAATTAGGCGCAATACAACATTCCATGTTTCACTAATTGAGAGTTGTCCACCCATGAAAAAATCGATCATTGCCATAAGCGCGCTCGTTGTGTTTTCCGCATGCGGCCAGAAACAGGATCAGCAAGCCCAGTCCACCTCCGAGCAACCGGCCGCCGTCGCTGCACAGCCTGCGGCCCAGCGGGACGTCTCCACCGCGACGCTTGTTAAAATAGATGAAGATATCCAGAAGTATGCCGACGATGTCGATGCCGCAAAAGCAGCATACGACGGCGCAAAAAACGATGGAAACAAGGCGAAGCTGACTACTGCATATGTTGCATTCGGCGATTACATGCAATACGAAAGCAGTGTCTCTCCGCGCGAAGGCAAATACCACCGTGCACTGCTCGAGTATCGGCACGCGCTGGACCTCGACCCCACGAATCAGAAAGTCGTCGGGGAAATCACACAGATCGAGGATATTTACCGCAGCATGGGACGCCCCATTCCCGGCCAGGAATAATCAAGTACACATCCGATTGTTAAAAGGCGGCAGTATCACTGTCGCCTTTTCCATTACATCACTTTCGAGGGAGTTGTCGATATACGTCTGCTGTCTCCGCGCACATCCGGAGCATATCATGCTCCTCACGTACCAGTTCCCTGCCACGCAATCCCATGCTGCGCATACGTTCCCGTTCGTTCATTGCCTGCGAGAGCGCCGACGCCAATGCAGCGGCATCCCCCACGGGGAAGGTCCGTCCGGTCAGTCCGGGGAGAACCAGCTGCGCAAGGATTCTAATATCACTCGCGATGACCGGTATGCCCAGTGCCATGGCTTCGAGCGGTGTGTACGGAGCACTGTCCAAACCCAGTGATGGAAACAACAGTGCCGTCGCCCCGGCGATCAGCGGAGCCGTGTCACGAACATAGCCATGCAATCGTACGGTCCCGGATTCAAAATTCGATGCAACACGCTCCTCCAGCCAATGGAAGAGCGGTCCGTCACCGATTACATCGACGAAAGGCAGGCAATCCCTCTCCTTCTGCAGGAGCAGCAGTGCATCATAGAGCACGCGCACGCCCTTCTCTTCACACAATCGTCCCGCAAAACAGAACCGGGCCGACTGATCAAGTGCGATGGAGGGAAGTGCGGGTATCGTGACGCCATGTGCAACAACATGAAGCCGGCGCGAGTCCGAAGCGCGTGCATGCGCCAGAAAGTGATCACGCACCGCCGCGCCAGGGGCGATGATATCGTCGGGATACCAGGGAAGCCAGCGCATATCATCGAAGGTGTTGTGCGCGGTGTAGAGTCGTCGAACACGACTGCCGCGTGCCGCCAGGCTGCCGAGCATCGTTGCATAACGGCTGTGCATATGCAGGATTTGCACTTGCTCTCCCTGGATTAGCTCGCGAAGAATGCGAAGGGAGTCGAGAAAACCAGAAGGTGATTTTCTGCCGCCCGCTGCTGCATACAGTGGAAGATGGACCGTGCGGACATCGTCATGCAGGGGGTCTTGTTCAGGCAGCCACGCAGCAATGATGGAACGAATGCCGTGTGCTGTCAGGCCATCCGCCAGGTCAAGCACATGCCTGCGCACGCCTCCCCACTCCATGGTGTTGACGAGATGCAGCACTGTCTGTGTTTCACTCATGGCTTCTGGCGCTCCTCGAGCAGCCAGGCCACTCTTCCCGGACTGACGTGAAGCCGGCCTTCCGCGGAGAGAAGTCCAGCGGATTCAGGCCAGAGCTGCCAGCGCGTTCCCTCGGGGACGCTCCAGTCCTGCGTCTCCCCGGATGCGTTGTAGATGATGAAAGCATGTTGCGAGCCATGGCTGCGCCGCAGCACAAGCAGCTGCCGCATCGTATCTGTCAGCGCGACCGTGCAATCGCCCTGGCGGAGAATCCCGTGACGCGCGCGCAGTTCGTTGAGCTGGAGAATATGACGGAACATCGCGGCGCTGCTGTCGAAGGCATCGCCCGACGGCTCTGCGCCCTTCCATCCATGAGCGAACATGGATTCGCGATTCTGCCAGTCGGGCCCTGTTCCGCCGCGGAAATTCTGCTCAGTCCCATAATAGAGAAGAGGAGTTCCCTGCAGGCCATACAGGAATGTCAGTGCTTCTCGCATTCGCGCAGTGTTGCCGTCGGCAACCGCAAGGAAGCGCGACTTGTCATGGTTATCGATGAAGATCATTTGAAGCGGTCGGCTTGCAGGAGCGTACAGCGACAGGTTTTCCACGCTGTGTGCGATGCGTTCAACCGAGGCGCCCCGGCCGAACACGTCGCGCATCGCTTCCGCCATGCTGAAATTGAACACCGCATCGAAGCCGCGACGGCCTTGGCCGTCCGACCGTGTATAGCTGGCGCATTTTTCGTCGTCGCCGGAAAACACCTCCCCAAAGATAAAAAAGTCCTTTTCCCCGATTTCCAGGGCATGCCGCCGCATCGCATGCAGCCAGGCATACCAGAAGGACATTTCAACGTGTTTGACCGTATCGACGCGATATCCGTCGCAGCCGCTCTGCTCCATCCACCACGACCAGATCTCTATCATGATCGCCAGCACGCGCGGGTCCTCGGTGCGAAGGTCGTCGAGACTACCGGGTAATTCGCCCAGCACCTGATACGGATCCGACCATTCCCTCACCTCGCCGAAATTATGGTACAGCGACAGATCCTGAAGCGCCCGCGGCGTCGGGAGCTGTGTACTGTCTTTCCAGACCAGAGTATATCCGCTGTCATTCCAGGCCCACCCCCCCTCGACCGTCCCGATCCGCGGTCCGGTGTGATTGCACACAACGTCGAGATACACCCTCATTCCCCGTTCATGCGCGCTGCGAACAAGACGCTGCAGATCCTCCATGGTACCGAGCCGCGGGTCGACACGTTTGAAATGCTGTATCCAATATCCGTGGAATGCGCCGGGGACATTCATCTGAACAGGAGTAATCCATATCGCGTTGATCCCCAATTGTTGAAGATATGGAAGCCGACGCTCGATGCCTTTAAGATCGCCACCTTGCACCGCGAGAGGATTTCGGTTGTCGCACACCCCGTTTGCATTATTATTGGCCGCATCCCCGTCATCGAAACGGTCGGGCATAATCAGGTACATGCGCAAATCATCAATCTGCGCGAGTTCGGGAGATCCAGTCCCACTGCGGAACAGGGTCATCGCCACCGCGGCTGTGAGCAGGAAAACGGCCGTTTTCCCGAGGAGAAGACTTCGTGTCTGCTTCATGCGCGCTTCCGGCTTTTCGTTCTGGCATGAAATGTGCTTTTTACATCGCTGCATGTTAATATGCGACTACGAGTACATCCATGCAACGCATACGCCAATTGTCTTCACGATCAAAACTCCTCCTGGCCGGGCTCTCCGTGCTGGCGGTGACCATCACGCTCTTTGTGTGGTTTGAAGTCTCCCAGAGCCGTGAGGAACTGCTGCATTTCGTGGAGACTGAAGCAGAAGTGCTGATAGAGACAGTCAATCGCAGCAGCATCACCACGGTGGCTGCAAACGCGGAACTCGAGCAGGCCATTATCGACCGCCTCCGGCTGGCGGCAAAACTTGTCGAATCGCGAAAAGAACCAACAGGAACTGCGCCGCTGAAGAATCTCGCTGGCGAGATCTCCGTTGACTTGCTGCTTGTCTTCGATGGAAACGGCGCGGTGACGGCTGCGAACATCCCGCTCCCCAGGGCTGCAGACAAGGCGATTCCGGATACTCCCTTCTTCACCGATGTGCTGCAGCCGGTGTTGCGCGGAGAATATGCATGGCTCGCACAGGGGGGCGTCAATACTCCCTGGTCCGACCAGGCGATGTACGTGTTTGTCCAGGAGCGGGAAACGCATCCTGGCGCGGTACTCCTCGCCATCTCCTCCTCCACGATGCTCGAAATGAGGCGGCGGCTTGGCATTGGCAAGCTCCTGCGCGATATCGGCACCGCTGCGGGAATCGAATTTGTCGTACTGCAGGATAATGACGGCATCCTCACAGCCAGCGAAGGTATTCAAGACATGAGCGCGATCGCGACGGATGCCTTTCTGCGCTCCGCGTGGGCATCGGACAGCACGTGCACGCGCATCGTCGATTACAAAAACATACCGGTGTTTGAAGTGGTCAAACGCCTGCAGCTCGAGGAACAAGGGATGGCCCTCATGCGCATCGGACTCTCGCTCGAACATGTCCGCAGTATCCAGCAGCGCTCGATGCACAGGGTCGTGTTCATCGCGATTGGGTTCTTCATCACGGCAGCCATTCTCCTCTTTCTGCTTCACACCCGCCAGCGCTTCGGAATCCTGCAGCAGGAGCACCGGAAAGTGCGCAGTTATACCGGCCTCGTGCTCGACAATATCGCGGATGCCGTCGTCGCCACCGATGCCCTCGGCGTGATCACGGTGTTCAACCAGACTGCGGCCCGACTGTTCGCTTTGGAGGCGGACGCAGTGCTCGGGCGTCCGTGCCATGAGATCTGCAGGGATGATACGCTCCGTCTACAGCACACACGCGGCAACGCTGTCGCCATACCATACGAAGAAACAACGCTGAAACGAAAAGACGGAGATACGCGCACGCTGGCGGTGAGCACTTCGGTGATCCATGACGACGGCGGAGCGGTAGAGACGATCGTCGCAATAGCGCGAGATATCACCGAGCAGCGCCGTATTCAAGAGCAGCTGCAGCGCAAGGATCGCGTCACCGCGATGGGTGAACTTGCCGGCGGCATCGCACATGAAATCCGCAACCCGCTCAACGCCATCAACATCATCGCGCAGCGATTTCAGAGCGAGTTCATTCCTGCTGAGGATGCAGAAGAATACCTGCAACTCACGCGCACGGTGCGATCGGAAGTGCAGCGCGTCAATACCATCATCACCCAGTTCCTCGACTTCGCACGTCCTGCGCGCCTGGCGCTGCACCCGTGCGAAGTCCATGCGCTGCTGCGCGAAAGCTCGGAGGTCATCAGCAGCCAGGCAGCGTACAAGGGCATTCAGCTTGAATTGCTGGCGGACGAGGGCCTGATCGTCATGGCCGACCGCGCGAAAATGCAGCAGGTCCTGCTCAACATTTTCCAGAATGCAATCGAGGCACTGACGGAAGGCGGGATAATCAAAACCGTCGCATGCCGCCGCGGCACACAGATTGCGATCACGATTTCGGACAATGGTCCAGGCATCCCGGAAGAAACGAGAAAAAAAATCTTCAATCTGTATTTCACCACGAAAGCGACGGGCACGGGACTCGGTCTGAGTATCGTACATCAGATCGTCAGCGAGCACGGCGGCGACATCACCGTGACCAGCGCCGAGGGCGCCGGCAGCACATTCCGGATTCTCCTCCCGGCAATTTCCGATACGCAGGAAGCAGTATGATCCACATCTTCGCCGCACTCTCCGGCACCTTCCGCGCATCCCATATCAGAATGATCGAAACAGACAGAGCATCTCATGAGTGAATTCAACATACTCGTTGTCGACGACGAGGAATCCCAGCGTGCGGCCATCGCCGGCTTTCTCAGGAAAAAAGGCTTTACCGTGGACGAGGCGGCAAACGGTCGTGATGCAATCACCTTCGTCCGCAGCCATCATATCGATCTCGTGCTCACCGACTTTCGCATGCCCGATCTCACTGGGGGAGACGTATTGCGAGCGGTGCGGGATATCAATCCGGATATTCCCGTCGTCGTAATTACCGCCTTTGGCAGCATCGAAACCGCAGTGGACATCATGAAAACGGGGGCGTTCGACTATCTGCAGAAACCGGTTGAACTGGAAGAATTGCTACTCATCATCGGTCGCGCCCGCGAACATTGCATGCTGGTGTCGGAAAATCGCCTTCTGCGCGCGCAGCTCGCCGAACGCTATTCCTTCGCAAACATCATCTCCCAAAGCGGACCGATGGAAGAAGTGCTCAATACTGCCGGACGCGTGGCCAACAGCAAGGCGTCGGTTCTGGTCCGCGGCGAGAGCGGGACCGGAAAAGAACTCATCGCCCGCGCCATCCACACTGCCAGCGATCGAAGGGACAAGCCGTTCGTCGTCGTCAACTGTGCCGCACTGCCCGAGACTCTGTTCGAAAGCGAATTGTTCGGCCATGAGAAAGGCTCGTTTACCGGCGCCGACCGCCAGCGCATCGGCAAATTCGAGCAGGCGAACGGCGGCACGCTGTTTATCGATGAAGTGGGGGACATCCCGCTTCTGATACAGGTGAAGCTGCTGCGCGCGCTGCAGTTCGGACAAATCGAACGCGTCGGTGGTTCGGAGACGCTGCAGCTCGATGTACGCATCGTCGCCGCCACGAACCGCGATCTTGAGAGTATGATCGCAGAAGGAAGCTTTCGGGAGGACCTCTACTACCGGCTGAATGTCGTCACCATTCCCCTGCCCGCGCTGCGCGACCGGCGCGAGGATATCGGCCCGCTGGTACAGGAGTTTATCACCAAATACGCTGATATTAACGGCAAAGCCGTCCGTTCCCTTTCCCATGAAGCGATGGACGCCCTCATGCGCTACGATTTTCCGGGGAATGTGCGTGAACTCGAGAACATCATGCAGCGTGCCGTGGTATTGACGCGCGACGACACGATAACCACGCGGGATCTCCCTCCCAATATCACAGCGGCTGTTGCCGCCCCGCTCGCTGGTGCGCCCGAGCTGCTTGAGCTGGGCGACCTGACCGAACGCGTCGAGTCGCTCGAGCGAATCCTCATCGACAAAGCGCTCGAGAAAAGCGGCGGCAACCAGGTCAGGGCGGCAGAAATCCTCGGGATTTCCGAGCGAACGCTGCGGTATAAACTCGCGAAACTCCGCGGTTGAATCGATGTCAGCAGGAACGTGGATTCCGGTACAGATCGACAAATGCTGCCGCCCCGTTTCGACGATATTGTCGATTCACATCTGCAGCATTCAGGGTATTCGCATTTCCCCTCCATAGCGGGCAACTATTTCTGGCATGATGGTTGCATTTATTAAGCTGTACCTTCGTATACACCTAGAGGTCCTTATGAAACACATCACTTTCCTCTTCGTCATCACTGTTCTACTGGTCGGTCTTGGCAGCAACGCCTCCGCACAGCAGAAACAGGATGGGAAAGACGGCAAGACCGCAGTCACCAAGCAGACCACGCAGAATCCGGGTCCGCGCTTCATTGATGAAGACGGCGACGGAATCTGCGACCATCAGGCAGATGGCACGTCACAGCAGCGTCAGCATGCACGCCAGGGCACCGGCAACGGTAACGGTACCGGCACCGGATCGTGCACTGGCACCGCACAGCGTGCACGACTCCGCGATGGTTCCTGTGGTGACGGCGCGGCACCTTCCGGTGCCACGCGCAAAGGCCGCCAACAGGCAAAGTAACGGAAACGGCGGGCGGCACATCGCCGTCCGCCATTTTCAAGGAGCACAGAAATGAAAATCACCTTCTTCCTCATAGCACTCGCCCTCAGCACCTCTCCGTTGTTTGCACAGGATAAACCTGAAAGCAAAACCACCGACGCGGGGAAACAGGCGCAGATTCAGCAGCAGAAAGACCGCCCTACGTTCGTGGACGAAAACGGAGACGGCCTGGATGACCGCATCAACAAAGATGAACAGATAGGCGGAAGTACAAACGGACAGGGACGTCAGCTGCGCCAGCATCGCCGTGACCATTTCATCGATCAGGACGGCGACGGCATTAATGACGACCGCTGCAGCGGCACAGGCCTGCGGCAGGGACGTCGCCGCGGCGCAGCCAAGGGAGGGGGCGAATGATGCGACGCATGATTATTCTCCTGCTGCTTCTCGGCAGCAGTCCGGCGAGCGCACAATGGCTCGGAACAGTTTCCATCGAAAGCGGCTATGACGACAACATGTTTCACAATTACAACGCTGCCGCCGCTGCCTCGACCGATTTCACGCTGATGTACGGATTCTTTCCCGAAGAAGGGAACTGGGCTCTCAACTATTCCGGCGTACTGACGACTTTCTCCCAATATGCGGAACGCATGTATTCCACCCATACTCTTGGGACATCGTGGACGCATCAGTACGGCGAGAACGACGTCAACAATGTGACCATCCTTGGAGTCGGGAGCATGCGCTTCGACCGTGAGGATTACACGCTGTACGATTACACACAGATGGTCGGTTCCGTTTCTCTCCGTCAGCAGGTGATGGGAGATCTCCCCGTACTGGCTTCCTACCGCGCCCGGTATCGAAGCTACCCGAATTTCGGGGAACTGAGCTACCTCGAACATTTCGCATCGATCGGAACCATGCTCTTCTTTGAATCGCGCACCAGTGTTCGCTTACAGGCAGATCTTGGCTTTAAAAACTATATCTCTTCCGTAACCGTCGTTGATCCGACGAGCAGCGGATTTACCTCGCCGCAGACCGGGCTCACCGTCGATGGAGGCGGCAACGGAGGGGGAGGCAACGGCAATGCTGGCGGCGGAAATGGTGGTAGCGGCAGCAGCGGCGGCGGAAACAGTGGTATCGGAAACGGTGCTGGCAACGGGTCGGGAAGAATGGCCGTTGGTGGCCCGGGTGGAGGAATGGAGAGCAGTGTCGAGTATCTGGTTTTCGAGGAACCCTCCACCAGTCAGCTCAGCACCTGGATCAATATCGGACAGGGCCTCACCGATGGGACAGGGCTCAGCCTGCGCTATCTGCAGCGCTGGAACCTGACAGACCGCGGCCGTGCCTTCATCGGTGGAGCCGTGGACTTCATCGGCGAGGAAGAACTCTTCGACGATCCCTACAGCTATGAAAGCAAAGAATTCACATTGACGCTGACCCAGGTCCTTCCCTGGACAATGAAGCTCAGGGCGGGCGGCTATTACCTGTACAAGACCTACGGGTACCCGTCGACGCTCGACTATTCAGACCCCAGCGTGCCTTCGCGCAATGACGATCGCATGGGAGGATGGCTGACGGTCAGCAAGGCGATCGGAGGCAATTGGCTTCTCTTCAGTGGACTCGATATTTCACTCGGATATGTGTATCTGCGAAATCAGTCGAACACGAGCTACTACGATTACAGCAGTAATTCCGTCACTCTTGGAATCAGTACTGATTTCTGACACATTCTCTCCTGCATAATAAGAAAGGGGTGCGCGTGGCACCCCTTTCTTATTATCGACGAAGATCCGCGGTCTCATGCAGCAGCGCACCATGACTGTCGAACACCCGGATGCACATTTTTTCTTTCGAGAAATCGAGCCTGAAAAAGCCTAGAGAACTCGATGCGAATTCCGAATTCTTCCCCATTGACGTCTTCCGTGTCCCCCCACCTCCTCCACTGATGATATAGCGCACGCCATTGATCCTGCGCATGAGCTGAAGGTCATGTTCGTGACCATCGAGGTATGCACCGACACCGTACTTTTCGAGCAGCGGGGCGAGCTGTTTGACAAGCACGGGCGTATCACCGTAATGGCCGTGTGAATACACGGGATGATGCCCGATCACAAGAGTGTAATCCTCGTGGGCCAACGCCAGTGCGGAGTCGATCCACCGAAGGTGCTTTTTCCTCGCAGCAGCGCTCCCGACGAGTTGCTGCGTATCTATTCCGATCAACCGAACGCTCAGGGCGCCATCCTCACTCTTGAATACGGTGCTCCATCCGTACCCTGGCATATGCCAGCGTGTAATGCTTCCATCGGGAAGGACATGTCCGGTATACGCCACCTGCGCATCGGGACTGCTGCGATAATCATGGTTACCGAGCACGGCCCAGAAAGGAACCGGAAGTTTGTCCGCAGGATAAATGTTTTCAAACTTGCTCCGCCATTGCGGGTCATCCACGCTCTTCACACCGGAAGGATAAATGTTGTCCCCCGTACTGATCACCGCGTCCACCCGAGACATCGCGTGCTGCATGGCCATGGCACTTCCAACCTGGCGGGCCCCCTTTCCCCCTGTACCCCAATCGCCGACGACGAGGAAAGAAACACCACTCTGTGCGCGAAGGCCAGGCGCGGCGGTGCAGAGGAGAAGGACAAGAAGAGCATGCGTAGCGGAATGCCTGACGATCGTTCGAAGAATTTTCTGCATCGGAACTTTACCGGAATTATTTGGCTTATATCAGGGTCATCATTTCTTCAAATTACGTTTTTTCAGAAGAGTACAATAATACGGAGCACTTGCACAATGAGCCGCATCACAGTGATCGGGTCCGGTTTTGGCGGAATGGGTTCCGCCCTTCGCCTGCTTGCCGCCGGGCACGACGTCACCGTCATCGAGAAGCTCGACAAACCCGGCGGACGGGCCTATGTATTCGAGCAGGACGGGTTCAAGTTCGACGCCGGTCCGACAGTCATCACCGCGCCCTGGCTGATTCACGAACTCTTCGAGTTATTCGGGAAGAGCAGCGAAAGCTACGTGCGCATCGTCCCGGTCCATCCATTCTACCGTATCTACTTCTCCGACCACACATCTTTCGAATACAACAACGAGCCGGGCTTCATCGAGGAGAACATCCGACGCTTCAATCCCGACGATGTCGCGGGATACAGGGCCTTCATGGAGAAAACCCGGCCGATATTCGAGAAGGGATTTCTCGAACTCGCCGACAAGCCCTTTCTGACGATCGGCAGCATGTTCAAGGTGCTTCCGGATCTGGTGAAACTGGGTTCGCACCGCAGCGTCTATTCGTACGTATCGAAATTCATCAAAGACCCGCGGCTTCGTATGGTCTTCACCTTCCACCCGCTCCTTGTCGGCGGCAATCCGTTTCACACGACTTCCATTTATTCGATGATTCATTATCTCGAAAAGGAATGGGGGGTGCATTATGCAATGGGCGGGACGGGCGAAGTGATTCGCGCGTTCGTGAAGCTGTTCGAGGAAGAAGGCGGCAAGCTCATGCTGAATACGGAGGTCGAATCGATAGATGTGCGCGAGGGACGCGCTCGCGGCGTGCGTCTTCGAGACGGATCGTTCATCGAGTCCGACGCGGTGGTTTCAAATGCGGATGTCGCCTATACCTATCTGAACATGATCGATCGATCACAGCGCAAGAAATACACGGATGGGAAGCTGCAGCGGATGCGTTATTCGATGTCGCTGTTCGTGATCTATTTCGGAACGACGCGCCAGTATCCCGACATCGCCCATCATGACATCATCCTCAGTCATCGCTATCGCGAACTGCTTGAGGATATTTTCACCAACAAGATTCTTGCGGACGATTTCTCGCTCTATCTCCATCGTCCAACCGCGACTGATCCGTCCATGGCCCCGGAGGGCTGCGATGCGTTTTATGCGCTGGTTCCCGTTCCTCACAATGCATCGGGCATCAACTGGGTAGAGGAAGCGCCGCGATTCAAGGAAAAGATCATGGCTTTCCTCGAGAAGCATTATCTCCCCGATCTGCGGAAACACCTGGCTACGGAGCGCGTGTTCACGCCCGATGATTTCGAGTCCCGGCTCAACAGCTATCTTGGTTCCGCATTTTCGATCGAGCCCGTTCTCACGCAAAGCGCATGGTTTCGCCCTCATAACCGTAGCGAAGATGTTGAAAATTTGTATTTTACCGGCGCCGGCACACATCCGGGCGCGGGTCTTCCCGGTGTGCTCTCCTCGTCGAAAATTGTGGAGAAACTGATCGGTCCGGCCTGATCTCGCATCGACTGTTCCACAGCATTGCATAGATAGATGAATGGCGAACTGACACAACCCGCGGAGAAGACCCCGCCGTGTTGGCTCTTATACGGCGCCAACGGATACACGGGGAAAATTATCGCGGAGGAAGCGCAGCGCCGCGGAATGCGCCCCTTGCTCGCAGGCCGCAACCGTGAGGCCGTTGCCGCTTTGGCGGAAGCACTCGGGCTGGAATATCGTGTGTTCGATCTCGCATCCCATGATGAGATCGTTTCCGCGCTTCAGGATGTGGAGGTGGTGCTCCACTGCGCCGGTCCTTTCACCGCCACTTCCCGTCCGATGGTAGACGCCTGTATCTCTGCAGGCGCGCATTACATGGATATTACCGGTGAGATTCCTGTCCTTGAATCACTGTTCGCTCTTCATGACACTGCCGTGCATGCGGGAATTTCGATTATCCCCGGTGCCGGATTCGACGTCGTGCCAACCGATTGTCTGGCACTTTCACTCAAGGAAGAAATGCCGGACGCGACATCCCTTCGCCTCGCTTTCGCCGGCAAGGTGACGCAAAGTCCGGGGACGTGGCGCGCGACGCTGGAAGCGATTCCCCGTTGCGGAGCTATCCGCCGGGACGGCAAACTCGTTACCGTCCCCCATGCTTGGCGGGCCACCCGCATTCACTTCGATGATAAACCGCGCAGCGTCATGACGATTCCCTGGGGGGACGTCAGTTCGGCGTGGCGCAGTACACGCATTCCCAATATCATGGTTTTTGGAGGCGTTCCCAGGCTGTCGATCGCCGCCATGCAATTGTTTCGCGGCATTGTCTGTACTGTGATGGGTGTACCCGCTCTTCAGCGAGCCCTCAAATCGATGGTTTCATGGTTTGTGCGCGGTCCCGGGGAAAGGCATCGCAAGACTGAAGTGTACCATCTCCGTGGCGACGTATGGAATGACCGTGGAGAACATGCAGCACGCTTCATGGTGACACCCGAGGGATACGCCTGCACGGTGCTCACTTCGCTCGCGATTCTCGAGACACTGCTTGAGGGAAAAATCGCCCCGGGAGTATGGACACCGGCTCAGGCGATGGGGAGCGGATTCGCAGCCACGCTGCCCGGTTTCAGGGTCATGGAGTGCGCCGACACGGTTCCGCAACCGGGGTCAGAGTACGCCTTCGATTCCTGACCGGATCATCATGACGGCGATGCCCGCCATGAACAGGGACGCGACTTTGGCAAAGGCCTGCGATCCTGCCTCGCCCATGATGCGGATAATCCACTTCGAATTCAGCAAGACAATCAGTACGACAACACAGTTCGCCACCAGCGCGCCCATGGTGATCGCCAGGCCCTGCGCGTCGACGAGGATCAGGATGGTGGTCATTCCAGCGGGTCCCATGATCAGTGGAATGCCGATCGGTACCACGCCGACGTTGGAACGCGGCTTCCGCCGTTCTTCAGGCGAAGAGGAAGCCAGGTCCTGGATCGCCAGCACCAGCAGCACGATGCCGCCGCCGATGCGGAAATCGTTGGAAGTGATGCCCAGAAAATCGAAGAGTGCGGTGCCTGAAAACATGAAAAGAATGGCGATGATAAATGCAGTGCCGGTGGCACTGTAGATCAGCCGGTGCAGTTCCTTGCGCTCCATCCCCTGTGTCAGGCCAAGAAAGAGCGGGATGAGCCCGAGTGTATCCATTGCCACGAAGAGGGGGATGAACGATTGAATAAATGATTCGAACATGATCTTTCAAATGAGAGGAGTGGAGGTGTCGGACGCATCCTCGCCCGCCTCGTTGCGGGGTATTCGGATGCTATTCTCTGTAATATGTGCCGGGAGGTCAGGGAGCTTCGATACGTGTAAAGATGGAGGTGAGCAGTTCTTTCTTGCCGGTCCCCTTCAGGCTGGAGAGCATGATGCAGTTTCCGCGGTAGCCGAGCTGCAGGAAGGCCTCTCCCAGACTGCGCTCCTGGCGCACGCGCTCTCCCTGTTTGAGCTTGTCGACCTTGGTCAGCGCCACCTGCAGCGGCAGTCCCTGCTGAACGAGCCACTGCATGACCTGCGCATCGGATTCCTGCAGCGGGAGGCGCGAATCGATCAGTTGCAGCACCATGGCGATCGGTCGGCCGATTTCAAAATAGGTTGTGATCAGCTTTCCCCATTCTCGCCGATCTTTCTGCGACGCCTTCGCGTAGCCATATCCGGGCAGATCGACAAATCGCATGCGTCCATCGACGAGAAAAAAGTTGATCTGCTGCGTCTTTCCCGGAGTCGAGCTGACGCGCGCGAGCTGCTTGGCACCGACGAGCATATTTAGCAGTGAGGATTTCCCGACATTCGAACGCCCTGCGAAGGCGATCTCCGGGAAGTCCGCCGTCGGGAACTGCTGCGGCGTGGCCGCACCTGTTTCAAAAAGTGTGCGTAGTTGCATGCTAAAAAAAACGCCGTGGAGTTGACCGCCACGGCGTTATTGCTAATCGTACAGTGGTCAGGCTTCCTTCGTGCCTTCCTCGGCATCGGCGGCGGGCGCTTCCTCGGCAGGTGCCTGATCGGCGACAGCTTCGGCCACATCGGCGGCTTCGGCAATCACGGGGGCTTCCTGGATTTCCTCGGCAACGGCTTTATCCGCTTCGACAGCGACGGCTTCGTCAGCCGGGGCTGTAGTGGCCGTGGTCTTCGCCTTGCGCTCTTCCGCGGCTTTCCGGCGCTGGGCTGCGGCCTTCGACCGTGCCGCGCGCTCCTTGCGCTGCTTCGTGTCCTGTGCCTCGTTATAGTCGACCAGCTCGATGACCGCCATTTCGGCGCCATCACCCAGGCGATGACCGAGTTTCAGAACGCGCGTGTAGCCACCCGGGCGCTTGCCGACCTTCTCCGCGATCTCGGAGAACAGTATCTGCACCGCTTCCTTGTCGCGGATGAACTTGGCGATTTCGCGGCGTGCATGCACGTCCACGGCTTCACCACTTTTCTCGCGCATGTAGGCATCGCGGGCGCGGGTGATCAACGGCTCGACAATGCGGCGCGTTTCCTTTGCCTTGGCCGAGGTCGTCTGAATGCGTTTGTGCTTGATCAGCGCCGTCGACAGTGCCGAAAGCAGTGCTTTACGATGGCTTGCGGATCGGCTGAGTCTTCTTCCAACTTTTGCGTGTCTCATTTTTTCTCTCTATTCCTCGAATTACTCGTCTTCCTGCGAAGAACCAATGTACTGGTCGACGTTCATGCCGAACTGCAGACCGAAGTCGTCCACAATGGCCCCGAGCTCTGCAAGGGACTTGCGGCCAAAGTTGCGAAACTTCAGCATCTCCGCCTCTTCGCGACGGACCAGATCAGCGATGGTTTTAATGTTGGCTGCCTTCAGGCAGTTGTGGGAGCGCACGGAGAGCTCCAGATCATCGACGGAGGTCAGGAGGATCTTGCGAACGCGGGCTGTTTCGTCGTCTTCCTGCGTGCCTTCCTCTTCGTCATTCTTGTTGAGATCGAAGTTGAGGAACATCTGCACGTGGTCGAGAAGAATGCGCGCGGACTGCGAAAGCGCTTCCTGCGGTGTGATGGAGCCGTCGGTGGTGATATCCAGGGTCAACTTGTCATAATCCGTGCTTCCGCCGACGCGGGTGTTTTCGACGAGCAGCTTCACATTCTGGATGGGTGTGAAGATCGCATCCATCGAAATGGTACCCAATGGCTGATCGGGGAGCTTGTTTTCATCTGCCGGGACGTAACCGCGGCCGCGAGCGAGGCGCAGTTCAATATCCAGGTTGGCTTCCGGGCCAAGCGTGCAGATATATTTTTCCGGATTGAGCACCTCGAATTCTGCCGAGGCGGCCTGAATGTCGGCAGCCGTAAACGTGTGCTGCCCCTTCAGGGAAAACGTAATCGTCGTGGCTTTCGGGTTCAGGGCTTTGAAACGCACTTCCTTCATGTTGAGGATGATTTCGGACACATCCTCGACAACCCCATGAATCGTGGAGAACTCATGCATCACGCCATCGATCTTGAGGGCAGTGATAGCCAGACCGGTGAGTGAAGACAGCAGCACTCGTCTGAAGGAGTTCCCGATCGTAATTCCGTAACCCTTTTCTAGCGGCTGAATAACGAATCGTCCAAAAGTCTCGGTATAGGTCGCCTCGTCAAGGACGATGCCGTCGGGCATTTGAATCGTTGTCGTAGTCATCTGCGTAAATGTTCTCCTGTTAGAGGGTACTGAGTCAGGTCGTGGTCCA
>JACZJN010000135.1 GCA_014860565.1 Bacteroidota bacterium
CGTACGCTCGAGGAAGGACACAAGGCGGCCGGCCAGTATCAACTCGTGCTCTCGGCCAACAACCTGCCCAGCGGCGTCTATCTCTATCGCCTGGAAGCCGGTGACTACACCGATACCAAGCGCATGATTATCTCGAAGTAACAGATAGCCTCCTGTGACCTGACGGGGGACGCGCAAGTGTCCCCCGTCTTTTGTATCTTCCCGCGACAACATACTCATTCCCGGTGCTATCCTCCCGAATATGCCTGAATTGCCGTGAATGACAGATACAACTCCTTGCTTGAATTTCCCCCCGGGCGGAACGCTGCCCAACAGAAGAGAGCCGCATGGCACGGTCACTGTGTGATTTGTTGTACATCAGCAGAGGATAGGGGTCATGAAACATTCGAAAACATCAACTGCCATTGCGATTGCCGTCGCGCTTTGCTGCGTGGCAGGGAGTGCGTTCGCGGAGGGAAATCGGACCGGACCGGACAAGACAGTACAAGCCGAGTCACTCGCGAACGATCCAGGTGTCGTTGTCATTTGCAGCACGGAACTTAAAGAACTGCAGATCGATCCGCTCACCGGCAGGTTTGTCCAGGCACGTTTCTGGGTTGCAGTTCAGGTAACGAATGCAAGCGGCGCTCCGGTGTTCGAGGTCGAAGCGGCGGCGATCCCGATGGCCAATCAGCTGAAGATCACGGGGACGAACCCCTCGATTATCGCAGCTCGTCTCGATGACGGGGATCCACCCGTGACCGCGCAGTGGGATGCCGTTGCGGGGGAGGAGCCTGACAGCACCGTGGGAGAGATCCTGTTCCTTATCCGTTACCGGGACGAACACGGCAATGACACAACTCGTGAATGCACGGTGCAGATACGCATTCCTGCGATCCCGCGGCCCGTTCTCGGCTGTGCTCTCTCAACAAGCGTGACCAATGGCATGAACGACATGACCATTGACTATGACTTCGTCCGGGCCGACTACGAGGGCGAGGAAAGCACGGTCGGGGATTATACCGTATTCACGGTAACGGCGAGGATCGAAAACTTGGGTGCATCCCAGGCCCGCAGCGTACGTGCGATGTTGTTACTGCCGGAGAATTACACTCTTGAGGAGGGCGAGCGTGCGGTCGAGTACCTGTCTCCCGAAGATCTCAATCCGGCCATGTCCGGGATGGTGAGTTGGAAAGTACGTCCGATCGGGAGCTGTCTGCCGGCAACGCGGACATTTGAAGTACTGGTTACGTCGGAGAACGGCGATCCACTCAAATGCACCCTGACCGTGACGCTTGCCCCAAAAGGATGTCTCATTCAGGTTGCACTTCCCAACAATGCCGTGGGAGCGACAGGACAGAAGATCACCGTACCGGTTCAATTCCATTCAGGCGTATCCGACGGCATCGACCGCTACCGGCTGATGATCGGTTTCGATCCTCAGCTCGTACGTTTCTCCGATGTGATTTCCGAAAGCTCGCGCACCGCTTCAGGATGGAGAGGACCGCGCACCGAATTGCTCACCAGCGCAGGTGGAGATCTTCCCGACGTTGTCATGATCGACGACATGACGCTCGACCGAAAAAGCATGATTCACTTGGGGGAAAGGGATACCCTCGTGTTTCTCCGCTTCGATGTTGTCTTCAATCCACGCTTCAACCTGGGAAGCAACGACAATGTTCGGCAGGCGCGGATGGCGATTGTTCCCGATCGGACGTTCCCTTCGAATCGGAGGATCGTGTCGGCGTTCAATTCCGCGCGAGAGGATTCGTACGAAGGAGTCATCTTGGCGTGGATTGATGGATATGTCACGGTGTCGAGTGATTGCGCCGTTCCACTGAAAGCGGATGTCCTGCTACATCCGAATCACCCAAATCCCTTCAACCCGTCTACGAGTATCTCGTATGAGTTGAAAAATGAAATGTCCGTCAAGCTGGTCGTGCTCGATATGTTCGGACGCGAATTACACGTCCTCGACGAAGGCATGCGGGAGGCAGGACGGCATGACGTGGTTTTTGATGCGGAAGATCTCCCTGGCGGAATGTATCTTTACCAGGTGAGAACAGCGGCAGGAATGCTTACGAAGCGAATGCTGCTCCTCCGCTGATACTACGCACGCATTTTATATTTCCGGAGTTAATCGTCGATTGCAGCGAAACCCCTGTCAAATATCTCTGACTGCTGTCCCGCTCATCGCATTGATGGTCGTGATGAGTATGGCAGGAATGTTTTCTCATCGGGCGCTCGCGCAGGATGCGGAAATCACCTGTGAACTATCCGGTCCCGACAGCATTCGATTTGTCGAGACCATGTTCGTTCCGGACCAGTTCTTCCTTGAAGTGGCGCTGCACAATCGGGGCGATGCAGACGTCGCCAATGTGACCGTGTACATCCTTCAGGGGAGTCGCTTCACTCTGCTATCTCCGCAGTCGCGCTCTGTCGATACGATCGCAGCGGGCGCGACAGTAGAACTGCGGCAGGACGAGGGTTTCCTCCTGCAAGTAAAAGGGGGGCAATACGGGGGGTACGATACGCTTCAATTGCTCGTGGTCGGCCCCGGGATACGCGCGTCCTGTTCCCTTCCGGTCTTCGTGGAGGCAGAAACCGAGCCGCGCCTGGAGTTGTACTGCGAACCGCCGGGTCCTGTGATTTTCGATTCCTTGCTCAATGACTACATCCCCAATCCGTTCCCGGTCAGGACCACACTGCGTAATACCGGGGACGGCGCTGCGAATTCCTGTGTGCTCAGCTACGTCGGCTCGTCTCGCATCGCTCCGGAGAACGGAGAACGCAGCGTAGCGGTCGGACGCCTTGAACCCGGTGAAGAGTACGTATTCGTCTGGCAGATGCGGCCGGAACGGCGTGATAACGGGGGCAGCGAGCAGATGTCTTTCCAGGCGGAAGGGTTTGGCGGTATGGGAAACCGCTTTGTCAGCACGGGATGTGAGACGTCGGCATACATACCCGCTGCGCGCGCCGCGGACTATGTCTGTACTCTTGACATCGACGCGGTGCGCTACGATGCGACGAGCATGCGGTACACCCCGGACCCGTTCACGGTTCGCGCCCGTGTAACGAACATCGGGCAGGGCATCGCACTCGGCATGACGATGCGGATCATCCTCGATGATGCTCTTGTCCTCGCTCCCGGGCAGTCGTTTACCGATACGCTTCCCGGTGCTCTCTATCCAGGTGAAACGTCAGGCGTGTATTTGAAATCGCTACGCCCTCTGTGGCGGGAAAACGGGGATTCGTTACGCATCGTTGTGCTCTTTGCTGACCGTTTTGGCAATGCGACGACCTGTGAAGCGTATGTCTGGATTCCACCCGCCGACCAGCCGCTTATCGAGCTGCAGTGCCGGAGCGAGATCGATACGCTGCGCGTCGATCCTTCGCAAGGCGGATATGAAAATGCGCTATTCCTTTTTGAGGCGGGCATCCGGAATCTGAGCCCCGTTCCGATGTTCAATGTCTCTCTCTTCGCCTTGGCCGATCCCGACGGCGTTCTGATTATCGATCCCAAGTCGCAGGAGAAGCCGATCTCCTCCGCGCTGCTCGACTCAGACGGTACGCGAAGCGTCTCCTGGTCCGTGCAGGCGCTGCCCAGCAATACGGATCGGGTCGTGCGGCTGCGCGTCTTCTCCTTCGCGCGTACCGCGAGCGGACACTACCTTCCGCTGATGACCTGCGAGGTGCCCGTATTCGTCCCCCGGGCGGGCCAGGCGCAGTTGCAATGCACGATTTCCACCGGCGTCACGGATGGCAACCGGGATATGACGGTTGCCTTTGACACTGCGCGAATCGACTATGAGGGCATTCCGAGTGCATTCGGAAACCATACCGTTTTTCGAAGCACCGTGGAAATAGTGAACACGGGAGATGCGGCTGCCCCCTTTGTCACCGCGACGCTCCTGCTTCCCGCCGGATTGCGCTTCGAGGAAGGAGAACCGCCCACGAAAACCGTGATGCCACCGAGGCTCGCGGTCGGAGAACGCGGGTCAGCCTCCTGGCTTCTGCGCCCGATGCCGGTCAAATACGATTCCGTCAACAGCATCGAAGCGCTCGCTTCGGCGGAGCAGGTGCATCCCTCGAAATGCGAAATGCGTTTGACCGTTGCGGAGGCACTCGATGTCGTCGAGATTTCAATGCCGTCACACCTGACAGGTGTCACGGGAGGCGTGCTCGAGGTTCCGGTGTCTATCGGACCCACCCCCGACAATGTGCCCGGAGCGTACCAGTTGCTCATCCGCTACGATCCGGGGTTGCTTCGCTTCGTGGAGGCGCGCACGGAAGGAAGCATTACCGCGCACAGCTGGCGGAATCTCCATACACGGATCTATTCAGAGTTTCCTCCCTCCGGCATGAATATTCTTGTGGTCGCGGACTCCACAAACTCCACACCGCGGGAAGGGAATGCGGGAGGTCTGCTGGTCTCGCTGTTTTTCGAGGTAACACATCAGGGGTCGCGATTGGACGACCCCGGGTATGTCGTGCAGTCACCGCTGGAGTTCGTGCGCTATCCTTCGTGGATGGAAGACGGTATGCGGCTGGTTCCCTTCGTGCACCCATTCGATGAGGCAGCAAAGCTGACGGCGATCTGGCGTGACGGGAAGGCAACGCTTTCCGGCGACTGCCTGCTGCCCCTCAGCGCATCCACACGCCTCTTTCCCAATCAGCCCAATCCGTTTAATCCTGCCACAACGATACCGTACTACCTTGCTGAAGAAACATCGTTCCGCATTGTACTGCTCGACGCTTTCGGCCGCACCGTCCGCCTTATAGAAGAGGGACGCAGGCCACGAGGCCAATACAGTGTGCTTCTCGATGCAGGCGGTTTGCCGAGCGGAATCTATTTCTGCAGGCTCGAAACGCCTCACCGCACGCAACTCCGAAAGCTGCTGCTGACCAAATAAAAACTCCGGCTCGAGGGCCGGAGTTTTTGTAGACGGTTGGTCAGACGAGGATCAGTGCATCACACCGGAAGGTGGCGTGCCGGTAAACATCTGTCCGGGATCCTGGGTGATCTTAATCTCCCCGAATTTTCTTTCGAATTTGTCGATGTTGTCGCGCAGCGCATTGAGCAGAAGCTTCGCATGCACGGGCGTCATCACGATGCGCGCGTGAACCTTTGCCTTGGGGACGCCGGGCAGGATGCGCGTGAAGTCGATGACGAATTCCGCGTTGGAATGCGTAATGATCGCGAGGTTGGAATAAATCCCCTCGGCTTCTTTCTCGCCGAGTTCGATGTTGACCTGCTGGTTTTTCATTTCCGGGGCGTTGTCGCTCATCGGTTCTCCGGTTTGGATGATGTTACTTGCGGAGCTCGTCGGCTTTTTTGTAGGCATCGCCTGCTTCCTTGGTCATGCCGGCGGTGGCGAAAATTTTTCCGGCCAGATCCCAGTTCGTTGCATTGTCGGCCTGCAGCTTCAGCAGTGTCTGAATATACGGTACCGCTTTATTGACGATCGATTTGTAATCTGCCTGCGGCTTGTCGGGATTGTTGTTCTCGCTGTTGTCACGCACGCTGATGCCCCAGCGGAGATATGCCACGGAAAGATTGTACAGCGCGCTGGTGTTCTCCGGCTCGATGCCGATGGCCCGCTCGAGATATTTGGCGGCGTCTTCGAACTTGCTGACCTGCAGCAGAGCGGTGCCCGCGGCGTACTGAGCCGTCAGGTCGTCGGTGTTCCTGTCCGCATAGCTGGTGAACTTTGACACCGCCTCAGTGACGCGGTTTGCGGCGATATACGTGTTGAGCAGATCATTGTTGAGCTCGCCGTTCTCCGGGAAATCCGTGGTCGCTCGGTTGAGCAGATCAATGGCTTCCGAGTACTTCTTGTTTGACTCGTCTTCCTTCCCCGCTTTTTTGAGATTGCCTGCTTCAATGGTGAGCAGCTGTCCATACGCGCTGTACGCTTCGGCGGTCGGATTGCGCTTGATCTGCTCCTGCAGCGGCGCGAGCGCATCGTCTGTGCGGTCAACACCCATCAGCGCATAGGCCAGATAGACGTAGGCATTGTAACGCGCCGAACTGTCCGGCTGCAGCTTGGTCGCCGCTTCAAACGCCTCCGCGGCTTCTCCGTAGAGGGTTTTGTCTTTCTTGAGCTGCGCCTTTTTCATGGTGTTCGCGCCATGATTGAAAGCCTGCCCCCAATACGCGATGCGATACTGATTGATATCTTCGGTGACTTTCCCGCCGAGACTTTGCGCCTTCGCCCAGCTTTCCTGCAGATTCTTGTACTGTTTCTTTTCAGCATAGACGTGGCCGAGCCAGTACCATCCCTCGGCACTGTTGGGTTTTTCCTGTGTTTCCTTCGAGAAGGACTCCAGGGCCTTGTCCAGCTTCTCCTGGTTCTTGCTCTGCTGATACTGCTGCAGGTAGAGCTTGCCACTCGTGATATTCGGAGATGAACACTGAAATCCCATCGTCGCAACGCTGATAAGCGCAACGGCCAACATCGCGACGCGGGTCAATGTAATGCGTTTCATGAGTTCCTCGAGACGTGATATTAATAGAGCAGAAGATCCATGCTTTTCGTCAGAACTACCAAAATATCGATATAGGCCGGGAAAGGCAAGGCTACAGCGCTACGTCGGCACTGCGGGTGAAATTCGCAGGCAGGGAACACATCGTTGTCAGTCCCATGGATATGTGATCTAAGCCCCGAATTACAAAGAACATGGGCGGCATTTCCTTCTTGACATTTCGGGGAATTCGAGCCATATTGCCTACTTAAGTATCTGATTATGGTGGTTTTCGGAGTCGTAAAGAGAGAAAAAATGCTCGGTGGATTACGGAGATCGACGCATACCGCGACCGGCGGAGCTCCTCGGCAAAAACTTGAGGCACTGCTTTCTGTTTGCCGCAGCAATCTCGTTGCCGTCGACGAAGATCTGATTTCCCGCGCATTCACGTTCATGACGCAGGCGCACAAGGATCACCGACGCAAGTCGGGAGAACCGTATGCGACGCACCCCTACGCGGTGGCGATGATCGTCGCGCAGGAGATTCCCCTCGATGACGTGTCCGTCGTGGCCGCGCTGCTGCACGATGTCATCGAGGACTGCGAAGATTACTCATACAACGACATCAGGGAGGAATTCGGCACGACTATCGCCGATATCGTAGAGGGTGCCACCAAGATTTCGACCATTCTTGTCAGCAAGGAAATCACAAAGGCGGAGAACTATCGGAAGCTGATGATTTCCATGATCAATGATATTCGGGTGATACTTGTCAAATTCGCCGACCGGCTGCACAATATGCGCACGCTTGAATTCGTCGGCGAGCAGAAGCAGGTGCGCATCGCGCGGGAGACGCTGGAGATTTACGCGCCGCTCGCCCATCGCTTCGGACTTGGCCGCATCAAATGGGAGCTGGAGGACCTTTCGTTCAAGTATCTCTACGAGGAAGACTATCGGAAGCTGAAGAGCCAGGTGTCGGTCAAGCGCCGTGATCGAGAAGATTATATCGAGCGCTTCTGCAAGCCGTTGCGCAGCGAACTCGCGAAAGCGAATCTTGACTTCGAAATTCTCGGCCGCCCGAAGCATCTGTACAGCATCTTCAAAAAGATGCAGGACCGCAACAAGACCTTCGATGAGATTTACGACCTGTTTGCCATTCGCATCGTGGTCGACACCAAGGAAGAAAAGGACTGCTACCTCGCGTATGCCATCGTCTGCGAAGTGTACACCCCCATCCCTGAGCGGTACAAGAATTATATCGCCCTCCCCAAACAGAACGGGTACAAGTCCATTCATACCACAGTGCTTGGACCCGATGGGAAAATGGTTGAAGTGCAGATCCGCACACGGGAAATGCATGAAATCGCCGAGAAAGGCATCGCCGCGCATTGGGCCTACAAGGAGAGCATTCACAACAAGGCCAGCGCGTTTGAAAACTGGATACGCTGGGTACGCGAAATTCTCGAAACACCACAGGCGGCCACGACCGACGAGGAAGGAGCGCGGCAACTGCTCGATAATTTCCAGCGCAATCTGTATCAGGACGAGATCGTCGTGTTTACACCGAAGGGTGATCTGATCGTTTTGCCCAACGGTTCCACACCGGTCGATTTCGCTTTCGAAATTCACTCCGAAGTCGGCTTGCACACGATCGGCGCAAAGGTCAACGGGCGCATCGTTCCGCTGAACCGCAGGCTGCACAGTGGTGATCAGGTCGAGGTCATCACTTCGCGCAACCAGAATATCAGCGCCGACTGGGAGCAGCAGGTTGTCACGCATAAGGCGAAGGTGGCGATTCGCCGTTTCATCAACGACCAGACCAAGCAGGTGCTGCAGGATGGCCGTGACAAATGGGAGCGCCGTGCGAAGAAGCTCAAGATCCCGCTCGACGAAGCCCCGCTGCTGAAAGCCGCCGAGATCCTTCGCTTCCCGAGTCTGTCGAAAATGCTTGTCGCGCTGGCGAAGGACGAAATCCGGGTGGATGATATCGCGAAAGCTGCAATGGCGCCCCCGCCGCAGGCCGCTGATTTCGAAGTGCCACAGCGCGATCAGCAGCAGGTATTTGACGAATTTGCCGACCGCGCGCGAAGTGAACAGGGCATCATCATCCAGGGGGAAGCATCCGACATCGAGTATGATTTTGCGCACTGCTGCAGCCCGCTGCCCGGCGATGAAGTGATCGGTTTCGTGACGCTCGGTCGCGGGATAAAGATTCACCGCCGCAACTGCCGCAACATTCAACGGCTGATGCAGGATAGCAGCGACGCCACCATGCGCGATCGTCTGATCGACATTGCATGGCCTGAAAACGGCACTTCCGAGTATCTCGGCGGCATCCGCATCGAAGGCGAGGATCGCCCCGGCATCCTCAATGAAATTGCACTTGCCGTCACCAGCTTCAAAAACACCAATATCCGCAGTGTTAACATAGAGACAGAGAAAACCACCTTCCGCGGCTCGGTTCTGGTCACGGTACACAGTCTCGAACATCTCGAGCGACTGATCGAGCGGTTGAAAAAGGTCAAGGGCATCTCCCTGGCGGAACGCTATGTGGAGATGTCGTAACCCCATCCGGAGGATATGCATGAAAGACAAAATTCCCACACTAACTCGAAAGGACATCGCCAGAAACGTCGCAGATCAACTCACTATCAAGGTTCAGGATGCGGATCATATCGTCGATACCGTTCTTTCCTCGATACGTGAACTCTTGATGAACGCTGACCCTGAAGTCCGTCTTGAAGTGCGGGATTTCGGTGTTTTCGAAATCAAGCTCACAAAGGCGAAACCACGCGCGCGAAATCCAAAAACGGGCGATAAAGTGTATGTACCCCCGCGGCGCAAGACGCATTTCAAACCGAGCAAGCTGCTGAAGGCTTTTCTCACTACTCCTCTGAGTCCGCAGGTCGAAGCACGTCTGCTTGAAAGGGAATTGCAGTCCCCGGCCCCGGTCAAACGCACTGTCAAAGACTTCATTGCCCAGTAACCGACGGACCCTGGCCATAGATTACGGAGAACGCCGGGTCGGACTCGCCCTGTCCGATGAACTCGGAATCATTGCATCGGGAATCGGAACTCTTGACAATGACGCGGCGCTGTTTGCTCGTCTCATGCGCCTGCTCGAAGAGCGGGCGGTCGCGTGCATCGTCATCGGTCTTCCGCTCACGCTGCGAGGCGTCGAGGGTGCGATTGCGAAAAAGGTGCATGCATTCGCCGAACAGTTGCGCACGGCAAGCCAATTGCCGGTGGAACTGATCGACGAACGCTTCACCTCGAGTATGGCGGTTCAGACAATCCGGGACATGGGAGTGGGAAGAAAAAAGCGCCGAGACAAAGGGAAGATCGACGAAGTCGCCGCAATCATCCTGCTGCAGGGGTATCTGGATTCAAAAAAAAACACTGCCGGCGTATAGCTGGCAGTGTTTTTTCAGTCCATGAAATCAGAAACGGAACGATCAGTCGACCCAGTCCGCGACAAAAACATTGGTGTCGCCTTCCTTCGCGTTGTTCCGATTTGAGCAGAACACCAGTTTTTTCCCATCACGGGTAAACATCGGGAAGCCATCGAATTCCTCGAAATACGTTACACGTTCGAGGCCCGTCCCATCGGCGTTGATGATATAGAGATCGAAGTTGCGCGGATTGCTTGCGTCCATATTGGAGCAGAAGATGATGCGCTTGCCGTCGGGATGCATGAATGGCGCGAAATTCGCACTGCCGTTGCTGGTGATCTGGCGCATGTCGCTTCCATCCGCGTTCATTACGAAGATTTCCAGCGCGCTCGGGCGCACGAGATGCTCCGAAACCAGTTCATAGTACCCGGCGAGTTCCGCATCCGTCTTCGGGCGGCTCGCGCGAAAAATAATTTTCGCTCCGTCAGGGGAGAAAAAAGGTCCCCCGTCATATCCTTTATTGTGCGTCAGGCGGGTTACGTTTTTTCCGTCAAGATCCATTGTATAGATCTCCGGATCGCCGTCACGCGTGGATGTGAATACGATTTTATCGCCTTTCGGGGAGACCGTCGCTTCTGCATCATAGCCATCGGAAGCCGAGAGTACTTCGAGTCCCGTCCCGTCTTTGCGGATCTTGTAGATATCGAATTCGGGGTACAGCTTCCAGACATAGCCCTTACTGCGATCGGGAGGGGGGAGGCAGCCCGGATCATGCGCCTCGGTCGTGGAGAAAATCAGATGCTCGCCGTCGGGCAGCCAGTACGAGCAGGTTGTGCGGCCTTTGCCCGAACTGAGGCGGGTGACCCCGCTGCCGTCGATGGACATTGTGAAGATCTGGTCGCATTCCATGTCTTCGGCGCGGCGCTGAAAGGTCAGATGCTTCTCGTCAAAGGAGAGATAGGCCTCGGCGTTCTCCCCGTCGAAGGTGAGCTGCCGGATATTCCGCAGGTGTGATTCACCGGGCAGTGTAACAGCAGGGTAGAAATGTCCGGGTATATGCAAAGTAGAAATGTCCGCACGATTCGCCACAATGATTCCTTCACAACGAAGGGATCGCATCGTGCAGGAACTCCTACTGATGAACAAAACGGAACGCGAGCGCATCGCGATACTGCAGCAACTGATACACGGAACAATCACTCTCGCCGAGGCGAGCACGGAAATGCGGATTACCGAACGTCACTGCCGACGACTGAAGGAAGCCTACCGCGAGGAAGGCGATGCTGCGTTGGTGCACAAACTTCGCGGGAAACCATCGAATCACGGCTATAGTCTCGAGGTCAAATCCTTCGTGCTGAGCCTCGTACGACGGACGTATACGGATTTCGGGCCGACACTTCTTGCGCAGATGCTCGAAGAACGGCACGAGCTAACGATCAGTCGCGAGACACTTCGCAGCTGGATGCTGGCGGCAGGACTGTGGCACCAAGTATCGAAGGGTCGCCGTCACCGCAAGCGCCGTCCGCGGCGCAACTGTATCGGCGATCTGGTGCAATTCGATGGTAGCCACCATGATTGGTTCGAAGGCCGAGGGCCGGAGTGCTGTCTGTTCGTCTTCATCGACGACGCGTCCAGCCGGAGCCACTTCTATTTCGCCGACGTGGAGAATGAACCCGAAGCCCTCCACGCACTCTTGCGTTACATTCAGCGCTACGGGATTCCCGTCTCGCTGTATCTGGATCGACACGCGGTTTACAAGGGGGATGATCAGCTCACGCAATTCGGCCGGGCATGCGAAGCGCTTGGCATCAGACTGATCCATGCCCGTAGTCCCCAGGCCAAGGGACGAGTCGAACGCGCAAACCGTACCCATCAAGATCGTCTCGTGAAAATGATGCGCTTGGCTGGTATTTGCGATATCGCCGGCGCCAATGCCTTTCTCGAATCCGGATACCACGACGAACATAATGCGCGTTTTTCCCGCGTCGATGGCCTGGAAGATATTCATCGCAGTGCGGAGGGATTGGATCTGCGGAACATCCTTTGTCACGAGGAACAGCGTGTGGTGCGCAACGACAGCACAATTCAGGTACGCACGCAAATCCTCGCCATCCTCCCGATCAACGATCTTCGACCGATTCCCCATCAGAAGGTTCTTGTCCGTTGGTGGCTCGACGGCTCCCTGCATGTGTTCTGGAAGGAACGAGAACTGCACATGGCGGTATGTCCCGAACGGAAAACCACGGGACATGTTGGCACCCTGCCCGGGCCAAATCATCCGTGGCGGAAAGCACCGCCGATCGGGAAAGCGCGAATATCCACAGAGACAGAACTCTGCAGACGCAAATGAAACATGCCCGCATCTCCCACGGTGCCGCTTTCGTGTGCGCGAAGGTACTGTTCCATCGCAACGCCCTCTCAAGAGTGTATAAACCGCCGCTTCGGATCGACACACATTGTCATAGAAGTGGAGCGTCGAGCGGTGCGACACGATCCCGGAGAGCGCTCGACAAGCGGCGGCTCTTGACAGGGCTGCGCGGAACAGTGCGCGTGTGGTTGACACGAAAGCAGGCACGCGCATCAACAATCATTCAACGGGCCCACAAAATGTTTGTCTCTTTCACCCAAAACGCGGACATTTCTATCGTGCGTATAGGGTGGACATTTCTACTTTGCGGTAACA
>JACZJN010000136.1 GCA_014860565.1 Bacteroidota bacterium
CGTACGCTCGAGGAAGGACACAAGGCGGCCGGCCAGTATCAACTCGTGCTCTCGGCCAACAACCTGCCCAGCGGCGTCTATCTCTATCGCCTGGAAGCCGGTGACTACACCGATACCAAGCGCATGATTATCTCGAAGTAAACCGTCGCGTGACGGTACACGAACGATAGCGATGAACGCAGAGGTGCAGATCATTGGTCTGTACCTCTGCATCATCTTTCAAGGAATCGGAGATTGGAATATTTACTATTTGGTGGAAGCTGTAACATGAAGAAGCGAACTCTCCTTCCCGCCATCGTCCTCCTGGCTCTGTTGTTCCCCTCGCAGATATTTTCGCAAGGTGCGGGCGGCGGAGGTGGCGAAAGCGTGCTGGGCCTGCCGATCATTACGTGTCGCGTCGAGGTCTCGGCCACGCAGCTGTTTTTCCAGGATAACGATTACAACCCGAATCAGATTACCGTGACTGTCTGGGTGAGAAACGTTGGTCCTGAAGATACGGCAATCGCTCGCGATGTCGAGGTGACGCTTCTGAAAGATGGGCGGTTCATTCTGCCCGCCGGTGTACCGTCGACCAAACCGCTTGCGGCGACGCTTCTTTTTGATGATTCCGCCTCGGTGAGTTGGGTGCTCCTCCTCGCGGATACTGCGCCGACCGACCAAAACGTGACCGTAGGGGCATTGACGACCTCTACAAACGCCTACGCTGCGACCGCGGAAAAATCCGTGTGGGTTGAGCGCGAACATTTCCCTGTTTTCTTGACGACGGTTACGAAACAGGGGGCACCAATCATTTTCGACGACAATACGGACGATTACATCCCCAATCCCTTCACGGTGAAGGTCGATGTACAGAATCTGGGACTGCCTCAGGGTGCCTCGGATTCCACATGGATCCGTTTTATTGGAACGCGCGGCGTCAGCCCGTTCCCCTCGGACAGCCCCGACAAGTATCTCGATCGCCTGAGCCCGGGGGAGACCAAGTCTGCGCTCTTCCAACTGGTGCCGCTTCGCCGCAACAACGATACGACGGTCTGCATCCGTTTCCAGGTGCGGGGCATCGGCGGTTACCATCGGAAGACCTACATTCAGGAAGACAGTGTCTGTGTATTTATCCCCGCGGCAAAGCAGGCCGAGTATGAAGTGGTCTGCGACATTGTCCCGGATTTTGTCGAGTACAAGGATCACAAGTACAATCCTGATCCCTTTGATTACAATGTCACGATTACCAACATCGGTACCGCCGTTGGTAAGAATGTCTGTGCGAAACTCATTCTCCCGCCGGGTATCCAGAAGGCCGCGGGCGAACCGGATGAAAAATGCGTGGGAGATCTCAATCCCAACGCCTCCGCTTCCCTGACGTGGAAGCTGCGCCCCGTTGCCCTGTTCGAACGCGATACGCTCAAAGTCTGTGTCCGCGTGTTCGATATCTTCAATAATCAGGCTGTATGTTGCGATTCCGTCATCATCGACAGTGTGCGCAAGGCCATATTCGACGTGGCATGCGTGTGCCCGGACACGATCTTTGCGGATACGCAGGCTGGAATCTATATCAATAGTCCGTTCGACGTCTTTTTCACCGCCTGCAACGTGGGCAGCGATTACGCGGATAACGTCAAGGCCACCATTATCATCCAGGCGCCGAACGTTTCGCCAGTGACCGGTTTCCCGGCCAAACAGGATGGACCGGCGAAACTGGATACTCTGGACTGCCATACCTTCACCTGGCCGCTGCAGGCGGAAGCCACGGCAGTGGGCAGAATGGTGCGCATCATTTTCCGTGTGGAAGCGGATAACGCCGAACCGGTGGAATGCGTCTGCGAGGTATTCGTCCAGAAACTGGATGCCCCGAACCTCGAGGTCTGGTGCGAAATGCAACCTGCACCCCCGATCGACAGCCTGCATTTTGATCCGCGCACGGGCGGGTATGCTCCTTCGAGCATCATCTATCGTTTCTGTGCGACGAATGAAGGTGGCGGGATCGCAAAAAATGTGAAGGCGACACTCGCCATTCCTCCGCGCATGATTCTTGCCAATGGCGAAACACTGGAGAAGCCGTTCCCGATCGATCTCGGACCGAATGACACATCCTGCATTGAATGGGTGCTGATCCCGGTTAAGCGGACGGATTTCGGCTCTTATCTCCGCTTTACCGCCGAAGCCACCGCGGAGAACTTGGTGGAACGTCCCACAGCCGAGTGCTATGTCTATGTGCCCGCGCTTCCGAACACCGTGGCAATGTCCATTCCACGGAATAATGTCGGTTACACCGGACAGCTGATTCTCGTCCCGATCTTCATCGACGATCCATCCGGCAAGGATGTGCACAAGTTCGATATTGAGCTTGATTATAACATTGACCAGATGCGGAACCGTTTCGCGGAAGACATCATCGAGTTCATCGAAGTGGTGAAGGTCAACAGCCTTACCGCCACATGGGACATCACGAGCCAGGGCGCCAATCCATCCAACGACAAGGTGAACTTTACTCTTGTCAGTCCCGTTGGCGAGGCGCTCCGCTACCCGGATATCGGTGTTGTGCCTCCTCTGGTGTGGCTCAAGTTCCGCGCGGTATACGGTCAGGACCCGAATTCACTGGACATCACCAGCACGGATCTGCTCTGGCCGCCGATCAACGAGATTGAAGCGAAGATTCGCATCAACGATGGTTCGATCTTCCCGCGCGTCACCGATGGTTTGGTGTGGGTCAGTGGCGACTGCCTGCGTCCCCTCACCGCATCACCGGATTACCTGATCTTCAACCGTCCGAACCCGTTCAATCCCGCAACGACGATCCAGTACACGATTCCGCGGGATGAGCGCGTGAAGATCACGGTCTTCGACGCATTGGGACGCGAAGTGGAGATTCTCGTGGACGAGCTTCGTTCGGCCGGTACCCACAGTGTTGTTTTCGATGCGAAACAGCTTCCCAGCGGCATCTATTTCTACCGCATGGAAACCCCGCATTACAACCAGATGAAGAAAATGGTCGTCGCCAAATAACGACACCACATTCCTCCCTTGAAACTCCCTCCCATCCGGAGGGAGTTTTTTTTGATATTTTGTGTTTTCCAGGGCCAAAACGCGGATGGACGCAGGGGGAACAATACACGGAAGGGGTGGATTCCTATTTTTTCTCCTGTTTTCGAAGAGATCAGCGAATAACGTGAAATCGCGTGAAAATTTTGCACATTTCATGTAACAAATTTCATGTGTGCGGGTTATTGAGTAGGATCATCTCTACTCAGATGATTCCATCGACAAATTCTACAAGAAAATCAGATTACATAAGCGATTTTTACTGATCCTTTCCAAGGAGAAGATTATGAGTACTCAGAACAGAGTTTCGTGGCTTGTCCGCTTCGGTTTCCTGGCGGTACTGCTTTTTGCCGCCACGGGATCGATCACACAGGCTCAGCCGAACCTGAACTTCAAGCGAGTGACGGTAAACTGGCCGACGATCGAGTTGTATTTCTCGGTGGGCTGCGACGGGAACCCGGCCTACAACATGGCGAAGCAGGATTTCAGGATATATGAGAACGGCGTGGAGGTCAAG
>JACZJN010000137.1 GCA_014860565.1 Bacteroidota bacterium
GTCTCGGGCTGATCGAAGATGTGAAAGAGAATCTGGCTTGTGATGTTGTAGGGAAGATTGCCGATCACGCGCAGCGGTCCGCCATACTCTGCTGTCAATGTCCGAAGGTCTACGGAAAGAATGTCCGCATGCAGCGGATGCACCAGGGGATACGTCTCGACGGGAAACATGCCGCGCAATGTCTCCACCGCACGCTGATCAATGTCGGCGGCGATGAGCCGGCAGCCGGTGTCCGCGAGGAGTGAGGTGAGCACGCCCGGACCGGGACCGATTTCCAGCACCGTTTCTCCCGGCTGCGGATCGAGCTGCGCCACGATATTGCGCGCGATATTCCTGTCATGCAGGAAATGCTGTCCGAGAGATTTTTTCGGGGTGTACGGGGCTGTTCGCATACGTCAATGTACGAAAACGCCTTCAATTCCTGTCTTTGAAATTCCCCGCCGGTGCTCTACTTTGAGTGCTATGACAGAACACGAAACTCCTGCCCCCGATTTCCGCTGCGGTTATGTGGCGCTGATCGGCGCCCCCAACGCGGGCAAATCCACGCTGATGAACGCCCTGCTGGGGACGAAAATCTCCATCGTCACCGCCAAGCCGCAGACCACGCGCAAGCGCGTGCTGGGGTTTCATACCGGAGAGTCGCATCAGATCATCTTTATCGACACGCCGGGACTCATCAAACCGAAGTACGTGCTTCAGGAAGCCATGGTCACAGCAGCCCACGCGGCCATCGCCGAAGCGGATGCGAGCTGCTTCCTCATCGACGCAGAGCGGGCGCTCGAACGCGGTGAAGTGCTGCCCGATGGTCTGCTCGACCTCTTCCGGCAGTCCGGCCGCCCGGTCTTCGCCGTCATCACGAAAAGCGATCTGATCGGTGACAAGCAGCGCATGCTGCCTCTGATGGCGCGTCTGCTCGAGGCCTACCCGTTCGCCGCGGTCATCCCGATCAGTTCGTTTGAAAATCAGGGTCTCGACGGATTGCTCAGTGAAATTAAACAGGTGCTTCCCGCGGGTCCCCCCATGTACCCCGAGGATATGCTGTCCGATGCGCCCGAGCGTTTCTTCGTCACGGAAATCATCCGCGAGAAAATCTTTGAGCAGTTCCGGCAGGAGGTGCCCTATGCTACAGAGGTGTTCATCGCCGAATACCGTGAGGAAGCGGAGCGCGATTACATTGCCGCGGAAATCATCGTCGAGCGGGACAGCCAGAAGCGCATCATCATCGGCCACCAGGGTGCCGCGATCAAGGCAATCGGCACTGCTGCCCGTATCGACATCGAATCATTTCTCCAGCGCAAAGTCTTTCTGGATCTGCACGTCCGCATTCGTGAGGGCTGGCGCGACAATGAAGCCTGGGTCCGCCGCCTGGGATATTGAGCGTTCTGGAGCGGCGCGCTCCAGCGCGCCGAGCGTCCTCAGCGTGCGAGTAAAACGATGATCTCATATCCCGGAGCAGACATGTCCGCCACATCCCCCTCCCGCCGCGTATTTCTCAAGGCCGCCTCTCTTCTTGGACTCTCAGCCGCGATACAACCCACGCGGGCGCTCGCATCCGCGGCGTGGACAGCCGAAAAAGGCACACGTCCCCTCAGCATATCCAGCCATAACGGCCTCGAAGCCACTGCGCGTGCGATGCAGCTGATGCGGGAGGGACGAGATACTCTCGACGCGGTTATTGCGGGAGTGAATATCGTGGAAAACGATCCGAACGATGATTCGGTGGGGTATGGCGGACTCCCGAATGAGGACGGTGTCGTCGAACTCGATTCCTGCGTCATGCACGGTCCAACGGGACGCGGAGCTGGTGTCGCGTCG
>JACZJN010000138.1 GCA_014860565.1 Bacteroidota bacterium
GCGATGCACGGCATCGCCGATGGTGCGGATAGGGAATTTCAGAAGCTGCGAAACCACCACCGCAGAAATTGCGATGAACACCGTGTTGATGGTGAAGAGATAGATCGCGCCGAAGAAGAAGTCGAATTTTGCGCTAGCAAGACCATACCCCGCCGTGCACAACGGCGGCATGAGCGCGGTGGCGATCGCTACGCCCGGAATGACATTGCCCTTGTGTTTGCTGCTGATGGCTACGATACCAGCCAGACCTCCGAATAACGCAATGAGTACGTCGTAAATGGTAGGACTCGTGCGCGCAAGCAACTCGGAATGAGCGGTGGAAAGCGGGCTGATTGCGAAGTACGCAGTGGAAGCGAGGAGACTGGCACCGACGGCGAAGCTGAAATTCTTGATGGCTATGCGAAGTAACGGAAAATTATACGTCGCGATACTGTAACCCATACCGTTGATAGGGCCCATCAGCGGAGAAATGAGCATGGCGCCGATAATGACAGCGGTGGAATTCATGTTGAGACCGACCGATGCAACGATGATCGCGAATACGAGAATCCAGAGATTCGTCCCTTTGAAGATCACATCTTTGGTAATCGTTTCATGGATGCGGTCGAACTCCTCGATATCGCTGTCGAGGTTGAGATAATGAATAATTTTATCCAGCATGTCGGCTGCCTCCGATCGCCATGGCGCAGTGAAAGGTGTCTGCGATCAAGTTATCCCGAAGCAGGATAATCGGCAAACGCGGAAAAGGACGCGGATGAAGACGCGGATTGGCACGGATACGTTTGAAATTCCCGCCAATCCCCAATCCCCAATCCGCAATCCGCAATCCGAAATTCGCCAATCCGCAATTCGCTAGTCCGAAATCCGCAATTCCCAATTGACACCGGGGAAAAGATTTCATAAGTTGCCGGAACGATACCACTACCTTTGGCGGCTGAACACGCGTCCCTCTCTCATGGAGTGCCGGACAGTATCGGCGTCTCTGCGACGGGGCTTTATCCCAATCGGAGGTGCAACGATGAGCGAAGTCAGAGTAAACAACGGTACTCCCACGCTGGAGCAACTGGCCGCGCAAATAGTTCAGGAGCCTGCGGGGAAATTCCGGACAATCTTCGAATCCTCCAACGACGCGCTGTTTCTGCTCACAGAGGACGGCTTTTTCGACTGCAATCCGCGTGCACTCGAGATTTTCGGCATTCCGTCACGACAGCAGATTACGAGCATCCATCCCTACCACATTTCCCCTCCGTATCAACGGGACGGACGTCCGTCCCGGGAATTGTCGCTGTTTCATATCGCGAAGGCGCTTGAACTGGGTGCAGACAGCTTCGAATGGACGCACCGACGCCTCGACGGCACAGATTTCGACGCCAATGTACTGCTCTCCGCGATAGATTTCGGGGGACGCCGTGTGCTGCAGGCAACGGTGCGCGATATCACACCGCAGAAAGCGGCGGAGGCCGCTTTGCATGAGAAAACCGATGAGCTCGACCGCTTTTTCAATATAGCTCTCGACCTGCTGTGCATAGCCGACACCGACGGTCATTTCAGGAGGCTTTACCAGGAGTGGGAAGCCACGCTCGGATACAAACGGGATGAGCTCGAAGGACGGGTGTTCCTGGAACTCATTCACCCGGATGATGTGCAGCCGACGCTGGACGCCATCGCGACGCTCTCGGATCAGAGGCCGGTCATCGGTTTCACCA
>JACZJN010000139.1 GCA_014860565.1 Bacteroidota bacterium
CCGTCCAGTCAAAACAGGAGATGAAAATGATTATTTCACTGATGCCTACGATGGATAGAGCATATGTCATGACGGTTTCGCGAATAATTTTTGTCACGATACTGCTTCATATCCCATCGTTGGTTGTTCTGTCTCAATGGCTTCATGACCAGCGACTGACAAACGATGCGGATTCGTCCGTGATCTCCTACTGTACACAAAGGAGCATCGCCGTCGATGGGAACGATGTGCGGGTCGTGTGGAGAGACAATCGTGACAGGAATAGAGAGATTTACTACAAGCAGTCTACCGATGGCGGAGAAAGCTGGGGCCCGGACGTGCGCTTGACCCATGATTCCGGCATGTCCGGAATACCCAGCATTGCCATGGCTGAAGCTTCGGTGCATGTGGCATGGAATGAAAATCGTGACGGGGATTGGGAGATATACTATAAACGATCAACGGATGGAGGCACGACGTGGGGAGAGGACGTTCGGCTTTCAAATGACCCGGCATTATCCAACATGGCCAGCATTACGGCTTCCGGGACAAACGTCTACGTCGTCTGGGCAGATAAGCGCGACGAGATCGGTCAAGTATACGGCAAACATTCATCAGATGGTGGTGAAAGCTGGGGAGAAGAAACCAAAGTAACGATGAGCAGTACACTGGCGTATTCTCCTTCAGCAACCGCCTCTGGCGACTTTGTTCATCTCGTATGGGGTGATACTCGCAACGGAGTCCCTGAGGTGTATTACAGGCAATCAACGAATATGGGAATGAGTTGGGGACCGGAAGTGCTTCTCTCGGATCTATCCTTTTCCTCGCAGCTTCCCTCCATCGCGATGTCAGGGGTCAATGTCCATGTCGTCTGGACCGACTTTCGCGATGGAAATTATGAGGTATATCACAAGTGTTCGACGGACCAGGGTTTGACCTGGGGGCAGAACACAAGGCTGACGAATAGTATTGATGACTCCCATTATCCCGTGGTAAGCTGCTCAGGTACGATGGTACACGTGGTCTGGTCGGATTCTCGCGACGGCAATTATGATATCTACTACAAGAGATCGACAAATACAGGCGAAACCTGGGAAATGGAAACGCGAATCTCCGACAATGGTGCAACAAGTTCCGAGCGTCCTACGGTGGCAATATCCGATTCCGCGGTGCACGTCATCTGGATGGATATGCGGGACGGACCGAACGGCGAGTTGTACTATGCGAAAAACCCGACGGGGAATGTCGTTACACCAACAAGCATCGTCCCAGTTGCTCCCATACATCACACACTCATGCAGATTCACCCCAATCCAGTCACTGCCCGGAGTACAATCAGCTATACCGTGAACACTCCTTCCCAGGTGATAATCACCATCCATGATATGCTGGGAAGACTTGTTTCCAGGGTGGTGGACGTATATCAGGCGGCAGGTAAATATCAAGTACTATACAACGCAAGCCGCTTGTCTCCAGGGGTCTATCATTGCCGACTTGCTTCAGACGGTCATGTTATCAGTACAAGGATGGTTGTGCTTCGATAGCAGCTGGGGAATGACGGCGGTCAGGGAGAGCGATGGCAGAAAAGCGCGCTGTACATCCTGCGGATGCTTTCTATCATGCTGCCGAATTATTTGAATTGTGCGATCTGCTTTGTATCGATATGGCTGCCATCGCTTACGATGATGTGGTACACCCCCGGCGGGATGGTTGGAGAAAGGGGTAATTGAAAAGTTTCCCGCGCACTGCGCGGGCTTCTTTCGAGATGGGTCAGGCTCTGCCCCAGCGCATTGACCATTCGTATGAAGAGAGACAATTGACCACTACCGCGTCGCCTGTCGAATCTTCACCGCAGTGATGAGCGCCACGGCGGCGACGATGATGGCCGCGGCGATGATGATGCGCGCGTTGAGGAGTTCGTCGGCGAGAAGCCATCCGAGGAAGACGGCGATGACGGGATTGACGTAGGCGTAGGTCGCCACGCGCGCGGGCGTGGTGGCCTTGAGCAGCCAGATGTAGGAGGTGAAGGCGATGAGGGAACCGAAGACAATCAGGTAGCCGAGCGCGGCGAGCGAGAATGCGGACACGGAGCGAATGTCGAACGAGGCGGCTTCGCCTGTCACGACGGATACGACCAGCAGCAGCGCGCCGCCCGTGAGCATCTGCATGGCCGTGCCGAGCAGCGGACGCGAGGGATGCTCCGCTTTTCGCGAATACATCGATCCCAGCGCCCACGCGATGGTACCGGAAACGACGACGGCGGTACCGATCAGATCCGGATGTCCGCTGTCGGTGATGCGCGCCGGATCGATCAGCACGATCATGCCGATGAGGCCGAGCGCCAGTCCTAGCACGACCTCGAGTGTCGGACGGATTGCATTCTGGAACCACTCGATGGTGACGAACCAGAGGGGAATGAGCGCGATGATCAGGGCGGTGAGTCCGGAGGGCAGGGTCTGTTCGGCCCACGACACCGCGCCGTTTCCCGCGCCAATCAGCAGAAAACCGATGATGGCCATCGACCGCCATTGTCGCGCCGTCGGTCCCGGCACGCCCCGCAGCCGCAGCCACAGAAACAGCACTGCTCCGGCGATGAAGAAACGCGCTCCGGCCATGAGGAAAGGCGGTATCGTCTCGATCGCGAAGCGGATGCCGAGATAGGTCGATCCCCAGATGACATACACCGCGGCGAAGGCCAGGAGGATTTTCGTGGACTGCGAATGCGGCGTCGAGGTGGACTTTCTCATGCGGTAAATATACTGCGTGATCGGACAATTGCGCTGCCCCTTTCCCGATATACCGTTGACATTGTCTTCTGGCTCGGTTACTTTCTTTTTCAGAGTTCGTTCTGAAAGACCGCAATTTCGATTCACACAACCGGGGGGCTGTATGCAATCCACATTCGTTACTCTCACGATGCGTATCCGCTTCGAAGCAAAGCTTCGAATCGCGCTCTTGTTATTTTCCGCACTTGCGCTGCTGCTTCCTTGCGCTGCCGCGGCGCAGGGATCCTGGCAAGCAATTACACCACCCGCCGGCGCTCAGCTGATGCAGATCGCGCAGGTGGATGACACCCTCATGTGCTTCGATGACGATGGCATATTCATGCGGTCGGAAGACGGCGGAGGGAACTGGAGCGAATGCCCGGTTCGCCACGAGAAAGGGGATGGGAGCTCCTTCCTGATGTACGCGGCGTTCGACCGCTTCTGGATGATATCCACCAGGAATGATTCTCTGTACTTTTACGATCGGGATTTCGGATGGATCGGCAATGCACTGCCATCCTCCATCTGGCGTGTCTATCAGGTCTGGGCGCTCGGAGATACCGTTCTGCTGTATTCCAACGGCGGACTATTCATTTCCACCGATCCTGCCGGACTTTGGTGGAGCGACTTCGGGCAGGGACTGCCACCGGGGTTGGTATCGGCACTCTCTCTGATGCAAACGGAATCAGAGACCGCACTGCTGTGTGCGGCCGGGGGAAAGGGGCTGTTCCGCCGCGACGCGGGCACGGTGTGGCAGTTCGTCTCGAATGCTCCGGAGACACAAAAACTGAAGCAGCTCATCCATACGGGATTTGCTTTCCTTGGGCTTCTTCAACAAGAGAATATCGTCGTCAAGAGTGCAACCGGAATGCAATGGGACACTCTGTCGATCGGGAGCGCCGCATGGATTTCCCAACTCGCGATGGATGGACCGATTGTCTATGCCGCGTCGTATCACGGCCTGTATACCAGTAAGGATTCGCTGCAAACCTGGGAGTACGAACCCTTCACCGCACCCGGGCTCAATGTCGCCTGTATCGACGCGCATGACGGACACATCGCGGTCGTCACGATGAACGGCGGGGTGTATGTCTCCGCCGACGCGGGAAAAACATGGAAGCATTCTGATATCGGTTCGATGAAGATCGGAAGCGTGCTGGAACTCGACGGTGAATTGATTGTCGGCCATCCGATGCTCGAGTCGTATTTCCGGTACAGCGGGGACCGCTGGATCTGGATCCCCGTGCCCTCGGAACCGGATCCGCAGCTTTACTGGGTGCATACGATGTTCGCGCATTCCGGCTGGCTCTATTACCAGCGACGCGTTCCGGGCACACAATATTCCCGCATCTGGCGGAGCAGCGACAAAGGAAGGAAATGGGAAGCCAACGATTCCCTGCAACTGCTGGGGAGGCCGCACTTTGCTGTCGCAGACAACTGGATCTTCATGAGCGATGTCGGCGTCTACCGCACGAACGATGCCGGTGCAACGTGGGAATTGCGCGTCGCGGGATCCTCCTTTCCGGGGCAGCCGGCTTACGTCGAGCATATCGCTGCGCTGCCCGGGCACCTCTACGCCGCGGGAAGTTGCTGGTTCGGACATTCCACCGACGCGGGAGACACCTGGCAAGGTGATACGCTCGGACTTCCGGGGAGCGGGATCACCGGCCTCATGGTTTCGGA
>JACZJN010000140.1 GCA_014860565.1 Bacteroidota bacterium
CTAGGAGAATTTTCGAATGAAGAAAACCCTAACTTTTCTGTCCGTCTGTGCTCTCGTGCTGGTCTTCGGTTTCAGCGCGAATGCCCAGATCCGTACAGTGACGGGCGACTTCTTCAACATCGTGCGCACCATCGAGCAGACTGCTGATTCCGTGACCTTTATCGCGGATACGCTGACGTTTGCCGATAGCGGTGGCGGCGTGGGCAACTTCAACAACAACGATTCCGTTGCTGTTATGTTTGTTCAGAACCGCTTCAGGGTGGTCAACAACATGATTTCCGCAACCATGTTTGACTACATCCGCGTGCGCATTGCGACGACAAGCCAGAACCCCTCGGGTCCGCCAATGTATTTGGCGCACGAGGCGTACAATGGTGTCATCACGAACACCGCACTGCCTCCTCAGACTGAGGCTGCTGTTGCTGGTGTGCGCGATCTGGGCATCCGTCCTGTCTATCGCAATGTTGGAGATATTGCTTCGTCAAGTCCTTTTAACAGCGATCCGAGTGCGATCCGCCAGTTCCTGACCTTCCGGGTGCAGAACCCGACGGCCGGTGGCGACGTCATTCAGATGAAGAACATCTTCTTCAAACCGAACATTAATAACCTGACTGGTCTGGCCGTTCCCCCGGACACGACCAAAGACACGCTTCGCGCGTATCTGCTTGACGGAAGCAGCGGCAACCCCAATGCTTTCGGCAATGTTATTCCGAGTGGACAGTTCTCTGGTGGTACTGACCTCGCGATCGTTCGACTGCTTCCGGGTACCTCCCGCATTCTCGTGTGGGTGAGTGACTCCGCTCAGGCAGTTGATGCTGGTGAATATATTGGTTCCTTTGGTGATTACTCTCGCGGTCGTTACTTCCTCGGTGACGATGGTCTCCCCTACGATGCGTTGAACGTGGCACACACGTCCTTCCGTCCGGGCGCGACCCGTACCCTTGGCATGACCACTGTGCAGAACCCCGATTTCGGTATGATGGTCGACGGTATGCCGCCCGAGCGCAATCCGCTTCGTTATACCAATCTCTATCAGGCCCTCGCACCCGCCGCCTACACTGAGGCAGGCTGGTACGCTGGCGTGAACCCGAATCCCGTCAACGGTCTCATTCCGCCGTATCGCGCGCTTGAGGCAAACGTTGCACACAATGACTACCAGCCCGGTCTGGTCTCTTCGGCGGTTGATACCCTGCGCTTCCTTGATGCGTACGGCAACCGCACGTGGGACCGCATGACCCAGCCGGTTCTGAAGGCAATTGCATACACGGTTAACGATGTCACGCCGGAAGACCGTACGGTCTATCTGAAGGGCGTGAGCAAAGCTGAGGATACTCTCCGTCAGTTCGGTCAGCTCGTGTATCGCCGTCTCGCATACACCCATGCCGATGTCGGTACCAATCCGGGTGGTGTTGAAGATTCCGTGCGTATTTATGCGTACGCGGATGTTCAGTACACCAATCCGGGCGGCATCTCCAGCACAATTGCAGCAGTGGGCGACACCTCCGGTGGTTTCCCGCGCTTCTATGTGGCCGGCATGATGAACAATGCCTACCGTCAGGACGAAGCTCTTGTTGACGGTGGTGCTCGCAAGAATGGTCCGATGTGGTATCCTGACGGCGATGCCGGCAACCCCATGGGTTACCGCATGCCGGTCGATCCCGCCGGTATCAACTCCCTCCCGCACACCGGTAGCAAGATTGTCGTGCGCCCGAACATTCCGCGCGCCATCGACATCAACCCGACCGACCAGTGGAAGGGCACCGCGGATAACAATTATCTGCGTCTCGACATCATCGAGACCGACGGTTTCGGAAATACCGTGGACGACAACGAACGCTTCAAGTTCGAGCTGTCGCCTTACGGCCACCTGGCAAACGGCCTGAAGTACCGTCTCAACGGTATTTTTGACTCGCTCGTCAATCCGATTTCACCGATCGTCGTCACCGGCGGTAACATTGACTCCGGTCGCGTCTTTGTTGGCACGTCCAACCTTGGCCGCAACAACCGCGTGTTCCGTGCCGCTTCCGGTAGCAACAACGTCGGTCCGTATCGCATTCGCGTTCGTAGTTCGTATTCGTTCAACGACCGTGGTAGCGATGTCAACGATCCCAACAAACTTGATCTGAACCCTGGTGCCGGCTTTGGGCACTTCAACTTCATTCCGGACGGTTCGCCGAACAACAACTTCGGTATCTGGTTCGGACCGGGCACAGGCTACAACGCCAACCTCGGAAAGAATATGGGTCAGACCACGTCCATGGATTCCACGGATGTGATTTGGGACGGTGTGAACTGGACGTACATTTCCGGTCGTCAGCCGCGCGTTGAGTGCGTTGTCGGTCGTGACGAAGCATTTGTTGTCGGTCGCGTCGGTAACTACCGCAATCCGATCTTCAACAATCTGTATGTCCGTATTGCAGATATCTTCGGCAACCCGATGGATATCGCGCCGTACTTCTACCCGAACACCAACAAGGTGTTTGTGGAGCTTCCCGACAACAAGCTGTATTACCCCGCCACCGCCGGCGCCAAGCGCTTCTACGCTTCGGTGTCCGCGAACATCGCGTATAGCGGTGCTGGTGGTATTGACAACCCCAATCCGGTTGTTGATCCGGGTACCGGTCAGCTTCTTGACGCATATCTCGTGAACGTCCCCGCCGGAACGGCCCTTCCTGGCATCCCGGGTGACATCCCGACCTATGCTGATTACAACGCCGTGCGCTTCTTCTTGCTCGCACCGCAGAACGTGACCAAGCTGAGCCTCGCCGGTACGGACGTTGTCCGTCTGCGCGCGATTCTCACGGTCACCACTGTTCCTGGCGTTGGTGATTTCTCCATCCAGTCGTCCCTGTGTGAAGTCAGCGTCATTCCTGACGTTGTCAGCACCGTTGAGGTATTCAAGTCCACCGGCAAGCCGGGTGGTACCACTGTTCCTCTTGGCGACTGGGGTCCGGGCACCGTGGCCGATCGTACGGCTGCTCTGTTCCCGACTGGCACTCCGCAGAACGCTGCTGAGTCCCAGGAATTCTATCGCGGTTACTTCTTCCGTTCGACGGGCGCGCAGAACGCTCCCTCGACGGCAAGTGACTTCCCGACCGTCTTCGAGCCGATGGGTTATTCCGATCAGGGTATCGGTGCATTCCAGGCCAGCGACATGGACCTCGATCATGACGCTACCTGCCCGATTCCGATGGATACCGTCGTCGTCTCCGAGCACAACAAGCAGGTCCGTATGGTCGCGCGTCTTCTTGACCGCTTCCAGAACCCTGTTGGTGGACGCCTGGTCAAGTTCTTTGTCGAGAGCGAGACTGTGCCTGTCACACCGCCCAAGACCCAGCTCCAGAGCACGACCCAGCGTGGTGGCTTCGGTGAGTTCGGTCAGGTCTTTATCACGGACGACACCCTGAAGCGCACCACCATTGGTGATACCGCTCAGGCTGGTTGGGTCTCCGCATACTTCGTTTCCGGTCGCGTTGGCTGGCAGATCGTTCGTATTGCCATGACGCCTGATACCCTGGCGTTTGACATCAGCGATCAGGGCCGCAACCTCGGTGAAGGTACGCCGGTTGGTCCGACCAAGCGTGGATTCGCTCCGCGCGTGATCATCCCGATCTACCAGAAGGCCGACACCACGGTTCGCGTGGAGATCTTCCCGTACAGCGCTGCGGCGACCTCCCCGATTCCGCTTCCTGTCGATCTCGTCAAGCTGCAGGTTCTCGAGCACCATTCGGTTTATATCGATGCCGGCTCGTCGCTTGCGCAGATCAATTCCTACGCTCCGAAGTTCTTCGCATACTCGGCCAACCCGCTTGCGCAGGAAGACCGTGCGACGCACTACAACGGCGTAGCAAACACCAATATCCGTCCGTACATCGTTGACACGCTCAACATGACGAACAATGACCCGACGGACGTCAAGTCGATCACCGCCGGCCGTATCGTGACGCTTCTTGCTCGCGAATACGATCGTTTCGGAAACCTGGTCGATAACTTCTCCGAGTCAGAAGATACCGCTCGCGTGCGCTTCCGCATGTGGGGTGACAACTGGGGTTCGGCGCCCGCGCCGTATTCCGGTGCCGGTACCATTGCCCCTGCGGGCAACTGGACCCGCGACGAGTTTGGTCCGATGCGCAAGGCCCGTTACCGCCACACCAAGGTCGGTAACCTCGTATCCGGCGTGCACATCAACCAGACCGCCTTCTTCACCGCTCTCGAGTACCCGACGCCCAAGCTTGCGAGTGCAACGGTATTCTTCGAGGCCACTGCAACGGCAGTTCTGCCGGGTCAGGGTCCTGTGAATATCCATCGCGATACGGTGAAGGTTGTCTCGGTTCTGAAGAACCCGACCCGTTTTGACATCCTCCGTGCCGGTCAGGACTTTGCGGCACTCGGACCGGGCACCGGCCCTGTCGGCCAGTTTGAGCTCGACGGTCCGCCCGAACTCCGCGCCATCAAGTTCCCGCCGGTTCAGAACATCGCATTGCCCCCGGGCTCGGATGTGAACCAGCACGGCCTCACAGACCAGGGTGTCGATAACATCCTTATCTCCCAGGTCTACAAGCGCAACATCAGCCCGATTCCTGTCGGCAAGTATGAAGTTGTGAACGAAGACAACGTGCCTCTCGACAAGGACGGCGATGCGCTGTTCCTGGCCGACGGCAGCGTCAATCCTGACTTCGAGCGCGATCCGAACTCCGGTCTCCCGACCTACGTTAAGATCGATGCGTACAATAACCTCAACCCGCAGACCTCCCCGAACGATCGCTACAACGATCTGAACAACGGTGGCAACAAGTACACTGTGCCCGCCGGTGCTCGTCGTGACGGAACGATCTTCGACATCACCATCGCTGGTGGTGGAGACGGTATCGGTACCAGTGGTATCGGTCAGAACTGGGATCCGCAGCTTGCAACCAAGGACGATCGTCGTCCGGTTCTCATGCGCGTCACCCCGATCTGGGAGAACGATCCCCCGACCGGTGGTAACCCGTACATCATCCCCGGCCAGACCCGTGAATACGGTCGTCTGTACGCTGATTCCATCTATACCTACATCGGAACGCAGTCGACCCTTAAGGCAGCCGCAACGCGCGCTGAATTCATGGGTACCCGCACCGATCTCGGTAATCCTGGCTTCTACAAGCTGACGGGCGAAGGCGATCGCATCACCCGCATCGGCGTTGGCAGCTGGCTCCCGAGTGACTTCGTGCGCGCTGGTCTGCCGCATCGCGGCAACCCGCTTCCCGCACTTGGTTCCTTCCGTACCCGTTCCGCCGCTGGTATCATGGGTGGTATGGATGCTACGGGCAACGTCTTCGGTGACTACAATCGCCGCGTCGCAGTCCTGGGGCAGGCATTTGGCCGCGAAGCAAGTGTGTTCGGTAACACGAACCTGAGTTTTGCTCCTGGTGCTTTCCTCCGCATCGTTGACTCCACCGCAGAGCAGGTCATCGACATGCGTGTCGTTGCTCCTGACCTGTTGGATATGGCTGGTAACGTCGTTGACGATACCCTCAGCTATGACCAGGCAAAGGCGACTATCGTGCGCCGCGTCAACCGTCTCGATGAGTTCAACCCGCTGTTCCACCTTGATGATACGTACTTCGACATCAACGTGACGGACATCCAGGGTCCGAACATGACGGTCAATCGTATCGGCGAACTTCCGATTCAGCGTACCAACCGTGCGACCCATGGTCTGATGGTTGCTGCTGTTCGCCAGTTCTTCGGTCCGGCCCGCACAAACCGCCTGCGTCACACCTTCGTGGTTGTGCCGTATCGCATTGCCTTTACGTCCATCTTCCCCAGCAGCTACGACATCACTGCCAACACGTTTGACAAGTCCACGCTGCCGGTTGGTATCCTCCCGATTCAGGCCGACATCGATACGCTGCCTCGCGTCAGCCCGATGTTCTACCCGGATCCGTATGGTACCCCGATCAATCAGTTCGAAATCTTCTCCCGTATCTACGGCCAGATCCGTCATGGAGCTACCGTCGATCAGATTCCGAACAACGCAGGTACGCCGTTCGCACGTCCTGACACCATCTTCCGCGACCAGTGGTACACCTACGCCGTCACTCCGTATGACCGCTATGGCAACCAGAACATGCGCGATACGATGTATGTCAACCTTGGAACGCGTCAGACCACGTGGGAATTCACCAACATCAGCAGCATGGGTGCCTCCGGCAACCTTGAAATCGCTGGTGGCGGCCGCTTCTTCCAGGCCAAACCGGTTGGCTTCCCGCAGAACAACCAGCTTCGTCAGGATTCTCTTATCCTGTACAACCTGTCGCTCGTAGGCGCGGGCAACCGCAACGACTTCGTCGGTATGAAGCCCGATGACAAGCGTCTGCTCGATCGCGTTGGTGAGCGCGCAGGTGATCCAGTCCGCGACGGTCTCATGCCGGCAAATGCAATTGCCATCCGTCCGGTTGCAATCAAGATGCCGTATGCGCCTGCTGGCTTCACGCTCAGCACGCCGGCCCTGGGGAACACCTCCCTGTTCCGTATGGACCACACCGGCAACTGTCTTGACACCGCTGGTGTCGCTTATGACGGTCTGACCAAGGACTTCCTGCGTCTGCAGTGGCAGCCCTCGCGTTATTCCGATCCTACGTACAACAACCCGAACGATACCATCCGTTACGAGTGGTATGGCATCATCGACAGCGTCGGTGGCACGAGCAAGAGCCTGACCGTCAGCATTCTTGCTGATAACGATGGCAAGAACCCGTCCCTCACGCTGAGCGGTGACCAGGTCCGTCAGCTGCTGTTCCGTCCGAACATGCTTCCGCAGCCCAACCAGGATTCCCTGGTGATGCGCGTGAAGTGGTTCGTGCGTGCCTTCAGCAAGATCGCCGGACTCGAGACCTACTCTGATACGGCCGGTGTTTCCGTCCGCAACAACCCGCTGCCGACCGAGCCGCTGGTGATCTCCATCAACCGTCTCCCGGACAACCCGCCGACTGCTGTACAGCCGCCGGACGGTGGTACCGAATTCGTTGATGGCACCACGCCGCTTGACGTGCTGTGGAGTGCTGCTAGCGATATCAACAATCGCAAGGGCGCCCTCATCGGTGGTTTCCCGAACCTCGGACCGTTCATGGTCTATAACCCGACGACCCGTGTATGGGAAGTCGACCCCAATCGCACGATTGACACCCTCACTTACATGTGGGTCGGTCGCGTGGTCTCCACCTATCCGGTTGGCAAGGGTGCCCCGATTGGTTCCGTGCTCGTCGTTGACGCCGGTTCCTCCGTTGGTATTCAGATTCCGACCTCCGACCTCGATGCTCTCTTCGGCGGATTCTCCTCCGATCCTACGAGCACGAGTGCCGATTCCGTGAAGATCGAGTGGTTCGTCTACACCAAGGACTTCAACGTCAATGACGATCGTCCGCTGGAAACTGTTGAGTTCCCGTTTGTTCCGGGTCTCTACACCGATCCCGCGCTCGCTCTGAATGGCGACACAAGTCGTTGGAGCCCGACGAGCTGCCAGCCGCATTGGATTGTCAGCGGTCCGTTCCGTCTTGCGCTTACCAAGCTCAAGGGCGGCGGCGTTGAGATTTCCCCGATGGCTGGTGATCCCGATATCAACGCCCTCGTTGGCGAAGAGGTCTGCTTCACTCTGACCGCACGCGACGAAAACGGCAACATCATTCGTGACTGGGATTCCCCGAGCAAGAACAATCCGAATACGACGCTCAAGCTCAATGGTTCGACCGCGAATACGGATACGAGCCAGGCCAGCTGGAACGGCGATCCGGACGGTTACACCTGGGCACTCATCACGCAGGATGGTACCGCACTCACTTCCATCGGTCCCGACGAATGGTCAATCCCCGCATCTGCCTTCAAGGACGGCGTCGCCATCGTGTGCCTCGTCCACACCAAGGCTGAGAAGGGCGTGACCATCGAAGTGACTCCGACCGTGGCGAACCTCAACCAGACGTCCGCGACGATGAACTTCGGTACCGATGAAATCACGAACTACCTCGTCGACATCACCGGCGCAACCGGTAACCCCGACGAAGTTTATCTCCTCCGTCGTTATGAATTGGTGGTGTCGCCGCGTGACCGTTATCTGAACGTCGTTGACGACGTGACGATCCGCACGCGCTTCACGGCCCGCTTCCCTGGTGAGTTCGATCAGAACGCGCCGGGTCTCTCCGACATCTTCTCCGGTGAGGTGTTTATCAAGGGCACGACGAATTACTTCCTCGCGTCCCGTATCCGCCGCATCGATTCGAAGAACGAAGAGCGCCAGTGGGTCGAGGCATACTCCTCCAACGATAACCTCATCAACGGACGTACCGATCCTTACCAGATCCTCGATCACGCGCCGAATCCGTTTGCTCTGCAGACGCCGGCCGACATGACCGAGATCAAGCTGATGGTTTCGACCAACCAGGAGCAGTTTACCTGGGTCAAGGCCACTCCGCAGGATCCGTACACCAACATCCAGATCTCCCGCTTTGATCCGGCAACATTCTCCGATGAAGTCCGCTATATGATCCGCTTCGTCGACGAAGTGAGCTTGACTCGCGCCGTTGACTTTGCATCTGACGACAACGGAAAGAACGCAACGTTCACGAGCAATCATGGACAGCTTGCTGGAATCATTGACCAGATTTCTGGTCTGCCGACGACCAAGTCACAGGCCATTGTGTGGTACGTTGAGGCGACTGACGGTCTGTACACGACCCAGTCTTCGCCGCCTTACAACGATCCGCAGAATCGTCCGGGATACCGTCTGACGCTTACGAAGGATGGAATCCTTGGTATCGGCAACACTGCCCCGGCAGCGTTCGCCCTGAGCCAGAACTATCCGAATCCGTTCAACCCGTCGACCATGATCAGCTACTCGCTGCCGAAGTCCACCCAGGTTTCCGTGGTTGTCTATGACCTCCTCGGCAACAAGGTGAAGACCCTCGTCAACGAATCAGTCGATGCTGGTACGTACGAAGTTGTCTGGAACGCCACCAACGATCTCGGCGTGCAGGTGCCCTCGGGCAACTACATCCTGAAGATGGTTGCCGGCGACTTCACGCAGACTCGCAAGATGACCCTGCTGAAGTAATCGGATAGGGTTGGATTTATTCCACCCGACCGTGCGTCCCACCCGAAAGGGTGGGACGCTTTTTTTTTGTCCGGACTCTCGTATATTTCCGGACATGATGATCGCTGAATCAAATAGCGCACTTCTGCACATCGCCACCGATTTAATCAATATTCCCTCCGTTACGGGCTCCGAACGCGCTGTGCTCGAATACCTGGAAGAGATGCTCGTCGGGATGCAACTTGTCACGCATCGCGAGACCGTGGAGCAGGACAGATGGAATCTCTATGCCGGGTGGACAGACACCACGGATGTGGTGTTCTGTACGCACGTCGATACCGTGCCGCCGTTTATTCCTGCCGATGTACACGGTGATATACTTTCCGGCCGCGGTTCCTGCGATACGAAAGGCATCATTGCTTCGATGATCATGGCAGGCTATCAGCTGCTTGCCGACGGATTTTCGCCCGCATATCTTTTTGTCGTCGGAGAAGAAACAGACAGCATCGGCGCAAAAACAGCGGCGGCCTCTGGTCGGAAGGCCAACTTTTTTATTGTCGGTGAACCTACGGACAACATACTGGCGACGGGTCACAAGGGTGTCGTCAGCTACACGCTGAAGGCAGCAGGACGCGCGGCGCACAGCGCGTACCCCGAGAATGGAAGCTCGGCCATCCATCTGCTTCTTGACGTACTCGAGAAACTGCGCCGTGCAGATTGGGGAAGCAGTCCCGTGCTTGGCGAAGCGACGATGAATGTCGGCCTGATAAGCGGTGGTGTGGCCATGAATACTCTTGCCCCCGACGCCGCCGCGACGGTGATCCATCGTATTGTCGACGACTCCACGCAGCGCCGTCAACAAGTGCTCGACATCGTCGCTGGTTATCTTGACGTTGAATTCCATTCAACCTCCGAACCCCAACTCCTGACCACTGTTCCGGGATTTCCTCAAAAAGCTGTTTCCTTCGGGACGGATATACCGTATCTGAGTGCGATGGGGAGATGCTTGCTGTATGGCCCCGGATCGATTCACGATGCACATACTCCAAATGAAAAAAATTCCGTGACTGCCATGAACACGGCGGTCGAATCGTATATTCAGCTTTTTCACGCGTTGAGGCGTTCATGAAAAGGAAACCACGCATCGCCCTGATTGGCTACGGCCGGATGGGACACGAAATTCACCGCATCATAACGGAACGCGACTGGCCTGAACCGTTTATCGTTGACCCGCAAAATGCGCGTGTGTACGAAAGTATTGATGATTTGGTGGGCCGTGGTGTAGAGGTCTGCATCGAGTTCACCGCACCAGGCGAGGCCGTGAGGAATATCCTTGCCTGTGTGCGCGCAGGACTACCGGTTGTCAGCGGTACAACCGGATGGGACGCCGAGAACGATTTCGTGGCCGAGGCCGTACGGACCTCCGGAAGCGCCTGCATCCATGCTAGCAACTTTTCCGTCGGGATTTTTCTCTATAAGCGCATTGCTGACTTTGCCGCAAGTCTGCTGCGAGATTTTCCTCAGTACGACTTCGCGCTGCACGAAGTACATCATACGGGCAAGAAAGATTCGCCCAGCGGGACGGCATTGTCTGTCGCGCGCAGCATGCTAGCTGCGAATCCACGGAAAACTTCCATTGCGACGAGTATGGATGAATACCGCTCTGATCCCCAAGCGCTGTATGTGACTTCGGCGAGAGTCGGGACGGTATTTGGCGATCATCATCTTCTTATTGACAGCGAGGCGGACAGTATTGAACTCACGCATCGCGCAAAAGGAAGGCGAGGATTTGCGGAGGGTGCCCTGCTTGCAGCGCAGTGGATATGCGATAAACACGGGATGTTCACTCTAGAGGATATGTTCGATGATATTACCAAAGCTTAGAGGGGTCGGAACAGCACTCATTACTCCGTTCGATGCGATCGGGCAGGTTGACCTGCCAGCCGTGCGGCGTTTGGCCGCGCGTCAGATTGAGAATGGTGTCGATATGCTTGTGCCCTGTGGCACAACCGGAGAGGCGGTGACGCTGGAGGAAACGGAATTCAGGCAAATACTGGAAACTGTTGTGGAAGTCGCTGACGGACGCGTCCCCGTTATCGCGGGTGCCGGTTCCAATTCCACCGCAAAGACCATTGCGTCCGCGAAACTCGCTGCGGAATGCGGTGTCGATGCCGTACTGATCGTGGGTCCATTTTACAATAAGCCCACCCAAGAGGGATATTTCCAGCATTTCGAGGCTGTTGCAGCCGCGGTCGATTGCGGCGTTGTGATATACAATGTCCCCGGACGTACGGGCGGAAATATCAGTGCGGAGACACAGCTTCGTATCGCCGAATTCGACAATGTGATCGCGACCAAGGAAGCCAGCGCCAATTTCAGTCAGATCTATGACATCGTACGCGGAAAGCCCGAGAATTTCGCCGTGCTTTCGGGCGACGACGATCTCGCTCTCGCGCAGATCGCTATCGGCATGGACGGCATCATCTCCGTCGCTTCAAATGAAATCCCGGAAGAATTTTCCCGAATGGTTCATCATGCCATGGATGGAGAATTCGCGGAAGCGCAGGAAATCCACTACCGCATTGTCGATTTGCTTCGTGGAAACTTTATGGAATCGAGTCCCATTCCTGTAAAGACCGCCATGGCCATGATGGGGCTGATAGAAGAGCGCTTCCGACTGCCTCTGGTTCCGATCGGTAAGGCAAACCGGGGCAAGCTCGAAGATATTTTGCGTTCACTCGATTTACTCCGGTCGTGATCGATCCTGTCGTTCCACCGCGTCTGCACCCCGGGGACATGATCGGGTTGGTCTCCCCGTCGAGTCCTCCAAAAGATGACGCACTGATAATGCGCGGCATCTCTGCCTTGTTGGCGGAGGGCTACTATGCCCGTCTTGGATGGGGCGTGGGCGCGAGGGATGGCTATCTGGCAGGATCGGATGAGGAGCGGGCGAAGGATCTGATGGCCATGTTTGAGGATGAGCGGATCCACGCCATTTTCTGTACGCGCGGCGGGTATGGGGCCGCGCGCCTGCTTGAACGCCTGGACTACGCGTATATCCGTCTTCATCCGAAAATTCTCGTTGGGTTCAGTGATATCACTGCACTTTCACTGGCACTGTACGCACAGGCGGGTCTGGTTACGTTTGCAGGTCCCATGGTAGCTGCGGAATTCGCGTCCGGCATTTTGCCCATGACCGCCCAGGCACTGTGGGATATGCTGCGGCATCGGAGAACCTCGCGTCAGCTGCCGAATTGCGATGAGGTGCAGGTGATGCACCGGGGGGTGGCAGAAGGGACACTGCTCGGTGGGAATCTCGCAGTTTTATGCTCACTTGTGGGAACACCGTGGCTGCCGGATTTTCAGGGCGCCATTCTCTTCCTTGAAGACGTCGGTGAATCTGTCTACCGCATCGATCGCATGCTTTTGCAGCTCAAGCATGCAGGCATACTCCGCGGCATCGCTGGCGTGATGCTGGGAAGCTTTACCGCCATTCCCGAGGACTCCCCCAATCGCGAACTGGCGACCGTACTGGCAGAGTATTTCCTGCCACTGGGTATCCCTGTTCTGACGGGCATCCCCTTCGGTCATATTCCTGAAAAAATCACGCTCCCCATCGGAAGCCGGGTACGGCTCGATGCGGAGCGCAGAAAGATCACGGTTCTCCAACCCGTCGTCGCCTGAGTTCTCACCCTATTTCATCGACTCCCGCCCCCCTCATTCCTCCTGACCTACTTCACCGTCGCCGCTTTCCCATGCCGACGTTTTCTCTTCCAGGCAAAATGAACAAGCACTGAAAGCAGCACGAATAAACCGATCATAAGTGCACGCGCACCCCAGATATATGGCACATCCGCCGGGTTGACCGGACCGCCGCCCGGTGTTTTATTCAGCATGAGGATGTCAAAGGCATCCTGATAGAACCAGACACCCATGATGATCAGCAGATACAGCGGGGTGACATACTTGATGACGTATTTGAAGAAAACGGGGATGCGGATATCTGCCCCCGAATTAATTTCGTCCCATGCGTTCTCGATCTTGAACACCCAGGCAAACAGGATGATTTCTATTGTGGCGAAGACAACAAGACCAAACGTGCCGGACCAGTAGTCCATTTCGTCGAGAAATCCGTGACCGAGGAAAAAGATAACCGGCTGCACGCAGAGAATCACGAGCGCTGCGAGAGAAAGCACGGCGCGCCGGTGTGTCATGCCGAACTGATTTTTCAGAAATGAAACGACGGGTTGTCCCATTGCAACCGACGAGGTGATGCCCGCGAAGAACAGCAAGAGGAACCACAGCGCCCCGAAGATTTGTCCGAGGGGGATTTTTCCGAAAATCACAGGCATCGATACGAAGCCCAGGTTGAATGCGCCTCCGGATGCAATCTCCTTGGTCATGTCGAGCCCGAAAAATGCGACGGCGACGGGAATTGCGATGCTTCCTCCGAGCACAACCTCGACGAATTCATTGGTCGCCGCGGTGGTGAGTCCGCTCAGCGCGATATCATCCTTCGGACGCAGGTAGCTGGCATAGGCATGGATCGTTCCCATACCCACGCTGAGCGTGAAGAAAATTTGTCCCGCGGCCGCGATCCAGACACTGGCTTTCCCGAGTTCGCTGAAGTTGGGATTCCAGATGTAGGCGAGTCCATTCATCACCGAGTTCTCAGGCGTCGCCGGATCTGGTGTTCCGAGAGTGAGAACGCGGATGAGCAGGATGATCGCGAACACGAAGAGCAGCGGCATCGCAAATTTGGCGAGTTTTTCAATGCCCGCGGAGAGTCCTCTCCAGAGCACATAAAAATTGACCGCGAAAGTGAAGAGCATGAGTCCGTAGGCAGGCCAGAGGCTGGTGAAGTGCTTGCCGGGCTCCAGTCCCTGGTAGCTGGAGAGGAAGCCGCCCATCGCCTGGAGGGTTTCCTCGCCGTGGTACAGGCCAAACATGCTGAAGATGCTGTAGCCAAGGGTCCACGATTCGATATAGGTGTAGTAGATGAGAATGACCATGGAGATCAGCAATCCCATCACGCCCATGTACTTGGCGAGGGGATTATTCCACAGCACGTCGAACATGCCCGGGGCGCTGCCGTGTCCGTACTTCCCGCCATGCCGGCCGATGCCCCATTCCACCCACATGAGAGGAATGCCGAGGAGTAAAAAAGCGATGAAGTAGGGAATCATGAAGGCGCCGCCACCGTTGGACGCTGCTTGAACGGGGAAGCGGAGAAAATTGCCGAGACCGATGGCATTTCCTGCAACAGCGAGAATCAATCCAAAGCGCGACCCCCACTGTTCTTTCTGATCAGCCATAGAGAACCCATATCATGTGTTGGTATCAAGGACAGCATCCCGCAAGGGCAGGAAATGGCGCATTTCTGCTATGGAAAGAAACTAAAAAAACCAGCACTGTTTTACAATGCGGCGGCGGATGAAATCAACGATTGCTGAAAAAAGAATGCAGCCCGGCAACCCGTGTCCCATTCCTCCGTAAGATGAAACGATGCAGCCGAATTCGGCGTTATGAAGAATGTCGGCAATTACCCCAAATGACAAAGCGGGAAAAATTCCAGGTGTGCTACAAACCGGGACCCCTGTGAAAACGCCGACAGGAGTAGGAAGCTGGAATACAGATGAATAGATTATTCTTTTTTGTTTTATTCGGTCTTATGCTCGGATCGCCCATGCACCGCTCGGCGATTGCCGGAGGTGATTCTCCCGATCCACTGTCGGACAACGCGACGATCAGCGGATATATCCGTGACAAGGAGACGGGAGAAACGCTCGTCGGAGCGACCGTGCAGCTGAAGGAGACGCGGCAAGGTACGGTCTCCAACAAGAGCGGCTACTATGCGCTTTCCGAAATCAAACCCGGCAAGTATACCGTGGTGTTCAGCTTCCTCGGCTACGAGAAAGAGGAGATGACGGTGGAACTGAAAAAGCGCGAATCCCGCCGCATCGACGTGGAACTCGGATCAGAAGCAGTGCAACTCGATGAAGTGGTCGTAGAAAGCAGCCGGATGGAGGATAAAAGGCAGATTTCGGTCAGCCGCATCAATATCCCCATCCGTCAGATCAACAAGCTGCGTGTCGGAGGAGAGGCTGACGTGTTCCGCTCTCTGCAGTACCTGCCCGGAGTACTTTCCTCTTCACAGATTTCAAGCGGACTCTATATTCGCGGCGGGTCGCCGGATCAGACGCTGGTGCTTCTTGACGGCTCTGCCGTTTACAATCCGTCGCATCTGTTTGGGTTTTTCTCCACGTTCAATCCTGACGCCATCAAGGATGTGGATCTGATCAAGGGCGGGTATGCGGCCGAATATGGCGGGAGATTATCTGCCGTGCTCGATCTGGTGCAGAAGGACGGCAATCGTAAGGAGTTTGGCGGGACGGCATCGTTGGGGCTCATTTCTTCGCGGCTCTCGACAGAAGGACCGGTAGGCAACGGTTCATGGTTTTTCGGATTACGCCGGACCTATATCGACGTGCTCACCAACCTGCTTGAAACGGAAGAAGATCCGCTGCCGGATTATTTTTTCTATGATATCAACGGAAAGATTTCTCAGGATTTCGGGACATCGGATAAGGTGTTCCTCTCCGGATTCACGTCCGAAGACGCACTTGATATCAACAACCGCGCCGGCTTCGCCGGAAGCATCGGCATCAGCAACAGCCTGGTATCATCCCGGTGGACGCATCTGTTCAGCGACAATCTCTTTTCCGTCTTCAATTTCAGCTGGTCGCGTTATCGCAACAGCTTCAATTCGAGTAATTCCGGTTTTGAGACGGAAGTCCGGAACACCATTCAGGATTTTACACTGAAGGGGAACATCGAGTGGTTTACATCTACCGACCTGACGTTGAAGGGCGGCGTCGAAGTGAACCGCTATCTGCTCGACTATTTGCAGAACTTCACCGGTGATGCGGATTCATCTTCTTCCACCGGCGGTGCGAGTGCGGTTACCAACATAGAGGCGACGGACTTCACCAGCTCGGCCTTCGTGCAGGCCAACTATCAGTTCTCGAATCTCTTCTCCCTTCAAACAGGACTGCGTGCCAACTACTACGACCTGCGGGGGATTGTGAAACTTGATCCGCGCATCGCCGCTCGCTACCAGCTGCAGGATTTCATTGCAGTGAAAGCGGCATTTGGCGTCTATCACCAGTATTTCCGCCTTGCCGCGCTCCCGGATTTCAGTTTCTTCGATACGTGGATGCCCACTGATTCGACCGTCGATCCCAGCCGCGCGATCCACTACGTGCTCGGAGTGGAAACGCGTCCGTACGATGGTTTCGATTTCAACGTGGAGATGTATTACAAGGACCTCGCGCACATGAGCGAATTGAATCAGTTCCAGACGAATGGTTCGACCGTGCGCGATTTCTTTTACGACGGCAAGGGCGAGGCATATGGGATCGAACTCTTCCTTCAGAAGAAAACCGGGCGTTTCACCGGATGGGCGGGCTATGCACTCGGCTGGATCAATGAGACGTTTGCGGAATTGAATCGCGGTGAATCTTTCCGTCCGAAATGGGACAGGCGGCACGATTTCAAGCTCGTCGCCCAATACAAGCTGAGTGACTCCTGGGATGTTTCCGCGACATTTACCTTTCAGTCGGGACAGTCGTACACGGGGCAGACCTCGCGTCTGGAGACTCGTCTGCCGGGAGGAGAAAGCGGCAAAGGTCTCAACATCCCTGCCGACCGCTATGGATTACGGCTTCCTCCGTCGCATCAGCTGAATCTGAACGCCAACTATCACACGACACTTTTTGGCCTCCCGGCGAATCTGATGATCGATATTTATAACGTGTATTCGCGTCGCGATATCTGGTTTCGCTACTATGATTCCACGGGTGAGATCACCAAAGTGGAGGATGTTCTTCTTCTGCCCATCCTTCCCAGTATCGCGCTGGAGGTCAAGTTCTGACATGGTGTATGAAATGAATCGATACAACCGCATATACAGGATTCTGCTTACTGTCATTACGGCTCTGTCATTCGCGGCCTGCGAAGATCAGCCGCCTACGGATTACATCCCTGTCCCGTACCTGGAGGCGTATCTGATGGTGGGCGAGCCCATCGACAACGTTGTTGTCGCAATCTCGCAGCCACTGACCCAGAAGTTCGACTATTCATCAATGATGGCGTCGGATGCAGAGGTCGTCATTAATGCGAACGGCATCGATTATCCGTTGGTATATGGCGTTCGCGACGGAGTGGGCCGGTACCTTTTCCCGGATACCACCTACCGGGTCCTTCCTGACACGCGCTACAGCATTCGCGTGCGCATGGCCGACGGAGAGATCATGAAGGCAGAGACAATAACACCCGGGAAAATCGGCTGGACGGTTCCGCCCCGGTCCGTGATTCAGTATCCGCAGGATACGACACAGTTGTTCAGTCCCGACTCCCTTCGCATCGCATGGACTACGGGAGGGGCATCGGAATTCATCATCCGCGTGACGGTTCTCGACACGCTCGGATATGGAACGTACCTGCAGCCGCCAACCGAGGAAATCAACGAACGCACGAATAATCTCCCGTTTGAAGATCCGGAAGACCCTCCCTTTTATACAAAGACACGTTGGGGATTCATCCAGACGAATCAAGCACCAACGGTCTGGGCTGCATTTCGTTGGTATGGTCGGAACGAGGTCGCCATACTCGCCCCCGACAAGGCATTACTTGACTGGTTCAAGGCGACCCAGTGGGGAGGGCGATCCGTGGAATTCCGTCCCGAATACAGCAACGTAAACGGGGGGATCGGCGTGTTCGGCTCCGCTGCGGTGGCGGCAAAGGAAATCTTTCTGCTGAAGAGAAAATAGGCGCGGGCAATTCCCGCTGACTGGTCGACGCGGTGTGCCTAATGTGGACAAGAGATACAAAGGAAACGCCGGGGTTTTTTTGCGTTGCGCTCGCGTGTGCGTTGCTGATTTTTCGTGCAAAAAGGCATGGATTTCTTATATTGAATGTTCCAGGAGAACAGTTACGAGGAAAAGCGGAATGAACATCATTCGCTACGCCATCCGGAAAGACGATCTCCACAACCTCCTGCACGCGATCGGAGTGCTGCGTCAATCCGAGTATTTGCTTGCGGTGAACAATGTGGATCTGGCCGACCCGTCGCACGATGCGGTCATTGTCACGGTGAGTGCTGGCGGGCTTCACAGCAAGCCGGAGGATCTTGCGTCCTGGACCGACAAGGAGATTCAGGAACGCTCTGTTGAGCTGGGCATACTCGAGGATGCCGCGACCCGTCAATTGCGTATGGTCGTCGAAGAAATGAGCCTTCTCCAGCGTGAGCGAGAGAGTCGATCGATGGCGGCGGATCTGTCTGCTGACGGTATCCCGGGAGCCGTGGAAATGAATATTCGCGAGCAGCTTCGGTCTCTTTTGGGAGGCATGAACAGCAGCGGTGACAGGTCTACCAGATGAGTGGCGCTTGAAAAATGAAAAAAATGAAAAAATTCGTCCGAATTACTTGCATGTTTGCAAATACTACGCTTTTTTTGTATGTACTCCACGAAATGGCATCTTCACACTCATTCATTGATGCAGATATCGATCGCATCATATGACTGAGTGGAGTGTCGCCTAACGGTGCTGCCGTTTGCCGTTATTGAGCCGACCCTGGAAAAGAAAAGAGAGAATTGTAGAGTCTCATTATCATCAAGGAGCAATCATGTTACGAGTTCTATCGATCATGGTCGCGGTAGTCCTGTTCAGCGGGGTTAGCCTGGCCCAGCAACAGCAGGAGCAGAAGCAGAGCCGCCCCTATGACGCCGATTTTGCGAGGCCCCAAAAGCTGGGCTTCGGACTTGCGTTATCATTGAACCGATTCGCCGGCGATCTTCAGGACGGAACCAATTTCCCCGGAGCGACAACCGATTGGGGTATTGGCGGCAACATTCATCTTTTATGGCGATTTGCTGACGCAGGTGATTTTGCCACCCTGCATCTGCTCGGCCGCTTCGCATACTCGCCTGTTTCATCATCGCATGTAAGCGAAAGACTCGGGTTTGAATACAGTGACGATCTGCTGCATTTCATCGCCGCTCTACAGATGCAGTTTTTCCCCGAATATGATCTGCGGCCATACGCGTTTGCAGGTTTCGGCTATCTCGCTTTCAGTCCTGACATCACCCCGACTGGGTTTTCGAAAGGCAGCACCGGGGATGCATCCGGATCGATGACTCTCCCGCTCGGTGTTGGTCTTACCTGGACCATTTCGGAAAGATTGGATTTCTTTGCCGAGTTCATGAAAACACTCACGTTTTCGGATGAGATGGACAACTGGGTTTCCGAAGACAATGACAACTACAACATGGTCAGCTTTGGCTTGACGTTTTATCTCGACGAGAAGAGCGAGCCCATGCAGCCGGAAGCTCCCGTTGAGGTGGCTCCGAAGGATTCGGACAATGACGGACTCCTCGACGCCGATGAAATCTCCGTGTACAACACCGATCCCACGAATCGCGACACTGATGGCGACGGTTTGATCGATGGCGATGAAGTCGAACGGTACAAGACCGATCCGACCCTCCGCGATACGGACTATGATCGCCTGCTTGACGGCGAGGAAGTCAATTCGCACCGCACGGATCCGAAAGTCAAGGATACGGATCAGGACGGTTGTTCTGATGGCGATGAGGTGCTCGACATGAACACCAACCCGCTCGAAAAGGATACCGATGGCGACGGTCTCGGTGACTGCGATGAGAAGAATGTGTACCGCACGAACCCGCTGGTGAAGGACACCGACGGTGACGGCGCGGATGACGGCAAGGAAGTGCGTGACGGAACCGATCCGCTGGTAGCAGACGTGCTGCAGATTCAGGAGAGTGGTGAACTCGTGCTTGAAGGAATCAATTTCGAAACGAATTCCGCCACGATCACGCAGGATTCTGACCCGATTCTCCGCAAGGCACTCAATACACTGCGTACGAATCCTGAGCTCCGCGTGGAAGTCCAGGGCCACACCGATGATGTTGGTGCCGCAGCTGCCAACCAGCGTCTGAGCGAGCGCCGTGCCAATTCTGTCCGCGATTACATGATTCAGAACGGCATTGATGCCAACCGGATGACCGCACGCGGTTATGGCGAAGAGCAGCCGTTGGTGCCCAATGATTCGGCAGAGAACAGAGCGCGCAACCGCCGTATTCAGTTCCGGGTTATTCAGTAGGATTTTTTGGCTGGGTGGCTGCCACACAGCGGTCACCCAGCCGCGTTGAATTCCAGGCAGGCGTACGGACGTGCTCCTTGATGAATGGCGACCAGCGGATAGACACTGAGGCGACAGGCCACCAATCAGCAAGCTCACACTTGCGATAGTGATCAGACCCCGCTGGAATGCACAGCAAACGCTCAACGTTCGTACGCCGTTTTTTCAAACCATGTCCCAGCAACCGGCGCCACACACTGCCGGTTCAGCGTTCCCGATTCAAGAATCGGGCAATCTCACCGCGTTCACAAAATAATCTTCTATCGAAGATCTACCCTTCCGACCCTGGCCGTGCGCACTTGTCAATCCCCGCCCGGTTGCAGTTTGTGGCGTGCCAGCGTTCTTGCCTCTCTTGATGAGTGATGATATAGGTGGTGAAGTTTTTTAGTTACATGAACGGATAATCCCACGTAACGGAATCGGAAATCACCATGACGAAACATCTCATTTTCCTGATCGAGGATGATGACTCCATCCGCCGGCTGCTCCAACAGAAGCTGGAAAAGAGCTGGGGCCACACCGTACGCCTTTTCGGTGATACGGAAAGTGCCCTTGCAGCGCTCGAAGAGTTCCCTGCGCTCGTCGTCATTGATATGACCAGACCTGCCATCAATGTGGCCGGGATGTTCAAGGAATTGAGACTGCGCAGCATCAACCTGCCGATTATCGCATTGCTCAACGAGGCGGATCCATCTGCCGTGTCTCAGGCGCTCAAGCTGGGAGTGGTGGATTACATCGAGCTCCCCATTGATATGGCGCGCGCGGAAAATGTTTTTCGTCAGACGTTCAAGAATATCGAGCTGAATGGCGAGATATTCCGGCTCCGTGAAGAAATAGCCGGCACGCTTGCTGACAAGAACATTGTCGCCGAATCCCGGGAGATGCAGCTCGTTCTTCGCCTGATGGAGAAAGTGAAAGACAGAGAAATTCCCATCCTGCTTACCGGCGAACCCGGCAGCGGAAGGGAAATGGTCGCGAAAAGCATCCACACGCGCGGTAAAAGGAGAAGCAGACCTTATATTACTTTTACCCAGTCCTCCGTGCCCGCGGATCTTCTTTGCGGAGAATTGTTCGGTTTCGAGAAAGGCGCCTTCCCTGGCGCGACGCAGGGAAAAGCCGGCGTGTTCGAACAGGCTGAAGGCGGAACGGTGTACCTCGATGAGATTGGCGACTTCGATACTGATCTTCAGACCAGGCTGCTGCATCTGATCGAATTCAAACAAGTCACTGCATTAGGCGCGGAAACGCCCACAAAGGTGGATGTCCGCATCATTGCCGGATCCAGCCGCAACCTCAAGGATCTTGTGCGGACGAAGCAATTCCGAAGTGATCTCTATTACCATCTCGCATCTTTCCCCATTCACGTTCCACCCCTTCGCGAACGTGCGGTGGACATTATTCTGCTAGCCGAGCAATTCCTGGTCGAATACGGCAAGGAAGCAGGCGTGAAGGTCAAGGGATTTTCGCGTGAAGCGCTTGAAGCCATTTACCACTACCCGTGGCCCGGCAATGTGCGCGAGCTCGACAGTGCTGTTCGCCGAGCGATCTCCCTCGCGCAGGGCGATCTTATCGGACTCCATCATCTTCCCATCGTCGTCCATTCGTTCAAAGATGCCTCTATGGAGCTTGAGACCGAGGGAAAGCTCTTCCACGACAACAAAATCGTTCCATTGGATAAGATCAAGGAGCAGGCCGTGCGCCGTGCGATCGAAATCGCCCGCGGGAATCTTGCGCAGACCGCGAGAGAACTCGATATCAGCCGCTCAACGCTTTACAAGCTGATCGAGAAGTACAAGATTCCTCTCTGATCTTTTCCATTCTCCCGTCATCATGCTGCGCGAAGTGCCGGAAATTTCCTAACTTCGCGCAGCAGCTTTTTTATACCCGTGCAGCTACAGATTATCCTTCCATATCACCACAGCGAGCAGCAGCTCCGCGAAGCCGTCCGCGAACAGCTCGGGCAGGATGCGCCATTCCGTATTCTCAAGCGCAGCATCGATGCACGGCAGCATCACAATATTCGCATCCAGTATTCACTGACCACCGATATGCGCGATCCGGTCGAGGAAATCACTGCGGGGATCGAAGATCAGCGCCGCAGGCTCGACGCCCGGCAACCGGAGTCGCTACGTCCCGTCGTCGTGGGTACCGGTCCCGGAGGCATTTTTTGTGCCTACTGGCTGCGCCTGCACGGCGTCAAGCCGGTGCTGCTCGAACAGGGCCCTCCGATGCGCCAGCGCGTGCGCGATATGGCGCGCTTCATGAAGACAGGGGATCTGAACCCGTATTCCAATATCTGCTTCGGCGCGGGAGGAGCCGGCACGTACAGTGACGGCAAACTTATCACCCGCATCCGCTCGCCATACATCGGCTTTATCATGGACACGTTTGTCCGCTATGGCGCTCCGGAGAATATTCGCTTCCTGTACAATCCGCATCTCGGTTCCAATAAGATCCGGCACTGCATCACGCACATGCTCGACGACATGGCGCGGATGGGTATCGATATCCACTACAACACGCGCTTTACCTCTTTTGCAAACAATGCGGACGGACGCGTCACGGAGATCGAAACGCAGGATGGTTCGCGCATGGATGCGTCGGCGCTGTTCCTCGCGACGGGACATTCCGCGCGCGACGTGTACGCCCTCCTGCGTTCACGGGAAACGCCGATGTCGCTGAAGGAATTCGCGCTCGGTGTGCGCGTCGAGCATCCTGCCGATGCGATCAATGTGATGCAATACGGCAGTAAATACGCATCACGGTATGCAGGCATAGAAACGGCGCAGTACAAACTTGCGAAGACCTGGAAAGAGGACAACCGCGCGGTGTACTCGTTCTGCATGTGCCCGGGTGGGTATGTGCTCAACGCCAGCTCCGACGCAACGGGCGTCGTGACAAACGGCATGAGCAACTATTTGAAAAGCGGCCGATTCTCGAATGCCGCGATCGTGGTGAATGTCTCGGAACAGGATTTGGCGCGTGCGGGATACACAGGCGTGGACGCTTCGCTCGAATTGCAGAAAGAATTGGAAGGGCGTTTCCGCGCTGCTGTCAACAACGTCGGATCAGTGCATGTCGTACCCGGTCAGCGGCTGCAGGATTTCATCGGCGGAAGCGCCAGCCGCAGCCTGCTCCCGGCATCCTGTCTCAATCCCGTTGCTCCGGCGCCCATGCACGAACTGTTTCCGGGATTCATATACGAAGGACTTCGCCGGGGATTCACGGATTTTGATCACAAGATGCGCAGCTTCTCTCAGCACGAGAGGGCGCAGGTATTCGGAATAGAAAGCCGAACCTCGTCACCGTACCGCATTGATCGTCTCGACGAATCATTGGTTTCTCCGATGCACGCAAACTTGTATCCCGTAGGGGAAGGCGCCGGGTATGCTGGTGGCATCACCTCGGCGGCCGTTGACGGGATTCGCGCGGCCCAGGCCTGGCTTTGGACGATCATCGAACCCGCTCCGTGCTTTACCGCGATGTCCGGCACTCGCGTCTGATATTCAACCGAAATATTTTATCCGCAGAAGGCAGCCATGTCACTCAATGAAATCACGACCCTCATTTTCAGCGTTCTCACACTGATCTTTGCGATCTACGGCTTCACGCTTTTCGCCCGCATGGCCGGCCGCGTCATCCGCGCCCTGGACCTGTACATCGCCAAAAACGAAAAAGCCGAGTAGGAAAAAACCACGAAAGCACGAAAACACGAAAAAGAACACGAAAGGTTTTTCGCGTGGGGTGAATCTCATTCCGTGCGATTCTGCGGCTCCTCGTGCGTTCTTCCGGCGGTGTTCCTTGTTATTATCGGATGACGACGAGTTTGTTCGTGAGGCGCGTGGCGCCGGACTCAAGGGCGTAGAAGTAGATGCCGGGACGAAGACCGGAGATATCGAGCGCGATACTGTTCCGACCCTGCGCGTACGCGGCATCAGAGACGATACTGAGCTGTCGGCCGAGCGTATCAAAGAGCAGTAGCCGCACGGACGCTGCCGCGGGAAGGGTAAAACGAATCAGCGCCGTGGCATGCGTACCGCGAAGGATGGGATTGGGAGAGACCTCCAGCAACTGCAGTGATGCTGGGATGGCGGCATTGTCTCCGGAGGAGGAAACGCCCGAGGCAAAGCGGTAGATGGCGCCGTCGAAACTGCAGATCAGCAGTTCACCCTGCGCGTCCACGCCGAACGCTGCGATATTCTTCCCGGAATTGAGCAGCAGCTCGTTGCTGAAATCGACTGGACCATTGTACGTCAGCCCCCAGATGCGCCCGGTGACGAAATCCGCGTAGATATATTTCCCGGTCAGTTCCGGTACCCTGTTTCCTCGATAGACATGACCGCCCGTGATCGAAGCACCATCGCTGCGGCCATACTCGAGCACCGGCTTGGTCAGTCCTGTCTCGTCGCAACCCGTCTGCGGATTGTAGCATGCGAAGCCCTCCATGACCCGCCAACCGTAATTCTTTCCTTTCTCAATGATATTCACTTCCTCGAATCTGCTCTGTCCCACGTCGCCCGCCCAGAGGCGGCCGAATGCAGGGTCGAAACTGAAGCGCCAGGGATTGCGCAGTCCCCAGGCGTATATTTCCTCCGCGAAACCTTCGGTATTGCCGACGAAGGGATTGTCGAAGGGTATGCCGTAGTTTTTTCCGTCCTGCGGATTGTCGACATCAATGCGCAGCATCTTTCCGAGCAGAACCGAGCGGTTCTGCGCGTTGTTCTGCGGATCGCCGCCCGACCCGCCGTCGCCGGTGCCGATGTAAAGAGAGCCGTCAGGACCAAATGCAATTTGTCCGCCGTTGTGGTTGGTGTACGGCTGCGGGAAGGTCAGGATGACAAGCTCGCTCGATGGATCCGCTTTCATCGGATCAGTCGCGGAGACCATGTAGCGCGCGATGACCGTGCGGTCGGGATTGGACGCGGTGTAATTGACAAAGAAGAGTCCATTCGTCTCAAATGAAGGATGGAACGCGAGTCCGAGAAGCCCCTGCTCGTTTCCGCCGTCGTTGACCCGGTCGCGGATATCGAGAAAGACCTCCGCGGAAGGCGAGGCGGCATCATTCATGAATACCCGGATCAAACCTTCCTGTTCGACGATAAACAGGCGGCCGCTCCCGTCGCCCGGCTGCTGCAGGTCCACCGGACGGTTGAGGGAAAGCTGCGGGAAGGCGTTTTCTATGTGAAGCTGTGCGTGCAGCGGAAGGACAGGTATAAGACTGAGAAGAAGGAGCAATCGAAAACGAATCCGCATGGAGATCCTCCAGAATGAGTGTTAGGGGATACCTGCATAACATCAGCCGCGTCGCCCACGTTTCCCTGTATGGGAAGGAAAATGCTCGTCCCCGGATGCGGTCACCCCGATGATTCCAATGGCAGGGAGAATAAAAAAACCGTCCCGCGGGGAACGGGACGGCTACCAAGCGTTTGTTCTAAACCCGGTAGGGAGGGCCGGGATTAGAGCTATTGGCACTTCAATCTAATACATTCGATGTGAAAAGTAAAGGGACAATTTCAGTCCTGGGCGCTGTTTCCGTCCGTTTCGAACAGCTCGTCGAGCACGTCGAAGGCGTAGCGGAGATGCGGGATGACGATGCTGCCGCCGATCACCAGCGCGATGTTCATGGCTTCCATGATCTCCTGCCGCTCGGCGCCCTCGGTCACGCATCGGTCGAGGTGGTAGAAGATGCAGTCATTGCAGCGCAGCACCATGGATCCGACGAGTCCCATGAGTTCCTTCATCTTCACCGGAATAGCCCCATCGCGATACGCGGCGGTATCGAGCGCGAAGAAGCGGTTGAACTCTTTCATTCCTTCACCGAGAATCTTTTCGTTCATCTCGGTGCGGTAGAGCCGGGTTTCAGCGATCGACTTGGCCATTGTGTGCTCAGGCCTTTTCTTCGAACAACGCGGCGATGGCAACGATCGTACGTACCGCCTTTTCCATGTCCTGAATGCTGACCCATTCGCGTTTGCTATGGAAACTGTGCTCGCCGGCGAAAATATTCGGGCAGGGGAGTCCCATATACGACAGCCGGGCGCCGTCGGTGCCGCCGCGAATGCTGCCGATTTCGGGCGTCAGTCCCACGCGCTGCATGGCTTCCTTGGCGACGTCAAGCACGTGCGGATGTTCGTCGAGCACATAGCGCATGTTGCGGTACGATTCCTCCACCTTCACCGTGGCCTTTCCCTTCGGAAATTCAGCCGCCGTCTCGTCGACCAGGCGACGGATGAACGCCTCCTGCTCGCGCAGTTCCTCGGTCGTGAAGGCGCGGAGGAGGAACTTGACCGTGGTGGTCTCCACGCCGCCCGTAATGCCGTGGGGATGGACGTAGCCTTCCTTTTTCTCGGTGGTTTCGGGAGAAAGCGCGTCCTTCGGTAGTTTCTCGATGAAGCGGGCCGCCATCTTTACGCTGTTGAGCAGCTTGTCTTTCGCGAAGCCCGGGTGAATGCTCACGCCTTCGAACACAACGGTCAGCGAATCGGCACAGAAGGTTTCGTTTTCGATGGAACCCAGCTGTTCGCCGTCCACCGTATAGGCGTATGTGGCGTTGAATTTTTCCACGTCGAAGAATTTCGTTCCCTGGCCGACTTCCTCGTCGGGAGTGATGCAGATGCGCACCGCGCCGTGTTTGACCTCGGGATGCGTGAGCAGGAAATGCGCCGCGTCGAAAATCTCAGCGATGCCCGCCTTGTTGTCCGCCCCCAGCAGCGTCGTGCCGTCGGCGGTGATGATGGTTTCGCCGGCTTTGCCCGCGAGATCCGGATTGTCGGTCACGGTGATCACAATGCTGTTGTCGGCGGGGAGCACGATATCCTTCGCGTCGTAATTCTCATGCAGCACCGGCTTCACGTTTTCGCCTGTCACGTCGGGCGAAGTATCCATATGCGCGATGAAGCCGACGACCGGGACATCCGCCTTGCTCGAGTTTGCCGGAATCGTGGCCATGACATAGCCGTTCTCGTCCATCTCCGCATCGGTGAGCCCCATCTCCAGCAGTTCCTTCACCAGATCGGCTCCCAGGATTTTCTGCTTCTCGGTGCTCGGGAAGGTCTCGGAATTTTCATCGGACTGCGTGTCGTATTTCACGTACGTGAGAAAGCGGGGAACGCACGTGAACTGATAATCGGAAGGAATCATGGATGTACCTCGTGTGATCAGGAATATCCCACAAAATAGAAATTTTCCCCGCGCGACAGAAATGCGGAAATGCAGGAACGCGGGTGAACGCGGATCGGGCGGATCTGCGCGGATGGTTTTTTCAGAAGGGGGACACGGATGATACGGACGGGACGGATTTCCACGGTTGGATTATTTGGGGATCGGGAGGTTGTAGACGGACACCGATTCACTCGTACCGTAACGCCTCGATGGGATCGAGGTTGGAGGCTTTCCATGCGGGATAGACGCCGAAGACGACGCCGATGACGGAGGTGACGGCGACGCCGAGCAGGGCCCAGCCGATGGGGAGCACGGGAGGGATCTCGAGCATCAACGCGAGTATGTTGCCGCCTCCAAGCCCCAGCGCGATTCCCAGGAGTCCGCCCATCTGGCAGATGACGACGGCTTCGATGAGGAATTGGGTCAGGATCGTGCGTTTCGTGGCGCCGATGGCCTTGCGCACGCCGATCTCGCGCGTCCGTTCGGAGACGGACACGAGCATGATGTTCATGATGCCGATGCCGGCCGCGAGCAGCGCGATGGCGGAAATGGCGCCGGTGCCGGCGCGGATGAGGAAGGTCAGATTGTTGACCTCGGAGATGAGGGATTCGTTCGACACGATCTCGAAATCGTTGTCCGCGCCAGGCGGTACGCGGCGCACGACGCGAAGGAGCCCGATAATCTCGTCGGTCATGGCGTCGTAGGACGGCTGATCCGGTGCCCGCGCCTGGATATTCACCCAGCGCGCTTTCCCGAAGGTGTTGCTGAACGTGGTGAGCGGCATGAGAACGAAATTGTCGGCATTGCCGCCGAACATGCCGCCCTTGGGTGCGACCACGCCGATCACGCGCATGGGAACGCCGTCAACGCGCACGGTCTTGTCGATCGGATCTTCGTTCGGAAAGAGCAGCCGCACTGCGTCCGCTCCGAGCACAACGACTTTGCGTGAATACTGCAATTCCTGCTCGTTGTAAATGCGCCCGTATTCTATTTCCCGATTCTGCGTGTACATGATCTCCGGAGTTCCCCCGATCACCTGCACGTTGGGATTCGTCTTCCGGTTCTTGTATTGAATCACCACGCCCCAGTTATTCGCCTGCACGTTCACATACTGCGCCAGACGGCTGTTCTCACGCACGTACATTCCCTGCTCGATGGTGATGTCCTTGCGATTGCGGTATTTCATCCGCGATTCGGGTCCCGTGGAAATCGCGGGGAATTTCTGTACCAGCAGAGTATTCGACCCGAGCACGTTGAAGCTGGATTCGATTGAATCCTGCAGCACGCTGATGCCGGTCATCACACCGATAAAGGAAAAAACGCCGATCACCACGCCGAGCAGCGTGAGGAACGCGCGTAATTTATTCGCCCTGAGTGCCGCCACGGCCATGGCGATGCTTTCGCGTATGTCAATCGTTCGCATCGAAATCCCGGAATGATCGTAATGCAATAATATAGCGATCTGAAAGCATGTGTGGAAAGGTGAATGGCGGGTAGCGGATCATCGGGACATCTCCCGCACTGCAGGTGGAACGGTGGTGGACGGCTGTGAGCTGATCCACAGCAATCCCGCGACGATGAGCAGGAAACCGAGCACTTCGCGAAGGCCGAATTGTTCTCCCAGCAGGAATACTGCGAGTGTAGTTGCGACGACCGGCTGCAGCGTGGTGTACGTGGCCACGAGAGTGGAGGAAGAACGCTTGATGGCCCAGGTGTTGAGCAGATAATTGATGAGCGTCGGAAAGATCACAACGTAGGCAATCCCGGCCCACGCGAGAGCGGGAAGCGAGGTGAAGGGCGTGCGGATCAGTTCCGGGGCGGAGACGATCAGAATGCCGCTGCCGCCGAAAACGAAGGTCCAGGCGATGACCGTCATGGGGGGAATGCGCAGCAGCACCGGACGCGCATATACGAGAAATATCGAATAGCTCAGGCAGTTCACCAGGATCATGATGTTGCCGAGTACGGTGTCTTCGGCGAGCGAGAAGCGTGTGATGCGCAGCATGATCAGCGCACCGGCGACCGCGAGTCCAATCCCGATGCTGCGTCGCCAGGTGATGCGTTCGATTCCCATCACCATCGCTACACCGACGGTGAAGACGGGAATGGAGGGCATGAGAATCGACGCATTGGTCGCCGTGGTGTAGTTGAGGCCGGTGATGAATAGAATCTGGTTAAGAAACACACCGAAGAAGCCGAGTCCGGCGAGTATCAGGAAATCGCGTCCTTCCGGCCGGATGCTGTCAAAACGCAGTGCCAGAAGCATCAGCAACGGACCGGCGAACACAATGCGCATCGCCGCCAGGGACAACGGATGCACATACCCCAGCACGTACTTTCCGAACACGCTGAAGCCGCCGAAGCTGATCTGTACGAACAACAGGGCAAGATGGACGCGGATATCGACAGGACGCGGTGAATTCATCATGCAATGTAGCGAAAAAGCGCGGAGAGGGAGAGGCCTGGGAGCGGTGCGCTCCAGCGCGCCAAGGGACCAAGAGTCGGAGGATGAGCCTTCAGGCTCGTCCGTCTGCGAGGGGCGGAAGGATTGGGGGTGACGGGATACGGCGATTTTTGTATCTTTATATGATTTGTTTGAATTGCGCCCGAATCGCCGTGCACGAACTGTCCATCGCCGAAAATATCGTTGAAATCGCCGTCGCGCATCTTCAGGGAGACGCCCGTGCCGTCGTGCAGGAGATCGAACTCGAGATCGGAACGCTGTCCGGCATCGAAATCGATGCCCTGACGTTCGCGATGGACGCCGCGACGAAAGACACGCCGCTGCAGCAAGCCGCGGTCCGCATCATCACGGTGCAGGGACGCGCGCGCTGCAATGCATGCGCGGCCGAATTCGACGTGGAAGATTTCTTTTCTCCCTGTCCCTCTTGCGGTGGTTTCGACAACACCACGCTGCAGGGCGAGGAAATGCGCGTGAAATCATTGTTGGTTCAGGATTGAAAAAGAGGAATAACCATGTGTGATACCTGCGGCTGTACGCAGCCGGACGATGCAGTAACCATCCGTAAACCGGGGCACGAGCACGGTCACGAGCACGGTCACGAGCACGAGCACGAGCACGAGCACGGGCACGGTCACGAGCACGAGCACGGGCACGAGCACGAGCACGGTCACGGTCACGGTCACGAGCACGAGCACGAGCACGAGCACGAGCACGAGCACGAGCACGGTCACGAGCACGGGCGTGGGACGCACAGCGTTGCGGTGGAAACGGATATTCTGCAGAAGAACAATTTACTCGCGCAGCGAAACCGAGGGTGGTTCGAGGCGAAAGGCATCCTGGCGCTGAATCTGGTGAGCAGTCCGGGCTCGGGCAAGACGAGCCTGCTCGAACGCACGATTCGTGAACTTGGCGGACGCCTCCCTGTCGCGGTGATCGAGGGTGATCAGCAGACGATGAACGACGCCAACCGCATTCAGCAGGCGGGGGCGCCTGTGGTGCAGGTGAATACAGGCAACGGCTGCCATCTCGACGCCGATATGGTGCATCGCGCTTTCCGCGAATTGAATCCCGCGGAAGATTCGGTACTGATGATCGAGAACGTGGGGAATCTCGTGTGTCCCTCGCTCTTCGATCTCGGTGAAGCGAAGCGCGTGGTCATCATGAGCGTGACTGAGGGAGAGGACAAGCCGCTGAAGTATCCGAACATGTTCCGCAGCGCCGACATCTGCGTGATCAACAAGATCGATCTGCTTCCCTACCTCGATTTCGACCTTCCAAAGGCGAAAGAATACGCGCTGCAGGTCAACCATCACCTCACGTTTATCGACCTCTCGGTGAAATCAGGCGAGGGCTTCGAGAACTGGATCAACTGGTTGATGGAACAGGCGGGGAAGTAGGCTCAGCCTCAGAATTCTGAATTCATACCGACGGGGTCGGTACATCCTCGGTGCCGCCCCGTTCGCTGATTTTCTCACCACCCACCCATACTCTCCCCACGCGCTGATTCGCGCTGCGGTACACCAGCACCGAGGCGATTTCCTGCGCGGAGAGATCCTGCAGTCGTTTTCCGCGGCAGAACGATTGTTCGATTTCCACCTCGATCATATCCGCTTCCTTCCCCGCATCAAGACTCCCGATGCTGTCTTCCAGGCCCAGTGCAGCTGCGCCACCGAGTGTGGCGCGATACAGCGGCTCGAAGGGATGCAGGCTGCGCGCCTGCACATGGCTCATCGCATGCATGATGTGGAACATGCTGAGCGTTGTCCCCGCGCCGACGTCCGAGCCGAGTGCGAAATGCACGCCATGATGTTCGTGCATTTCGATTGGGAAGCGCCCGCTGCCGAGAAAGAGATTCGAATCCGGACAATGCGCGACAGCACAGCCATGAGCGCGCAGCATCGCGAGCTGTTCGTCGTCGGTGTGGATGTTGTGTCCGAGCACGGTACGCGGCGTCAGCAGCCCCGCGGCTTCATATACGCCTGTGTAATGCGCGGCTTCGGGAAAGAGCTCGGCCACACGGGCGATCTCCCCGCCCGATTCGTTGCAGTGTGTCTGCACATAGGTATCGTGCCGTTTGGCCAGCACGGCGGCTCCTGTGAGCATTTGCGTGGTGCAGGAGAGCGCGAAGCGGGGTGTGACCGCATACCAGAGGCGCGGGGTTTTCCTGTGCCAGCGCTCGATGAGCCGTTCGGTGGCCGAGAGTCCATCGATGGCCGATTCGAGCAATTCCTCGGGAGCTTCCCTGTCCATCAGCACTTTCCCGAGAATGATGCGCAGTCCCGCGCGTTCCGCTTCCTCGAAGGCGATATCCGTAGCGCGTTCGTGCACTGTGCCGTAGACCATGGCGGTCGTGGTACCGGCGGCAATGAGCGCGGCATGGAACCGCCGCGCCACGTCTCGGGCGACGGCCTCGTCGGCGAAACGCATTTCCTCGGGATAGATGAAGCGGTCGAGCCACTCGAGCAGGGAGGCGCCGAATTTACCGCGGCAATCGAGCTGCGGCAGATGCACGTGTACGTCGATCAGTCCGGGAAGAAGGACGTGGGGACTGCGCATTGCGGGAAGGGGAAGGAAGGTCTCGGGGAGTGCTGCCTCGTCACCGCGCCACGCGATGCTGCCGCGTTCGTCCACGACCAGTGCTCCGTGGGGATGCCACGCCATGCGCTCGTTCGAGAGCGGGGTGAGCAGCGCGGCATGCAGACGGAACGGGGTGATCATGTCATCACCATGGATTGTTACGGATTACAGTCCGAGAAACTGGATGGCCAGCCCGGAACAGGCGATGATGCCGCCGGCAAGGGCGTGTGTCCATCGCTCGATGCTCTTCATCGGAAGCAGGTGCAGTCCGGCGGAGACGACGAGAACCATGCCCATCATCGTGGCGATGGTCACGATACCGAATACGCTCGAAACAACTATGATACCGAAGCTGCTTTGCTGCGCGGCGGGAAACATGAGAAGGGGAATTAATGGTTCGCACGGACCCAGCACAAACACGGTGAACAGTGCCCAGGTGGTCATCACCCTGTGATGGCTGCGGCGGTGCGTGGCGCTGGTCAGCAGATGTGAATGGGTGTGCGTGTGCTCGGTGCCGTCGTCATGGCTGTGATGATGTTCGTGTGCCTTGTCCTTGAGCGCGACGCGCACACCCCAGAGCATGTAGAGCAGGCCCAGTGTGATCAGTGCCCAGGCGGCGAATTCTCCACGCACGCTTTCAATCAGCTCCAGCCGGTGCAGCGCGACGCCGAGTGCAATACCCGCGAAGCCGAGGACGACACTGCTGAGCACATGCCCGATGCCGCAGAGGAATGTGATCCACATGGTTTTCAGCCGTGACCACCGCTGCGCCTGTCCCATCATAATGAAAGGCAGGTAATGATCCGGACCGATGACGGTGTGGATGAACCCGATGCTTGCGGCCGTACCGCTGAGGAGCCAGAGACTGTCGTTCATGAAAGCGATTGTCTGCTTGTGACGAGGTGCGTGCTTTGTACTTTCAGGCGGATCAATGCCTTCCGCTATGTCCGAAGCCGCCGCTTCCGCGGTCGGTTTCGTTCAGTGTCGAGGTTTCATTCCACTGCACATGCGTGACGGGCGCGATGACCAGCTGGGCAATGCGTTCGCCGCGCTGAATCACGTATGGCGCCTTGCCGATGTTGGACATGATGACCTTGACTTCACCACGATAATCAGCGTCGATGGTGCCCGGACTGTTCGGCAGAATGATGCCATATTTCAGCGCGAGTCCGCTGCGTGGACGAATTTGCGCTTCGTACTGCGGGGGCAGTTCGATGGCGAGATTGGTCGGCACCGCGATGATGTCGCCCGGATGAAGTTCGATCGGTTCGATGATCGCTGCGCGGAGATCGACACCCGCGGCCAGTTCTGTTGCGTATTCCGGAAGCGGAATGTCTTCATATCCCGGCTGCAGACGGGTGACTTTTACTTCGACGCGCGGAGGAGTCATGGATGCTTTCGTCTTCATGAAAAAAAAATTGGCTGCCTGTCGCGATGCGAAACAGACAGCCATGGAAAATACGGAGAATTCCGGAATTCCGCCTTCGCAGCTTGGGAGTGACCAGGGCGGCCTTGGCTGACCCGTGTGTCGTCGGTCTGCGAGCGTCCTTCCCGGGCGAGGACTCAGCGCACGATGCTCAGCTTCTTCACCGTGTTGAATGCGCCCGCCTGCATGCGGATGAAGTATTGTCCGCTGATCAGCGTCCTGTTGTCGCGGTCCGGATACCAGGCGTTTTCAAACACGCCGGCAGGGTGGAACTGGTCGACGAGCACGGCCAGTTCGCGGCCGAGCATATCGTGCACGCTGATGCGCACGTTCGCATCCTGCGCCACACGGTAGCGCACCGAGGCATGATCGTGCACGGAAAGCGACAGCGGATTCGGGAAGGCGTCGCTGAGTGCGAAGCCGCTTTGCGCGATGTCAGCGACATGCACCTGTATGGGTGCGAAATCGTTGATCGTACCATCGTAATCCCGCTGAATGAGGCGGTACCAGTACACCGGCGCCTCGCCGGGAGCGAAATCGCTCAGGGTGAACGGATCACGGAAGCTGTAATCCTGCGGAATCGTGGTCGTGCCGTGGCCGGGGAGGAAGGAACGGCTGTCCCACGGACCTTCCGGACTGCGCGCACGCTGAACTTCGAAATTGAAATTGTTCGTCTCTGTTTCCGTACGCCAGAGCAGATGCACGGCGTCGCTCTCGACCATGGCGCTGAACGTGGATAGTTCGACCGGCACGGGAAGGTCGCAGCAGATCCGCGTCTCGAATACCTGGTCGACGCTAAAACCGACGACGTTGCTCGCGGGAATGAGGCTGGTGCGTGTGGCGAACTTGAACGAACGCGGAACGGTCGTGTTGAGTGATGGAGAGGTAAAGCGGAATTTCGCGTCGTGCATCGAGTCTCCGACGATGCGGTAGCCGATCAGGAAATCGTGCCGCGACTGCGTGATGCTCATGATCGGACGCAGGTTGAACGGCGGGACGACAGGAGGATCAATCTCATAGTGCCCCTGGTTCTGTCCGGCCCGGGCGAGGAACCAGGTGTTGTACACATCCGCGTACGGCGCGAAGGCTTCGCGAACAAAGATGCGGATGGTGTCCTTCGAGGTTACGCTCGCATTCAGCAATTCAAAATCGATTCGAACCGTCCAAACCGTGCAGGCCGAGGCAGCCGTCGGGATGGTGATTTTCGTTGCCCAGTCCGAGGTTGGGACGTCTTCGGTATAGTAGGCGTAGGATGCGCTGCTGCCGTTCTGGTAATAGAGAAACAGCGGGCAAACGAAGGGGGCAGGCGATGCCGTTTTTGCCATCTTCGAAGTCGTCAGGTGCCCAAATGGTGAAAACACGGAAAGCTGCGGGTCCTGCTGCTGACCCGAACCCCCATCGCCGACTGTTCCGGACTGTGCGAAGCACATGACGGGGAGCAGCAGCGTCAGCAGGATAATCCTTGTCGTTTTCATGGAATGCAAATCCTCCGGGCGGATGATAAGTGGCAGAGCTGTCGCGTGCTGGCTGCTCTGCGGTGTCTCGTTCGATTTGTTGAATGAAGCCAAAAAGAAAAAATAGAAAAAAGATCGACCATGTGTCAATGCAAGAGGAAATCTCCTCGCCGGCGGCTCAGCAAATGCGTGGAAGCATCTCGCCGGTGAGCACGTTCACGATGCGCGTGCCGCCGATGCCGGTTTTCATACGCACGATGCCCGGCATGTCAGCCACGATGCGGCCGATCCGACATGCCCCGGCGCCTTCGGGCATGGCGCGCATGGCGGTGAGGACGGCATCGGCATGTTCCTCGGGAAGAATGGCGAGCAGCTTGCCTTCGTTGGCGAGATACAGCGGATCGAGCCCGAGCAGATCGCAGGCACCCGTCACTGCAGGGGGAATCGGCAGTAATTCTTCTTCAATTTCAATGCCGCAGCGCGACTGCATGGCGATCTCGTTCAGTGTCGTCGCCACTCCGCCCCGTGTCGGATCGCGCAGCACGTGAATGTCTTTCGTCACTTCGAGCATGCGCGCGACGAGGCGGTGCAGCGACTGGGTGTCGCTGGTGACGGGCGTGTCGAAACGGAGTCCCTTGCGCTCGGACATCACCGCCACTCCATGATCACCGATGCTGCCGGAGATGAGCACCGCGTCACCCGCTTTCGCTGCCGCTCCGTCTATGACCACTCCTTCAGGGACAATACCGATGCCGGAGGTATTGATGAAAATCTTGTCGCAGCTGCCGCGCTCGACGACCTTTGTGTCGCCGGTGACGATTGGAACGCCGGCTTCGTCGGCAGCGCGTTTCATGCGGCGCACGATGTCTTCGAGCAGGTCCATCTCGAGACCCTCTTCGAGAATCATGCCGACGGAGAGTCCGATCGGCTGTGCTCCGCCCATCGCCAGGTCGTTGATGGTGCCGTGGATGGCGAGTTCGCCGATCGTGCCGCCCGGGAAAACCACGGGCTGCACGACGTAGGAGTCGGTGGTGAAGGCGATGCGGCCGCCGGGATTGTCCAGCACGGCCTGATCGTTGCCCTGCCGCAGGAAGGGATTGTCGAATGCGGGCAGAAAGACCTCGCGAATCAGGTCGTGCATCATGCTGCCGCCGCTGCCATGGGCGAGAAGTATCTGTTTGTGTTTCATAGCTGATGCCGCTGGTAATGGAAATAGGCCGCGCAGCTGCCTTCGCTCGAAACCATGCAAGGACCGAGCGGATGCTCGGGCGTGCAGGCGCTGCCAAACACCTTGCAGTCGGGCGGCATCGCGACCCCGCGCAGCACTTCGCCGCAGCGGCAGGCCGGATGCTCCGGCGCCGGGGCGACCTGAATGTCGAAACGCCTGTCCGCGTCGTAGTCGGCGAATTCCTCACGCAGGGCCAGTCCGCTGTCGGGGATATTGCCGAAGCCGCGCCAGGATGCCTCGCGCAATTCGAACACCTGCTGCACGGCGTCCCAGGCTTTGCGGTTACCGCCGGGCTTGACGATGCGGCTGTAGGTGTTGGCAAGATCCGGTTTCCCTTCCTCGATCATGCCCAGCAGCGCATCAGTGGCGGCGAGCAGGTCCAGTGTTTCGAAGCCGCTGATCGCGACGGGAATGCCGTATTCGTCGGGAAGAAAGCGCCATGCGTCCGCGCCGATGATCGACGAGACGTGCCCCGGACCGATGACGGCGTCCACTTTCACTTCTCCCATGCTCAACAGCGCGCGCGCACCGGGAATGGTGAGTTTCATCACCGAACAGAGCGAGAAATTGCGGAGTTCTCGGCTGCGTGCCTGCAGCACCGCGGCGGCGGCGGCGGGGGAGGTGGTTTCAAAGCCGATGGCGAAGAACACGATTTCCTTCTCGGGATGGGCCTCGGCCAGCGCGAGTGCGTCGAGCGTTGAATACACGATTTCCACCGCGTACCCCTGTGCTTTCACCTGCATCAACGATTCCTCGCTGCCGGGCACGCGGAGCATGTCGCCGTAAGTGGCGAGGATGACCCCCGGCGTCTTCGCAAGCGCCACCGCGCGGTCGAGGTCGCCATTGGAGGTGACGCAGACCGGACAGCCCGGCCCGGAAATCATGCGCACGTGCGCGGGCATAATCGTTCGGATGCCGCTGCGGAAAATGGCGACGGTATGGCCGCCGCAGAATTCCATAATGGAGACGGGGCCGGTATCGCGTTTGTGTATGCGTTCGATGATCGGTTTTGCCCGCGCGGATTCGCGGAAGGAGGAGATGATGCTCATACGATCGCGCTCAGCTCTCCCGTATCCTCTTCGTCGAGTGCACCCAGTTCCTCGAACATCCGCAGCGTGCGCTGCGCTTCTTCCTCGTCGATGACCTCAATGGCATAGCCGACATGGATGAGGACGAAGTCGCCGACGGCCGCGTCGCCGTCGAGTACCATCAGACTGATTTCGCGCTGTGTTCCGTTGAGATCCACGAGCGCCATTTGATTGTCGCGAAGTTCCAGCACTTTGGCCGGCACGGCCAGACACATGATTCAACCTCTGATTTGTGCGTGTGCGATAACCGCCTGCCCGAGCGCGATACCGCCGTCGTTCGATGGCACCTGCGTGTGCGTCAGCACGGTATAGTTCCTTTCATGGAGCGCATCGACGAGTCCGGTCAGCAGCACGGCGTTCTGAAATGATCCGCCGGAGAGGGCCACGGTGCGAATTCCGCTTGCGGAGGCGATGCGGTCGACCACCGCCGCGCAGCCTTTGACCACCGCTGCATGGAAACGGGAAGACACCTCTGCTGCGGATTTCCCGATGCGCATATCGTGAATAATTTCCTGAATCGCCGGGAGAAATGAAAGGATAATCGGTGTCTCTTCATGCAGGGCGAAACGGTATGGCGCGGGCGTCTCGGTGCCGGCGATTCCGTCTGCGGCGAACTCCAAGGCGATGGCGGCCTGCGCTTCGAAATGGGAGACGTCGTAGAGTCCGGCGAGCGATGCGACGGCGTCGAACAGTCGTCCGCAGCTGGAAGTGTGCGGTGCATTGACGTCGCTTTCCAGCGCGAACCGCGCCGCTGCTATTTCTTCCTCGCCGCGGCGGGCGAACCATTCGGGAAAGATGTCGGGTGACGGAGCGGATGCGGACGTCATGGGATCGGAAGCCGCCGCTCCGCTACCCCTCTCTCCTGAGCCCGCTGCTTCGGCATCGCTGCGCAGTATCGCGTGCATCGCGGCGAACGCCATGCGCCAGGGCTCGCGTGCCGCGCGTTCGCCGCCCGGCATCGCCAGTGGTAGGAAATGTCCGGCGCGCGTGAAGCCCCAGCTGTTGCCGACGAGGAATTCACCACCCCATATGGTGCCGTCGGAGCCGTAGCCCGTGCCGTCGAGAATGACGCCGATGGCGGGTTCGTCGCTTCCGTTCTCCGCGAGACAGGAAACCAGATGCGCATGATGATGCTGCACGGCAATGTGCGGCAGTTCCGTGAAGCGTTCGGCCGCGCCGCCGAGACGTCCTTTCGCCCATTGCGTGCCGAGATAGTCGGGATGCAGGTCATGTGCGATCGCTATCGGATTGACGTCGTAGATGCGCAGCAGATGCGAGAGCGTATGCTCAAAGAAACGCAGGGTCTCGAGATTCTCCAGATCGCCGATGTGCTGTGAAAGGAATGCCGCACGTCCTTTGCTCACACACAGCGTGTTTTTCAATTCCGCTCCCACCGCGATCACCGGAGGCGCCTCGGCCCCGAGCAGCACGGGACGCGGAACATACCCGCGCGCGCGGCGCACGGGACGCGGAGCACCCGCGATGACGCGGAACACCGAATCGTCGCAGCGCTGGAGGATGTCGCGGTCGTGATGGAGGAAACCGTCTGCGATGTGTTCGAGACGGATCTCCGCATCCTCGACGTCGATGCAGATCGGTTCCTCGCTGACATTGCCGCTGGTCATCACGAGTGCATCACAGCGGCCCTGCAGCAGAAGATGGTGAAGAGGGGTGTACGGCAGCATGACGCCGAGCGTGGGATTGTCGAGCGAGACCGAGGGCGCAATGCCGCTGTCGGGCTTCTGCCGCAGAATGACGGCGGGACGCTGCGCCGATGTGAGGAGCGCCGCTTCGACGTCGGAAACCTCGCACAGCACGCGCGCGGCATCGAGATCGCGGAGCATGACCGCGAGCGGTTTTTCATAGCGGCGTTTGCGCAGGCGGAGGAGACGTACCGCCTGCTCGTTGCGGGCGTCCACGGCGAGATGATAGCCGCCGAGTCCGTGGATAGCCGCGATGCGTCCTTCCGTGAGATCGCGCAGCGCTGCCAGCAGGGCCGCGTCGCCCACGAGGTCGACGTCTTCGCCATGCAGCTGTGCGTTGCGGTGCCAGCGCAGTTGCGGACCGCAGTCGGGACAGGCATTCGGTTGCGCGTGAAAGCGGCGGTTCTCCGGATCGTGATATTCTTCCGCGCAGCGCACGCACATCGGGAAGCTGTTCATCGACGTGAATGGACGGTCGTAGGGAATCGACTGCGTGATGGTGTAGCGGGGACCACAGTTCGTGCAGTTGATAAACGGATAGCGATAGCGGCGGTCATTGGTGTCGAGCAGCTCCGCCAGGCAATCGTCGCAGGTGGCGACGTCGGCGGGAATCATGGCCGAGGAAACCGTTCCCCCTGAACTCGGAATGATGGTAAACGTGTTCGCCCCCGTGAGTGTGCATTGCTCGGATGTGAGATCCGTGATCAGCACCAGTGGCGGCGCTTCGATTGGCAGGCGGCGTAAAAACTCCTCTGCCCTCACGCCCTGTACGTCGATTTCCACGCCGCGTCCGTCATTGCGCACCGAACCCGTCAATCCGCATTCCGTCGCCAGACGATAGACATACGGACGAAATCCCACGCCCTGCACGATGCCGGTCACCGTGAGGCGTATGCGTTTTGCACGGGGTTTGGGTTCAAAAGAGTCCATCATACAAAATTACGGAAAAGAAGGCACAATGGCACGGAGGCACAGAGGAAAACGGGCACGCCGCCTTCCGCGCAGCGGAAACTTTGTGCCTATGTGCCTCTGAGCCTTTGTGCCTATATTTGCATCATGCGCTCGATTCTGACGACATATCTCTTCATTCTTTCCACGCTCACTCTTTCCGCGCAATCCCTCCCGCCGATCGATCTGAAATATGCCTCGTATGCACTGACGGAGGACGGCAAGGTGCTCGATTATTATGGGACGGAACGGCGTGTGGAACTGCGGTCAACCGGGGCGGTGTCGCCGTGGGTGATCCGTGCGCTGCTGGCAACGGAAGACCGCGACTTCTACAATCATGACGGAGTTTCACTGAAAGGACTCGGCCGCGCGGTGCTCGAAACCATCACCGGCAATACGCAGGGGGGCAGCACGCTCACCATGCAGCTGGCGCGGAATCTCTTCCTTTCGCACGAACGCTCCATTTCACGCAAGCTCAAGGAAATCGATCTCGCCCGTGAACTCGAGAAGAAATACAGCAAGGACGAATTGCTGCTGCTGTATCTCAACACGGTGTACTTCGGCGGAGGGACGTACGGTATCTGGGCCGCGGCGCGGGAATATTTTCAGAAGGATCCATCCGATTTAAGCGTCACCGAAAGCTGCACGCTTGTCGGACTGCTGCAGTCGCCCGAGAATTACCATCCGCTCAAGCATCCCGATCGCGCACTCAAGCGCCGCAATGAGGTGATGCACAATCTCGTGGAGGTGGGACGCATCAGCAAGGAGGATTTCCAGCGCTACAAGCGTCAGGAACTTGGACTGAATCCCCGTCCCGCGATGGCCCGTCACTACGCTGAATGGGTGCGGCGTGAAGCCGAGGCGCTGCTGGGCGCGAAGGGGCTGTCCCTGCCCCGCGATCAGCTTCGCGTCTACACGACGCTCGACAGTCGCATGCAGTCGGCGCTCGAATCCGCAGTGGAAACGCAATGGAAAGAGCTGCCGGAGAAAATGCGCGAGGTGCAGGTTGGCGCGGTGCTGACCGACCCGCGCAGCGGCGCCGTGCGTGCGCTCATCGGCGGCAACCCGGCATCTCCCGGTCGCGGCCTCAACCACGCGACGCAGATTCATCGACAGCCGGGTTCATCGTTCAAACCATTCCTCTACGCCTCCCTTCTCGAACAGGGCTACACGCTCGCCACGCCGATACTTGACGCGCCTATCGTGGTCGATTCAGGCATGGCATGGGAATGGCGTCCGATGAACGATTCCGACACCAGCAGCGGCGCGGCCGTACCCATGCGCTATGGATTGCAGCATTCGCTCAACCTGGTTGCGGCGCATGCGATGGTGGAAATGACCGAACCCGCGCGTGTCGTTGCCTTTGCCCATCGCATGGGAATAGAGAGCGAGCTCCCGGAATATCCTTCGCTCGCACTCGGAACAGGCGAGGTCTCGCCGCTCGACATGGTCGAGGGTTACGGAACACTCGCTGCCATGGGACATCGCGCGCGGCCGTATTTCATCACGCGTATCGAGGATCAGAACAGACGCGTTCTCTTTCGTGCGCGCCCGGACACCGCGACAGTGCTGGATTCCGCCACGGCGTTCATCATCACCGATGCCATGCGGACGGTAGTGGACAGCGGGACGGCGACGGCGGTGCGGAAATACTATGCCGGTCCGGCTGCGGGGAAAACAGGGACGACGCAGAATTCCACCGATGCCTGGTTCGTCGGTTTCACTCCCTCGCTTGCGCTCGCCGTGTGGGTTGGTTTTGACAACGCCGCCCGTAAGCTCAGCGGCGTCTACCGCTACGGCGGCACGATGTGCGCGCCGATCTGGGGACGCACCATGGCACAGATCGCCCGCTTCTCTCCCCCCGATTCCAGCTTCACACAGCCCGGCACAGTCGAATACCTTCCCCTTTGCCGCGAAACGGGACTGCTTGCCACAGACGCCTGTCCCGACACGGCGCTCTACCCCGTCAACCTGAATCTCCTCCCCGCCGAATGCGACGAGCATGGTGGCGGATGGCTTTTCGGCTGGTAAAGGGGTTCGCGGAACACGCCGCTTCCGGATTTATTTCGTCATGGCCATGGCGCCGGGAATGATCCCCACATCAACCGTGCGTTCCTTCGCACCGGTCATCGAGTAGATCTCGAGCTTGCCCGCTTGAACGTAATCGATCGGATTGGTGAGGTAAATTTTCCGGTCGGTCGTGTCGACGAAGATGTTGTAAAAGAAGCCGGGGATGAACTTCTCTGTGATCGTTTTCGATGCGAGGTGTATGCGTGTGACGCCGTCGCCCTGGATCGTGTAGAGATGGCCATCGGTATCGCGTACGAGTCGCTGCGGGTGGCCGCCCAGCTCGAGGGAATCCGCGACGCGGCGTGTCTGCAGATCGATGACGTAGAGCATGCCGGGCGTATCGTCGTTCGGGTCGTTGAAATCGCCGTAGTCGCCCGTGCAGATCACCGCGGCGGCGTATTCACTGAGCGCAAGCACGCTCGAAGGATTGTCGCCGACCGTCACCGTCTTCACGACGGCGCGCGTTCCGGCATCGATGATCGAAACGGTGTTCCCGCTGCCGAAACCGCTGTTGGCCACGACGACCAGGTCGCCCGCCGCAGCGAGACCGTCGGGATTCGTGCCTACGCCGATCTTGTCGACCAGTGCGCCCGTGGAGGGATTGTAGACGGAAACGCTGTTGTCGAGCAGATTCGAAATGAAACCGTAACCGTTGGATGCGAAGGCGATTTGCCGCGGACTCGCGCCGGCGGGACTCGCAATCGTACGTACGCTCTTGTGCGTGGCCGCATCGACGACCTCGATCTTGTGCGAGTTGTTGATCACCAGGTACGCGAGTCCATCGCGAATGGTAATGCTGTTCCCGACGTCACCCAATGGACGGCCATTCATCGTCTGGAACAGGTCGCCATAAACGACATTCGAATCCGGTATATAGAAACTCAGCGTCGCGTTGCCGCGCTGAAAATTGCCTTCGTTGAGGATGTAGAGTCCGCGCGGCGCTTGCGGGGTGATCGGTGGATTCGTGCCGTTGTCTTCGGAGCAGGCGGTGAGCAGGAGCAGGAGTCCGAGCGCGGGAAGGAGGAGACGATTCATGAGAAGATCCAAATTGATATGACTGGTGAAAAATATGGCTGATAGCTGATGGCTCATGGAGAATGGCTGATAGCCGGGAATTGCGAGCCCGCCGATGCAGCGAAAACACAGAGCGATCAGTCCAACGTTGTCGAAAGCGTGAAGCGAAAGCTGCGTCCGGGCATGGGATAGAATGCCACGACTTCATAGGAAGTGTCAAATGTGTTGAGCAGTTCCAGTTTACCGGAGACCATCATTCCCGCGAGGGGCAGGGTCGCATGAACAGCGGCGTCGGTTATTGCATGGGCGGGAAGTCGTGCGGTGTTGGTTTCGTTGTAGAAGCGCGGACCGAGCAGACGTTCGGTCACGGCCACGGTGAGCCATGAAAACGGGGCGGTGAGGAGTGTCAGGGAACCGCTCCATTCCGGCACATAGATCAGCTGCTTGTTTTGCGTCGCATCGCCGGGGAAGGAAGCATTGGCCTTGCGGGCGGACATCCACTGCGCATTCGCGCGCAGCGAGAGACGCTCCCATTGCAACTGCCACTGGGCTTCTACCCCGGTGGAAATCACATGCTGCACGTTGCGCGGGGTCCAGTAGATGCCGGCAGCGGGCGCCCACACGATCTTGTCCGTGATGTCGTGATGGAACCACGTGAGTTCGGCAGTGGAGAAACCGTCGCCTGCCGTGTGAATAATTCCGGCGTCGAACGCGGTGGAGTATTCCGGTTTCAGATCGGGATTTCCACCTTCGCGCCAGTACAGCTGATTGAATGTCGGCATGCTGAAGGCGCGCGCGACCCTGCCGCGCAGTGCGAGTATGCCGGGGAGCAGTCCGACATGCACCCCAAGCGAGGGCATGACCGCCTGCAGTGGTGTGGAGGCGTCGTCGGCTGCATTCTCCTGAAACGCATCGGAAATCAGGTCGTAGCGCAGCGCGGGGTAGATGCGAAGAGGCACGCCTGCCGCATCGATGTGAACGTCCCCGGAGGTGAAGGCTGCGAATTGCACGCGGCGTGGGCGTGAACGGATGTCGCCGCTTTCCATCTGATCGACGGCGGTCTCCAGTCCGGCGACGAGTTGATGCCCTGCCGTGAATTCCCGTTCGAAGAGCGCATTCGCGAACAGCTGCGTTTGATCGTAGCGGCTCGCGAGCGGTGTGCCATTGATGCTGTAGTCAGGATCGCGGTAGTCCTGTCGTCCCGCCCGTGCACCGAGTGTCGCGCGCAGCTGTGTGCGTTCGGAAAGCTGCATGTCGAGCTGTGCCGAGAGCAGACCCTGCAGGTCCTTCTGACGTGCTCGTCCCTGGGACGCGGAAAACACCGCACCGGGAACGCCGACGTCGAGAGAAAGCAGATCCGTGTACAATGTCAAACTGGCGTCGCGGAGAAAGAGCGTGCCTCCCGCCGTGGCCGAGCGCCGGTACATGAAGGCATTCGCTCGATACAGTTCCTCTCCTCCCCACGATGGAATGAAGGAATAGTCGTTGGCGCTTTCCTCGTAGCGCAGGTCGGCGAACACGCGTCCTGCGCTGCCGCCGTCGCCCGCTGCAAGCGAGGCCTGCCGCCAGCCGAAGGAGCCGGTGCCAGCGGAGACGGAAAGCGGTGGGCGTTCACGTGCCGTCACGATGTTCACCACGCCGCCGAGGGCATTGCTGCCGTAGAGCGCCGCGAGTCCACCGCGCACGATTTCAACGCGGTCGGCGGATTGCAGCGAAAGCTGACCCACATCGACCAGGGCATTCTGCGCGCCGTTGATGCGCATGCCGTTGAGCAGTACGAGCGTGTATTCGGCGCCGAGTCCCCGCAGCGAGGCCAGCTGCAGGCTGCCGCTACCGCCGTAGTCGCGGACGCTGCTGCCCGCGGAGAGGGAAAGGAGATCGGAAAGCGTGCGTGCGGGAAGGGCGCTGATGGCCTGGGCGGTGAAGATGTCCGTCGCCGCGGGAGCGTCGCGCAGTGCGGTCGGAATGCGCGTGGCCGTGACGGTGACCTGCTCTTTCAGGGCGAAGAACAGCGTGTCGTCGTCGGCGAACCGCCGCTGTCCCGACGCGGAAAGCGCGGACAGAAGCAGAATGAGTATGAAAAAAGAATACCGCAAGATCATGATATCCGATATCCGGCCTTGCGGGGAAAACGCAACGAAAAAACCCCCTGTCGAATCGACAGCGGGGGTAAGGGAGCGATGGCGCGCACGTCATCAGGAACCTCACCCGCGAAGGCCTGTGCTGATGTCATGGCAGGTCTCCTGACTCGCGGCGTGTCCGTTATCGAAACGAACGGCGTGCATGCCTTCCCGGATCACTCCAGTGGCTTCGATGCACGTTTACGCCGCTCACAGTTGCGGGGCAGTTGCCGATTTCCACGGCATTCCCGTTTTCATCCCCTCCGAGGGGAACCATGACGGTTGTCAAAGAACGATCTCTTAAACCTACTTCGTTTTTCCCTCAACGTCAAGCGGGAGAGAAAAGCGCGTTGCGACGCCGTGGTTTTTCTTCCTAGCGGAGCGCGCCGAAGAAGGATTTCAGGAGGGCGGTGGACTTGTCGTCGAGCACCCCGGGGATGACATGCACCGAGTGATTCAGGCGCTTGTCCTCGACGATATTCATCAGCGTGCCGCAGGCGCCGGCCTTGGCGTCGTATGCGCCGAAGACCAGCACGGGAATGCGTGCGAGTACGATCGCCCCGGCGCACATCGCGCAGGGCTCGAGAGTGACGTAGAGCGTGCAGTCGTCGAGACGCTTGTCGCCGAGGGTGTTCGCCGCCGCCGTGATGGCGATGATCTCCGCGTGCGCGGTCGGATCCTTCAACTGTTCGTTCTGGTTGTATCCCTTTCCGATCACCCTGCCGTCCTTGATCACGACGGCGCCGACCGGCACTTCCTCCTCCTCGAATGCCCGCTCTGCCTGGCGCAGCGCCATTTCCATCCAGCGCTCGTGGTCGGTTTGCATGTTGCTGTCGTCTTCCATCGACTCGAAGTCCTGAATATTGTTATCACGGCGAGGGCGGGATCAGTCGGATTGCCCTGCTTCCATGAGCATCGAGGCAAGTACGGACTGCTGCAGTTCAAAAAGGCGCCGGTTTTCCGCCGGGGTCACGGTGACCGCTGCCGGGTAGAGCGCGCATTCCATGAAGCGCGATCCGGTGTCGAACACCACGATGCGTATGACGGGTTCCGCGGCGGCGATGCGGTATTCGTAGGCCGCGCACACGCGTCCGCCGATCTTGAACAATTCCACCGGCTGCACGACGGTCACCGAATCATCGGCGTTGCGTTCCTTCAGGCTCAGGCTCACTTTCGCCACCGCGGCGATATTCTCCTTGCGAAGTGTTTGATACAGCCCGGGATCCATTTTTATCGGAGAGAAGGACAGGGACGCCGAATAATCTTCCCGCACGAGCCAGAGCAGGATCGACGGCGCGTTTTTCGGATCGGAAGTGCGCAGCCAGCCTTCGGGACGCCGCACGCGCAGCGCGCCGTCGGCCGTGGAAACATATTCCTT
>JACZJN010000141.1 GCA_014860565.1 Bacteroidota bacterium
CCCCGTTCCTCCCCGCTCCTACACTCTATCCCTGATTTCGCTCACTTCGTGTGGAAGCACGACTTTGCTGTACTCGGAGAAATACTTGAGAAGCTGATCGACGATGGCGGCCGGTGATTCGCGAAGCGCATCAACGGCAGGAAGGCCGGATGTCTGTTCGAGTTCCCGCACCGTTAGCCGATAGTCTTCCTTGTTGAGATCCATGGAATTGAGGCCGATAGCTACAACATGCGCCTGCTTGAACACACCGATCATGCGCTCGTGCAGCTCGATGGTGGCCATGATGCCGGGCAGCGGAAGTCCGTAGCCGTCGGTTTCACGGGAAGGTTGGTGGCAGAGCACCATGGCATCGGGCATGGCCCCGTGCAGAAGCCCGAGCGCGATAGGGGAATTACCGCAGTTCGAAAGCGCTCCCTGTCCTTCCACGATCACGTATTCGAAGCCCTCGTTCGCCGCTTTGTCGATTTCGAATTCAATCGCACCGTTGATGAAGTCCGCGGGAATATCTTCCACCGATACGCCGCGTCCGCTGATGAGAATGCCCGTCGGACCGGTGCCAATCATCGCCACGTTCATGCCGCGCCGCATCATTTCACGGTGCAGCATCAGGGCTGTGGTCATCTTCCCGGTATTGGAATCCGTGCCGACGGTGAGAATCGTGTTGATATTGCGTCGCCGCCAGCTTCCCTGCGCACGGATGAGATGACTTTTCGAAACCTGGTGCAAGTCGTGAATGCGCAGGCCCTTTTCATCGGATATCGCGGCGAACTCGACATCCTTCCGCAACGGCTGCTTGAGTCCACTGACGATATGCAGCCCGGAATCCAGCGCACCGCGGATGATGTGCCGCCAGCTGTCAGGCAGCTGTCCGCCCATCGGGGTGATGCCGATCAGCAGCGAGTCGGGCTTGAACTTCATCGCTTCCTCGATCGAATGCACGATAGGCGTTTCTCCCCCGAAGCCGATAACCTCCTGCGTCGTGCCGCGTTCTTTTGTGCTGTCGATGACGGCGACGATGCGATCGGGTATGTAGAGCAGCGCGGCGATGACCATGCGCAGACCGATGGAACTCAAACGCCCCTCGGCTAGCAGCACCATGCGCTCGCTATGCCGCTCCAGCATCACCATGCGGGAACATCTCCCGGGAAAAGAACCTGAGCGCGTTTCGGACCGACGCTGACGCAGGCCACGCGGGCACCGATCATTTCTTCGACGGCGGTGATGTAAGCCCGCGCGTTGGCAGGCAGCTGCGCATACGACGTCATCGCGGTGAGATCCTCCTCCCAGCCAGGGAAGGATTCGTAGACGGGCTGCATGCGGTCGAGTGTGCGCAGGTTGGTCTGGAAATGATCCGTCCGCTTGCCGTCATACTCATAGGCGACACAAACCTTGATTTCCTCAAGGCCGCTGAGCACATCAAGTTTGGTCATACCGCAGGAACTGATGCCGTTGAGCATAACGGAATATCTCATAGCCACGGCGTCAAACCAGCCGCAACGGCGGCGGCGGCCCGTGGTCGAACCGTATTCGTGTCCGCGTGTGAGGAGATGCTCGCCGACCTCGTCTTCGAGTTCGGTGGGATAGGGACCGAGTCCGACGCGCGTCGTGTAGGCTTTCATGACGCCGATCACCGAGGAAATGACAGTCGGTGCGATGCCGAGACCGATGGTGGCGCCGCCGCTGATCGGACTCGACGACGTCACGTACGGATACGTGCCGTGGTCGATGTCGAGCAGCGCGCCCTGCGAACCTTCACAGAGAATATCCTTCCCTTCACGGATGGCCTGGTTCAGGTAATGCGCAGTGTCGGTGACATAGCCGTCGATCAGCTCGTCGAAATGCTTGTACTCTTCGATGATTTTATCGACGTCGAGTTCCTCCGCGTCGTAGATCTTGCTGATGATCTGATTCTTGTCTTCGATGTTCCTCCGAATGCGGGATTCAAGGATATCATGATCCAGAAGATCCACGATACGGATTCCGACGCGGGCGGCCTTGTCATAGTAGGCGGGTCCGATACCACGGCCGGTGGTCCCGATCGGCGTCTGTCCTTTTTCCACCAGCGAATCGAGCAGCTTGTGGTACGGCATGATCAGATGGGCATTGTGGCTGATTTTCAGGCGTCCCTTAATCGCAATGCCCTGTGATTCCAGGAAACGCATTTCCTCCAGGAGGGCGACGGGGTCAATGACGACACCGTTTCCGATCACCGACGTGCAATGCTCGTGGAAGATTCCGGAAGGAATCAGGTGGAGGACGTATTTCTGGTCGCCGATTTCAATCGTGTGTCCGGCATTCGCACCGCCTTGATAGCGCGCGACGATGTCCACATCCTTGCTGAGAATATCGACAAGCTTTCCTTTTCCTTCGTCTCCCCACTGGGCACCAACTACAACTCGCACGGCCATGGGTCATGCTCCTGTGTTCTGAAAAAAGAACTGGCCTCCCCGATGTCCCCGGGAGGCCGTCGTTATCAACATGTAATTCTCGATGATCCGATCAGGACGCAAAGCTGGCGACGGCCTCGTCCACGGTGCCAAAAGGCATGAAAATGGTGTGCAGCTTTGTTATCTCGATCAGTTTTCTGACGTTTTCGGTCAGACATGCGAGCTTGAGTTCTCCACCGTTGTTCTTCATGGTGGTGTACCCGCCGATCAGCATTCCCAGGCCCGAGCTGTTCATGAGCGTGACCTGGGAGAGGTCGATGACCACCTGCTTCTTCCCTTCATCGATGAGGCGATGAAGTTCCTCGTTCAGTGCGTTGGCCTCCGGCCCGCCGAGGATTGCTCCCTGCAGCGCCAAGATGGTAACGCCGTTTCGATCTGAAGAGGGGATGTGCATGGCTGCCTCTTAAAACGTAATTTTGGTATTCCGGTTCTTGACCCAGTCCAGCGTCAGCGCACCGGCTACGAACACACTAGAATAGGTTCCTGTCAACACGCCGATGCTCATCGTAAATGCGAAGCCACGTGTCGGTTCGCCGCCGAAAACCATGAGTGCGACCATCGTGAGCAGCGTGGTCAATCCGGTGAGGATGGTACGGCTCATCGTGGTATTGATACTCTTGTTGAGCAGCGGTTCGAATGCAGAGGACTTGAAAAGCTTCAGGTTCTCACGCACACGGTCAAACACCACCACCGTATCGTTGATCGAATAACCCACGAGCGTCAGGAACGCCGCCACCATCGCCTGGTCAAACTCGAGGTTGAGCCCGGGAATCATGTCCGTGCATATGGAAATCAGACCGAGCGTCAGGATGACGTCGTGAAACAGTGCGGCGACCGCGCCAATGGCGAAGATGAATTTGAAGCGGAAACCGACATAGACGAGAATACCAATCAACGCGAAGAAAATCGCAATGACGGCGTCGCGCCTGATTTCGGAACCAATTTTCGCCTCGACACGATTCTCCTGCAGGATCTCGATGCCCTGCTTGAAACTCTGATTGAGTGCGATCTTGATGTTGTCGGAGATTGTCGAGCCGACACCTTTCTGATCCGTGCGGATGATATAATCGGTGTCGGTCCCGAAGGACTTGATTTCAATCGAGCCCATCTTGGCCTGCTGCATGATGCTGCGCAGTTCACCGATCTTGACGGCATGCGGGAGACGCACGACCACTTCCGTTCCGCCCTTGAAATCGAGACCGAACTGGATGCCTTTGAAGGCGATGGACGCGAGTCCCACCAAGATGATTACCGCGGAAAACATATAGAAGATCTTCCGCTTGCCCATGAAATCGACGTTCAGATTCTGGAAAATTCTCATGACTCTGTATTTACTCCTGGATCACTTTCGTTGCTGGTATTCCGTTCGGGTCATCCGAATTTGACGATGCCCGGCGCCTTGTCAAGGGTGATTTCGAAGATGACACGCGTCATCACGATCGCGGTGAACAGCGAACAGATGATACCGATCATCAGTGTCAGTGCGAAGCCCTGGATGGGACCGGAACCGAACTGGTACAGGATGATCGTCGTGAGAAGCGTCGTCAGGTTCGAGTCAATGATGGCAGGGAAGGCACGGGCATACCCCGCGTCAATCGCCGCGCGCATCGTCTTGCCGGCGCCGAATTCTTCGCGAATGCGCTCGTTGATAAGCACGTTCGCGTCAACGGCCATACCCACAGTGAGCAGGATACCTGCAATGCCGGGCAAGGTGAGCGTGCCGTGGAATCCCGCCAGAATGGCGAGAATGAACGTCACGTTGAATATCAGCGCGATGTCGGCAGGCACGCCGCCGAACTGGTAGTACAGCACCATGAAGATCATCACGATACCAAAACCGATGAGGAAGGAATTCAGACCCTTGCTGATGGAGTCCTCACCGAGCGACGGTCCGACCGTGCGCTCTTCGATGATTTCCACCGGGGCGGGAAGGGCACCGGCCTTGAGCACGATCTCAAGCAAGCGGGCTTCTTCCATGTTTTCCATGCCTTCGATCTGCGAATTTCCGCCGATGATCTTCTGCCGCACGTTGGGAGCGGAGAAGACCGCGTTATCGAGAACGATGGCGATGCGCTTGTTGACGTTCGCGCCGGTGATGCGCGCCCAGTCGCGTGAACCGTCATTGTCCATCTGCATGGTGACGACCGCGCCGCCGAGGCCCGCCTGATCCGTCTGCGCGCGCGCGTTCGTGATGACCTCGCCGGTCAACTCGGGCTTGCGCTTGAGCGTGTAGAATTCGTAGTACTCCGCACCTTCGTTGTTGAGCTGCGGCTTGGCACTCCAGGCGAAGGACACGTCGTCGGGAATGGCTTTCCTGACGTCGTCGCGCTTGAGAATGTTATTGACACGTTCGCGCTGATCGGAGGTGGCGAACAGACCGTACTGCGTTGCGGTGAAAAGCGCGAGGAAAGGATTTTCCTTCTTCCACTCGGCGAGCTTCTGGTCGTCGCTCATGTTCGCTTTGGCGATGGAATCCGTCTTGCTTTCAGTGGTGTCGGCGGAAGCCATGCTCTTCGACGCAGCGTCGGTAGTATCACCAGCCAGAGCGGTGGTGTCCACCGGCTCATCGATCGGCTTGCCGAGCAGCGCCTTGTCGATGTTGCCGAAGGCCTTGAGTGTCGTGTTCTCATCGGCGAACAGCTTGAATTCGAGCTGTGCCGTTTCCTGGATGAGCTTGCGCACTTCCTGCTCATCGCTCACGCCCGGAAGCTCGAGGATGATGCGGCGATTGCCGCTGCGGGTGATGGTGACCTCGGACACGCCGTACTGGTCAATGCGGTTGCGGATGATTTCCAGCGCGCGATCGACGGCCTTCTCGGTCTCGTCGGTCAGCTTGGTCATCACCGCACCGTTGTCGTCGCGGATGTCGCCGTAATACCGGCTCATACGCATGCCGCGCGATTCGAATTTCCGTCCAAACAGGTCGATGACAGCTTCGTCGCTGGTCAGCGATTCGGTGCGGACTTCGTCGAGAATCTCGCGCAGGTTTTCGTCTTCGTTTTTCGCCAGCTTGGTAAGCAACTCGATGATGTCGACTTCAAGCGTGACGTACATACCGCCTTGGAGGTCGAGACCCAGCTTCAAACGCGACTCGCGCGCGCTACGGATGGATGCTTCGTTTTCATCGAAGTACTTTGTGCTGTCGGCATCGGAAAGGCGCTCCAACTCGCTCTCATAGTACGAATCCATGAATGTCGGGTAGAGCAGGTATCCGGCGAACAGCAAAAAGGCGGCAATCAGGGTGATCCGGAATAGATATTTCTTCACGGCCAGTCAGACCTCCAACGTCAGATATATGTAGAACAACGCAAACAATTCAATTTCAAAATGGCTCAGAGAGACAAATATATGGAGGGGGGGCTATAAAGTCAATTCAAAGCGACAGACTTCTCGCACGAAGATCAAACTCTCACAATCCGTACATCTCCCGGATCAGGGCGCGGACCCGCGGATTTTCCTCTGCATGCACCCGCGGAAGAAGGATGCGGCGGGCTTCTTCGTCACCAAAAAGACGAAGCGCCGAGACCGCCCAGGCTCGTATCGGAGCATGCGGCTCGTCAAGCCATCCGAGAAGCAATGCGCGAATGGAAGCGGGATCCTCACGCAGAAGGAGTAGCGTTTCGAAGGATTTCGTCCGTACCGGCACGCTGTTTCCGGGGCCCGCCAGCCAGCGCAGCTGCGGAGCGCATTGCCCGAAACGATACTTCCGCACCCAATCCATCGCCGCCAGCTGCAGTACGTCGCCGTACGATTCCTTTTCGAGACGCGCTTCCACGACCGCGGCTCCTCCGATCGAATCGACGGTGAGGATGCAGTTCATCGCCGCGGCCTCGACAAAATAACTCGAGTCGCCCAGCATGCGGCGGAACTCGGGAATCAACACCGGATCGCGAAAATTATTTAATCCGTTGAGAGCCGTGGAACGGACTCCTGAGAACGAATCCCAGGCGAGGCGGAGAAAAATGGTTTTCAGCTCGGCGGGGAAAGAAATTTCATCCGGACGAAGATTCGCCAGCTGCGTCGCGGCTGCCTTCCGCACCTCGCGATGCGGATCATTGAGCGCGGCGTCGAACAGCGCCTCGCGTGCGGCTTTCTGCTCCGTCATCGATGCGAGGGCTTCCGCGGCGAGAATGCGTTGCGCGGGACTCTGCGCTTCCAGGAGAAGCCGCGCCCATTCTTCCAGACTGTAGTCGATGCTGATGCGGCCGCACACAAGGTTTTCCGGATCGATCTCCACAAAGGCGTCTTCCGTACCGTCGATCGCGAACGCGGCATTTTGCGTGGCGTCGTCAATCCAGACGCGCTCGGTGCGTCCCGACGGCCACCGCATGACCAGCGGCAGACGGAAGTATCTGCAGAGCGAATCCACCGTCTGTGTCTGCCGGAAGGTGAGCCGCAGGGAGTCACCGTTGGCGGAAACCTCACGGGCAACTGCGATGTCCGGGTAGCCCGCCCTGTACACCCACTGCTCGAAAAACCACTGCATGCTGCGGCCGGTGACGTCTTCCACCGTTCGCTTCAAGTCGTTGGTCTCCACACTGCCGAGAGCATGGCGCTGAAGCCATGCGGTCATAACGCGGCGGAATTCCTCCTCGCCGATGATGTCGCGCAGCATGTGCAGAACGGCGGCGCCCTTCGAGTAGGTGTTCGCCGAACCGCCGCGCTGCCTGCCCACCATGGGGACGCGCCCGGCACGGTCGGCCCAGTCCAGATAGCTGCGAATGCCATTGAAACGCTGGATGATCTGATCGTCCTCCCCGAATCGCTCGCGCGTCCATAGCTGCTGGAAAAACGTGGCGAAGCCTTCGTTCAGCCACTCGTTGCTCCAGTCGATGTACGTCACGTAGTCGCCGAACCATTGATGCGCCAGCTCATGCGCGATGAGCGGCTGAGGATCGTAATCCAGCGCGGCGCGCGCGTCGACCACCAGCCGCGTGTCGGCCATGATCGTCGCGCTGGTGTTTTCCATGCCGCCGTAGAGAAAATGCCGTACGGGAATCTGCGCGTATTTTTTCCAGGGATATGGCACACGCGTATATTCAGAGAAAAAGGCCAGCATATCGTCCGTGTCGGCGAACGTACGGCTCACGTCCTCCTGCGCATCGGAACGATAATACCACGACTCCACGGGAACACCGTCGCGTTCGTCTCGAAAGACACCGTAGTCACCGACCGCAAGCATGATCAGATAGCTGCAGTGCGGCTTGTTCTGCCGCCAGTGCCAAGTCGCGCTGCCGTCGCCGTTATCGCTCCGTGAGACGAGCGCGCCGTTGCTGATCGTCTGCAGGGCGGTATCAACCGTGATCAGCACTTCACTCGTGGCCTTGTCGTTGGGGAAATCGTAGCAGGGAAACCAGTGCCGGTTGTCCTCCCCCTGTCCCTGCGTCCATATCTGGCGCGGGTCATGGGGAAAACTGGCGTTGGGGGAAATGAAATACAGTCCACGCTGCGGGCGACAGGAGTAGCGTATGTGGAGGCGGCGCTGCTCGCCATACATCAACGGCGCGGGCAGCAGCACCCGCACCTTCGCCGAGTCGTAGGTCCATGTCACCTCTGAAGCCGTCGCGTTCCCTGTTTCCGCCAGTGTTACGGAATGGATGTCCATGTTCACCGCATCGAGCACCACCGTGTCGATCGCCGTGCGCAGCGGCTGAAAATCAATGTCTACCGACGCATCCACTCGACGGGCGGCTTCGTCGAAACGCACGTCGATGCGATAATGCAGCACATCGAAGCTGCGCTCACGGCGGTCGAAATCCTGCGAGAAAAGATGGAAACCAGGGAGGACGAAAAGGAGAAGCAGGAGGGAAAGATGGATGAACGGAAAGATGGAAAGATCACGCATGCGGGGGACCGATGCGTTCATCTTTCCATCTTTCCTTCTTTTCATCATTCCATTATTTGAGCAGCATCATCCGGTGCGTGCGCACGACGCCGTCGGTGCTCAAGCGCGCGACATAACTGCCGCTCGGGAGTCCGGCGGCATCGAAGCCGATGCGATGCGTACCGCCCGTCTGCTCTGACGCAATGAGCGTGCGTACGACGCGTCCCGCGGCGTCCAGCACTTCGAGACGGAGAGCATGCCGTCCCTCGGGGAGACGGTACTCGATCACCGTACCGGGATTGAACGGATTGGGATAGTTGCCGAGGATGGCGAACTGTGCCGCGGCAGCGGGATTCTCGATACCCGAAACGTTGTATACGTACACCTGCCATGTATGCGAGACGGCCGGACCGACCCCGATGCTGCAGGGATCGTAGACGTCCACGCGCACGAGATAGTCGCCTTCGGCGGCAAACGCATGTGTAAAATCGCGTGTGCTGTTGCTTGCGGAATTGCCGTTGATGAACCACTCATAGGTGAGCGTTGCGCGCTCCTGGTCGTACATCTCGACATCGAAGGTTACATCCTTTGCCGTGGCGAGGGTATCGAGCGAGACAGGCGACACGGAGAGAATTTGCGGAAGCAGATTGCTTCCGGCTTTCACCAGCACCGATGCCGTGCACTGGGCACCGGCGCCGCCGCTATACTGTACCAGCGTCGAGATATTGACCGGCGTGTCTTCACAGGGACGATTCTCAACAGGAACCAGTTTCCAAGTCACCGTGCCGGAGTTATTCGGGGTAAGCGGATCGCCCACGGCCTTGGTTGCTGCTTCCCCGGTGCCAAGCTTGAAGGACACAGGCACGATAAGGGCAGCCGAGACATTCGCTGCATCCGCGTTCCCGGTATTGCGCACGGTCACGCTGTACGTGACTTCAGTGACGGTACTGTCGACTTCTGCCGGACTGATATCGCAGGTGACGTCGAGCTGGGCCGAAGTGAGTGCAGGCACGGTGAGCATGACGCGGCATGTGTCATTGGGATAGCCCGAGATCGTGCGAACAAACATGATCGGATAATCGGTTTTCACCGTCGGCTGTGGGTAGCGCAGCTCCCAGGTGAGCGTACTGCTGTTTCCCGATGCCATGGTAGCGAACGATTGCATGTCGGATCCGCCGTTCAGTGTGACATCCTGCGGCAGCACGATCGTCACATCGCCGGCCGGACTATCCGCGGTACCGGCAGAGCTGACGACGGCACGAACTTCCGCGGGATCAGGCGTGTGCACGCCGCCCTGTATCGTGATCACATCGGCATCGCAGCGCATGGCCACCGCAGAGGACGCAGCTTTGATGTTGAGGAAGAGGCGGTGCTGTGCGATGGCCCCTTCGGCCGAGGTGAAGTTGGCGTTCACCTGCGCGGTCTTCTCTGTTGGCTGCGGCAGCGCCTGCACATACCAGGTCGCCGTCCCCTTCTCTCCGGGCAACAGCGTCGATGGTGTCAGCGCGACGAGCCGGCTTGCACCGTAGGCGACGCGGACGTCGTCCGACAGATCAAACGTGCCTTCAATATCGGTGAGTGGCAGATTGCCGTTGTTGGTCACTTCCACGGTCACCGCTGCAGGATCCGGGTTGTATGCCCGGCTTGCCGGATTCCAGGTGAACACCACGGGCAGCGCCTTTGTGGACATGGAACTGGTCTGCGGACGCACGGTAATGCGCGATGTCCCAGGTTGGGTTATGATGCATCCGCGGCTGAGCGCGACGCTCGCAACGCGCACCTGTACGTCGGTGTTGGCATCCACCATCCCGCCCTTGAATGTCAGCATCATGAGCGGTCCGCTGCCGTTGAGTTGGGCAACGCCGGTTATGGTCACTTTTGCACCGGATTCCGTCATCGCCACGACGGCGTCCATCCCGTCTGCAAGATAGCCGGTGGTGGATGCACCGGTCAGCTTCAGCATCGACGTATCGAAAGTAAGATTGATCGTCCCTCCATAGAGATGCTGATTCGCAACCACTGGCGTAAAGAGCAGTGCGACATCCTTTGAGGAAGTCGATACGACGGTAGCCGTATCCGTTTTCACAATGATCGTGACATTGCCACTGGAGTTCGCCGAAAGAGCGATCGTATCCTTGACGGCCACACTGTCAGCTGCCATTTTCACCTGAACGTCAAGAACACGGTCATTCCCATCCCGACAAACGTTGTCGCTGCGGTAGCTCAGCTGCGAGGCGGGAGGTGTCCCATTGAGGAAATCGATCATTTCCTGAACGAGCAGATCCTGATTCGTATAGTACATACCACCCGTCTCCCTGCAGATCTGGCGCATTTCACTGTCACTGTTGACCGCGTTGACACCGAAGCAGAAAATCGGCACGCCCGCGCTTCTCGCAACGTTCGCCGTCGTCTGTGCGTCCATCGAACCGCCGTCGGCCTTTCCGTTGGAGATCAGCACCAGCGTGCGGGAAGGATGCGTGCTGTTGCCGAGCGCATATTTGAAGGCGTTGAAGAGGCCGTCCCACACGAAGTTGGAGCCGCCGGAGGGCTGAATGTTATTGATGGCCTGAATGAGCTGCGGCTGGATATTCGTCATGGCCTGCCGTTCCACCAGTGTCCCGTCGTACGTGAAGATCGCGGTCTCATCCGTCAGCCCGTTCATCCGATTGACCAGATTCGTGGCCAGCCCGCGAGCAAATGCGACATCGCCCGCCGACATTGTCGAGCCGACGCCGATGAGAATCGTCAGGGAGTAACTCTGTGTTGGAATCGGGTGCGTAAGATGCAGAGGCGCCTGCGGAAATCCGTCCTCACGCAATGAAAAATTCGAACTGTCGGTGCTGCGGACGATCACGCCATTCTGCCGTACGACGACGTTGGCGGTGACGTCCGGGAACGCCCCGGTCTCAACTTTCTGCACTTCTATGGAATACTGCGCAAACGCGGCGGGCGCAAACAGCAGCGTCAACAACAACCAGGCCGCACATTCCTTGCAACGTTTCATGGACGATCCTCCGTAATTCCGAATTCAGGTATAAAAGAAAAAGATACGCAAGCGGCGGGAAAAATGCAGTATGTTTCGACGCCTCTCCTGCCAGTGCATCGGGAAGAAGACACGACACATGAACGATTGTGACAAACGCAGGGGCGGAGGCGGTTTTCATGCTAGCCTATTCGGCGCTTGCCTCTCCGCTCGCTCCTGCCTATTTTCATGATATTCATCACAACGCGGCATTTCCATGCTCAAACCAGAGAATCTCTTTTCCGAACAGGACAAGAAACGCATCGCGGATGCGGTCAAGGATGCCGAGCAGCGCACCTCGGGTGAGATTGTTCCTTTCGTCGTCGGACGCAGCGACACCTATCCGGAAGCCTGGCTGCGCGCAGGCGCGCTATTGGCGTTTCTGGTACTTTTTTTCTTCGCCCTTGTTGACATGGGCACGGATCTGTGGCTGCCCTTCGGTTACGCTGAATCCGGCGTCCTTGTCATTCTCGCCTTTGGCCTCGGTGCGGCACTGACCGCGTTCATTCCGGTCGTAAAACGCATTTTCATCCCGGGTGGCATGCTGCAGCAGCGTGTCGACGAACGTGCAGCTCTGGCCTTCATCGACGAGGAAGTATTCAGCACACGGGAACGAACAGGCATCCTCATTTTCATTTCTCTTTTCGAACGCCGTGTGCGCATACTGGGCGACACGGGCATCAACGCGCAGGTCAAACAGGAAGAATGGGATGCCATCGTGCAGATCATCGTCGATGCGATTCGCAACGGCGCCGCGGCCGAAGGAATGCTTGAGGCGATCTGGAAATGCGGCGAACTCCTCGAACGACACGGCGTGGAAATCCGACCAGACGATACGGACGAACTCGACAACCGCGTCCGCTTCAGTGACACGTAAGGGAGACAGCATGAAACGCATCGCCTTTCTCATCTCCGCCTTCGTTCTCCTGCTGGCGACCGCCCGCGCTCTCGAGATTCCCTTTCTCTCGGGCCATATCAACGATAACGCGCATATGCTGAGTACGGAGATGGTCGCCGAACTCGAGGCCATGCTGACGGCGTATGAGGACAGCACAGGAAACCAGATCGTGCTCCTCACCATCACCTCGCTCGAAGGCGAATCGCTCGAAGAGTATTCGCTCCGCGTCGCGGAAACCTGGAAGCTCGGGCAGAAAGGCGTCGACAACGGTGCGCTGCTTCTTATCGCGAAGGACGACCGCAAACTGCGGATTGAAGTGGGCTATGGACTCGAAGCGTCACTGACCGACGCGATGACCTCATACATCATCAACGATGTCATCACTCCGCGCTTCAAGCAGGGAGATTTCGAAAGCGGCATCCGGGAGGGACTCCAGAACATCATCTTCGCAGCAGACGGCACCATCGGCATCGACGACATCTCAAGCGCATCCGGCGACGACTTCCCGATATGGATGTTCATGACCTTCTGGTTCGGCATCGTCGGGCTGTTCACGGTCATGGGTGTTTTCATGCAGGGCTGCATGGGCTGGACTTTATACGCCTTCCTCATCCCCTTTTATCTGGCACCTGCCTTCATTCTCTCCGAAGAATCGAAATCACCTATCGGATTTATTATTCTTGCAATCTATCTCCTTGGCTACCCGATACTTCATCTGCTGTTGCCGAAAACGGATTTCGGAAAAAAAATGGCGAAAAAGGTCTCGTCCGGCTCTTCCCGGGGCGGCAGCTGGAGCAGTTCCGGTTGGTCGTCATCCTCATCGGGCTGGTCGAGCAGCGGCAGCAGTTTTTCTTCGGGCAGCAGCTTCAGCGGGGGAGGCGGCAGCTTTGGCGGAGGTGGCTCCAGCGGCGGTTGGTAACAAGAAAAAACGGCTCCGAAATTCGGAGCCGTTTTTCGTTGGGGAGAGCAACGATTAATACATTCCGTCCATACCGCCGCCCGGCATCGGGGGCATAGGAGGCATCGGCTCTTTCTTCTCGACGATGGTGCACTCGGTCGTGATGAGCAGCGACGCTACCGAAGCCGCATTCTCGAGAGCAATGCGTGCGACCTTGGTCGGATCAATCACGCCGGCTTCGATAAGGTTCTCATAGACCTCTGTCGAGGCATTGAAACCAAAATCGCCAGTGCCTTCCTTGATCTTCGCCACGATGACGGATCCTTCAAGCCCGGCGTTGGTCACGATCTGGCGCAGCGGCTCTTCGAGCGCGCGGCGGATCAGGTCGATGCCGACGTCCTGGTCTTCGTTGATCCCATGTACACCATCGAGCTTCGCGAGCGCGCGCAGCAGCGCAACACCGCCGCCCGGCACGATACCCTCTTCGACGGCAGCGCGCGTGGCATGCAGCGCATCTTCGACGCGTGCTTTCTTTTCCTTCATTTCGATTTCGGTGGAGGCTCCGATTTTCAGCACGGCGACACCGCCGGAAAGCTTCGCGAGGCGTTCCTGCAGTTTTTCGCGATCGTAATCGGAGGTGGTGTTTTCCATCTGCACCTTGATTTCGTTGATGCGCTGCTTGATCGCGTCGGCTTCACCCGCACCTTCGACGATGGTGGTGTTGTCCTTGTCGATTTCGACGCGCTTCGCGGTGCCGAGGTAGTTGAGCGATGCGTTCTCGAGCTTGTAGCCCTTCTCTTCGCTGATCACGGTACCGTTGGTCAGCACAGCGATATCCTCGAGCATGGCCTTGCGGCGATCGCCGAAGCCGGGAGCCTTCACGGCGGCAACGCGCAGGGTACCACGCAGCTTGTTGACAACGAGCGTCGCAAGCGCTTCACCTTCGACGTCCTCGGAAATGATGAGGATCGGACGACCCTGCTGGGCGGTCTTTTCGAGAATCGGCAGCAGATCCTTCATGCCGCTGATCTTCTTGTCATAGATGAGGATGTACGGATTCTCGAGTTCGGTCTTCATCGAATCGGTGTTCGTGACGAAGTACGGGCTGAGATAGCCGCGATCGAACTGCATACCTTCGACGACCTCGAGCAGTGTTTCCATGCCCTTGGCTTCTTCGACGGTGATAACGCCGTCCTTGCCGACTTTCTCCATCGCGTCGCTGATCAGCGTGCCGATTGCCATGTCGTTGTTGGCGGAAATGGCGCCGACGTTGGCGATGGACGCCTTGTTGTCGCCGATTTCCTGGCTCATTTCACGCAGACCCTCGACGACCTTGATCACGGCGAGGTCGATGCCGCGCTTGATGTCCATCGGATTGGCACCTGCGACGACGTTCTTGAGTCCTTCGCGAACGATCGCCTGAGCAAGCACCGTGGCGGTCGTGGTTCCGTCACCGGCAACGTCGCTGGTCTTGGAGGCCACTTCACGCACCATCTGTGCGCCCATGTTCTCGATCGGATCCTCGAGCTCGATTTCTTTTGCGACGGTCACACCGTCCTTGGTAATGGTCGGTGCGCCAAATTTCTTGTCGATGACGACGTTGCGGCCTTTCGGACCCAACGTCACCTTTACTGCGTTGGCCAGCTGGTCCACGCCGCGCTTGAGCGCGTTTCTCGCTTCGACATCATACTCGATGATTTTGGATGCCATGAGTACGTACTCCTTATTCTATTGTATCGATGAAATGATATTGAGTGAATTCTTGCTTAACCGACGATCGCGAAGATATCGTTCTCGCGCATGATCAAATAGTCGGTGCCTTCGACGGAAACTTCGGTACCGGAATACTTACCGTACAGCACTTTGTCGCCCACTTTGACCTCCATGGCGATGGTCTTGCCGTCTTCGCCGGTCCGACCAGGACCCACTGCGACGACTTCACCCTGCTGAGGCTTTTCTTTTGCCGAATCGGGAATGTAAAGACCACCGGCGGTCTTCTCTTCGGCTTCGAGAGCGCGCACAATGACCCGATCCGCGAGAGGTTTCAGATTCATTGCCATAATGTGTTCCTCCAAAAAGAAATTTTGTGAATGGTAAGGTAATAGTGGTGTTGTTAGCACTCTTCTCTACAGAGTGCTAATATAAAAATGCGACAGCGGAAAGTCAAGACCTTTGTACGTGACAGATTGTCTGCAATACAGACTATCTGTCAGAATTGGCCTCGTTTTAGATAGAATGATGATAAATCGGGCGGGAATTTACAGCGTCCACATGCCTTCATGCAATTCGCGGAACACGAGAAGAACCCCTTCCTTCAGAGAAATGGAAAACTTATCCCCTAATGCTTCGTTGCAGGTACCCTCAGCGATACCGAAGGAGAGGGAATCGCCTTGCAGCGGATAACGTAGTCCGTCGTAGTGCACACCGCTTGCCAGTGTCAGCGGCACGACGCTGATTCTATCCCCGGGCCGACTGCTGAACTCCGCGTCCGTGGTAATGACATCGACCCGGTAATGCGGATCGAAGAGGACCATTTCAAAAGCGTCGAGATAGCGGAGGAGGATGGAAAAATTGCCCAGCGTGTGATCCAGCAGTTTCCCCGTCACACCACAGATAACCACCTGCTTCACACCGCGTTCACGCAGATGGATAAGGGCCTTTTCAAAATCGGTGTCGTCCTGCCTTTCGAGATGAATCAGCGGCACGCCCGCGCGCTCGAAAAACACGCGGGTGTCGATCGTGATGGAATCGAAATCCCCTACAATCGTATCCGGTATGATATCCATTGCCCGGGCGGCGTTGGCGCCGCCATCAGCGCACACGATGGTATCGACCTGCCAGGCCAGGGCTTGCAGTATTCGCGGCGATGCCATTTCCCCGTTGCAAATCAAAAGCGCCTGGAGTGGATTCTGTTTCATGCCTGCTCCTTGTCAGATGCCGAACACAATGTCGACAAAATAATTGCGTTCTGCAGCGACGAAGAACTGATCCCCTTCACCACTCTGCGCGTACAGCTGATCAAAAACGTTGTTTACGCTGACGCGGAGATCCAATGACCGCAGTCCCAGGATAGGCGGAGTGCGGTAGGAAAACGATGCGTTCCAGACGGAGTACGGGTCCACAACATGGTCGGTACCGTCGAGCGCAGCGGAATAGCGACGTCCTTCGAGATTGTCGGTGTACTGCCGGCCCACGTACTTGAAGGTCAGCACACCGGTGAAGCCGCTTTCGCGCCAGGTGAGTTTCACGTTCGCCAATTGCTCGGGGAAGCCCGCGATGCGGTTGCCGCCGAGATCGAACGGGGCGGGATTGCCGTTGTCATCCGTGGCATAGACGACATACTTCTCGAGCCTGCTCCGACTCAGCATGCCGTTGACATCGAGATGAAGATTGCGCAGCGGCGACCATTGTGCCGACACCTCGAGTCCGGCATGCAACGTCTGAGCGGCATTCCCGGTAATCGGCTGGCCGAATCTGTCGAGTCCGCCGCTCTTGATGATCTCATCGGTGAAGTCCATGACGTAGGCATTGAGCAGAATCCGGGCGTGCTCGGAAGTGAAGCCCGTACCCAGTTCGACGTTGAGCAGTTTCTCGGGGCGCACAAGGGGACGCGTGAAATCATATCCGCCACCTGAGGCAAGCTCGAACTGCGGCGTCGCTCCACCACTTGATTCGGCCGCATCGTAGAGATTCTTCAGCCGCGGTTCGCGGTGTGTATAAGAGACATTGCCGTAGAAATTCCATGCCTCGCTGATGTTGTAATTGAGTCCGAGACGCGGATTAATGAAATGATAATCGCTGTTGAAATCGGTGCCGATATATTTTTCATCAAACAGGGAGTAGCGGTTGAAAACGTATTGCACGTTTCCCATGATGTTCAGACGCGGTGAAAGCTGATACTGCTCCTGCACGTATGCGGCGGCGATGTCCTTTCCCCCACGATACTCGTAATAGTGTCGACCGGGATCGATGCCGGCCGGGAGTTGCTCCGCCCACTCGATGCGTCCCCAGTGCTCGCTGCGGTGATGACGCAGTTCGAGTCCCGCGGTCAACGTCCCTTCGCCATGCATGTAGGTCACGCGCGGGAGCCAGCCCACCTGGCGGTTGTCCACCCATGCGCGGATCAGCGGATTCGCCGGATCGGCCGCATCCTCGAAACCGAATTCCGGAGTAAGGCGGTAGTAGGCGGCATCGGTCCATCCCGTTCCATCGTAATCGAAATAACCCCGGCCGACGACGTAGAAAAGCGCACTGTTGAAAGTAAGACGGTCGCTGGCTTTCCATTCATTCAGCAGCTCGAAATGCGGCTGGCTGAATTCTTCGCGCTCCTGCTTGCGGCGAGGTGATGTCCAGGTGTATGCGCCGTTTTCCGCCTCCCAGTAATTGTAATTCTTGCGCCGTTGATCGCGATCCTTCACCGTGAATTTTGGCAGTCCGTAATAGGCGAGCCCGTCTTCGAGTGGTCCCCCATACACGTTGATGCGCGTGGTAAAAGACGGATCGTATCGTGTGGCCGCGAAATAAAACGAACTGGCACGCGTATAGGAATGTTCACGGTACCCGTCGGTACTCATCTGTGAAAGTCTGCCGAACAGCGTGTAGGTGTTATCGATCAGACCCGAGCCGGCGGCGAATGCATAGCGTTGCGTATTGTAGCTTCCCCCTCCGGCGCTGATGGTCACACCTTTGCGGTTCGCGAAATCGCCGGTGACGATATTGATCGAGCCGCCGATCGCGGGTGGACCGTAGAACGCGCTGCCCGCTCCGCGCTGTACCTGGATTTCCTCCGTATTGCCCAGAAGGTCCACCATATCGATCCAGTAGACGTTGTGATCTTCCGGATCGTTCTGCGGAATGCCATTGACCATCACCGCGAGCCGGCGCTGATCAAAACCGCGAATGCGCAGATAATTGTAACCGATGCCATTTCCGCTCTCAGAATAGAACGTGACCGACGGAAGATCGGCAAGCATGGCGGGGATGTCCTGTACGAAATATTCGTTCGCGAGATCTTCCTGTGTGAGATCGGAAAATGTGACTGGGGAAAAGCGTTCGCGTGCCTTCATGGCAGAGATCTCGATTTCGGGACCCGGCATCGCCGCGGGTTGCAGTGCGATGCGCAGATGGTTTTCGCCCGCGTCCACCTGCACGCGCTGTTCATCCGTGCGGTAGCCGATGAAGCTGGTACGGACGATATACGTGCCTGGGACCACATGATCGAATGCGAAAAAACCCGAGCGTTCCGCCGCTGTTCCATAATGCGGCGGTTTGCCTGCGCCGGAAACAGCTTCCGTCCCGCTCGCGGGAATGAGGAGAATGTTGGCGGATCCGAGCGGCAGATTCGTTTTTGCGTCGTGCACACTGCCGCTGACACTTTGTGCGTGGAGGCCCTGGAGGAGTGAAATCGCTGCCAGGGCGAGTAACCAGAAAATCCTCATGATACAACTCCGGGAGATGAGTGATTCTGGAACTCGACCCTTGCGCGGCTCGAAGAGGAGGAAAGAAAAAACCGTTGACCCTGCGAGTGCAGAACAACGGTGTAGGAACTTCCTTCCCTACGCCGGCATTATCCGGGTCAGGTTCGACGGGTATGTTCTCAGCTGCCGAGTTTCGGGCAGCACCCCGAGATACATGCAAGGTACTGCGGAGGAGGGATGAAATCAAGCGCAGTGGCTGCGTCCCCGGGCCGAACGCGGGGGAGGCAGCCAGCGCATGCATCGCTGTTGCGGCAAGGGAATCAGGGCTTCGCGCACGGAAGACGACGTCCCGTAACATCCCTTTTTGCGTCCATTGCGCGGAATAGCGCCGACAGGGTATTTTGATAGAATGAAAAAATACACGCTCTTCCCGATTGCCGTTTTTCTCCTCTGCTCTCTTTCTGCCTCCGCGCAGGACTATACTCCGCAGTTTGAAAAATTCACGCTTCGCAATGGTCTCTCGGTCGTGCTGCACCGCGACACGACCCTGCCGCTGATTTCGCTGAACATGGCATATCATGCAGGATCGGCGATTGATCCTGAAGGACGCACCGGGCTGGCGAACATCGCTGGAGAAATGCTCCTGCTTGGCACAAAGAAAGTGCCCCGGGAAGAATTGCTGCGTCTGCGCAACGAAGAGCATGCATCCATTTCAGCGCTCACTACGGTGGACTGGGTGGGGATTGCGTCGGTTTTTCCGATGAACCGGCTCGAAACAGCCATCATGATTGAAGCGGACCGCATGGAGCATTCCGTCGATGCGTTCACCAGGGAACAATGGGAAGGCATGGTCGCGGGGCTGAAAAAAGAACATGCGCGCAGGGCCAAGCAGGCGCTCGGCACCCTGACGCAGCAGGTTTTCCACGAACTCTATGCCGATGGACATCCGTACAGGCATAACAGCATCGGCGAAATCAGCGACGTTGACAGCATACGCTTCGATGACGTGACAACATTCAGCCGCAGGTATCACGTGCCTGCGAATGCCTACCTGACCATCGGCGGCAATTTCAATCCGACAAAAGCCCGTGCCCTCGTCGAAAAATATTTCTCGAAAATCTCCGCCGGTCAACCGGCTGGTTGGGCAAATATCCCCGATTCTTTCGTGCCGCTTGGTCAGGGCGCTTTTATTGTCGAAGATCGTATCGGCTTCAACCAGCTCCACCTTGTTTTCCCGACTGTACGCGCAGGGCATCCCGACGAACCCATCCTCAAGCTCATCGCGAAGTTGCTGACCGGCTCAGAGCATGCCCTGCTCTATTCGAACCTTGTGAAGGTCAACCCCCTCGTTCATTCCGTCGAAGTTTCACAGAGTTCAAATGAACTTACCGGGACGTTATGGATAACGATCACATGCAAGCTTGAGACACATCTCACGACAGTGTACACCCAGGTCATGCGCATACTCGATGCGCTCGCCTCAGAGGGCGTATCAGACGATGAATTGACTGCCGCGCGCAATCAGTCCGCCATGGAGTTCTACACCCCGCTCGAAACGTTCTACGGTTTTGGCGGACGATGCGACGTATTGAATCTCGGAAACCTTCTCGGAGACTCTCCCCTCTTCAGCTTCGCCCTTCAGCAGAATCAACTGCAGGCGACCTCGGCGTCCGTGCGTCGCGCGACCGGCACCTACCTCAGCACGGGGAACCAGCTCGTCGTCAGCGTCGTCCCGATCGGCAAGGCTGATTTTGCAGTCTCGATAAAGTAAGCATCCCACTTCCCCCCGTTTCCACCTCCCCCGGCATCTTGCCATATTCTGCCGCTTTGCAGATCTTTTATTCCTTTTTGCGCCCTCCGCGCCATGTGAAAATGTGAAGGTGATTCACGAATTGTTCGATTTTTTCACAGGGACGCGGAAATCCCCATTCAAAACATCGGATAGGGCCAGATTTCAATATTGGCATGGTTTTCCCATATACGTGATCCGAAGTTCAAACCGTCCTCGGTGAGGCAACAACAAGGAAGCTCGCCGGGACTTTCATAGAGAAGGAGTCAGAACCATGTTGAAAAAAGCCGTCTCATCGCTCGTGATCCTCCCGTTCGTCATGGGGATGGCATTCGCACAGGGCCCGCACACCGCGACCACCTTGGTCTGCAGCACGAGTGACGGAACCGTCCGCATCAGCGATCAACGCGTCACGCTCGCCGATTATGATCTGCAATTTGATTCCATGGTTCAGGAAGGCGTGCTTCGCTTCATCGATACGCGCAGCAGCGCAACGGCCATACTTGATGCGCGTGATAACGAAGGTCTCTATCTCGTCGTCAACGAAGGCGGACAGACAATGCAGGTCGTCGCTGCGCGCACCGACATCCGTTACGAACCGACCGACCGCGGCAGCGAGCCCGTCGCTCCTTCGCTCTCTTCCGTCCTCCATCTGCTTCGCGGATCTTCTGAACGGAAATAGTCCCTCATCCCCATCATTCACTCGGCACCCTGATACAATGACCATACAAGCGTAGCACCTCCAGGAACGAAGCACATACCGCTCACAACGTTCTCAAAGCATAATACCTCCGTGCAACAAATCCGCCCCCAAGCGTGCCAATTCTAGGGGCGGATTTTTTAATTACGAATGCTCGACTGTCGAATGCTCGACTGTCGAATGCTCGACTGTCGAATGCTCGACTGTCGAATGCTCGACTGTCGAATGCTCGACTGTCGAATGCTCGACTGTCGAATGCTCGACTGTCGAATGCTCGACTGTC
>JACZJN010000142.1 GCA_014860565.1 Bacteroidota bacterium
GAATCCGTGATTCCCCTGCATACCGCGGATCCTCGCCTGGCCTGCGGCGACAGCCTGCTCGTCGCGGCAAGCAGCAGCGCCGGACCGTACTTCAGCAGCAACGGTGGGGCGGACTGGTCGTCCGCCGCGGGCAGCCTGCCCGCCGGCAGCGATGTGCGTTGCGTCGAGGGCGGGAAGGACGGCTGGGTGTTCGCCGCGGTGATGGACGAAGGCAAATACCGCATGTACCGCGGACATCGGGCCAACTGGCAGTGGGAACGCAAGGACGGCGGCATCACGCAGAATGAATCGGTGGTCGACATCCGTCTGCTCGGCGACGGGGCCATGCTCGCCATCACCGAACGCCGGGTCTATCGCAGCGACGATCTCGGAGGCTGGTGGGTGCAAATGGACATCATCAACGGCGCAAACCGACGACTCCACGTTGTGAATGACCGTACTGTCCTGCTGGTGAATGGCAGCAATGCCGTGCACCGCAGCACGGACGGAGGACGAACCTGGGAGCTGTTCGATACGGGACTGGATCGGAAAGATGTCGCGGATGCCGAAACCGCTGCCGGCGGCGGCTGGTGCGCAGCGGGGACGACGGTGTATCGATGCGCATTCCCCGCCCTGCCGGGAAGCGTTCAACTGACCGGTCCCTCCGACGGCAATGCCAACAGCGGTGCGGCACCAACATTGAGATGGACGGCCGCCACCGACGCCACGGCCTATGACGTGCAGATCGGGCGCGGTCCGAATCTGAGTGAGCTGCTCTTCGAAGCGCGCTGGCATGACGGACTGACGCTCCGGCCATACGACCTTGCGACGAATGAAGAATTTTACTGGCGCGTGCGCGGTGTGAACGCGACCGGCGCGGGCCCGTGGTCCGCCGCATGGATGTTCATGACCGGCAAGACGCTGCCTTCGACACCGACGCTGCTTTCGCCCGATGACGGAGCGACTGCCTCCTCGATGAATCCGCCGCTGCTCTGGCAAGCGGCGCGGCGTGCGACCACATACGATGTTCAAGTATCCACCGATCCGCTCTTCGCCAGCTTTGTGGCGAATCAGCAGAACCAGACGGATACGACATGGATTCTGACCGGGGCGCAGTCCGGCGTCATCCACTACTGGCGGGTGCGCGCGCGCAACGGGCAAGGATATTCCGGATGGTCCCGCACACGCTCATTCCGCGCGGCCAGCGCACCGGGAGATGCGGGCTATGCTCTGCTCTTCGATCACCGTGGCGACTTGGTCAGCGTGCCGCACAGCAGTGTTTTCGACGATATCGAAGCGAACGACGAACTCACGTTCGAAGCCTGGGTCAACGTCGATCACTACGACAACGGGTTCTTCCCCGTTCTCGATAAATACAAGCCGTCGATTGACTGGGGTTGGCAATTCTCGGTCACGTCCTGGGGTATGGACCTCAACTTCATCTGGAAGGGCGCTGGGTCCAATGTCCCGATCGAGACGGGGAAATGGCAGCATGTGGCCGTCAGCTACAAACGGAGCGACGGAGTGGCGCGGTTTTTCATCAACGGCAGTCTTTCCGAAGAGGTCGCGTGCGACGCGGATGTTCCCGATGTCGAAAATGATCAACCGCTGCTGATCGGCAACGGTCCTTCGGGGGGCGACGAACAGGCCTTCGGCATGATCGACGAAGTGCGCATCTGGAAAGTGGCCCGCACCGAGCAGCAGATCCACGCGAACATGAACGTGCGCATCAACGGCGCCGATCCCGACCTGGTCATGCGCATGGCCTTCGATGAGGGGAGCGGCACGGCGACGCAGGACGCAAGCGCGCATGTGCCGATGGCCGCGCTCGTTCAGCATCCGGAGTGGGTTGTTTCCGATGCCGCATGGGGCGCTCCGTCCGCGCCACGGCTGCTGCTGCCTGCGAATGCCGCCGCCGCGCAGTTCCAACGACCGATTCTGCTATGGTCAGGCGTGACGGGCGCAGAGAGTTATCAGCTTCAGATCGCCACCAATGCCGCATTCACGAGTCCTGTCGTCGATGCCGGAAATCTGAACCGAATGGAAATTCGTCCACCGTTCGATCTGTCCGCGAAGACCCTCCATTATTGGCGCGTGCGTGCCGTGAATGCGAAGGGCGATGGTCCGTGGTCCACGGTATACAGCTTCACGACGGTATCGACTCCACCACCCGCGCCGCGTCTCACCTCGCCGCCGAACGGCAGCAGTACCGCGACCCTGCCTGCAGCGCTGCGCTGGGAAGCGGCGGACGGCGCGAGCAGCTACCGTGTGCAGATCGCGACGGAATCGATGCTCGGGCCGGTGGTCTTCGACAGCGCCGGTGTGGGCGGGACGTCGGTCACCGTGCCGGGTCTTTCCGCAAACACGACATACTATTGGCATGTCGCCGCGGTGAATGCCTCCGGGAGTTCCCCCTGGTCGGAGAGCTGGAGCTTCTCATCGCAGCTGCAGCCGCCCGGTATGCCGCTGTTGGTCGAACCTGCGGATTCGAGTACGGACGTCACACTGCCCGTGATCGTGCGCTGGCAGGCCGTGCCCAAGGCACGCAGCTATCAGCTGCAGGTGGCGGAGGACGAGCAGTTCACCTCCCCGCTCACGGTTGATGAAAGCGGACTCACGGCAGTGACCCGGCAGCTCGATGCGCTGACTCTGGAGAAAACGTACTATTGGCGCGTCCGTGCTTCGAACGATGGCGGTGACGGTCCGTGGTCGGCGATTTGGCGTTTTCGTGCGTTGCCGCCGCTTCCGGGGATCCCGCAGCTGATCACACCAGTCGCGGACGCCGTGGAGCAGTCACAGACGATCATGCTTTTATGGAATGCGCCGGCCTCCGTGGATTCATTCCGGGTGCATCTCTCAACCGCCGCTGATTTCTCCGCACCCGTCACGGCTCTCTCCACCGTGGATACGAGCATCATTGCCGGACCCTTCGACCCGGGCAGTACCTGGTTCTGGCGCGTGCGTGGAGAGAACGTCCGCGGTGCGGGTCCCTGGTCCGAATCCCGTCGCTTCACCGTCATGAACGAGACCGGCGTTGAGCGTACGGAGCCTGTCGCAGATTTCCGCATTCTGTCCATCTATCCGCATCCGGTGACCTCGTCGCTGAGCGTGCGCGTTTCCATGCCTGCAGCACATGAAATGCGCATCTCCATCGTCGATATGCTGGGCCGCGAGGTCTACCGCACGGTCGTGCCGCCGGGAGATGCCTCGGTGTTCGATGTCCCGCTCGCACTTCCGCAATTGCGCGCCGGGTGGTACGTACTTCGTGCTCGCACAGCTCGCCATGCAGCGGAACGCCTGTTC
>JACZJN010000143.1 GCA_014860565.1 Bacteroidota bacterium
ACCCCCACCACCACCGGTGAAAGAAAAAGCATTGGTACTGCGTGTCCACGCGAAGAACGCATACACGAAGCAGGACATCCCCGCGATCGTCAGCATTTTCTCCACCGCGGACGATCGCCTGCTCGCCGAAGGCAACCGTGAGGCGGAGATCCGGCTCGACCTGCAGAAATGGTATACCGCGACAGGGGAGTTATCCGGTTACGAGAACAAGGTGGCATCGCTCCGCTTCGACACGGCGGACGAGGTCACCAAAATGGCGAAAGACGAAGGCGAGCGCATGGTCATCACGCATGATCTGTTGATGATCCCCATCTTCGAAGACGAGCGGAAGATTTACGCGTTCACGGTCGAGTTCGATTTCAATCTCTTCAATATTCGACCTGAAGAAGAGCGCAAACTGGACAGCGCCGTCGTCCTGCTCACGCAGTTCCCGAATTCCACGGTCGTGGTTTCCGGACACACCGATTCCGTCGGAACCGTGATCTACAACATCAAGCTCGGCTACAGCCGCGCCAAGGAAGTCAGCCGCTACGTGCAGGACTGGCTGTACCAGAAGGGCGTGAAGCTGCAGAACGAAATGGAGATCCGTACTTACGGCGAGGCCGAACCAGTCGCCTCCAACAGTACCGACGAAGGACGGCAGAAAAACCGGCGCGTCGAAATCGCCATCGTGAGAAATCAGTAGGGGACGAGCACGAGCACGAAGGACGAGCACGAGCACGAGCACGAGCACGAGCACAAGCACGAGCACGAGCACGATCTTCGCGCTGAAAGCGCGAACCATTGCAGCCCAGGGCTTCAGCCCTGGGTCAGGGCGGCCACCTCTATGATTCCAACCGCCCTGAAAGGGCGGCACAAAGCGTCATCGAGGACGAGCACGATAGTTTGGGAGAATTTCTGCTGCCGAACGACGCCATTTCTTTCATATCTCACGGGGCTCATCGTTTGAGAGTGCCGCGGTGTTGGATATATTGCATCGCATGAATCAGCTTTCTCTGGAACACCATGACGAAGGGAAAGCGCTACTGCTAAGGATTTCTTCAATGCTCACGAGACTCGCCAGGAATCAGAGATGAATCACGTGCTCGTGCTCGTGCTCGTGCACGTTATCCCCTCAATATGAACATGGACACAGCAAACACAACCGACGGTGCGCACACCGCGGATTCCATTCGATCCCTCCTCGCCGCAGGTGACGTGGAGGTCACGGACGCGCAGCGCGATCAGCTGGCGGCGTTCGTCTCGCTGCTGCGCGATTGGAACAGCCGCATCAACCTGATATCTCGCAAGGACGAAGAGCAGGTCTGGCGCAATCACATCCTGCATTCGCTGGCGGTAATGCTGGCGACAACGCTGCCGCGCGAAGGAGCGATGCTGGATCTCGGCACGGGCGGCGGGATGCCGGGCATTCCACTCGCGATCATGCTTCCCGATGTGCGCTTTACACTCGTGGATTCCATCGCCAAGAAAATCCGCGCCGTCGAAGACATGATCGCGCAGCTCGCACTCCAGAATGTCGCCGTGCATTGCGGACGCGTTGAGGACGACGACCTGCTGCGAAAATGCCAGGGGAAAATGGACGTCGTACTTGCCCGTGCCGTGACGCAGCTGCCGGCACTCGTGCGGTGGAGTTATCCGCTGTTGCGAAAGCAAGGTCCGCGTAAGCTCGTGGTTTGGAAAGGCGGGGCCTTGCGGGAGGAAATCGCCGAGGCCCGCAGGCATGGACAGGTGCAGTCCATTCGCGAACTGCCGATCGTTGTGCCCGGGGAAGCGTATTTCGAAAGGGAAGAAAAAAAAATCATCGAGGTCCAATTCTCATGAAATCGCTTGTATTCGTTTCAGCAATCCTGCTGGTCTCGCTGCAGGGATGCGCCGTTGTGCGCAGCGTCGCGGGCGCCAATGTCGATCACGAGCGTTACGAAAAAGCGCGCGAGGCCGCATCGCTCGAAACACGCTACCGTGGCGCGCTGCTCCTCGCCGATCGATTGCAAAAGGGTGACGACCCCACAAAGGCTGATATCGTCGTGCAGCTTCAGGAGGAGTTTCTCGTGCGTACGCTGCAGCAACTGTGTGGGCGGGAAGGATGGCTCGATGCGGAGACGCGCTACCGCATCGATTCGGTCGCTGCGCGGATGTTCCCGGGCTCCGCTCTCGTGACGCTGAACCTGCTCGCGCGCAGCGAGGGATACGGCGTGGACGTGCGGCTGCTGATGGACTGCCAGCTGGCGCTGATTCCCGACGGCGATGCGCTGCTGCTTGAAATCGAACCGTATAACGTGACGCCCGCCGCGTCCGCGGGGGGACTGCTCGCTCCCGCGGAACGACTGATCGAGGATGTCATCCGCGTCAAACTCGGCACCATGAAGGAACAGTTTCCGCCGATGCGTTTGCCACTCGGCTTCGACGACAACATCAGCATCGACGGTACTTCCTCGAAGGTGAAGGGGACACCGAATCTCGTGATAACCGCACCCCGGCGCATCGTGGACTACAAACTCCGCGTCAAGGACGTTCTCCTTTTCGATCGCATTGCTCTCGTCGGCATCAATCTCGAATCCATCGCGG
>JACZJN010000144.1 GCA_014860565.1 Bacteroidota bacterium
GCGGCGAACTGAGGCAGCCCGCGTCGAGAAGGAAGGTGTTGGTGCCCGATCCGTAATGGATGCGCATGTCGAACCCGTGATACCGATTATCGATGCTGTCAGCTGATGCCCGGTCGTCGCCATCGAGTATACGCTCGTAGCGTGTCAGCGTCGTGTCGAACCATGGATGGGGAAACGCGCCGCTGAGAGGCCGTTCGACGGCATAGGTCACGGCGGAATCGAGGCCGGTCTGCCGGAGTTCGAAGGCACCGAGAAGAACTTCGATGGGCGTAGTGATGAGCGTATGACTCGCATTGAAGAAATGCCGTTCTCGCAGAATAAAGGTAATGCTGTCCGGAATATTCTGATTCGTCGAATCGACAGTCATGATCTTGACGTACATGAGGGGATTGTCCGATTCGGTCAGCGTATTCGGGATGTCCGCTTTCACGGTCACCGAAAGCAGATACAGACCTGAGCCGCTGCACATGTCGTGCAGGTTTCTCGACGCATCGGGATCGGTCGGCCACCAGTCGCGGAACAGCGAGAGGTCTTCTTTGCGGTGGATCTTGACACTGTCGATCACGCCGTTGCCAGGTGCCATACGGATGGCATCGTATTCCGGATCGAGAATGGTCAAGGGAGCAGAAAGATTCAGATTTCGATGGAGAAGGAGATCGAATTCATCATCATCAACAAGTTCATAGTCCCACGTCTGCTTGAAATCCGCATCGAGTCCGGTGGACGGATCCGGCCGAACTTCCGGATGGAACATGATGCGTTCTCCCTTCAGATAGGTATCGAGGCCGAGATCGAGCACTGCCATGTCGAGCGGGTGGGGATGCGCCGGCGGTTGGGCCTGCTCGCTCACTTGGAGGGTGGCATTGGGTGTGGCGGTGACAAAGTCGGGATGGATGTAATAGCTGATCAGCGTGGCGCCGAGTTCGCGGGTCCGCGCGAAGATGGTGTCGCCGACAAAGTTGTAGCGTTCTTCATCGGTCATGGGAGTGGGGATGTATCCCCGGATGTAATGTTGATTGAAGTCGGTGGGATGCCATTCAGGGCCGAAGCCGTGAAAGCCTATGACGAACGGGGGGGGTGGGCTTGAGCGAACACGCCGGCTGCGCACAGGAGCAGCAGCAACGTGAATAATGTGCGTTTCATGTCCGTAACTCCTCTGTAAAGTGTTATCAGAACAGCATCAGTTTCTGCTGCGCGAGGGAATTGCCTTGGCGCAGCGAGAGCAGGTACACGCCCGCGGGCAGCGCGGGCAGTTCGAGTGTCAGCGCGGGCGTCTCGCCCACGAGGTCGCAGGTTCGTGTGTCGCACACGCGCCCGAGCATGTCGGTGATGACGACATCGACCGTGCCAGGATATGCTCCCTCTGCCATAACGCGCAACCGGCGGTTACCCGATGGCAAGGGATTGGGGGCAAGGGTAACAGTGAGCGTAACGGGGATTGATGGCGATTCCACTGCTGTGCTCAGTTGCCTCGCACCGAGCCAGATCTGGAAACGGCAAGTGTTATCGGAGTTCCCGCCGTGTCCAAGTGTGATGATGTCATCATAACCGTCACCGTTGAGATCGCCGGCGGGGTGAACACCCATCACCACCCGATCCCCCTCCGGTGTCGTACCGAAATATCCGATGGGCTCGCGAAACAACGGTCCGCCTGAATAGAAATAATACGGCGAGCTTCCAGGATAGAAGTAGGGATTCCAGGCCATGACCAGATCGTCCGTGCCGTCACCGTTCATGTCACCGACGGGGCAGCAGATCTGCGGTTTGAGATCCCCCTTCGGATCAGGTTTGTAATTGACGGTGGAATCATTTGGCAGGATGTGTTCGGGCAGCGTGGCGGTGCCGCGAAACAAGAGTGCATCACCATACGCAACGGCCGTAGTGCCACCAAGAATGTCCGCGTAACCATCGGCATTTACGTCCATGATGGCAGCGACATGTCGTCGTGGCGACCACCCATTCGAGAATCGAAGGACACGTTGTGGTTCCCGGACGATCGTCCAGGGATTGCCGAAAAATACGTCCCAATATTCCCCTTCCGGCTGTCCTCCCGGTGCAGTCCCTGCGATGAGGATCTCGTCGTACCCGTCACCGTTGATGTCGCCGACCAGGGCATCCGCCATATATGGGTGGTTGAGCTGGAGAGGAACCTGTACCCGGAACTCCGCATCAATTACGGCGTCCATCGCCGGTCCCCCGAGATACAGCACGCCTTTCCATCGCACGGAATCGCGAGTGTCATTGGCTTTCGTGAGGATGTCGGGCCAGCCGTCACCGTTGAAATCGAGCACGAGGACGGAGCCACGGAACTGATTGATGGTTCTTCCCACTTGATCCATTGTATCCCCTTGGATCAGCAGATCCGGTTCCCATGTGAATGGCTGCGGGCCTTC
>JACZJN010000145.1 GCA_014860565.1 Bacteroidota bacterium
GTTCACGCGGATTCACGAATCCGCCCATGACGGAATGCCGGGAAATCCCGGTTCACGCGGATTCACGAATCCGCCCTACCTTCTTTCGTGCGTATTCCGTATGTTTCCTGTATCCGTTTGTACACGAAACATTTTTCATCAGAGGGTTATCCATGAAAATTGGGGTACTCACGGGCGGCGGCGACTGCCCGGGTCTGAATCCTGTTATCCGCGCGATCGTGCGCGTGTCACTGAAACTTGGACATGAAGTTCTCGGCTTCCGCGGCGGCTGGAGAGGCCTGCTCGAGAACGACTCCATGCCGCTGGGCAGGGAAGAGGTCAGCGGTATTCTCCATCGCGGCGGAACCATCCTCCGCACCTCGCGCACCAATCCTTACAAGGTTGAGAATGGTGAACAGCGGCTCCTGGAGAATCTGGAGAAAAACGGCATAGACGCACTGATTCCCATCGGCGGGGAGGATACGCTGGGCGTGGCGGTGAAGCTGTCACAGGCGGGTGTGAAGCTCGTCGGCGTGCCGAAGACGATCGACAATGACCTTATGGGAACGGACTTCACCTTCGGGTTCGACACCGCGGTGAACATTGCGATGGAAGCGATCGATCGCCTCCACACGACGGCCGAAAGCCATGACCGCGTGCTCGTGGTCGAGGTGATGGGACGCCATGCCGGGTGGATCACCTGGTATGCGGGCATCGCGGGCGGCGGTGACGTCATCCTCGTGCCGGAACATCCGTTCAACGTGGAAGACGTTTGCGCGCGCATCAAGCGACGCCATCAGAACGGCAAGGATTTCAGTATCGTCGTGGTTTCTGAAGGTGCGAAAGTGGCCACCGAGGGCGAATACGATGAAGATGGCAGCTATGTTCTCTCAAGCATGAAGAAGGATGCCTTCGGACATGTCATGCTGGGCGGGGTGGCAAAAGTACTCGCAGAGGAAATCGAAGACCGTCTCGGTTTCGAGACGCGCCACACCGTGCTCGGACATATCCAGCGCGGGGGATCGCCCACGGCGTTCGATCGCGTGCTCGGAACGCGCTACGGTGTCCATGCCGCGGAACTCGTGCACGAAGGGAAATTCGGACGCATGGTTTCCCTGCAGGGCAACAGGATCGTCGACATCGATATCAACGATATTTCGGGCGCCATCAAGGAGCTCGATCCGGACCTGTACAAGGTCGCGGAGTACTTCGCAGACTGAGGAGAATGCCTGTCCCGGATATCGTCCGGGACAGCCCTCATTTCATTTCCCGGGAACGTCACACTGAACGACATCGGCAGGGCAGAGCTATGATGAACGCATTACAGACATTGCGTGACAAGATCGCGGAATTCGGCGAGAAGGGTATCGGAGCTGAATATCGAGTTCCTGCGCTGTGGATCGATCCGCGGCAGCCGGGCGACGAACGCATCCGCAGCACCGACGCGGTTTCCTTTTTCCTCGGGGGAGTCGACGCCGTGCTCGCGCATGAAGACCTCACTCCAGAAACGCAGGGCAACTCCGGAGAATGGACAAAAAACGCTGTCGTCTACAACATGTTTACCCGTCTCACCACGGCCTGGGATCATGATGGAAATGGCAGCATTTCGATTGAGGATCTCGAAGGGGGGCTGCGGGAAACCGGAACGTTTCTCAAGTCCATCGCGCTGCTGCCTTTTCTCAAAATGATGGGCGTCAATACGATCCATCTGCTTCCGATTACGATTATCGGTTCCGACGGCAACAAGGGCAGCCTCGGTTCTCCCTATGCGATCAAGAATCCCTACAAGCTCGATGAACGGCTTTGCGAACCCTTTCACGGACTCGGCGTCGAGGCCGAATACGCCGCTTTCGTCGAAGCTGCACATCGACTGGGCATGCGCGTGGTAATGGAATTCGTGTTCCGCACCGCGAGCAAGGACTCGGAGTGGGTGACGGATCATCCCAACTGGTTTTACTGGATCGACGCCAGCGTGCCCGACCGCAGTGCCGAACATCCCGAGGGCTTCGGCAATCCGAAATTCAGCGCGGAGGAACTGCAGGTGATCACGCAGCGCATCAAGCGCAACGATCTGAGCAGCCTGCCGCCTCCGAGCATGGCGTACCGCAATCTTTTCCGCGATATGCCATCGGAACTTACCATCGAAGGCGACCGCTACATCGGGATCATGGACGACGGCATGCGCGTGCGCATTCCCGGCGCCTTCGCCGACTGGCCGCCAGACGACGTGCAACCGCCATGGAACGACGTGACCTACCTGAAGATGTACGAACATGCGAGCTTCGACTACATGGCCTACAACACCATCCGCATGTACGACACACGGTTGGCGACGGTCGACAACGAGAATCGCGGTTTGTGGAACACCATCATCAATGTCATTCCGCATTATCAGAAAAATTTCGGCATCGACGGTGTGATGATCGACATGGGGCATGCGCTGCCAAAGCGCCTGAAGCAGAGCATCGTCGAACGCGCGCGCAAGGTGAATCCGGATTTCGCCTTCTGGGAAGAAAATTTCGCAATCTCCGCGAAAAGCCGGCAGGAAGGCTACAACGCCACGGTGGGATATCTGTGGAGCGATGAGCATCTGCCGCACAAACTGCTCGAGTTTCTGAAAATGCTCGAGACGCAGGATGTCCCCGTGCCGTTTTTCGCGACGCCCGAGACGCACAATACGCCGCGCGCGGCGCGGCGGGCAGGCGGACTCAACTTCTCGCGCATGACCATGGTCGTGAACGCATTTCTTCCCGGCATTGTATTTCTGCATCAGGGGTACGAACTCGGTGAGACCTATCCGGTGAACACCGGGCTCGGCTTCACGCCAGAGGAGATCGCCGAACTCCCGTCGCACAAGCTGCCGCTGTTCAGCGAGTCGGCGCTCTGCTGGAATAATCCCGCGGAAATGAGCGGGCTGGTGGCGCGTGTGAACGCCGTGCGTGCGCAGTGGCACGACATCATCGTTTCCCCTTCCCGGCATACGATCAAGGTATTCGATACCACCGATCCGCGTGTGCTGTGTTACCTGCGACAATCGCATGACGGGAAAAACGCCTTCGCCGTCGTTGCCAACACCGATTGCCAGGCCGCCGCATCCGCGGTCGTGTGGCTCGACGCGCAGTACGACATCCTCACCGATGAAATCGGCGGCCAGGAAATCGGCAAGAACGAGCAGGAAGGATTTGTATTCGATCTCCAGCCCGGTCAGGCGGTGGTCTGCGAACTCCGCACCACGAAGATCGAGGTCGAGGAATTCAATCCGTAAAAGAGGAAACGCGGATTCCACGGACGAGACGGATCTATCGGAGCCCTTACGGGGCGACATTCCCTAGCCCCGGGCGCAAGCCCGGGGATTTTTGTATCGAACCCGGAGGGGGAATCCATAATCCCGGGATCCCGGGCGCAAGCCCGGGGATTCGTGTTTATTCCCCAGAAGGGGTGTGGTCGGCGGGAGAATTCTCCGACCCCCGGTAATACCGGATTGTCGGATACGCCAGATCGATGTCGGTTTCGGCGGCGAAGGCGGTGAGGATTTCTTCCCACAGTACCTCCTGCCGTGAACGGCGCTTCCGCGGTTCGACGAGATAGCGAAGCGTCAGATTGACGCCGCTGTCTTTCACCGACGTGTATACCGTGGGGGAGAGGGTGGAATAGAATATCATGAACTTCTTGCTGGCTTCCAGCACGCCGTGCTCGGCCTGCTCGGTAAGAACTTCCGTATGCTGGTCTACGATCTGCAGAAGAATACTCTTGGCTTTCTTCCAGTCGCTCTCAAAGGTGACCAGGACGGGGATCTCATCCCAGATGTACCGAAAGCCCCTGGTATAATTCACCAGCGGTGCGCTGAAGACCAGCCCGTTGGGGATGTGAATGACACGCCCCGTGCTCTGATCCGCATCGACCCAGTTTCCGATCTCGTTGAGCGTGAACTGGAAGATGCGGATGTCGATGACGTCGCCCGCATGATTGCCGATCTGAATACGGTCACCCACTTCGAAGGGACGCCGCCAGAGCAGGAAGATCCATCCCACGAAGGAGGTTAGCACGTCCTTCAGGGCAATCGCGATACCGGCGGAAACGAGACCGAGATAGGTGGTGAGTGCATCGAAGCCCTCGAACCAGATGCGGCCGATCACGAGCAGGGCAATACCCACCGACACGTAGGCGGAACTCTTCTGCCACTGATAGCGGGTGCGGACATCATGTGTTCGTTTGTTTACGACCTTCAGTACGGTCAGTCGTATCAGCCAGAGGAGAAAGACGATGGTGACGGATTTAAGGATGTTCTGCTGAACGTAGGGCGGGAGTCCGATGCTCTTCTCCAGCCACTGAATGGCTGAATCAATAAATGGCACGATGAAAGTCGCTGCAATGAAATCGGGCATGGGGAAAGGAACGCTGTCTGTTGTATGCAACAATATACACGAAAACCAGCGCAGAATCCCGTGGAAGAATGGAACAAGGATTGCACGGATGAGACGGATCCACAAGGTTCGCCATGCTTCGCGCGGGAACGTTACCTGAAGGGGATTCGTGAATCACCCCCGGAATCGCATCGCAGGCCCGGGAATCAGGGCGCAAGCCCGGGGATTCGTGTGTCACCCCCGGGATTGGGGGTTACGGCTGTACAGGCTCCATCGCGGTCTCCCGAAACCGGTATTTCAATCCGAGCGTATCGGCGATGACTTTCCAGTCAAACGTACTGAGGCTGCCGTCGCCATGCACCGCGGCAAGAATGCCTTCGGGAAAACCTTCGCTGGACCGCGAGGTGAATGCGATGCCGTCGGAATTGTTGGTTGCCACGCCACGGAAAGCGCCGAGGTATTCGAGTGTCGCGCGGTCGAAGACACGGAAGCTGTTATCGGCGACATCCTGATCCACGCACACGTAGTAGCCGTTGCCATCGTCGCATTCCACAAGCACGATCCCTTCAGGCTGGAAGCGGAAGACGCCGCTGCCAAGTATCCCGTCGGTGAATTTCCCCTCGAAATCATAGATCTTTACGTCGTTCGATTCGCCATCCTCATCGGTGAGCAGAATGCGGCCGCGGAGGGTATCGAGACAGATGGATTCGACGATATGCAGCACGCCATCGCCTTCAGTGTCTCCGAAGGTCATGACGAGTTCGGCGGTGACATCGCGTTCCCCGGCGGTCATCCGGAAGACTTTCACCCTGCGTCCCAGCTCCTCGTCAGGGGGCGTACCCTCTTCGGGAGTTTCGTAGTTATCGGTGACGTAGAGAAGAATACCGCTGCTGTCGCGACGGACGGCAATCCCGTAGGGTTTGATCAGCGCTGAATCGCCGAAGCTGCCGAGCACCGTCCAATCGGGCAGACGGAAGGCCTGCAGCCGATGATTGTCGCGCTCGACCACGATGGCGAGATCCTCGATCACCGCGATGCCGTTGGGTCGAGAGAATTGACCGGGTCCGCTTCCGCTGACGCCGACGGCGCGAAGGAACATGCCGGTCACGGCATCATGCACAAGAAGTCTGTCGGTCGCCTTGCAGGCGGCGATGATCCAGTGCTCACCGTTTGGTCCATCCCAGAAAACGGGTGCATCGAGCATATCTGCTTCATTGTGTTCGGTCATGTACGATTCAGGAATGGCCGGGTATGCGGACGGTTCGTCCCTGAACGCGCCGTCGTGGCCGCTCCGTCCTCCGCACGCTGACATGAGCAGAAGCGCGGCCAGGTACAGACCAAGGGAGCTTGCTTTCATTTTTGAGAATCCTCGTATTGTATATGATCGACCTACGCCAATGAAGCGTGGCGGATATCGATCTGTGTGCCTCGAGATCCCGTGCCGCATCCATGCGGAACACCGGACCCGGCAGTCTGCCGTGTGCTGTAAAAATACGCAGTTGTACGGTGTTGGCCAATGCGGAACCGCATGCGGAAGAAAAAAGAAAAGGCGATCCTGAATAAGGACCGCCCGGATGCCGACTGGAAAAGGGTCTCTCAGACTGGTGATGTCATTGCTTCTTCAGCCGGACCGTATTCCCCTCGAAGTTGATTTCGACGAACTGCATGCTGCTGAAGAATGCGTTGCCCAGAAGCACGGGTGTGAGAGTCTGGGGGAGACGGCCAAAAACCGGCAGTTCGGCGATATTGAAAGGCAGTCCCGTGAATTCCTCACCGCCGAGTGTGATGGACTCCACCTGGGCGCCGCGCACCTTGGCCTTTTCTCCGTCGAGTGTCGTGATTTCACGGGTGCTGTTGGGTACGGCAGCCGCGCCGGTGAGACGCAAGGTTTTTATAGGGAGATAGGATTCGGGCGAACCGGTGTCGAGCAGGTAGTCCACCTTCTGACCGTTGAGCGTACCCTCGACGAAGATGGCGTTGTTGACGACCCTCATCGGCATTTCGATCGTGCCCTTGACGGCGGTATTGGTTTTGCTCTTGAGCACGAGCGTCGGGGCATTGCCGTAACGGAATACCGCAACCTCGGCGCGGCGCAGCAGATCCACACCGAGAATGCCGGCGATCGTGCGTCCGGCGACCGTCGGCGCCTGGTTCATCACCATCACGCTGGCATCGGTGAAGCTGAGTCCGCCGAGGCTGAGCGAGGGCATGGTCGTGCGGCCGACAATTTCGCCGCGGAAGCCGAAGCCGCCGAGCGCATACTGCGCCGTGCCGTGATCCAGCGGATCGTTGCTGCTCTGCTCTTTCTGGATTTTCATGTTGCTGGCAAAGGCCTTGGTGACAGCCGTGGCCTGTGCGGCGAGATCGACGGCAAACCATGCCTTGCCGCCATCAGGCATGCTGGTTTTTGCGAAAAGATAACCATCCTGATATTCAAGGGTCATCTCGCCATACACGGACTGGGCACAGATATTCTGCGCACCGAATGCAAGCACAAGCGCGAACAGAAACAGAAGACGTTTCATGAGGTACTCCGAATGAAAACGATGGGACAATCAGGCAAGGGCGGAAGAAAAAATCGCCCATAACAAGGAAATACGAAGAGGGGCGCCAAAAGATGCGCCCCTCTGAAAAAATAATAAGGCAGAATTGTCCTCGATTCCTCTGCAGCCGAATGCCGGTTACTCCTTTTCGATGGAAATATCGCCGAAGCTGCTTTTCACGTACAGCTTGTCGCTGCCGGAGCCAACGGTGCCGAATTTCTTCTGACTGGTCGGACCATAGGATTTCTTTTTCTCCTTTGACTGCAGATCGTAATCCGAGTCGATATCGCCGAAGGAGGATTCCGCCTCGATGCGGCCGGAGAAGCCCTTATCCATCACAAGCGTCACTTCGCCGTAGCTGGAAGAGATGGTGCCGCCGCGGCAGCCCTTGACAGTGATTTCGCCCATTGAAGAATTGATATCGATCGGACCTGACGGCCGATTGACGTCAATTTCTCCGTAGGAACTCTTGATCTTGCCGCCCGGCACGCCATACGCTTTCACTTCGCCCATCTTTGATTCCACGGTCATGCTGCCGGTGATGCCGCCGAGGCTGACCTCTCCGAAGGAGGATGTCAGGTCGAGGTTCGCGCATTCCTTGATCGTCACTTCGCCGAAGTCCGTTCCAACCTTTACCGCGCCCTTCACGCCGGTGACGTGCACCGCGCCGAATTTCGAACGGAGATCCAGTTTCGATTCCGATGGCAGCGTGACGCGCACGTCGATTTCGATGCCGCGATCGTCGTCGCCCTTCATGTCCTCAGGCAAAGCCACACGCACTGTCACCTGATCGCCGCTCCCTTTGATCTCGACCCGGGCCGCGTCGGCGAGTTTTCTTGCGGCGGCTTCGGAGCGGTCATGCGCGGTGACTTTCACCACGGCCGTGACCGTGTTGCCGCTGCCCGCGGACACATGGACTTCTCCGAACTTCGATTCCACTTCCACGGTGGGATTGTTTTTCGTCTGGAAACTCTCTTTCACCACGCGATCGTATTTTTGCGACACTGCGGCGGTGGCGGTCAGCAGCAGCACTGCCATCAGCATGGTCATGCTGCGCGTGATCTGTTTCATTCTTGTATTCATGATGCGACTCCTTGACTCAATTTGCGCGATTGACCATCTGCTGCAGTGTGCTTTGCAGATCGTTGTAGGCGAGCAGCAGGTAATGCTGCACTTCGGGATGCGTGCCGTTTTTCGCGAGCGCCGCCTTGCATTCGTCGATCGACGAGCGCAGCAGGGAAATTTTATCTTTCTGCAGGGCGACGAACTGCGGGTCGAGCTTGCCCTCGTTGCGTTCGGCGAGAACCGTAAGCTTGCCGATCGCGCGTTCGTAGTAAAACATCGCCTGTTCGATATCGCTCTGTGCGTCGTGCATCATCTCATCGCTGCTCTGCGTTGCGATGGCGGTTGCCTCGTCGCGCTGTGCATATTCGCGCAGCAGATACCAGCTCATGCCGGCACCGACGAGCAGAATGACCCCGTACAGCGCGAGGGTGACGGCCGGGACGCGGAATGCGCGGGCCAGGCGATCGACAAAACTCTCGGGGCGCTCCGCCGCGCGACGCTGTTCTTCGCGCAGCGACTGTTCGATGCGGGGCCAGAGCGAATCCGGAGCGTCGCGCCGGGGCAGATCGCGGGCCATGCGCTCGAGGTCGGGCGCGCCGCCGTCCGGAACGGGCCGCTTCGGGTCGCCGGGTTCGTTGAATTGCGCTGTCATTGCTCTGTCTCCGATGTGTGAATCCCGCGCTGCGCCAAGCGCTGCTTCAGCGATGTGCGTGCGCGGTGGTAGTAGGATTTCGAAGTTCCCACGCCGATATGCATGACGTCCGCAATTTCCGGGTGTGTCATGTTTTGCGAGGCGTACAGAAGAAACACCGCCCGCTGCAGTTCGGGCAGTCCGGAGATCTCTTCCTCCAGAATGCCCTGCATGGCGACATCCGCGCCGGGATCCTCGGCTGCTGGATGCCGCGCTTCGTCGGTGAAATCGACACCGCGTTCGCCCGCGCGGCGGGGACGTTTCGCGCTGATGCATGCGTTCATCACGATGCGGTACATCCAGGTCTCGAATTTCGCATCGCGTCGAAAAGATCCGATACTGCGGTACATGTGGACGAAAGCGTCTTGAAGACTGTCCTCTGCATCCTCGCGGTTGCCGTGGAAACGGTACGCGAGCGAAAACAGCGGCGACTTCCAGCGATCGTACAGCTCGCGGAACGCGAGAATGTCGCCTTCGGCGCAGCGGTCGATCAGCACGGAATCCATTGAATGAGGCGATGCGGCCATGGCTTCTGCTGGAATTGCTATATTGATGTTGCCTGCGTACATGGGGTCTCCGGCATTCAGACGCCGCGAGAAACGAAATGGTTGCAGGTGTGGGAATGGCAATGTACATAATCCAGCATTTTCCCGCTGGAACAATGCGCGATTTCCCCCGTCTAATCCCGACAGTGCAGGAAATGGCATTTGTTTTTCCATACTCCGGAGACCGTCATGAAAAAACTGTGGCTATCCATACCGATTCTCATGCTGCTCGCGATCACCTGGACCGCGGCGGATTCGGAGATACTTCCTTCCGACGGAAGTGCTTCTGTCCAGCAGGAAAAGCCCGGCGCCTGGCTGGGCGTAATGATCAAAAGTACGGTGAAGAAAATGAAAGAGGGGGAGAAGGTAACGGAAGAAAAGGGTGTTTTCGTCGAGGACGTGGTCGACGACAGTCCCGCGGAAAAAGCTGGAATAAAAGAAGGCGACCAGCTCCTCGCCTTCAACAATGTCGCACTCGGTGAAGCCAGTGACCTCACCGACGCGCTCAAGAAATTAAAGGAAGGCGACAAGGCCACCGTGACCGTGATGCGCGACGGGAAGAAAATGGACATGGATGTGGTCCTTGGCGCAGGGAAAGACCGCAAGGTCATGATTTCGAAATCCATCCGCACGCCGCGTGCCCCCCGCGCCCCCCGCGCCCCGATGGCGGGCCTCGCGCCGATGCTCTCATGGGTGACCGAGGGCGGCAGCGGCAGTTACGGGATGAAAATCGAGACGCTGGACAAGCAGCTGGGTGAATATTTCGGCGCACCGGAGGGACAGGGTGTCCTGGTCAAGTCCGTGAAAAAGGACAGTGATGCGGAAAAGGCCGGCTTCAAGGCGGGGGACGTGATCATGCGCGCCGGCAAGAAAACCGTGGAGGACGTCGGCGACTTCCGCAGCGTGCTGGGTGCGTTTGACGCGGGCGAAAAGATACCGGTGAAGATTCTCCGCAAGGGCAAGGACATGACCATCGAGCTGACGGCGAAGGAAGAGGAGGAAGAGGGACACAACATCTTCATGCGGAAACTCGACAGCGGCTCCTCCCCGCGGATGTTCCACTTCAAGTCGGATGGTGAAGACATGGATGATGAGGCAGAATGGGACGGTCTGGATAGTGACCAGTTTGATGTCCGGGTGGACGTCGACGCCGATGAAATCGAGGAAGGTATGCGCCAGATGCGCATCATCCTCAATGGCAAGGAATTGGATCTCGAGAATCTGAAGGACGTGCTGGAAGACCACATGGAAGAACTTCGTGATAACCTGGAAGAACTTCGTGAGGACATCGACGTCCAGGTCGACGACAACAAGGTGATGATTCGCACGAAGAAAATTTGATCAGCGCATTCATCCTCCATACCACAACGGGCCCTCGCAGCAATGCGGGGGCTTGTTGGTTTAAGGGGGGCTGGGGCAGTAAATAAGACGGTCCCGGGGATCCGGGACCGAATATATTATCATCCGTATTCATTGCAACACATTACTTCAGTACCAGCATCCTCCGAACAACGGTATGCCCATTGGTTTCGAGGCGATAGAGATAGACGCCGCTCGGGAACCTGGCCGCATTCCACGTCCGCTGATGCTGACCGGCACCCAGAAGCTCGCCGTCCGCGAGAACCGCGATTTCCCGTCCGAGCAGATCCGTAACGATCAGCCGCGTTCGCAGCATGCGAGGTAGCGTGAAGCGTATCGTCGTCAGCGGATTGAAGGGATTCGGGTAATTCTGATATAGCTCGGGACTCGCCGGTATCGGGTCCGCGGCGTCGACGGAAACGATCACATCAACAGCAGCACTCAGACAACTCCCAAGGTTCTGATCGTCATAGCTTTGCATCGCTATCCGATGTCCTTCCGGGATTGGGATGGAGACCGTGACCGAACTTTCTTCCCGATAGACATCCGCAATGATGGAATCCACATCAGCCGGATCGATGAGGTGAATAGTGTAGCCCAGGACAGAAGGTTCAGTCATGGGCGTCCACGACACGATCGCTTCATGGCGTGCTTCGTCATACGACACACGAACATTTTGCGGAGGTAATGGAGTGCTCTTCTCGTTCGTCACCCGGCTTCCGTAGGCGGTGCGGATTTCGGACGGGGTCTCCAGCGAGGCCAGGACGATGTACTCGCAGCGCGGGAGCTGATCACTGAGCTGGAACGTCGCCTCACCATCGTACGCCGAAGCGACAGCCATGACTTCGCCGTCTCCATCCATGTCGTCTTCGTCGATCTGCACATACACCGAATCCTCGGCACGCATCCCCTGTGTATCCCATCTGACGGTGATAGTGCGTTGCTGCTGGGTGACGGTAATGGCAAACGGTGCGGATGGCGCGAACAGATAGCTGAACAGCGTGTCATTCGAGGCGGGATTCTGACGGTCGAGGGTCCAGTTTCCTTCCATCGGCTGCTGCAATGTCCAGAATGCCCGACTTCCGTCCTCGCTTCTGCTCAGGACCACGCTGCCGTCGCCGCTGCTCTGGGAATGTGCCGCCCCGGTAGGATCGCGCAGTGTGCCGGCCTCGGGAGAGGCAGAGCCGCGGAGCTCGAGCACAGCCAGTGAGGTTCCGGATGCAATTTGAATGCGATCCGAGCGGGAAGCGAAGAGAGCGGATTGACCGGACCCCTGCGGCAGAATTCCGAAAATGGGTGCGGACCTCTGGTATTTCCAGGTGAGGAAATCAGCGTTGTTCACCGGCTTTTTCAGATCGGCCATGAACTGCAGCGCATGCTTCCCGAATTTTGCCGTACCGGCCAGGAAGGTGAATTTTCCTCTGGAGAATTCCAGATCGCAGTCTCCGATAATCGGAAAGGTGAACAGCGTCGAAAGCCATGTGAAGGGAAACTCGGTGTTGCTCAGCTTCGGCAGCGTGAGCGTCCCCTTCAGCGTTCCGGAGAAAACCGGCGGCGACCATTTGTTGCTCATTTTTACCTGACCGCCTGCGGTGAAATAATACTTCTCCCCGTCAGGAGTCGCGAGTTTCAACTGACCGGTAAGTTTCATGAGGAGCAGCTCAAAGTCATACGAGAGCGAAGCGTCGCCGACGATCTGCCAGAAATCTTCCCCCGGTGTTTTCAGAACGCGGGCTTCCGCGCGTCCCTGCAGAAACGCCGGTCGCTTGAACATTCCCGCCACATCGACGTTATAGATCGATTCGGATGTGATATCGGAAAATATTCCGCCGAGTTCGACCTCGAGTTCTTTTCCCGTCAGACCGGACACATGACCGAAGAATCCGGAAATACCCACGGTGCTGGTACCGAGAACAAAGGGCGGGGGGTGCTTGGATTCGAGCCGCCATGCGAGACTGTCCACCGATCCCTTCGAGATCGAAAGTCCGCCCCCGACCTTTCCGATGGGCATCGAAATATCCGCTCCCCCGCGGATGATGTTGTTGTCCGGGTCATACGAAATCGTCGCCTTGTCGAGGCACCAGCCCGGGAAATACAGGCCGACGTTCTTCAGTTCCGCGCCTTGCATTTTAATCCCTTTGCTGCCGATATAAATGCCCTTCAATTCCAGTTCTGATTTCTTCGAAGATATTCCACATGCACCGGTGAAGCCCGGGAATGCGATGGAGATGGAAGCGATGATGCCGTCGGGGGAGAGTCCGCCGCCAATGCGGAGTTCTTTCAATTTCGCAGTACATCCGAAAATGGACATCCCGTCTTCATGATCCTGGTTGAAGAAGTTCACGATTTTCGCGGAGTCGAGCACCGGGAGATCAACGAAGTTTCCCTTTGCGACGAGAAAGTCGGCCGTTCCCCCGCCGGGAAGCGGGACATCCTTCATGCGGAATTCACCGCTGCATGTGATCTTGTAGTATGCGGTGTCGACGGCGATACTGCCCTGGAATTCCAGTAGATCGTTCAGCGTCACCGTCCCCGTCACTTGTTTTTTCGAGGTATTGGCCACGGTCGACCATTTCCCGGCCTCCGTGCAAATGTGTACCCAGGGACTGCCCTGCGGTCCGACCTCGAGACAGTCTCTGGTCTGTGCCGGCGGCTCCGTCCAGAGTGTCAGATTGGGGAGAGCGGAATTCGTGATTCGGCATTTATAGATATTGCTTCCGGGATCGGTGAGGAGCAGTTCGGTCTTTGTTTCTCCGGGGATTTCCACCTCATCGCGGAACCACTGGTAGACATTTCCCGCTCCGCCAACCTGAACAGAGAACCGTGTCTTCCCGTTCACCATGTCCTGGTACATCGGGACGAGAGCCTGGTATCCATACGTGAATTTGGATATCCCGACGTTCGGGAGCAGATGACCGAAGGTGAGCTTGTTGCCTGCACAATCAAAGGTTTGAACCTTGGGAAAACGGGATTTGATATTGAGAAGGGAATCAAACCTGTTCGCGGCGATATAGATTGAGCGGAGCTCCGGCGCGTTTATGGATCCGAAAACTCCGGAGAGCTTGTTTCCCGTGAGGTAGATATCGGAAAGCAGGGGAAAGGAGTATACCGGCATCGCGCCTTCGAGCTGATTATTCTCGAATCGAAGACTCGTCAGCTGGGGGCACGTGAGCGCAGGAAGGGCTCCGGAGATGGTATTTCTGTTTGCCCACAGATACTGAAGTGCCGGCAGATTCAGCGGTGGCAGAGAACCGCTCAACTGGTTGTCGCTGACCTCGATCATCGCGAGCGTGTTTTGCGTAAAGGCCGGAAGAGCTGACGTAAGCTGGTTATCGGCGACGTTCAACACCTCGAGCCTCACGCAACCGCTCAGGAGAGGGATCGGGCCACTGAGCATGTTATTATGCACATCCAGCCCGAGCAATTCAGGAAGCACAAGATCGGGGATCGATCCCGAAAGTTGATTGTCATACAGTGAAATGCTGACGAGCGACCCCTGCGTGAAATTCGGAATACTGCCAGTGAGATTGTTCTTCTCGACAGCGATCACTTGCAGGTTCGGACACGATGCCATCGCCGGAATGGATCCCGACAACTTGTTGTCGTTGAGGAAAAGTGACACAAGCTGCGGATAGGCCAGGTCCGGGATGCTGCCCGTGAGCTTATTCACGTTCAGGTAGAGTCGCTCCAGCTTCGGGGCCTGCGGAGGAACGATGCTTCCGGTGAGCTTGTTGCCTTCGAAGTCCAGTTTGACAAGTTCGGGAAAGGAAATGGTCGGCATCGAACCGGAAAGATTGTTGTACGATAATCCGATATAGGCGACGAGGCAGGTCACCAGTATTCTGTCGGTGAGTTCTGTCTCCGTCGTGGCGAAACTGATACCGTACACCTTCGGTTCGTTTGGTTGCTCCGCGCTGGAAACCGGCCAGCCCGTTTTGTCAGTCCAGGAGTCGCCTCCCAGAGCGGTGTACATTGCGTTGAGGGCGGACGATTCGGGAACCACGTAAGCCTTTGGCTTATCCCTCGCGATTGAGATTGAAGTGAGAAAAGAGGTCAGCAGGAACAAAGCGGACATGAGGCGGAATGTCCGTCGTAGAAGGTGCGTGATATCCATGAAGCCCTCGGCGAAATGCGTATTTGAATCCGGGAACAGACTCAGGCAAAACGGCAAGCGACGATCCTGTACATGACAGAATCCGATAACATGATGTGATAATCAGAAGCAACGTACACAGCTTCCGTGATATTTTCAAGGGAGGGGAACCCTGAATTTTCGCCGCTGCAGAGTGGCGATGGAAAGGGGAGCGGAGGAAGAGTCAGTCGCTCTGCTCGTCGGGGTCGGTGTACCGCGCACGCGTGGCGGCCTTGGCGCGCTGGCGGTCGATGATGAGGTCGGCGAGGGCCGCGGCCATTTCGGCGGGCGGGAGTTCGCGGAAGATGCGCTGCACCTTCCGCTCCTCCACGTCCACACGATACAGAATGTGCATCAGCCGCTCGGGATCACGGCTGAGCAGCGCGGCGATGCGCGCGATCAGCGCGGCACGAATGTCGTCGGCATGGAGCAGGGCGGACTCATCGCCGGCATCGACGTCGAGATCGAACTGCGTGACGATCACGCGGTTGGCGGAAACGATATGCGCAGCGGACTGTTCCATTCGGTTCCTGTCTGTTTCTCACATGCTGCGCTTGGCCGCTATTTCAGTAGATGTTCCTGAAAGAACAGAATCGTCGCCCACATGAAATAGTCGCGGTTGTTCTTTTTCGCGAATCCGTGGCCTTCGTCCTTCGCGAACATCGTCCACACGGGAATGCCGTTGTCCTGCACGGACTTCACGATCTGCCGCGCCTCCGAGGCGGGCACGCGCGGATCGTTTTCGCCCTGGGCGACGAACAGCGCGCTGCGGATCTTGTGCGCGTTGCTGGTAGGGGAAATTTTCATCTGAAACTCCCGCATGGCGGGATCGCGCTCGTCGCCGTATTCCACACGCCGCAGGTCGCGGCGGTAGCTCTGCGTGTTCTCGAGGAAGGTCACGAAGTTGGATATGCCCACGACGTCCACTCCGCATTTGATACGGTCGGGATAATTCGTGAGCGAAGCGAGCACCATGTAGCCGCCGTAGGAACCGCCGAAGACGGCGACGCGGTCCTTGTCCAGCTCCGGCTGCAGGGCGATCCAGTCCAGCAATGCGCCGATGTCCTGCACCGACTGCTCGCGGTTGAAGCCGTTGTCGAGCGCCAGCCAGGTCTTTCCGTAGCCGGTGGAGCCGCGCACGTTCGGGAACACCACCGCGCAGCCGAGTTCGTTGACCCAGTACTGCGTGGTGGATGAGAAGTACGGACGGGACTGTCCTTCCGGACCCCCATGAATGCTGATGATGACAGGCACCTTCCCCTGCACGTTCTTCGGCATGTACACGAAGGCGGGAATCTGCCGCTGGCTGCCGTCTTCGGCCTTGTCGAACGTCGGGTAGTGGATGAGCGTCGGTGTGACGAAGGCGTCGGTGTTGAGTCCGCCCACCTCGCTGAAGGTCCATCGGGTGAGCCTGCCCGAGGCGAGGTCGAGCACCCAGGCGTCGGTCGGACTGTCGGCCGCGTTGATGTTCAGCGCGAGCTGTCGGCTGTCGGGACTGAAATCGAGTCCGCCGATGAGTCCCACCGGAATCGGATCATGCTTCACCGGCGTGTAATCCGGCAACCGGAACAGATACAGCGCGCTTGCGCCGTCGTCGTTTGTGGTATAGGCGAGATAGCGGCCGTCGTCGGAAAGCGAGAGTCCCTCGATATCCCAGCGCAGTTCGGGCGTGATGTTCACGCGTTTCCCGGTCGCCACTTCGTAGGCATGCAGCTGACTGAATTCGCCGTCCTCGTCGGAAGTGTAGAACAGCGTGCGTCCGTCGGGGGTCCATTCGAAGCTTCCGTACGACACCGCTTTCCCTTCCTCGAACAGCGGTGTCATTTCGCCGGTTGCACGCTTCACGATGTACGGCCGTGAGTCGTTCGCGGAGACATACCGCGTCACCACGAGCTGCGTGCCGTCGGGCGACCACTCGGTCGGATACCACGAACCTTCCTTTTCCGTCAGCGTGCGCGCATCCGACGGCGCGTCGGGATTCATGATCCATACGTCGGTGTCGGTGCCGTTGCGGCGGTTGCTCGAGAAGGCGAACACGTCCCCGTCTTTCGTCCAGTTCGCGCCGGAGTTGCGGCTCTTGCCGTCGGTCAGAAGAGTGCTCTGTCCGGTATTTCTGTCGAAATAATAGAGCTGGTAGAATTCACCGCCACCTGCGTCGCGGGAGAACACGAAGCCCGATTTCCCTTTCCGCGGATCGGGCGAGGCGCCGGAAACGGGCTCCTCGAAAAACGTGAGCTGACGGCGCGCGCCCCCGGGCATGGCGACATGATGCACTTGCGCGGTGTTGCCGAAGCGGGTGGAGATATACATGCCGCCGGCGGGATCCCAGTCCAGCACGCCCGCGCTGCGCACGTTCTGATACTGGTTTGTGCGTTCGACGAGATTCTGCGGTACGGGTGGAACGCCGGTGACTTCGAGATTGTCGCCGGGCAGCACCTGCGCCGCGCAGGGTGGAATGAGCGGAAGAGTGAGAATGAATGCGAGTGCGGTGATGAGAATTTTCATGCGTCGGTCCATATTTTGGTGAGATTACCGCGGCATCTGTGCGCCGACCCCCGGGATGTTTCCAAAGAGATTGAGCGCGTCTTTCCACGGATACTTGTTGGCAAACATGGTCGCGGAAGACTGCATCTTTCCCTGCTTGTTCATTCCCATCGCCGCGCGCCATTGATTGGCGGGCGAATCGGGATTGTAATCCAGCTGCTCGCTGTAGCGCGCGCTCAGATATCCTTCGAGATAGGCTGTGTTGACCTTCAGACCGGAAGGAATTTCGTTGCGGTTGCCTTCCGCGCTGGCGAATTCCAGATCTCCGAAGTCTCCGGCGTCAATACGGAGGCGCGTGTTGCTGGCGGGACTGTAATGCAGATCCTTGTCCTTGTTCACGAAGAAAATGTTGTTGTCGACCTTTACCCAGTCATCGTTGTTGAAGCGTGTGTGGTCCACTCCCGCGAGAATGCTACCGCCGATCACGTTGTGATGGATGTCGTAGCCGCATTTCGTCATCACGCGCACACCGTAACCCATGTCGAGGAAATCCTTGAGCCGGCTCCAGGTGAAAAGAATCGTGTTGTAGGCGACTTCCACTTCGCTGCAGCGGGTCTGGGATTTGGGTCCGCCCGTATTGGCGCAGGTGCCGTAGATCTCGATGGCCGCCATCTTGTTGCCGACGAAGACATTGTTTTTCACGGTGAATTTCCCGCTGCGGTGTCCCGCCTGCAGGGCGAAGCTGGCGCCGTTGACGAATACGCAATTCTGCACCGTGACATCGCCGCCGGTGGTCGCGCTCATGAATTGAAGGCAGGGTTCGCCAACGGTGGAATTTCCGACCGGGGGACGCTCGGTCGGCTGCAGCAATCTGCCTCCTTCGATGCCTTCGACGAAGCCTTCTTTCGGACTGTAGGCGTTCCGTTCTCCCATATCGAAAACGATGTTGTCGATCACGGTGCCGGCGACGTCCTTCGTGAATTTCATCAGCGCCTTGCGGTTGGAGCGCGCGGTTTCGTTATCCGGCTGGAATGCCGTTGGATGCGCGATGATGTCCTGACGCGAGAAATCCGGGCTGTAGCTACCGTAGAGCTTCACGGGTTTGTCGCATTCGATGAAGCCCGCGTTCAACGTGCCGCTGTAGACGCCGCCTGCGATGTAGATGGCATCACCCGGCTGTGCGACCGCGATCGCCTTGTCGATATTCTTCAGAGGACTGCCCTTGCTGCCGTCGTTTTTATTTTTCCCGCTCGTGATGGAAACATAAATCTTACCGCCGCTGATGACGGCCGTCGGCGTCGACGGGGCAGCGGCTTCGGACTGCTCAGCAGGAGGCGTCTGTCCGGCGGGCGCGGTGCTCGTTGTGGAGCGGGTGACCGTTTTCGCGCTGTTCACGGCTTTGCTTGCCGCTTTCTTCAGATCGCGGGTGCTCGGGATCTGGGCGTGGAGCTGGAGGGGGGAGGAAAGGAGGAATGCAATAAGAAGAAACGCGACGCTTGGAAACAGTAATCTGGTGTTCATGGCGGCCCCGTTATTGTGGTGAAATAATGCCCTTTCGATGGATTACCGGATATTTGAACAGGCTGTCGAGGCGGATTCCGGACAGACCTGCATTCATGACTTCGCTTGAACGGCGACCGGACTGCTCGCACCCGCGATGGCGTTGCGCTGTGGTTTTCCGCCGAAGCGCGGTGTGGCTTCCCAGAGACTGTCCACTTTCGCCATGTGCTGCTCGAACTCGGGCATGCGCTCTTTCGGCAGACGCTTGAGCGCGGGATTCTTCACCTTGCGCGGGGGTGTGAAAACGCCGTTGACCAGGTATTCGAAATGCAGGTGGGGGCCGGTGGAATAGCCCGTACTGCCTACCGCGCCGATGGTCTGATGCTGGCGGACCGCCTGTCCGCGTCGCACGAAAATCCGCGAGAGATGTCCATAGCGCGTGACCACGCTGGCGGTATGGCGGATCTCGATAGTGTTGCCGTAGCCGCCCTTCGGTCCGGCATGGATGACCGTACCGGAACCGATCGACCACACGGGCGTTCCGGTCGGTGCGCCGTAGTCGATGCCGGTGTGCATTTTCCGTCGGCCGGAAATCGGATGGGTACGCATGCCGAAACTGCTCGTGACACGGAGAATGCTCAGCGGTGACCGCATGAAGGCCTTCTGCAGGTTTTCTCCGTCGGGGGCGAAATACCCCGTGCTGTCTTTCCCTGAAACATCGAACTTGTAGCCGACGACGCGTCCGGTGAGTTCGCCGTCATACTCCGCGGCGAGGATGGGTCCGTAGCCCATGATCTCCCCGTCGAGTGTCCGCCGTTCCACGAGGATGCGAAAGCGGTCGCCCACGCGCGGGTCGAAAATGAAGTCGATGTCATAGCCCAGCACGTCCGCATAATCCGCGACCAGCTGCGGCGTCTCACCCATGCTCATGATGGTCTGATACACCGATGTACGCACGCTGCCTTCGATCGAGAGTAGGTCGCTCTCTACAGGCGTCTCCCAGGTGCGGGCCTCGAGCGCGCCGTCATCGTCGGGGAGAATCCAGTAGCTGTGCAGGCGATCGGTGTCGTAGCGGAACGCGCGCAGCGCTCCGGCGGAATCCACCTGTGCGGTGAAGCTCTGTCCCGGACGGCAGGAACGGAAATCGAATGCCACGGATTCGAGATGTTTCTGTATGGTGTCCGCGACCGCGCGGTCGATGCCCGCACTGAGCATGGCGGTGATGAACGGCATATTCGGCCGCACCTCGCCGCGGAGTTCGATCAGTCCCTCGGATTCGGGTTCCGCCACCAGCTGCGGCATTCGCGGACCCACCGCTTTCCGCGCGTGCGTGGGTGGCGTATCGGGACCGGGCGCCAGGGCTACGGAAAGCACGATGGCGAGCACCATGGCGCCGACGACGGCGAGGACAAAAATTTTATGTCGGTTCGAGAGGTTCGCGAGTGAAATCTGCATGTGAAAAGATACATCCCTCGTGAAATGCGTGTCAAATGGTCTGTACGTACCGGCGGGAGTTTTCCCGAATGCTGAGCGGGAGCAATCGGCCACGGAAGGCGCGGCAGGATACGTGAAAGACCGGGCGCGGCGTGCATCTCCCGGCCTGCGGATGTATCTTGTTCCTCGACGGATCGGAACACCAAGGAGAACCTCTTGACGGCACAGCAGAAAGCGGAACAGCTGCTCGATGAAATAACGATGCGCTGCACCGGGGCGGGACTCCCGGTCGGTGAAACCACTCACAAGCAATGGAACGTGGAAGCCGCGGTGGGCGAGGGTCCGGGGGCGGTGAAGGTGCTCGTGTACTTCAACGCCAAGGGATCGCTCACGCCGAAAATCCAGGGCAAGGCCTCGCCGCTGCGCGAACTGGTGGAAATGCAGCTGCACGGCGACGAACCGCTGAAAAGCGCCTTCCTCCATGCGGAAGTGCATGCATGGATCGGGGTGGACGAATCGGGGAAAGGCGATTATTTCGGTCCCATCACCGCGGCGGGGGTCCTGGTGACGGATGAGACACTGGCGCAGCTGCGGCCGCTCGTGCTCCGCGACAGCAAGGAGCTCGTCGCCGCGCGCATCAACAGCGCTGCGGCGGAAATCCGCCGCATCTGCGAAGGAAGCTACGCCATCGTGACTGTCATGCCGGAGAAATACAACGAATTCATGGCCGGGACCTCGTTTGGCAAGAACAGCCAGCGCATCCTCGCATGGATGCACGCGCGCTGCATCGAGGATCTGCTCGAGAAGCATGAGAACGTGAAGCACGCCATCTGCGACAAGTTCGCCGACGACGCCGTCATCCGCCGGGCGCTGCAGACCCGCGGACGCGGCATCACCGTGCATCAGCACGTCCGCGCGGAAGCCGATCCGGCCGTCGCCGCGGCGTCCATCCTCGCCCGCTGGGAATTCACCCGGCGCATCGCCCAGCTCGAAGACGCGGCGGGTTGCCGTCTCCCCCTCGGCGCCTCCGACGAGCGCGGTATCCTCGAAGCCACCCGGCACATCCTCGGCAGGGAAGGCGCCGGCGGATTGAAGAAGTACGCCAAGCTGCATTTCAAGACGACGGAGAAAATTCGAGGGAGAATGTAGGGGAGGGAGTAAGCGGAGGAGTAAGGGAGGGAG
>JACZJN010000146.1 GCA_014860565.1 Bacteroidota bacterium
TGAAGCGTGGCTGTGCCGCTGAAGCGTGGCTGTGCCGCTGAAGCGTGGCTGTGCCGCTGAAGCGTGGCTGTGCCGCTGAAGCGTGGCTGTGCCGCTGAAGCGTGGCTGTGCCGCTGAAGCGTGGCTGTGCCGCTGACAACATCTACGGAACGAAATCGTCATGGAGATCATACGGGACCTCAAAAGTAAGTGAACAATGGGATCTATAATCACGAGTGTGAGTTCAAATTCACTTACGACATGGAGACGAGAGGGTATGGAAATGAGACAAGACTTCATGCCGCATCTCCGACAGTACACGCTCTCTTCTTTCAACCGTAGACCAAATGCTTGTGATGAAACTAACACCGTAAATGCAGAAAAACAAAACAAGGAGACAACCACTGCTGAGTGGGAGTTTCACATCCAGATGCGACTGCACCCAGGGTATGCTGCACTCGACAAGAAGTCCTGGGGCGAGTGTGCTCATTCTTTCCGATTCTTTCGCATTCTGTCCTGAATTGTGTTGCACATTTGTTACTCGTCTCCCCGTAAGTTCTTTGATAGCAACAAAACGGAAGATCATGGACTGAGCGCCTGCGTCCGCCTCCGGCGGACTCTGGCGCGCTATGGGCAGTAGGCAGTAGGCGCGGGGACCGGGCATCCAGGCAGCTCGGACCGATTCCGCTCCCCGCTAAAAGCCTATCGCCTACAGCAGTTGAATCCCCGAAATTCAGGATGGTGCGCGTAACTGCGTCTCCACCACAAAATTCTCTCCTCCCACTCTCTCCCTACTCAGCCAAACACAGCGCCCCGGAGTCCGCCTGAGGCGGACGGGGCGCTGTGTTGTTGTGAACTTATTTTTCAGATTCGAGCCGGTGCTATCAGTTGTTGTTCTGAATACAGCGGACGGAAAGTCCCATCACCTTCGGCAGGGCGTTGTGGTAGGTGTTCGCGTAGGCGTAGACAACCATGCGCATCCATGCGCGAGGTGTCGCATCGATATTCGCCTCTGTCGCTGACCACCAGATGGCAGCGGTTTCGATACCATCAAAACCGCCTCCCATATGACGATACCCGCCGGGGAGAGCCGTAAAGCCGGTTGAATTTGTTGCGCCGACGTTCTGATATACACGCCAGAGGTTGGTTCCCGCTTCCTTCAGCTTGCCACCCTCGTCTGTGCCATAGTACGCGTTGGGGGGATAACCGTAGCCATCAGCCTCCGCCTGCGTCATGCCAAGGTACATGAACAGCGTTTTCCACTCGTTTTCGCTTGGGACATGCCAGCCCTGCGGCGCCAGACCACGGGAATCATTGACCGCGTACCAGTTGTACAGTTTGCCGTAAAAACTTCCCAGCACAGGATCGTTGTTCGGGTAGCACCACGCGCCGGTCGTGAGCGTCAGCCATGTGGTCGGATCCGTCACCTGTGGAATGGGATCGCCATTGGCATAGCTGCTGACGTCCAGGTTGGCGCCCATCCACGTCTGCGTCCCGATGGTCACAGGGGTTGAGGCTAGGAGGGTAAAAGGATAGGCATTGCTTGACTTGTTGCGGATTTTCACGACGATGGTGCCGGGCCCGGGCAGCGACCCGGAAGGGACAACCACAGAGATCGAAGTGTTGGACCAACTCAGGTACACGGTCACATCGATGCCGTTGACGGTCACAATGCAGTTGTTGCCCTGGGTGTCACCGAATTTGTTGCCGTTGATGACAAGGACGTCCGCAATCTCCGCCGTCGCGTGCGACAGCGATGTTATACTCAGCGATGCGGTCGAGGCGCCCGGTTTCAATAAATCCGTGGGGTCGCCGTTCATGCCTGGGTCGGTGGGCGCATCCTGTTCACTGCAGGAAACCATTGCTAATGCAAACAATAGTACTACTACGATGCGATAATTCTTCTTCACGGTATCCTCCGTTACAAAGTATATTGATGTGCCGGCGCTGACATATTACAGTACGACCGGCAGCCGGCTCCTGCAGAATATTCGGGTATCCTGAGCCGATTATTCTTAATAGAGACAGGCGACGTCCGCTATCGTGGATGCGGGGACATCGTAGCAACTCCACGCAGGCGCGCAAGGACGCGAAGAAACTCGCGGCCGCAGGATTGAAACCAAATGCCGAGGCGCTGCTGGACATCCTTGCGGAGAATCCCTTCCAGACCCCTCCGCCGTTCGAGAAACTCGTCGGTGATCTCGCCAGCACGTATTCCCGCCGCATCAATATCCACAACCGCCTGGTGTACGAAGTCTTTCCGAAGGAGCGTATTGTCCGCGTCTTGCGGATGAAACCTCAGACCTGGTGAATGAGATGAGATGGAAAGGAGCTTGGCTCCCAGTTGTTTCGATTATCAGCATGCGAGTATCTTGAACCTGACGCAGTAACAGCAGTCCGGTGATACGTGACCATTTCGCGCTATTCCTCTGCGGACAAGGATGAATTCCAACCGGGAAGCCGCGGCCGCATTCTGCGGAACAGGTTGGGGATCACCCGCATCCACGAACTCGAGGAGCAGGAACTTCGGCTCTACATCGAGTGCGAGGAACGCCTTCTGCATTCGATTCGTGCAGATCAGGTACTCAGCATTCGTGACGTCAACGAGATCCACAGGATGTTTCTCGGCGGTCTGTATGACTGGGCAGGTACCTACAGGAACGTCAACCTCATGAAAGGGGGCTTCCCGTTCGCGCCTGCACGCAACATTGCCACGTTGATGGAGGCATTCGAACGTGAGCATCTGTCCGCATCGACACCGTGTCAAGGGAACGAGCGCGAGATCTGCGAAGGCATCGCCAGGGTGCATGCCGAGTTCATCCTGATCCATCCCTATCGTGAAGGCAACGGGCGCACGGCAAGACTTCTGTCAACCGTCATGGCGTGGCAGGCGGATTACCCGACGCTGGATTTTTCGTTCATCGGAAGGCGGGGGAAAGGATCAGGTCAGTACATCGGCGCGATACACGCCGCACATGCAGGGGAGTATGAACCGATGGAAATGTTGATGCTACGGGCGATGCGCGGGGCGCTTCGTCGTTTTGGAGGGGAGAAGTAGGAAGGCGGCAATCCGTTCGGCGCGCACAAACGCGTTCTGAACTCCTTCGATGCGCGCCGAAGCCGCAGCGTTGTGCGTCAGGATCTTCCGACGCAGCACCGAATCTCGGAGAAAGCGGTTTGTCGCCGCCAGTGTCTTGCCTGTGTTTCGCATACATTTAACATCGTCAATTTCCCCATCTCCTTCAAGGGAGAAATTAGGGCGGGGGAGAGCGCGAGTTCTTTCCGATCCTTTCGCATTCTGTCCAATTCCTTGTTGCACATTTGTTGCACGCGTCGCCGTAAGTGCTGTAATAGTATCAAAACGGAAGATCATGGACTGAGCGCCGCGCCGAAGTCCCGCCAAGCGGGACGCCGGCGGGAGTCGTTCCTCCCCACGCTTTCCCATTTTCTCAGGTCCACAACGAAGCGATGGGGACAGCGTACAGGCGGTCTCCGAAGGGAAGGACGTTCTCACCGTCATACATGACCACTCCCTGAACAAAGCGTTCTCCCATGGCGTCGCGGAGTTTGGTGAGTCCATGAAAATCCCGCGGCAGGACCGTGGAGGAGGCCTTCACCTCGACGCCGGCCACCAAGGCGCCGTCGCGTTCAATCACGACGCCGACTTCCTTCTTATCCTTGTCCCTGAAGTGGTAGAAACGGTACCGGTGTTCCGAAAACGATGCGAGGCGCCGCAAATCCTGGAAAACGAAAGACTCGAGCAGATGACCGAACATAATCCGATCCGTCCTCAGGCTCGCCTGATTCACCGCGAGCAATGCCGACGCCAGCCCGGTATCGACCATGTGCAGCTTGGGCGTCTTGATCATCCGCGTGAGCCGGTTGTTGTGCCATGGCGGCAGGAGTTCGAGCAGGAACAACGCCTCGAGCACTGCGACGTATGCGCGTATGGTGGGGCGGCTCAGTTTGAACGGTGCGGCCAGGTCGGTGCCGACGAACAGTTCGGCGGTGTGTGCGGCAGCGACCTCCAGCAGCCGGGGCATCACCGCCCTCGATGAGCCGGTGACGCTGCCGGAGAACTACACGATCGAGTTCGACGTCATCCCCGTTCCCGACGCCAAGAACGGCAATTCGACCGCGTTCACATTCTCGATCATCAGCACGACGAAGCCGAAAGCGCTCAACTACGGACTGGCGCGTCCGGGCGAGGCGGGCATCCGCTTCAGCTTCCAGTACACGAATTCCTATTTCGCGTACTACAACGACAACACTCCGCCGCTGGACGGCAGGGAGAACGCGCCGCGGCTGCAGGCCAACCAGCAATACCGCATCTCGATCTGGGTGCAGAAGGAACGCATGCGCCTGTATGTGGACCAGGAGAAACTCTTCGACTCGCCCAGGGCGATGAAGAAGAACTACAAGTTCAACATGATCCGCTTCGACGACGGCACGCCGCTCGTCGGCAACGTGCGCATCGCAACGGGTCTGCCAGACATGCGCAGCAAGCTTCTCACCGAGGGGAAACTCGTCAGCTACGGTATTTTCTTCGACGTGAACAAGGACCTCGTCAAGCCGGAATCGTATCCCTCCCTCAAGCAGATCGCAGCGGTGCTCGCGGAGAATTCGACTGTGCGCATCAACGTCGTAGGACACACCGACGCCGACGGGGATGACCGCGCGAACTTGGACCTTTCGAAGCGTCGCGCACTCGCGGTCAAGGACGCTCTGGTCCGGGATTACCAGATCGATGCGGCACGCATCGAGACCGACGGCAAGGGCGAAAGCGCGCCCGTCGCCCCGAACGATTCCATGACCAACAAGGCGCTCAACCGGCGCGTGGAGTTTATCAAACTGTAGCTGGCAGGAGGCAGGAGGCAGGAAGCAGGAGGCAGGAGGCAGCGCCGTCATGCCGAGTAGTGCCGTCTTGAGCTTGCGAAAGGCGGCACGTATCGAGGCATCTTGCTGTACTTTCTCCCGAATTCTTTGTACTGAACAGGAGCGCGGTGATTCGCGCTCCTGTTTCACATGCGGAGGAAACCGATGTCCAGAAGCGCTGCGAACACGGGTCCCGGACCCACAGGCCTGGTCGCACTCGAACAGTTCCTGCCGGCGGAGCGCTATGTCCGCCCGACCGGACGCGAACTTCTGTCCACTCCGCTCGAACGGATGGTGTATGCGGAAAGGGTGTAGAGGTGCGAGAAAAATCTGTACTTTCTCCTGAAAAATTACGTACTTTCCAGGGTCACCATTACGATACACCGGCTGTATCTCCCGATCCCCGAAAAAAGAGGATGGGAGATCGCGTGTTTTCACCCTTCGCATCCGCAGGAGGAATCATGAAAACGATAAGCGAAGTCATCCGATTTTCCGTGATTGCAGCGACACTGGTCATTGTCCTGACGCCGAATCTGCGCGCGCAGACAGAGACCTACGGAGAGAAAAATCCGATATACATCGGTGCGGGAGCAGGAGTGTCATTCTGGTTCGCCAAGGATGATACCCGCTTCAAGGGAGATGAAAAGAATAATCCCGTTGTCTTTCGCGGCTACCTCGGATACAGACTGCATCGCTTTTTCGGTCTGGAGGCGGGGTATGTCACCTTCGGGAAGAAGGAATTCGACGGCACCTGGGAATATGTGGAAGGATATCCGCAATCTGACAAGGGCGATATTTCCGGCGGCGGGGTGCAACTGGCCGCACTGGGCATGCTGCCGATGAGTGGACCGGTGACCGTGTTTGGAAAACTGGGTATCATTTTCTGGTCGCTGAAGGAATCGGAAGTCTTTGCCGAGTATCCCGAAGAACACGATGCCTCCGGGAGCACACCCCTTGTCGGCGCAGGAGCGGAATTCGACCTGGTGAACGTTCTCGCCCTGCGCCTGGAGTGGGATTATTACTTCGAGGTCGGCAAGGAAGAGGAAACCGGCAAAGGACCCATTCACATGGTCGTGCTCGGAGCCATCGTGCGTATAGGCGGGTGATTTCCCTTAATCGGGAAGATTTTCTCCCTGAACTCGAATTCTCCGTTGCACAATTGGCGGCAGCGATGGCAAACCGTCAACAACCTACAGCGCGAGCGTCGTGCGCTCAGTACCTCCATTTTATCCATGCAAATCATGCATCGTGATGTCGGATCTGCACGGATCAACCAATCATTGCGTGATCGACTGCTCCCGCCGTCCGTCCTCGAGCGCTTTCTTCAGACGCTCATCCCGGAATGCACGCAGTTTACGAGCGAGAGGAGCATCGCTGTTGGCCGCGGCTCGGAGGATTTCGAAGACATCCCAGCCGCAGAGGAAGAATCCGTTGCTGACCTCCACGGTCACGGTGGGGAGGGAGAGAAATTCCAGCGCCAGGTCATCGTTGCCCAGCCGAGTGGACACTGGCTCCCAGGGCATCCCTTTCGTTGTGGAGTGGTCCGGATCGGGCATGATGAGGAAGAGGGATTTCTCCGCATGCTTCTCGCGGATTGCCGCGAAAAGATCCGCGCTCAGTGCCGGGGCGATGGTGTCGGTGGGCGCCAGGGCGGCGGCATCGAGCTGGGCGAGGTATATCGCGGGGGTATGGCCTTTGTCGATGCGTCCTTCGATGGCGCCGGAGTAGACGGTACGGAGCTCGCCAAGGACATCGGTCCACTCCGTGGCGGAGACGGCCGTGTTCCCGAAGAGTCCGTCGAGCTGGAGGGCATCGGCGCGGCTTGCGGCCGCAACATCCGCGAGGTCGAGCAGCATGTCGCGGTAGTAGCCGAAGAGCGTCGCGTTGACCGGTACCCGGGGAATGGTGCTCAGGGCGCTGCCGTCCCAGTACACCGGGGCGAGGGTGACGCCCATTCCCGCGGCATGCGCTGTTTCGACGATGGCGGAGAGATGGTCAAGCTCGAAGCTGTTGTATTCGAAACGGCGGGGCGAGGGAGTCCACACCGGAAGACGCAGCATTAGCCAGTTGACGCCGTTCTCATGCAGCGAAGCGGCGGACGCCGCATCGAGCTGTTCACACATGTCAGACAACTTCATGACCGGAAGCACTAACCCGCGTCGTTGGACGATCTGCTTGGCGGGAGAAGGCGGGGGAGTAGCGTCGGCGCTTGCGCCGGTTCCGGTCGAGAACCATCCGGCCTGACCGGCAAACCACAGGAGCGCGAGCACCATGACGGCGATGATGAAATACGCCGTGCGGCGTTCGCGGGTGGTGTGGGATTGTGTTGACATGGTGTCTTTGTGTCTTCGTGCCTTTGTGTCCATCAGTCTTGTTCCGGAACCTCGGTTACCACGCGCTCCAGCTCCAGCATCAACTCCTCGACCTCCAACGGATGCGTGATCTTGCTGACGATGATGCGCACCTGGCGGCTGTCCTGCTCCATCTTGGCGCGGTCGCGGTTGGAAAGTACCCAGGCCATCAGGGGCTGGAAACTCTTTTCATAGAAAAGCGCATCGTCGGGCGGCGGCAGGGCGATGTTGAGACGCGTGGCTTCGAGCGTAACGCGCGAAAGCCGCACACGCGCGGCGATGAGACGCACGCGCACCGAGAAAAGCAGATCTTTCGCCTCGACCGGCAGCGTACCGAAACGATCGGCGAGCTCGGATTCGATTTCGTTGATTTCTTCGTCGTCCTCGCAGTTATACAACCGCTTGTACAGGTCGAAGCGCTCGGTGGCGTTGCGCACGTACCCGTGGGGGAGATAGGCGTCAAGGCCCAGCTCCATCACCACGTCGGCACGCGGACGCATCGCTTTCTCCTCTTCTGGAAAGAGTCCCGCGAATTCCTGTTCCTTCAACTCCTGCACGGCTTCCTCGAGCGTGGCCATGTACAGCTCGAAGCCGATCTCGGTGATGAAGCCCGACTGTTCTGCGCCGAGCAGGTTGCCCGCACCGCGGATTTCCAGGTCGCGCATGGCAAGCTGGAAGCCGGTACCGAGTTCGGAGAATTCCTCGATGGCCTGCAGACGCTTGAGCGCATCCTTGGAGAACTTCGCCTCGGGGGGAATAAGCAGATATGCGTAGGCCTGGATGTTCGATCGTCCCACACGCCCGCGCAGCTGATACAGTTCGGCCAGACCGAAGTGATGCGCGCGGTTGATGAAGATGGTGTTGGCATTGGGGATATCCAGACCGCTTTCGACGATTTTCGTGGCCACGAGCACGTCGATCTTTTTCTCCATGAAGCGCATCATCACGCGCTCGAGATCGGCGGGCTTCATCTGTCCGTGGGCAGTGGAAACCCGCACACCGGGGAGATACGCCCGCAGCATGTCGGCGAGCTGTTCGAGGTCCTTGACCTTGTCGTTGACGTAAAACACCTGTCCGCCGCGCTGCAGCTCTCGTTCCACTCCCTCGACGATGGTCTCCCTTTCGGCAGGGAGGATATGGGTGATGATGGGCAGACGGTTTTTCGGCGGCGTCTCGATCACGGAGAGATCGCGCGCGCCGAGCAGAGAGAAATTCAGCGTGCGGGGAATGGGCGTCGCGGTCATGGTCAGCGTATCCACGTTCGCGCGCAGCGCCCGCAGCTTTTCTTTCGCCGTCACGCCGAAACGATGTTCTTCGTCCACGATCAGCAAACCCAGGTTCTTGAACGCGACGTCCTTGCTCAGCAGCCGATGTGTCCCGATGACGATGTCCACGCTGCCGCGCGTCAGTTTCCCGATGACCTCTTTCTGTTCCTTCGTCGTCTTGAAGCGGGAGAGGGATTCCACCATCACCGAATAGCGGTGCAGGCGGTCGCGGAAGGTGTTGTAATGCTGTTGCGCGAGAATGGTCGTGGGAACGAGCACGGCCACCTGCCTGCCGTCGACCACGGCTTTGAACGCGGCGCGCACGGCGACCTCCGTCTTGCCGTAGCCCACATCGCCGCACACAAGACGGTCCATCGGCACGGCTTCCTCCATGTCGCTTTTCACGTCCGCCGTGGCCTTGGCCTGGTCGGGGGTGTCCTCATACATGAAGGACGCTTCCATTTCCTTCTGCCAGGCGCTGTCGGGCGCGAAGGCGTGTCCTTCGCTCAGCTTGCGCTTGGCATAGAGCTGGATCAGGTCGCGCGCGATGTCCTTGAGCCGCTTCTTCGTCTTGGCCCGGAGCTTTTCCCAGGCCCCTGTACCGAGCTTCGAGAGCTGCGGCGCGGCGCCTTCCTCGGACGAGTATTTCTGCAGCTTGTTGATATAGTTGAGATTCACGTACAGCGAGTCGTCGTCGGCGTAGAGGACTTTCGCGGTTTCCTGCAATCCGCCGTTGACCGTGATGGTCTCGAAGCCGACGAATTTCCCGATGCCCTTGTCCGCGTGCACGACGTAATCGCCGATGCGCAGCGCTTTCATCTCGCGGAGGGAGAGTCCCTTCACGCCCTTCGAGGCGCGCTTCTGTATATGCCGGCGGTTGAACACCTGGTGCTCGGTAAGCACGGCAAGGCGGAGGGAAGGGAGAATGAATCCCTCGGTGAGGGGACAGTAATGAATCCGATACGCGAGCGGCGGGGGAGCGGGAGCGTCCTCGTCCACATCCTCCAGTGCGCTGTGCAGGAGATCCTCCAGCCGCTGCGCCTGTTCGGCGGAATCGGCCACGAGATGCACGTCGATGCCGCGTTCCTCCAGCTGCACGAGCGTCTCCTGCAGCTGGCGGATCGAGCCATTGACTGACGGCTGGGAATCGCTTTCCGCATCGATCACGGCGGTGCAATCCTGCTGCATGACGGAGAACACGAGGGAGGAAAAACGTGCCCGCAATTGTGCCGGGACATCGGCCGCTGCGGTCTCCGCGACATTCTGCATGATCTGCTCGAGTCCGTCGAATACCAGCACGGCATCGGCGGCGAAGAACTCCGGCATGCCGCTGTGAGAAGCCGTATCGTCGTCAAGGAACAGCGACGCGACGAAAGCGACGCGTTCCATTTTCCGGATGGAGCGCTGGGAGAGGGGATCGAATTCGCGGATGGATTCGATATCGTCGCCGAAGAATTCGATGCGCAGGGGATTGTCGAAGCCCACGGGGAAGATGTCCACGATACCGCCGCGGAGTGAGAATTCCCCGGTGGTGGAAACGAATTCCGTCTGTTCGAAGCCGCCGAACGACAGGCGCTTGATCAGTTCGAGCTGCTCCATTCCCGCGCCCAGCGCGAGATGTACGGACTGTTCGCGGATGTCATGGACCGAAGGAAATTCCTGCGCCACGGTGCGGATGTCCGTCACCACCAGCCGGAGGGGTTCGTCGGTCAGCGAGCGCAGGGCGTCGGCATTTTCGGCGAAGGTGCTCGCGATGTTGCGGATTTTCTTCTGCATATGCGAGAAGCGCTCGCCGATATACAGCGCGCGTTCCTCTCCCAGCAGCAGCGAGGCGTCGTTCCACACCTCCTGCGCCTGTTCCGCGTCCGGTGCGATCAGCACCAGCTGACGTCCGCTGCGTTCGAACAGCTTCGCCAGCAGAATGCCCTTCAGCGCCCCGTGCACCCCGCGCAGCTGCAGGCAGTCGCCCGGCGTGGGAAGCGCCGCGGTCAGCCGGTTCAGGAGTGGAGATTTGGCGAGGGGAGAAAGGAAGTCCAGCCGCGGCTCCAGGTCGCTATGCGCCGAAGAAGCAGTCATGCCTCAGAGGTTGCCGCGGCTTCGGGACAGAGGCTGCGCAGATAGGCGTAGTCGTAGATCCCCGTGTGATGTCCGTCATGCCAGACGAATTGCACGGCGTAATTCCCTTGCTGATTGATCTCTTTCAGCGCCATCGCATCGGCCGTGAAGAGGGGAATGTAAAACGGTCCTTTCGCTTTTGCGTCGGTCGTGCAGGTGGCGCAGGGACATTTCTTCCGCAGCATGTTCAGGGGATACACACAATCGAGTCCGTCGGACCAGGATATCAGCAGGGCTTTTTTATCATCCGAGAGACGGATTTTTACAGGGGTGAGTTGTGATGTCATACGGGTTCCGGGTTCCAAAATCAGTCTAATTATGAATATTACGCAATTTCTCCGTAATCCCGCAGGGCATGTGTTGTTGACCGTCCGGTCCCGTTG
>JACZJN010000147.1 GCA_014860565.1 Bacteroidota bacterium
TCTGTCATCAGGACAATCTGAATACGGACGGCATTTATCCTGGCAAATACACATACAATGACGATTTCACCCCGGCACAGCAGGCCGGCGTGGCGATGGAAAACTATGATCTCGCCTGGCAGGAACTCGCACACGAAGGCGATATCCTTGTAGGCGGCTTCAATTTCGGTACCGGGAGTTCGCGCGAGCAGGCGGCAACGGCGCTGAAGTATCGTGGAATCCGCATGGTGCTCGCCGGCTCGCTGAGCGAGACCTATGCCCGCAACGCGATCAACAACGGTTTCCTCGTGGTGGAAGCTCCGGATCTGGTTTTGGATCTCAAAAAGCGATTCGGAACGGAGGCGTTGACACTGCGCACCGGATTACGTGCGTCAGTGGACTTTCGGCGTTCGGAAATTCTCGTCGACGATACATCCTACGCCATCGATCCGGTGGGACCCGCGGCACAGGAGCTCATTCTTGTAGGCGGGCTTGAAGCCTGGGTGAGTGCGAACATCGCTTCGAAATCCGAAAACTGACGCCCGCTTCTTCGGATGAACTGCAGCGAAATATTTTTCGACGAATCAGACACCGTAATACACATCGCTCACAAGGAAGACTTATGGACAAAAGCATTTCAAGGCAGATAGCTGAATTCGCGGTCGGCCTGCGCTATGAAGATCTCCCGGAAAATGTCCTACACGAGGTCAAGCGCTACCTGTACGATTCCATCGGCTGTGCCTATGGCGCGACGCACACAAAAGACGTGAGCATCATGCGCGAACTCTATCGCGACATGGGCGGGAAGGAAGAAGCGACGATCATCGGTTTCGGCGATAAAATGCCGGCGGTGAACGCGACGCTTGTCAATTCCCTCATGGTACGCGCGCTGGACTTCAATGACATCTACTGGAAGGAAGACCCTTCCCATCCCTCCGATATCATTCCCGCAGCACTCGCCATGGGTGAGCGCATGAATGCGTCGATGAAGGACGTGATCACGGCGATCGTACTCGCCTACGAATTCGAGCAGCGCCTGTGCGAGTTTGCCGTCCCCGGCGTGCGTGAACGCAAATGGCATCATGCCACACTGACGCAATTCGTTTCTCCGATCGTGGCTGGCAAGCTGCTCGGACTCGACGTCGACAAGATGGTGCATGCCATCGGCATCAACGGCTGCCACAATCACACGATCGGCTGTCCGACCGCCGGCAAGCTGACCATGATGAAAAATACAGTCGATCCGATGGCGGTGCAGACGGGTGTTTTCGCCGCGCTGATGGCGGAAAAGGGCTATTCCGGTACCGAAGCAGTGTTCGAGGGCAAGGAAGGTCTCATGGATGTGTTCGGTCCCGACTGGGATCTCGAGAAACTGCTGGGCGGACTCGGCCAGAAATTCAAGATTCTCGAGTGCAGCATGAAAGCCTTCCCGACGGAGGCGCTGACCCATACCCATCTGAGCTGTACGCTGAAGGTCGTCACCGAGAACGATATTTCGTATGATCAGATCGAGGAAGTGCGGCTGACAACCATCGCACGGGCCTGTGATATCCTGTTCGATCCGCACAAGTATCGCCCCGAGTCGCGTGAAACCGCCGATCATTCTCTTCCGTACTGCGTCGCGGCCTGTCTGGTCGATCACAAGATCACGACTCAGTCATTTTCCGACGAGAAACTCAAGGATCCGAGGATCTGGGAAGTGATCGACCGGATCAAGGGTGACGCCTCGGTCGAGTTCGAAGAGATGTTTCCCGCGAAACAGCCTTCGCGCGTCGTCGTCACAACGAAAGACGGCAAAAAGTACGAAGAGTATCTCGAATACCCGAAAGGCGATCCGCGCGAACCTATGACGATGGAGGATCTCGAGAACAAGTTCAACGCGCTCTCGAGCAAACTTCTTTCTGTCGAAGCGCAGGCAGAAAAGCGGGACATCATCTTCTCATGTGAGGAATATTCCGTGCGTGATTTCATGAAGAGTATGATCGTGTAACCGTCTCGCATTCCAGTTTCGCATGTGATGAGGACTGTCCTCATCGTTTTCAGGGTGGCAATTGGCCACCCTTTGTTTTTGCACAGAATTCGACTAGCTTTTTGCACTGATTGTCGTTTCCACAGCAACCACGATCCCCCGTGATTCGATACCGCATTACGTATTTGTTCGTATTTCTGTCGATCGTTGTAATGGACGGCGACCCGCTCTTTGCGCAGCTGCACGATCGTTTCCGCTTTGACCACCTGCGCGTCGAGCAGGGGCTTTCCCAGGGTTCCGTCAATGATATGCTGCAAGACAGCAGGGGCTTTCTGTGGATAGCGACAGATGACGGTCTCAACCGTTTTGATGGGTATCAGTTCCTGGTTTTCAGGCCCGATCAAACAAATCCCGGTTCCATCACAGGGAATGTGCTATCGGCACTGGCAGAGGATTCAGAGGGTCGTTTATGGATTGGTGCGTCGTCCGCCGGTCTTCAATGGTATGACCCGAAATCCGGACTGTTCACTTCCGCTCCCGCGAATGTCTCCGGCGGGAGCACCCTTTTAAGCAGTGTGATCACCGCACTTCAGATCGACGGAAGGGATCGCGTCTGGATCGGTACGGACAATGCGGGCCTTCTGCTCTACGACCCGCCGACACAGAACCTCAGCTCGGTGGAGCTGGCCGGGACGGACAAGAGCGTGAAGGTGTTCGATATCGCGATGACGCGTTCGGGAAAATTGTTCATGGCCTGCGGTGACGCCGGTCTCATCGCGCTTGATCCGGAGAGCCGTGCCACGCAGCACATCCCGCTCCCGGCCGAAATAATACAAGCCGGTAGAACCGGAATCGTCAGGGTTGCCATGGAAGGCTCTCGCTACCTTTGGGTCGCAACGGATGACAGCCGCGTTCACCGTTACGACGTTCGTACCGGTGTCTGGAGAGTATTCAAACTTCTGGAGGCAACACAGGACGGATACATGGTTGACATCCGGGGGATGTCGGTGGATGCCGAAGGGAATATTTGGATCGCGACGGCTTCTGACGGATTGTTTGTCCTTCAAACGCAGAGTAGACGAATCACACACGTCCGCGAAGACAGAGTGATCGCTTCTTCGCTGCCGAGCAACAGTATTCGCAGTCTTTTTGTGGATCGGCTTGGAAACGTTTGGATCGGCATGAATGGGAGTGGCCTGGCGCTTCATTCACCAGCAGTCAAGGCCTTCAATCTGCTTGTACCGGGGCTGCGCAGCGGTGTCGATCTGACTATCCACAGTTATCGTGCAATCTTTGAGGATGGAGATTCCGTGCTTTGGCTCGGCGGATATCGCGGTTTCAATCGACTGGACCGGAAATCCGGAACCGTAACGGTATATCCGCGAGATCCCTCGGCCGGACAAGGGAGCGGTGCAACACGTGGCATCAACGGCGGAGATGTGTTCGTCATTCACCCTGATCCCGTCGATTCGCTGCGCTCCCTTCTGCTCGGAACCGAAGGGGATGGACTCTATCGATTCGACAAGGAAAGGGGATTGTTCCAGCGGGTTATACTGGAAGACGATCATGGAGGATTTGTTCATACACCGGGTACCAGTGTCTACGAGATCTGCCGCACCCACGATAAAGATCTATGGATCGGAGGATCCAGCGGTCTCTGGCGCTGGCGATACAGGCAGAAGGGGAGCCTCCCGGTCCGTGTTGCTCCGGGATATTTCAGTGTTCGGCAAGGCGGCATCTATGCGATCCATGAGGATCGCAACGGGTTTCTATGGATTGGGACCGCGAGAAATGGCCTGGCAATGCTTGACAGGCTTACGAATGATATCACGGAGTTCAGGCATCTCTCCTCGGATACAAACTCTCTGAGCAGCAATTCCGTGAAATGTATTTTCGAAGACAGCCGCGGCATTCTTTGGATCGGCACTTCCTTTGGTCTGAACAGCATGAATCGGAGGAATGGCACCTTCCGGGTCTATACTTCCCGCGATGGTTTGCCCAATGACGTCATCTATGGAATACTGGAAGACGCCTCGGGCTTTCTGTGGCTGAGCACGAACAGCGGTCTTGCCCGCTTCCATCCCGATTACGGCGTACTCTCGACCTATGATGTGCACGACGGGCTGCAGGGCAACGAATTCAACACCGCGGCATTCTTCCGGAGTCGCTCGGGCGAGCTCTTTTTCGGCGGCGTACAAGGACTGACATATTTCTTTCCAGACCAGATATCCCGGAATCGTGCGATTCCGCCAGTGGTCGTTACCGGGGTGCGTGCGGGGAACCGGGCTGTGTTTCTCCGCAACGGAGGCGTTGGGCCGGATACCGTCCGTCTGGATTATCGCGATGAATCCATCACATTCACGTTTGCAGCACTCAGCTATTACCGTCCCGAAAAGAATCGCTACCGCTACCGCATTGACGGCCGCAATGATTCGTGGATCGACCTGGGGAATGAGCGTTACCTCAATTTTGCCGGGCTCAGCCCAGGCGAATATATTCTGCATGTACAGGGATCAAACAACGACGGAGTCTGGAATGAAAAGGGCGTTACCATCACGCTGATCATACAGCCACCGTTTTGGGCATCGTGGTGGTTTCGCCTGCTTGTCGGACTCCTCCTCTCAATTCTGGTATATCTCGGATTCCGCTGGCGCATGACAGTGGTACGCGCGCAGGAGCGGAGGCTCTCTGTCGAGGTCGAACAACGCACAAGCGAATTGCAGCATTCCAATGCGAACCTGCTTCTCGAAATCGAAGAACGGAAGAGGGCGGAAGCGGAAGCCTACCGCGCGAATGCGACGAAATCTGAATTCCTCGCTCATATCAGCCATGAAATACGGACTCCTATGAACGCCATTCTCGGGTTCACGGAACTGCTTCATGACAGAATATACGATGTAGAACTCCGGGATTATCTTGAGTCCATCTCCGTGTCGGGCAAAACACTGCTCACGCTCATCAATGACATTCTCGATCTCTCCAAAATTGAGGCTGGGAAACTCGATCTCGTATATCAGCCCGTGAGCATACGCGACATCACCGATGAAATCCGTCTGCTGTTTGCCTATCAGGTCAGCAGAAAACAGCTCGCGTTTGAAGTCAGCATTGATGAAAGCGTTCCTCCGCTGCTGTATCTCGATGAAACCCGCGTTCGTCAGATTCTTCTCAATCTTGTGGGAAATGCCGTCAAGTTCACCGATAAGGGACGCATCTCGATCGAGGTGAAAAGTTCGAAACACGTAAAGGACACGTGTACGTTGAGCATCCACGTGATTGATACCGGGGTTGGCATCGCTCCGTCTCAGCAGCAGCGCGTTTTCGAACCGTTTCGGCAGGGAGGCCGGGGGAGAAATACCGATTACAGCGGCACCGGGCTCGGCCTGGCCATCACGCAGCGACTGATCCAGATGATGGGCGGGGAGATTTCACTCGTTTCTCGCCTCGGCAGTGGTTCCACATTTCGCATTACCTTTTCCGCGGTATCGGTTGCCGCTCAAACAATGGATCTGGATTTCGGTGATCCGATGCAGGGAGAAGAGGCGCCTGCCGTGGAGGCGGTGCGGGAAGAAGCCCTGCTGCAGCATGAGGAAATCGAAGCGGAAGCCACGGCGGCGAAAGAGGACTTGCGCGCTCTGTACGACGAGTTGTCTGGAGTGGAGCTGCTTCGCTGGGAGCGCTTGAAGCGCACCTATCTCATGCATGAAATCGAGAGCTTCGCAGTTGATCAGCTGCATCGTGCGGCACGGGTGTCTTACCCCCCGCTTGCTGACTGGAGTGAACGCCTCGTCCGTGAGGTGCGAAGCTTTGATATGGAACACCTGCCGATTACATTGGAGGAGTTCCCATGCATTCTCGCCGTATTGCACGAAAAGGGAAAGGAATTCCCCTCTGCCTCCGAGGGGACAGACACTGATTGACAGCGGAAAACCATGATTGAAAAGAACGCACTCATTCTCATCGTCGATGACGTCACCAGGAATCTCCAGGTACTCGGTAGCTTCCTGCGGGAAGCGCATTATGACGTATCCGCTGCGGTGAGCGGGAAACAGGCTATCGAAATCGCAGCCGACGTAAATCCGGATCTGATACTCCTCGATATAATGATGCCGGAAATGGACGGATTCGAAACCTGCAGGCGTCTGAAATCCGATGAGCGTACCCGGGACATTCCCGTTGTTTTCCTGACCGCCAAGACGGCGGAAGAGGATATTGTGCACGGGTTCGAACTCGGAGCGGTCGACTACATTACAAAACCGTTTCAACGGCAGGAATTACTTGAGCGGGTTCGTGTGCACGTCGACTTGCGTCGATCCCGACTCGAGCTTGCACGCACCGTGCGGGACAAGGACAAACTGTTTTCCATCATCGCGCACGACCTTCGCGGGCCGCTCGGCAGTTTCATGAGCATATCGGACTATCTGACCGAGAATCTTGATGAACTGGACCTCAAGGAAATAAAACCGCTTTTTCGGGAAATGCGGCAGACGAGCAAGAGTGTTTATGCATTGCTCGAGAATCTGCTCGAATGGTCCAGGATTCAACTTGGCACTGTAGCATTTCATCCATCGGAATTCAAGCTCGCCTCGGTCGCGATCAATGTGGAAGCGATCGTCCGCGCACAGGTCATCCACAAGGAATTGACGCTCGAAAATCTGATCCAGGACGATATTCTCGTCATGGCCGATCCACAGATGATCTCCACTGTTCTCCGCAACCTCGTATCCAATGCGATCAAGTACACGCCCCGCGGAGGCAGGATCTATCTTGAAGCCCAGCGAGAAGAGCGGTCATCGCTTGTGACGGTGTACGTGCGCGACACCGGGGTAGGCATGAGTGAACAAATGCAGTCCGCGCTTTCAGAAGGAGCGCAGGTCAACAGCATGCCGGGTACGGAAAAGGAGAAGGGGACAGGATTGGGAATGATGCTCTGCCGCGAGATGATTGCGCGACACGGACAGCAGTTGAAGGTCGAATCGGCGATCGGAGAGGGCAGTACGTTCTCGTTTACGCTCGAACTTGCGGGGCCATGACGCCGCTCTTCCTGTAATCGGCAAACATTTTTCCCCAGGGAGTGGTCTCGAGCCAGTGCTCGAAGGTCTTGCGATCCTTGAGCGGCCAGCGATAGTAATCATGATACACTTCTGAGCCGGCCACGAAAATATGCACGAGCGGCGTGTGGAAAAAGAGCTTCTGCATGCTCTTCAGCGGACCGAACCACATGATGTCGCCGACACGGCTTGCCCCGTTGTCGCCTACTTCGAAATGCCAGTTCTCGTCACTGATGTCGTCGCCGACAATTTCGATATCGCGCACGTCGCCGGTGCCGAGGCCCCGGTCGTGAGCGAGTCGCACGTACTTCAAATCCGAAAGAGGATCGAACCCCATCAGCTTCGCGGCCACTGCGTCGATCGCCACCTGATCAGCGCTGGCGAGAATGACGTTCTTGATTTCCGGGTACATCGTACGTGGTCCGGGACCGTTCCCGGCTGTCGTTCCATCCATGACGGCGAACACCCCCGAATGAATCTCCTTCTGTATCGCCAGCAGATCCACGAGTGTCTCATGGATCCAGCTGTGCGTGTAATGCCGCTTGGTGTTGAGCAGTCCCCCGAAGGCATTTTTCATCGCGCCAGTGGTGGTTGTGTAGATGTGGCATTTGACAGTGGGGAGATGAATGATATTCTTTCCGAAAAAATACTCCGGAATAAAAATCCCTTCAGGATAGATGCGCGAAAGCGCGAGCATGTCGGCCTTTGGCTCGTAGCGTACCCATTTCATGTCCTCTTCCTTGAAATTGAAGAGAACCGGGATATCGTAGTGCTTGAAGATCGGTACGTACCCGTTGAGATCTTCCCCCTTGAATGCGTCCGTCACGACAGTCTTGTTCTGCACGCAGGAGATGTCGTCGTATCCGTGTTTGCGTAGTCCCTGTACTACTCCTTCCATTTGCCACGGCGTAGTGTTGGCACCCGGGAAAGGGAAATGCCAGCTTATGTTGTCCTTGAGAATGGTGGTGGCGGAGCGATCCAGCGCCTCGGTCATTCCGGCAATTTCCATGAGCCTGACATAATCGTCTAGCACCGTATCGGGGGAGGTGCGCAGAACCGCGACTTTGCTTTTCATGAGTGAGCTTTCATCTGAGATAGAGAATAATAAAAACTGACGCTGCCCAGAGCACGACGTTGACAAGCAGGGGGATGTCGGAGAGGAACTCCGAGGTCGGATCACCGCCCGTCTTCTTCTGATGGACGAGGTAGTAGTAGCGGAACAATCCATACAGCACGAATGGCGTGGTGTAGAGCAGCGCCTTGCTTCCGAATTTGGCGACGGTATCGTCGTCGACGGTATAGAGGATATAACAGATGAGCGTGGACGCCGTGACCAGGGAAATCATCTGATCGAGAAAATAGGTGCTGTATTCGAGAAGGACCGGACGGTGGATATGCGCGTCGGCCTCCAGCACCGTAATCTCATGCCGCCTCTTGCTGAAGCCGAGAAACAGCGCAAGGAGCGAAGTGCAGATCAGCAGCCATTCGGAAATCGGAACATCGATGATGATGGCGCCCGCGACGATGCGCAGCACAAACGATGCGGCAATAGTCATCACATCGATGATGACCGCGCGTTTGAGCGCGTAGGAATACACGACATTGAGGGCGAAATACCCGATAAGAACAAAAGCGAAGCCGCGATGCACCCACAGCGCAAGACCGACGGTGATGGAGAAAAGGATCACCACTGCCCAGGCGGCAAACCCGAGCGGCAGGGCGCCCGAGGCAATCGGACGCAGTCGCTTTACTGGATGCGAACGATCGACGTCCGCATCTACGATATCGTTCAGGATGTAAATGGAACTGGCGGTGAGGGAGAAGAGGAAGAATGCGATGACGGAGAGGAGGAGGGAGTCCAGCTCGAAAAGATGCAGCGAAAACAGCAGTGGAGAAAGAACGAAGACATTCTTCGTCCACTGCCGTACCCGCATCGTCCGTATCAGCAGAACAAGCCGGGATTCGGTTGCCGTCGCGGTAACTGCCATCCGCCGGATCAGCGCCCTGCGCGCCATTTATCGAGAAACACGTCGATGCCGCGCCGGATTCCCGAGAGGCGACGGGCAAGCCCGGCCACTCCCGGCTCGACCTGCTCCTGGAGCAGATTCTCAAGCCGGTAAATGTTCTCCGTTACCTTGCGCACATATTCCGCGGCTGCAGTAAGTTTCTCGCGATTTTCGGAAACGACCTTCAGGGCTTCGCTCGTCTGTTCGGCGACTTCCCGGACTTCTGCAAGCACAGGAATTGTCTCGTCGCTCAGTCGGCGGATATCATTGCTGATGTTCTCGATAGCCGTTTTTGTGGAACGAAGGACCGAGATCACAACGAAAACAAGCACTATCCCGCCAACGAGAAGAACGAGCAGGAGAATGTCCTGCAGAACGTCCATAAAAACCTCTCTTACGCCTCGGTCGCAGGCGCTTGTTTGTCGCGTTCTTCCTTGTAGGTGTCGACACCGGCTTTTACGGCGGTCTTCAGACGATCGCCTTCCTCGCTCATGCGGTGTTTGGCACCGCTGAGAATGCCTTCGGCATCCTTGAGCAGGGTATCGGCACGGCGCTTGGCGTCGGTAATGAGAGCGCTGGATTTCTCCTTGCCCTCATTGATAATGGTCTTTGCCTTTTCCTGGGCATCCTGCAGGTAATCTTCGATGTCGTCGGAAAGTTCGCCGCCCTTTTTCAGCAGTTCCCCGCGAAGTTCCTTCCCGGGCTTCGGTGCGTAGAGAAGAGCGACGATTCCACCAACCACCGCGCCTGAGAGAAATCCCAGCATCAGGTTGCGGGTTGCATTGTCAGACATAGGTGCTCCTTGTAAACATGGGGTTAAGTCTTCAGTCATCGACGACTGGACGGGAATGCACCGCGTCAAACGCCTCACGGAGTTTCCGCATCGTATCGTCCATCGATTCGGAGATGACTTTCGTATCCGCGATCACGGGCATGAAATTGGCATCGCCGCTCCAACGTGGAACGATGTGCATATGCACATGCTGATCGATGCCGGCACCGCCAACGCGTCCGATGTTGGAACCGATGTTGTACCCTTGTGGGTGCATCGCCCGGTCAAGTACTGCCATCCAATCACGCAGAAGCTCAGTCATTTCGCGGTATGCTTCAATAGAAAGATCGGCATACGTCGCGGTATGGAGCTTCGGAATGATAAGAAGATGACCGCTGTTGTACGGGTAAAGGTTCAACATCGTGAAACAATGCTGATGACGGCGCACGAGATATCGATTGTCGTCATCGGAAGACGCAAGGGCCTCGCAAAATACGCAGCCCCTGCCTTCCTGTTCGGTGCCAAACGTCTGAATGTACTGCGATCTCCAGGGAGACCAGAGCCTATCCATAACCTAACGTTTAGCGGTTTTTCTTCTTGTGCCTGTTTTTACGCAGACGTTTCTTGCGCTTGTGCGTCGACATTTTATGCCGCTTTCTTTTCTTGCCGCAAGGCATAGCCTGTACCTCCAATCAAGAATCGATGAAAAAATAGTGAATGTATATCGTCAGTTACTCGACGTTAAAAATGTTCGCTCAGAAGCTGGGCCGCATTCTTTCCATGAGGCGAGTTGGGATCCATGTCACGCGCCTTCGTGAACCACTCGCGCGCCTTCTCCTTGTTGCCTGCATTGAGGTTGACAATCCCGAGATTGTACGTCCCCAGCTGATGGTCAGGGTGATCCGTCACGGCGCGCTCCATCTCCTCGATGGCGAGGGCGAACTCCTGTTTCTCAAAATAGCAAATTCCGAGATCAACTCTCGCATCCGGGTCGTCAGCATTCTTGCTCAAGTACGATTTGTACTGGACAATTGCCTGATCGGTCATGCTTGCGTCATGCAGGGCGTTGGCGTATGCGAGGATCGCGGCGGGATCATTCGGATTGGCGTCCAATGCTGCCTTCGTTGCATTGAGACGCTGGAGATCGGGCTGGGCTCCCTGTGTCATCGTCCCCTCGTCCTGTACAGATCCCTGACCGCTTTCGGTGGAAGGGAGGAGAGAGGCCGTGATGACGCCGCCGAGAATGAACGCCGCGATGGTTATGGCAACCCACTGCATCGTGGAGAATACGGGGTCGCTGGCAGGACTTTTTGCGCCTGCTTTGCCACTGGACTTTTTCTTCGGTTTCGCGAGCGGAGCCTTTGGCGCGGTCTTCGCCGGAGCAGACGGGGCAGCAGCGGGAGCGGCTTCTGCAGTGGATTCCACGACCTCCATTTTCACTGTCAGATCGTGGCCGCAGATATCGCAGATCAACGCATCATGGGCATTGGCCGAGCCACAAGAGGCACAGATGTTCTTCTCTTCCGCCATTATTCCTTCGCTTTCAGGTTCTGATCGACACCGGAACGCAGTTCTTTCGACACCTTGAAAATGGGCACGTAATGCTCGTCGACGAACACTTCCTCTCCGGTTCTCGGATTGCGCGCCATGCGGGCTTTGCGTTTCTTCACTTTGAAACTCCCGAATCCCCTGATCTCGATGGAGTGTCCCTCCTTGAGAGCCTGGCTCACGGTAGCGAGGAATCCGTCAACGACGGCTTCGGTCTCGACTTTCGTGAGGCCCGTAGCGGCCGCAATGTTATCGACGATGTCTGCTTTTGTCACGACACTACCTTTTGGAACTGTTGTTAATAATGCATTCTGTATTCGAGTGGACCGCCCGGCTGCATCTGCGTTCCCATTTGTTCGATGGAATGACGCGCTCGCGTCCCGACGAGCAAATCGAGAAGGGTTTCCTGCTCTTTCTCGCGCATCACGCGCGGCTCGCCCTTTATCTTGCCAAGATTTCCGGCAATGCGGATGGCAGTGTACAGCGTTCCCAGCGTATCGACCAGTCCGTTGCCGTAGGCCTGCTCGCCGGTGTAGATGCGTCCGTCGGCCAGGTTGCGCACGGAATCCGCTTCCATGCCGCGGCCGCGCGCGACGATATCCACGAACTGCTCATACACGTTGTCAATCGTGCGCTGAAGATAGGCGCGTTCCTCGGGACGCATGTGCCGCGTGGGATTGCCTGTATCCTTGAATTCACCGCTCGTGATCGTGGTGCTTTCAATACCGATTTTTTCAAGCAGAGACTGAAAATTCGCGAATTCGCTGATCACACCGATGCTGCCGGTGATGGTACCGGGGTTGGCCACAATGACATCCGCCGCGCAGGCGATGTAGTACGCACCACTCGCGGCGACCGAGCCCATGGAGACAACCACGGGCTTGCCATAGTTGCGCATCCGGCGCACTTCCTCGTAAATTTCGTGACTGGGTACCACTCCGCCGCCCGGCGAATCGAGCCGGAGCACGACTGCCTTGACCGACGAACGGGCGCGGTACTTCCGCAGCTGACGGATCACATCTTCGGCGTCAACAATCGGTGCCGCGATCTCCACGATCGCCACACGCTCGCTGCCGCTTCCTCCATATGTCTCCTCGACCGTGTCACTGCTCGCGTCCGTGGTTACAGCGGTGACCAGCAGAAAAAAAGCCAGGGCCATGACGAGAAAGGCCATGCCCGCAAAGCCTGCCAGTATTCCGACTATCCATCTGCCACTATTACCCATCGTTTCCAACTTCCAGTAACTTATTGTGGATCACTAAGTTATGAAAACAATATACTATTGTCAATGAAAAACACTTCCGTAAGTAATGGAAAGGGAACCGTATAGCGGGATCGAAGCAACCTCGCCTGGTCGTGATCGGGCGGCAACAGGCCGGGGCAGGTCTCGGACACGGGCCGCGCATTTTTGAAACCTGCAAGCCCTCCCGGCACAGAGATCACGTATTGCACAGGAAACTCTTCCAACAATCCATTATATTTAACAAATGCATCAGATTATTCACATTACACTCATCGCGCTCGCAGCCTTTCTCGTCGGTTCCTTCCCGACTGCCTATGTTATTGTCAGGCGCCGGCGGGGGAAGGATCTCAGGAACGAGGGGAGCGGCAATATCGGGACTTTGAACGCGTACGAAGTCACACGTTCCCGGCGCATCGGCATATTCGTGCTGCTGGTCGATCTCTTCAAAGGGGCGCTTCCGGTACTGCTGGTATCGATTCTGTTTCCCGATGATTTTATTGGAGCAGGTGCGGCGCTGTGTTGTGTCGTTCTGGGCCACAACTATTCTCCCTGGATAGGCTGGAAGGGAGGTAGAGGCCTCGCACCCGCCGCAGGCGCGACCCTTGCCTTCAATCCGTTGTTTCTCGCATTGTGGGGTTTGTTCTGGCTGGCGGCATTCTGGAAATCGCGGGACGTGCATTTCGGAAACATCGCGGCCACGGTGCTTGCGCCGTTCGTCGTTTTGCTCGTGCAGCCGGTATTCGCGGCGACCAGTTTTTTCCCGCTGCCGTCGTATTATTCGGTGTCTATTGTCTTTTTTATTCTCAGTGGTCTCGTTTTTCTCAAGCATCTCGGACCGCTGCAGCAACTCATTGCCACAAATCGTCAAAAAAATAGAGACAGGTGAACGGATGTTTCGCTTCATCACACATGCACGCGTGCTGCTCTTCCTCTTTTTTCTCGCCGCAACAACTTCATGCAATGCCGGCAGGGATCCTCTGTCTGATGGCGCCACCGATGGCTCACGGTTTCGCACACCGCAGGGCGGAGGCGATGAAATAAGCGCCTCGCGGCAGAATGCCATCACGAAGGCTGTCGAAATGGTGAGTCCCGCGGTCGTCGGAGTCAACGCGACAGTGGTGCAGCGCCGGTATGTCGATCCTTTCTATCGGATGTTCTTCGGCGATCAGTACTCTCTCATGCCGGTGCTCGGCAGTGGATTCATCATCTCGGCAGACGGGTACATCCTTACCAATGATCATGTCGCCGGAAACGCCGAAGAGATTTCTGTCACAATGACCAACCGCGAAAAAATTCCCGCGAAACTGATCGGTACGGATCCGGTGACAGATCTCGCACTGCTGAAGATCGAGGTCGATCACGATCTGCCGTTCATCAAGTTGGGCAATTCGGACGATGTCATCGTCGGGGAATGGAGCATCGCCTTTGGTAATCCGTTCGGCCTTATGTCGACCAGCGCGAAGGCGACCGTCACGGTCGGAGTCGTAAGCGCAACGCATGTATCTCTGGATGAAAACGAAGGACGGGTATACCGCAACATGATCCAGACTGATGCGGCGATCAACAGTGGAAACAGCGGAGGACCGCTTGTCAACAGTCTCGGTGAGGTCATCGGGATCAATACCGTGATCTACAGTCCCAATCAGGGAAGCGTCGGTCTGGGCTTCGCGCTGCCCATGAACCGCGTCAAGCAGATCGTCGCGATTCTTAAAGCCGATGGGAAGGTGAACCGTGAGTTCAATCCCGGCTTCCGCGTACAGCTCGTCAACGAAGCCATCGCCCAGGCCTATAATCTGGTCCGTCCCGAAGGCGCCATCGTCACGCAGATCACCGCCCGCAAGGGCGTTGCCGCCCGCTCCGGCCTCGAAGTCGCCGACGTCATCCTGAAGGCGAACGGGGAGCCCGTGTATTCGATCAGCGTGCTCGAAGGGCTGATCCGCTACGGGCTGCGCGGCGAGGATATCGAGCTTGAGGTCCTGCGCAACAACGAGAAAAAGAAAATCGATCTGAAACTCGAATAAGAGGAGAAAATGATTCAACGCTATACGCGTCCCGAGATGGGGACGCTCTGGACCGACGAGGCCAAGTTCCAGACCTGGCTCGAGATAGAAATCTACGCTTGTGAGGCACAGGCCGAATTGGGCCTCATTCCCAAGGGAGCTGTTCCGGTGATTCAGCAGCGGGCGGATTTCTCCGTCGCGCGAATCAATGAACTGGAGAAAACGCTCAATCACGATGTCATAGCGTTTCTGACAAACGTCGCGGAAAATGTTGGTGAAGAATCGCGCTTTGTTCATCTCGGCCTGACTTCCTCAGATATCGGCGACACGGCACTCTCTGCCATGGCGCGGCGTGCGGGACTGCTGCTGCGCGAGGGGATGGCGGCGCTCACCGAGGCGATTGCCGTGCAGGCGCGCAAATACAAGTACACGCCGACCATCGGCCGCACGCACGGCATTCACGCCGAGCCAATGACCTTCGGTCTGAAAATGGCGCTCTGGCATGAGGAAATGAAGCGCAACCTCGAGCGGATGGACAGGGCCATCGAACGGATCTCATATGGAAAAATTTCCGGAGCAGTGGGGACATACGCGAACATCGATCCCTTCGTCGAGAAGTACGTGTGCGGGAAAATGGATCTGACCCCCTCGCCGATAAGCACGCAGATCCTGCAGCGCGACCGGCATGCCGAATTTCTGAGCACGATCGCCATCGTCGGAGGATCGCTCGAAAAGTTTGCCACCGAAATCCGCCATCTGCAGAAGACGGAAGTGCTGGAAGTGGAGGAGTATTTCGCGAAGGGGCAGAAGGGCAGTTCGGCCATGCCGCACAAACGCAATCCCATCACCTGCGAACGCGTTGCGGGAATGGCGCGCCTTCTCCGCGGGTACGCTGCGGCAGGATTCGAAAATCAGGCACTGTGGCACGAAAGGGATATCACCCATTCGTCGGTCGAGCGCGTCATTCTCCCCGATGCGACCATCGCGCTCGATTACATGCTTGCGAAAATGAAGCATATCGTGGAAAACTTCTTTGTCTATCCCGAGAATATGCTGCGCAATCTCAACGGTACACGAGGACTTATTTTCTCCCAGCAGGTTCTCCTCGCGTTGACGAAGAAAGGCATGCAGCGCGAAGAGGCCTACCGCATCGTCCAGGGACATGCAATGCGCGTATGGAAGGAGGACGTGCATCTCCGCGAGCTCGTCGGCAGTGATCCGGAAGTAACGGCACTGCTCGGGAAAGAGGATATTGACGCGTGTTTTGACGTCACGCGGGGTACCACGCATGTCGATATGATATTCGACCGCCTCGGACTCGGAGGCGAATAAGCCGATCTGCCCGGGGGCCGGCATCCGGCCCTCGGGTGCATTTCACCTCATTATCGTTCCATCCTGAAGTTTTTGGGCGATTCTTACGCGTTTCCCCTCCTTGCAGCCTGGTCGCGAATTTCTCCAATCAGTTCCCTATTTCCCGATTACATTTTATTAATCCGGTATTCAGTTTCCCGAAAGGAAGCCGGGGTATCTTGCAAGCAGTTCCGTAGTTCAGGCACATTCCATAATTCACGAGTGCGGAACGCACCCACTGCAAGCGCGAGATTCCCATGCCAGAATCCTCACTCCATACCATTCTGATGTTCCGCACGCACGGGAGACTTCTCGCGGTTCCTCTCGATGCGGTACGTGAAGTGGTTCCTGCGTTTGAAGTACTCCACGCTCCGGGGTTGGCCTCGACCATTGCCGGAATGATCAGCCTGCGCGGTGAGGTGCTGCCGGTAATCGATACGGCGGTACTAATCGGGGAGGAAGTCACCCTCCTCCAACCGCAGCACAAATTTATCATCGTTCGAGCGTCACGCCAGTCCATTGCATTCCTGGTGGATTCCGTGGAAGACCTCGTAGCACTCGAACAAAACGCCTCCGTTGATCCGATGGCGGGGAATGGAGCGGTTCTTTTCAAAGGCGTCGTTTCAGTGGAAGAGGAAATGGTTCTCATATTGGATATCGACGCATGTTACGGAGCCGAACTGACCCTCCTGCCTCTGGAAGTGAACGGAGCTAAAACCAAACTGGAAGGGCAATACTCGTGAATGCAGAAGCGCGAGCCCAAAACATCGAATCCGGTGTCCTGCTTGCAAGCGTGCTGCACAAGATCGACACGCTGCTCGGACTCCGCTATCAGCCGCATCAGTGGAGCGATCTGCTCCGTCTGCTTAAACCGGCTGCACGCGAACTTGGCTTTACCGATTCATCGATCTTCCTGACCTGGCTGGCAAACTCGGATCAGGACGAAAATATGATCCGTGTGCTTGCAAAACATCTAACTATCGGTGAATCGTATTTCTTCAGGGAGATCGTTGTTTTTTCCATCCTCCGGGAACAGCTGCTCCCAGCGCTGCTGGAGCGCAAACAGGCACAGGGCGACCGGCATGTGCGCATATGGAGCGCCGGCTGCAGCACAGGAGAAGAAGTGTACACGCTGGCCATTCTTCTTGATTCCTTCCTCGAAGGGAGGCAGGAATGGAAGTACAGTGTACTCGGCACGGACGTGAACCCCGTTGCGATCGAACGCGCTCGCGATGCGAAATACCGTGACTGGTCCTTCCGGGACGTACCGGCGGAGATTCACTCCTCGTATTTCGAGCAGACCGAGGACGGGCGTCATTCCGTGATTTCACGCATCAAGGACCGCACGGAGTTCAAAATGCTCAATCTTGTGAGCGCTCCCGCTCTGTACCCCGCCGGATTCGATCTCGTGTTCTGTCGAAACGTGCTGATGTATTTCACTCGCGATAAAGTGAAAAGCATCATCCAGGGATTTCGGCGTTCCCTTACCGAGGGTGGCTGGCTTGTACCCAGCCTGACCGAAACCACGCTGGTCAATAATCCGGGTTTCGAGGGTGTCCGTTTCGGAGATGCAACCCTGTTTCGGAAGCAGCCGCATGTCACGAATATTCTCACGTTCCGCGGCGATAAGGATAATGCTGCGGACGACGATGCAGAACGGGCCGTCCTGCCCGCATCGACGGGCATGCGCAATCCGTTTGCCGGACTGTTCTCCACGCGCGAGAAGCAGGATGAACCTCAGGAGCTCTCCGAGTCGCTGCCTGCGACTGCGAGCGATAATCCCATTGCTCCTGTATCAATACAAGACGCAGAGGAAAGCCCGGTCAATGCAGCGCTTCACGACGCGGCAGACAATCAACTCCCTGAGAATGTGCATCAGCGCATCCTGGAGGCGCGTCAACATGCCGATGCGGGTCGTCTCGATGACGCGCTCGCCGTAACGCAGACTGCGATTTCTCTCAATAAAATGGATCCGCACGCGCATTTCATGCACGGCACCATCCTCCGGGAAAGCGGTGAAACCAGCCAGGCGCTGCAGGCATTCGAACGTGCACTGTACCTCAATCAGGATTTCATTCCCGCACATTTTTCGATAGCCACGCTGCATCATCAGCTTGGAAATCAGGCAAAGGCCCGCCGCCATTTCGGTATTGCGCTCCACCTGATCGAAGCGCAGGGCGATCTGAATCTTATCCTTGAACCCGGCGAAATAAGTGCGCAAAGGATGGTGGAAATCATTCGCACATTCATTGAACGGTAAGCATGTACGAAGCCGCATATAGCGAACAATACGACCCGGCGCAGTGGGAGCAGATCCGTCAAATGCTCGACACCGTGCGCATCAGTCTCGAACAGCAGAATCGCGTCACCGAAAGTGCAAACGCGGATGTGCTTCGGAAGCGTGCGAAGGTCTTTGCAGCACTCACACCGTCGACGATTGTCGAGGTGGATGAGAGCGAGGACCTGGTGCTTTTCATGCTGGGGAATGACACCTACGGTGTTTCCTGCAACGAGATAGAAGAAGTCATTCCGCTGCAGAATCTTGTCGCCTTGCCGAATACAAACAAGTCGATCCTCGGTATTTCAAGCCTGCGGGGTATCCTTTTTTCCGTGGTCGATCTCAAGCGCGTTCTCAATATTCCCGCCTCCGAGCTGACGACGATGCATCGTGTATTGATGGTCCGGCACGAGAGTTTCAAAGTGGGATTTCTAGTGGACTCGGTACAGGGAATGCGCAGCTTCAGTAAGAATGAAATGCAGGATCTTCCTTCGGAAATCCACGAGCGTTCGCGCACCTATCTGCACGGACTCGCCCTAGGTAACGTTTTGATCCTCAACGCGCGCGTCATTCTACAGGACCAATTGGCCCCTGCTGAGGATAGAGCAGCGATGAAAGATAGCACTGAATAGAAACGAGGTCTGATCATGCGCTGGTTCGCAAACCTGAAAACAAAATTCAAGTTATTCATCGGATTCGGTGTCGTCATCGCCTTCCTCCTGGTTCTGATCGGAGTGGAAAATCTGCAATCGAACCGTTCACTTCAAGAGTACCGGATTCTTCAGGAGACGCAGATTCCCATCAACCAGACGGGGAACGATATCCTCAGTGAATTACTTCGTGAGCGGATGATTTTCGACCGTCTGCGTTTGCAGGGCGATCACCGTCTCACTGTGGATCAATTCGCCGCGCGCCGGGAACAGTACGTTCAGCAGCAGCGAAAAATCGATGGCCTGATTCTGCGTTTTCGCGCACTCCTCGGCAATGCGAGCCAGGAGGTTTCGGGCGATGAGGTGTTGAGCGCGCTGCAGAAACTGGACAAGCAGTTCGTCATCCTCACGCGCTCGCAGGAAACGCACACACGCCTGGCCGCCAAAGCCTTCCCATTGTTCGAACGGGGGAATACGGACGCACTGCAAACGTTGAATGCCGAGTTCGAGGAAGACGAACAGGCGCTCGTCGGCGCGCTCGATCTGTTCAGCTACGAGCTGCGCAACCTCTTCGACGCTTCGCAGAACCGTATCAAATCCATCGAAGACACCGCCATGTGGTGGCGCATTTTCATTTTTGGTGCCGGCATCCTGCTTGTCATCTTTTTTGCCTCGTTTATTTCGCGCCTCATATCAAATCCGCTCAGTCTTGCGACCGAGATCGCCGAACGTCTCGGACAGGGAGATACCAACATCCCCATCAGCACCGACCGTCACGACGAAGTCGGCGAATTACTGAAGACCCTTGAGAAACTGAGGGCGAATTCAGACCACGAAGCACAGATCGCCGCGCGCATCGCCGATGGTGATTTGACGGTCGAAATCACACCGCTTTCCGATAAGGATGTTCTCGGAAAGGCGCTCTCCGCAATGGTACATCGCCTGCGGACACAGATACGCGAGATGATCGAAGGCATCAACGTGCTGGCGGCCGCAACCGCGGAACTCTCATCGACCATGGTGCAGATCGCGGCAGGCGCGAGAGAAACCGCCTCGTCGGTAAATGAAACCGCGACGACGCTGCTCGAGGTGAAACAGGCCTCGCAGCTTTCCAATCAGAAAGCCAAAATGATTTCCGATAACACCCAGCAAACCCTGCGTGTCTCCCACGATGGTGTTGACGCCATCGGGAAAAGCATCCAGAGCATGGAAAATATCCGTGAGCAGATGCGCGGGATCGCGGAAAGCATTATCAAACTGAGCGAACAGGGCCAGGCCATCGGAGACATCGTCACTTCGGTGAATGATCTTGCCGAACAATCAAATATCCTCGCCGTGAATGCCGCCATTGAAGCCGCGAAAGCCGGTGAGTATGGGAAGGGTTTCACTGTCGTGGCCAAGGAAATCCGGAATCACGCCGAACAATCGAAGCAAGCGACGTCGAAAGTACGGTCGATTCTCATCGATACGCAGAAAGCAACGGCATCCGCGGTCATGGTCGCCGAGCGCGGCACCAAACTCGCCGAGGACGGTGCGCAGCTCTCATCCCAGTCGGGCAACGCGATACAGACGGTGATGCAGGGTATCAATGAAACTGCGGAATCGATGCTGCAGATTGCAGCGTCGGCGAAGGAGCAGGTGGTCGGACTCGACCAGGTGACAACCGCCATTCAGCATATCAAATCAGCGAGCGAGCAGAACGTGGAATCCATACACCAGGTCGAACTGACAGCACAGAACCTCAAGGAATTGGGGACCCGGCTGCAGCGCTTCGTCGAACGCTATAAACTCTGATCCACTCGCACTCAACAGCGTCATGAATGAAGTAGAATTTCTTCAAAAGCTGCGCGAAGCGTTTGCCATCGAAGCGGATGAACATTACCGCGCTATCAGCAAATGTCTCACCGACCTGGAGCACACATCGAACGGTGATGCCCAGGGAGTGATCGAGCTTATTTTCAGGGAGGCACACAGCCTGAAAGGGGCAGCGCGCGCAATCAACCGTGTCGATATCGAAGCACTCTGTCAGGCGCTCGAAAGCCTGTTCTCTCTCTGGAAAAAGGATCCGAAGGTCGCAGACAGGAAGCATTTTGACGCCACCGCCCAGGCCGTGGACATTCTCGCTGAGATGCTGACAAGTGATACGGAATTCTCGCTGAATCATGAAGCGCTGGAAACGGCCATAGAGCGTCTCAAGGAATTGTCCACTTCCGGAGCAGGGAAGGGCCCTGCGAGACCATCTCCGTGGAACGCGGAGCGGGAGGCGCAGAATCAAGAAGTGGCGGGGCACAGAGATGCGGTTCCCATTCAGATCCCGGAGAGCAGCTCCGAAGCAGTACATTCGGTGCCTCAGAGGCGCAACCTGGCGGCAATACCCGGCCTCCCCACCATCCCCGGACTTGATGCAATACCAGGACTCGGCGGCTCCACGGCGTGCGCAACACCGTCAAACGGCAACGCTGCAGTTCGGTCGGAAGTCCCACCATCGAACGGTTCGCACAGCAAGACGGAGTCAAATCCGGTGAATGGCGCGCAGCTGTCTTCGGCAGCTTCGTCCGTTCCGGGAAATGGCGTTCGCGCGCACACGAACCCCGAAGGCAACCAACATTCGGTGAACAGATCGGAGACAGAATCACCACGAGATGGAGCCGCACTTTCCGGCACCGGAGCGGCATTCAGGACCGTCAAAGACACGATCCGCGTTTCCATTAGTGAATTGGAATCGCTGTATCGCCAGACCGAGGAACTGAGCAGCATAAAATTCATGCTCGGCAGGCACGCGGCCGATCTCAGGCGCGTGATGGACCAATGCAGGGAATGGATCAGGGAGTATCACAAACAGCGGCAGAGCGTACTCGAAGAAACACAATATTCCGGCAACCGGAAGCGCGACGTGGAATTCTATACGAGTCAGAATGAAAAGCTGCAGAACTTCATGAAGTGGACCGCGCGCCAGGTCGAGGGCATCGAGTCCGCCGTCGGGAAGAATCTTGAGGACGGTCGTGGAACCATGTACATCATGGAAAGCATGTCAGAAGCCATGATGGAGAATGCGAAGCAACTCCTGCTGCTGCCGTTTTCCCTGGTAACCGATCCCTTGCCTGGCATCGTGCGCAAGCTCGCGCGCGACCTGAACAAAGACCTGCGTTTCCAGGTTCTGGGCGATGAGATCCGTATCGACAAACGCATCCTCGAAGCGCTGAAGGACCCGCTCCTGCATCTCCTCCGAAACAGTATTGATCATGGAATCGAAGATGCCGCGACACGTGCACGCTGTCAGAAATCAGTAACAGGGAGCATCACTCTGACGATTCAAACCGCCACTGACAACCGTATCGAACTGCTGCTCGAAGACGACGGTCGCGGCATCGATATCGAACGCGTCAAGTGCAAAGCCATCACGGAAGGCGTTCTCACCGAGGAGAAGGCCAGGAAACTCGCAGATCGGGACGCACTTGATCTGGTATTTCTTTCCGGCATAACCACCAGTCCGATCATCACCGACCTGTCGGGACGCGGTGTCGGCCTCAACGTAGTGCGGGAAAATATTCTTGGAATGGGCGGTGAAATCGATATTGAGACTGACAAGGGAACGAGGACGCTGTTTCGAATCTCGCTACCACTCTCTCTCTCGAATGCGCGCGGCGTGCTGGTCCGAAGCCAGGGTAAACTCTTCGTCGTGCCTCTGCAGTTCGTCGAACGCGGGCTCAGCATGCATCGAGAAAATTTCTCCACGCTTGATGGCAAGTCCGTGATCGACTATCACGGACGCACCGTTACCGTGCGCCGGCTTGAAGAAATTCTTACCGGGCAGAACAGCGGCAAAAGGGAAGAGCGGCCACAGGCCATCATCCTTCTCCTGCGCCTTTCTTCACGTCTTCTCGCACTCGAGGTGGACGAAATTCTCTGGGAGCAGGACGTAGTGATCAAACCGCTTCCGGCACCGGTCTCCCGCGTGCGCACTATCGCAGGAGCAACATTGCTCAGCAGCGGAGAGCTGGTGCTCGTGCTGCAGATCCCGGATCTGTTTGATGCCTCCCGGGGCGTCGTCGCTGCTGGCAGAAGCGAGCAACCGCTGCAGGAAGCCAGGCGTCATCGCCTTCTCGTGGTCGACGATTCGATCACGTCCCGCGTACTGCTCCATGATATCCTCGTCAATTCAGGATACGAGGTTCAAACCGCGGTCGACGGCATCGACGCGCTCACCCATATGCGGGAAGAGCATTTTGATCTGATCGTCTCCGACGTTGAAATGCCGCGAATGAACGGATTCGAACTGACCGAGGCGGTGCGCAAGGATGAGAAGATGCATGATACGCCTCTCATACTTGTCACCGGCCTTGAATCACAGGAGGACAGGGAGCGGGGATTTGATGTCGGCGCCAACGCATATATAAATAAAAGCAGCTTCGATCAAAGCAATCTCATCGATGTGATCGAGCGGCTGATATGACATGGTAAATGTCTTCTCCATAGCGTATTCCTCCGGATGGGCCCATCGTCTCAACCAGCTGTGCGCGCACCGCAGCGACATTCAGATTGTGCGCACGGTGTACGGGAACGACAGCATTCTTAACGAGCTCGCAGCCTCCGGGGCCGATATTGTGGCGATCGAAGGCGGCGAGGACTGGGAACGAGTGAAAACCGTGACACGCACAATAATGGAAGGGTATCCGTTGCCCGTGGTTATTCTTGCTTCTGAAAAAGAATGCGGGGACGACCTTCAGTCCGCCGGTCCTCTGGATGCAGGAGCGCTGAGTCTCCTCAGGATCCCTTCATACGCAGGTCCGAGCGAAGAACCCGTACTCGCCGAGCAGCTGGTGAAGAGTCTCCGTCTGATGTCCGAAGTCAAAGTTGTTCGTCGTTGGGACAGCGCGCGGCTGGAATCCCTCTCTCGCGTCCATCAGGAAGTGCGTGCCGTCGGACAGGTGACAAAGCATCTCGATATCGTTGTTATCGGCGCCTCGGCCGGTGGTACCAAGGCACTTCAGGAGGTGTTTTCACACCTCCCGGCGGCATTCCCGCTGCCGATCCTGGTCGTGCAGCATATCGCCAAAGGCTATCTTCGGGGGTTGGCTCACTGGCTCGACGAGCAGACGGAACTCAACGTTTCCATCGCCGAAAACGGACAGAGGTTGGAAGGGGGAACCGTCTATCTTGCACCCGATGATGCGCATTTGACAGTTGACCGAAAACATTGTATTCTTCTCGCTGATGACGAGCCTGTCAACGGTTTCAAACCTTCCATCGCACGTCTGTTTTCCAGCGTTCACGATACGTATGGCGGTCATGCCGTGGCAATTCTCCTCTCCGGAATGGGGAACGATGGTGCGCAGGAAATGCTGCATCTCAATCTCGCCGGGGCTGTCACCATTGCACAGGACAAGGACACCTCGCTTATTCACGGAATCCCAGGCGAGGCGATTAAACTTGCGGCCGTCAGCCTGATCCTGCCGATTCAGGAGATCGGTGCCGCGTTGTTGTCACTCACGGCCAAGAGTACTGCCGAAATCACAAAGACAGAAGACAGTCGCCTGGAGAACGGCGATGTCTCAGAACAGGAATGACATGTCAACCGGAATCGAAATACTTGTCGTCGAAGACAGTCCCACCCAGGCGCTGAAGCTCAAGTACATCCTCGAAAAACAGGAGTATGCCGTCCGTCTCGCCACGAATGGTCGGGAGGGACTCGAAGCGATCGCCCAGCGGCGCCCGACACTGGTCATTTCGGATGTCCTTATGCCGGAGATGGACGGCTACGAGCTGTGCTCCCACATCAAGGCGGACGACGAATTAAGCAGCATACCGGTCATTCTTCTCACGACACTTTCCGATCCGCAGGACATCATTCGGGGGCTGGAAAGCGGGGCGGACAATTTTCTCAACAAGCCCTACAGCGAGGAAGCGCTGCTTTCTCGCATCAAGTACATTCTCATCAACATGGACGTTCGCACGCGCACGCGCACGGGCATGGGGATAGAGATCTACTTCGCGAACAAGAAGCATTATCTCACGTCGGAACGCATCCAGATCATCGATCTTCTCTTGTCGACGTACGAAAATGCGGTCGAGAAAAACAGGGAGTTGGAGCTAGCCAACAAAAAACTGCGTGCGGTACAGGAAGAAATCGAAAAAAGCAACGATCAGCTCAAACAGCTCAACGAGCAGAAAAACATGCTGCTGGGAATGGCGGCGCACGACCTGCGGAATCCGCTCTACCTGATCGAGGGCTACAGCGAATTTCTGCTGAAGGACAACAGCGAGAATATTTCCGCCGATCAGCGCACCATCATTTCCGCCATACAGAGCAGCAGCACATACATGGTGCAGATGATCAATGACCTGCTCGATGTGCACAAGATCGAGACGGGTAAAATGGACCTTAAACTCGAGGTCGCGGATTTTACACAGGTCGTACGCAATGTCATAGACCGGAATGAATTCTCGGCAACAAACAAGGGTGTTGAAATAACGGTGTCTCTTCCTGACGATATTCCTCACTTCCTCTTCGATCCTTCACGGATTGAGCAGGTGATGGGGAATCTCATCGATAACGCGATCAAATTCTCGTTCAAAGGCTCTGCGATTGAAGTATCCGTGCAATATCATGATGCCGAGATCATGTTTTCCGTGAAGGATTACGGTCCGGGAATTCCCGAAAAGGAACAGGGCCGACTCTTCAAACCTTTCAGCACCACAAGCGTGAAGCCCACGGGGAACGAGAAAAGCACAGGGCTCGGGCTTGCGATAGCCGAAAGCATCGTCTCGAAGCATAATGGGAGGATCTGGGTCCAGAGCGAACAGGGGAAAGGTTCGCAATTCTGCTTCGCGCTCCCGGTTCGGCAGCAATACGTCTGAGATTACAGATCGAGTATCCCCAGTATTATCGTGCAAAAACCGAAATACGCCGACCTTCCGAGGTCGGCATATTTGCAAATTGTCTGCGGTTGACGTAAAATACCCGCGGATTACTCAACATAATACCGGCCGCAATGAGACTTCTTATCGTAGAAGACGAAATCAAGGTTTCTCAGTTCCTTCAAAAAGGCTTTGAGGAAGAATTATTTTCAGTCGACACCGCCCAGGACGGGGAGCAGGGCTTGTTCCTTGCGATGACCGAAAACTATGACGTCATCATCCTCGACCTCATGCTCCCGAAAATGAACGGGGTCGATGTTCTGAAGGAACTTCGCAAGGAAAAATCCACACCCGTGCTCGTGCTGACCGCCAAGGGACAGCTGGAGAGCAAGGTGGAGGTTCTGAACATCGGGGCGGACGACTACTTGACCAAACCGTTCGCACTTGCGGAATGCATCGCCCGTGTGCGATCCCTTATGCGCCGCGCGCAGATGGAAAAACCTTCGAACGTCCTCTCTGCCGATACCCTGGAGCTCGATCAGATCCAGCATATCGTCAAGAGGGAAGGCAAGGTGATTGATCTTACCGTCAAGGAGTTCAAGCTCCTCGAGTATCTGCTCCGCAGCAAGAATACCGTTCTGACGCGCTCTGCCATCATCGAGCATATCTGGGAAATCACCTTCGATACAGGGACCAACGTACTCGACGTCTACATGACGCGTCTGCGCAAGAAAGTGGACGACGATTTCGAAGTGAAGCTCATCCATACCATACGCGGCGTCGGCTACATTCTCAAGGACGACGAGGAATGAAAATCGGTCAGAGGCAGAAGGCCATTCTGCTCTACTCTTCGACCATTTTCGGCGCCTTCGTGCTGATCTTTCTTCTGGTCATCACGATTTTCACACAGCATTTCTATTCCTTGAATGTTTTCGACTCGAACGTACTCGAACGATACCGCTCGACATTCACGGGCATAGGTATTTTGTTCATCCCTGCCGGGCTGTTTTTCGCGCTTGCTATCGGCTGGATTATTTCCCAGGAACTGCATCCCAAGAAGCAGCGGGATAGTTTCCGTATTGATGGCCCGGGAGACATTGCCGAAAGGGAAGAGGATTTCCGGGAAAAGATTCACACGGTGCACAGCACCATCAAGAGCATGCAGGCGGCGTACGAGCAGATTCAGACGTTCTCCGCGAATGCTTCGCACGAACTGCGTACGCCGCTGACGATCATGCGCGGCGAGATCGAGCTCGCCCTGCGCAACCCGAAATCCCCCGATGAATATCAACTCCTGCTCGGGAGCCTGCACGAGGAGATCATGCGGCTCTCGCGCATACTCGACGATCTCCTGCTGATTGCGAAAACGGAGATCGGCGAACGACCGATAGAACTGCAGCCGATGGATCTGCGGGAACTTGTCGAGGAATTGGCGGACGAGGCGGAGATGTTCGCTGAACAGACGGGGATCAACTTCGAGCTCGGCGAAACCGTCGATGCATTCGTCGAAGCGGAACCCCTGCGCATCCGTCGTGTGCTGCTCAATCTGATTGACAACGCCGTCAAGTACAACCGGAAGAACGGAACGGTGCGAATGTCGATGGCGCTCGATAACGATTTCGTCGCGGTGCGCGTCGAGGACACCGGCATCGGGATTCCTCCCGAAGCCATCCCCCGGCTCTTCGAGCGCTTTTACCGAGTCAACGATTCCGAGAAGCAGGGGACGAAGGGCACCGGCCTCGGACTCTACCTGGTGCACTGGATCGTCAAGAACCACGGCGGAACGATCGAGGTGGAAAGCCAGCCTGGGCAGGGCAGCGCCTTCACCCTGCGCCTCCCGCTGCGCAATGTTAGCATATCATAGTATAATACCCGATACTCTTAAGACATTACCCTCAGCAACTCATCCAGCCCTCCTACTTACCTTTCACTCTTGTAATTCTGCATTCAGCGGTTTGTAAGGTTCGCCTTGTAAATTGACCTCTGTAACATTCATCAGGTCAGTGAAACAATACGCAATCATGTTCAACAGCTCTTCAAAATCGGCCCCGGAAATGTTACATCGTTGTAATGCAGAATTCAGCCGTTTGTAAGAATGACCATGTAAATTGCACAGTAGATTTTCGCAGTAAGAAAACAGTCCTAGTTCTCTAATCACACTCTCTCTCTTCAACATTTTCCAGGAGATTTGTTATGGGTACGCAACAGCTTCTTCTCATCGTCCTCGGTGTCATCATTGTCGGTATCGCCGTTGTGGTTGGTATCAACATCTTCGGATCCAACGCTGAGCAGGCCAACAAGGATGCCGTGACGCAGGATTGCCTCCGCGTCGCAGCGGCAGCACAGGGCTTCTTCCGCAAGCCGGAAATGCTCGGTGGCGGCGAAGGCGATTTCACGAACATTGAAATCACCGATTGCGGTATGACCGCTGACGACGGTGAGACCATGGTCAGCACGAACATCAACGGTGTGTATACCCTCTCTGGTAATGCCGATGCGGATCTCACTATTACCGGCAATCCCCTCGATGGAACTGGAGCAGCCGACGTCGAACGTGCTGTCGTGATCACGCTCGACATGGCCGGTGCCACCGATGCCGACCGCGTTTCGACTGCATACACTGGCTGGTAATATCAACCAACGGAACTCTCTCTTCATAGCATTCGGTTCAACGCCGCCGTCCCCGGGACGGCGGCGTTTTTAATATTACCCCGGTGATGCGAGAGTCCGATAGGTTTCAATTTTGTAATGCCGGATTTAATCGTTTGTAATGTTGCACTTGTAGATTGCATTCAAGTATGTGCAGGAACCCTGAAGTAGATAACAGGTTGTCGACAGCAGTGTAAAGGAGCGTTGAAATGGGTTCACAACAGTTATTGCTGATCGTTCTCGGGTGTATCGTTGTCGGCACGGGCGTGGCCCTGGCGCTTCTGTTTTTTGGCTCAAGCGCCGAGCAGGCGAACAAGGACGCGCTGACGCAGGATTGCCTCAAACTGATCTCTACCGCGCAGGCCTATTTCGGCAAGCCCGCAATGCTGGGCGGTGGGGACCACTCATTCAAGGGGATCACGATTCGTGATTGCGGCATGGCGATGAACGAGAAAGGCGTGGGGCAGAACCTGACCGGCACATTCGCAATGGTGGATATCACGGATCCCACGCTGAGCGTTCAGGCAGTGTCAAACACGAATGCCGCACAGACGGTTACCGTAACCATCGACATGCGCGAGAGTACCCCTGAAAAACGTCTTTCCGTCGAATATACGGGTTGGTGATCATAACGCGCTTTTTGGCCCGAATCCCCTCCGATTATTACTCGCCTCTCTCTCAACCTGCCTTTCATATTTGTAATGCGTGTTTAAGTCCCTGTTAAGAATGCAGCACTATCTTACGGTGTGAGGATGCGACCGACTGTCCCGTTTCAGAGAGCATCGCAGCGCATCCGAAGGAAGTAGGAAAAGAAAGGAAGTATATCATGGCGGATTTCAGATTCCAGGGCGTTGTCCCATCCGGGAAGATCATCCAGGGTACCATATCGGCTAACAACGCGGCCGAGGCGAAGAAGAAGATTCAGGAACTGTCGAAGGGACGCGGTTTCCGCCTCAATCAGCTCGACAAGCGTGCGGCATACGTCTACAAGGCGAAAAAAGGCGAGAAGGTCACCGAGGGTGAGCAGAAGGCCTATTCGAAGTCCGAGGTCGAGAATGCTCTTACTTCAATGGGGTACAAGGTCGTTTATGTCCGCAAAAAATTGGCTATCAATGTCGGTTCACCGCCGGTTGCGGATATCATCACTTTTGTGCGCCTGAGCGCCGACCTTCTGCGTGAGAAACTCCCCTTCAACGAAGTGATCAGTCTCCTTTCCAATGACATGGAAAACCGGATGCTGAAGGAGACGCTCAAGGATATCAATTCCGATCTCCGCAAGGGCGCCGAAAGCGAGCGCGTGTTCATGAAATACGAGCATGTTCTCGGAAAATTCACCGCGAAGATGCTGGGCCTCGCCTCGAAAAGCGGCGCCATGGCCGAAATGTATGAATCGACTGCGAAGTTTCTCGAGCGCCGTATGGAATTCAAAAAAAGCATGAAGAGCGCGATGATGATGCCCATGATCACTCTCGTCATTCTCTTCCTGGCTGTGATCTTCTACGTTGCATACATATTTCCCGAAACAGCGCGCATGTTCCTCAAATACGGCATCGAACTGCCGCCCATGACCGCCGCCACGCTTGAATTTTCGGAGTGGCTGGTCGCAAACATCATTTTCTTCGTGATTGCGACGATCGGAATGATTGTGGGCGTGATCATGCTCTTCACGAATGCGAAAAGCCGAACGTGGATCGATAAGATTTCCTTCCGTGTTCCCGTTCTCGGTGGGCTGATACACAAGACTGCCATCGAGGTATTCTGCCGCGTGTTTTATTCGCTGTACAGCGGTTCGGGTGAAAACATCGATGTGATCAAGACCGCGGCGGAGGCGACGGGAAACAAACATTTCGAGAGACAGATCCTCACGGTCACTATTCCCATGATGCTCAAACACGGGAAAGGACTGCACGAGAGCTTCGAGGCTTCCGGTGTGTTTACACGCACGGCTCTGTCCCGCTTCCATGCGGGCGCCGAGACGGGTATGGTCCGCGAAACGGCCCAACAGCTCGCCAACTACTACGAGCGTGAAACCACGTACAAGCTGAAGTCGGTTGTCGATTTCATGCAGCTGTGGGTCGCACTCCTTATCATGGTCGTCATGGCCGCCCTGACTATCGTTTCGTCCGAAACCTCCGTCATCAAACCGAAAGCAGCTCCGGGCATGGGCGACTTCTGGTATCTGCACATGCTCCTCACCACCGGACCCATTACTCACTATCTGAAACGGATCTACAATGGATGCCGCAGCTTCCTTACTGGAACGGAAAATCGATAAAGTCGGCGTCGCCCTTCTCCACAAGGGTATCGTCGATCGGGAGACGATTTCCAAGGCGATTGCCACCAAGGAGAAAGAGGCAGGCCGCAAGCATCGCAGCCTGGCGGAGATCCTGGTCGAGGATTATGCGCTCGATCACCATGTCGTTTTTTCCGAAGTAGCCAGAATCTACGCGTTCAAGACGCTGAAGATCGACGAAGCGATGACCGAGCGCCGCCTGAGCATCATCAAGCAGATGATCGACACGCTCTCGCAGGAGCAGAAGGTCATGCTGTTCAAGGCGCGTACGCTGCCGCTGCAATTCGATACACGTACACCGGACAAGCTCGTACTGGTCTCTGCTGTCCCGATCCATCGCGAGATCCCGCGCATCGCGAGCTACTTCCGTGCGCTGAAATACGAAGTCTACTACGCGGAATTGAAAGCGCTGCAGCCCCATCTCGATAACCTCCTGCGAGGCGACAACATCTTCCTCGAAAGCATCAAGGAGATGGAGGCGGAGCTGCAGGAATCCGACATGGACTCGGGGATTGACGAAGCAGAGCTCGACCAGGAAATCAACAAGAGCATGCTCGTCAACCTTTTCGAAGGGAGCCTCGTTGAAGCCGTACGAACAGGTGTCAGCGATATTCACATCTTCCCGACGACAAAGATGGTCACGGAATTCCATTTCCGTGTCGACGGCAAACTGGCGCTGTGGAACAAAGTCGAGGGGACGCGACCCGAAGCCGTGCTGGCGGTGGTCAAGGATCGAAGCATCAATATCGACCGCTTCGAGCGGGATGCGGCGCAGGACGGCTTCATCCAGCGGACCATCGACAATTTTATCATTCGTTTCCGCGTTTCCGTATTGCCAATCGCCGGATCGGAATACGCGCAGAAATTCGAAAGTATCGTTATTCGTGTCCTCGACAGCCGCAAGGTGATCAAGGATATTTCGAAGATTGGTTTCCAGCCGAAGGCTTTCGAGTGGTTCCAGGCGTCCATTTCCAAACCCCAGGGCATGATCATTCTCACGGGTCCAACGGGAAGCGGAAAAAGTACGACGCTGGTCGCTGCCTTGTATTCCGTCATCACACCCATGGTCAATGCGCTGACGGTGGAGGATCCTGTCGAATACGTCATCGACGGCGCACGGCAGATCAAGATTTCGCACAAGGTCGATTTCGAACAGGCCATCCGGGCCATCCTGCGTCACGATCCCGACATTGTCATGGTAGGTGAGATGCGCGATAAGCTGACCGCGGATATCGCCATCAAGCTCGCGAATACCGGACACCTGACGTTTTCCACGCTGCATACCAACGATGCGCCCAGCGCGGTTACACGTCTGTTCAAGATGGGCATCGAACCGTTCCTTATCGCATACGCGATCAACCTCGTCGTCGCCCAGCGCCTCGTGCGCAGGCTGTGTCCGAAATGCAAGCGACCGTCAAAGGACCTCGATGAGGCGGAACTGCTCAACGTCGGTTTTACGCCGGAAGAAATCGAGAACACAACATTTTACGAGCCGGTGGGCTGTCCGAGCTGCGTGAAGGGATACAAGGGCCGCGCAGCCATCCACGAATCCCTGTTTTTCTCGAGAGAGATCCGCAAGGCAGTGTTCGATTCAGGTGACGATATCGACGAAGATAAAATTCGAAGCATCGCAATCAGTCAAGGCATGTTGACGCTGCGTGCCAGCGCGCGCGAGCGCGTGAAGGAAGGGGTCACGTCCGTCGCCGAGGTCATCTCGGCAACCATGTCTGATGAATAGCGCGGATAACTTCACGGCAGCTCCATACATGCGTGAAAAGAAGAGGCATTTATGAATACTGGACAAATGATGCTCACGATCGCGGCTTTCATGCTACTGGGAGTGGTGACGCTCAACTTACGGACTGCCAGCTTCCAGAATGAGGAAGTGCTGGATGGAAATGAGTACACGCAGAAAGCGGTGGCAATCGGACGATCGTTGATCGAGGAGATGCAGGAAAAACCGTTCGATGCCGCATTCAACACGAAAAAAATCGTGAAGCTGCAGGATCTTACGTCCTGCGGGCCGGGTACCGGTGAAAAGTATCCCAACTTCAGCGATCTCGACGACTTCCATGGCTCGGTCTTTCGCAGTCCCGCCCCTGGTGTAACGCCGACAACGACCACGCCGAAATGCCTCTGGGATACATGGGGTTACACAGTGCGGGTTACCGTCGAATATGTTTCAACGACAAATCCCACAGTGAAAGTGTCTGGTACGTCCTTCGCCAAACGCGTAACACTCAGCATCTTCAATTCCTTTTCCAATGAAACAGTAATAATGTCATATTTAGCGGCATACTAACATGAGCAGTCAACTGGATATTATCGGATCGATCATCATCGCAGGAATGATCATTCTCAATTTCTCCTTTTTCATGGGCGAAAGAACAGAATCCCAGATCGAAAGCACAAACAAGATCACTGCTCAGACCGATATCAGCGATGTGACGGAAACCTTGCGCTTCGATCTCAGAAAAGCCGGGTATGGCTGCGATACACTCCCGATTCTTCGTGCGACCGAAAATAGTTTGGTCTTTCGCGCCGATCTGGAAAATGATGGGAAGATCGACACCATCGGGTACTATTTCGGAACTGCGAGCACACTGATCAGCGAGAAAAGTGGATCGCTGCTGTACCGTGTCGTTAACGGCAGGAAACAGCAGGGACAGGATCTCGGATTGGAAGGCTTCCGCTTTATCTACTTCTCGACCAATTCGTACGGCACACTGTCGCAGACCACGACACTCGGCGATATTAAAGCGATCGGTGTAAGCCTGCGTCTGCGCAGCAAAATGAAAGTTGACGGTGAGTGCCAGTATTCGCTTAACGAATTCACCATTTCACCCAAGAACCTCTAGAAACGGAGCAGCAGCATGGGCCAGCAATCTCTCATCATCGTTGCATTGTCTTCATTACTCGTGGGTATGTCCGTGCTGGGATTCATGGGTGCGTGGGATTTTTCAAATGAAACAACCGCTTCAATGTTCGAACGTGAACAGGCGCTGAATATCACACGCAGCGGAATAAACCTGGCAATTTCCAACTTGCGCCATCAGAAAACCTGGCGCACCGGCTTCAATAATCTGAGTGTCACCGGCGGCACGGTTTCCGTTCGCGTCATCGATCTTGGGGTCGATACGGTGAGGATTACATCCGTCGGCACCATCAATGGCGTGAACCACAGGTCCGTAGTGGAAGTGAAATTAAGCAGCATCTTCCCGAACGTGGAGAGCGCTCTTACCATCTTCGGGGATTCGGTCGAGTTCCACAACGATGGGAAGGCATTCCAAATCGATGGGAGAGATTATTTGCCCGACGGAGTGACACTCGGAACCGCGCAGTCCGTGAAAGGGATTGGTGTGCAGAGTTCCAAACTGCAGGCGGATCTGATCAAGCATCTGGACCCGAAAGTGAACGGGAACATTCTGGGATCCGGTGGGACTCCCTCGATTGGTCCGTTCAGCGGCTCGAATCTCCCTACTCTTCAGAAGTTCTATAAAGACCGGGCGACGATCGTTCTGCCGGCTGGCAAGTACACCGCCAACAGCGTATTCGGCACCTTGGATAAACCAGAAATTGTCTATGTTCCTGGAGACCTCGATTGGAAAGGTAATATCATGGGGGCAGGCATTCTCGTTGTCGATGGCAAACTCGAAATGGGGGGGAACATACAGTGGCAGGGGATTATCCTCAGCCTCAGTGGTGATGTCACGATTGAGCTTGGCGGCTCGGGGAACCCCAGTGTCATCGGTACCGTGTGGGTTGGGAATACGAGCAGCAGCGGAGTCACGAACGTCAAAGTGAATGGAAGTCCCTCGATCAGATATAGTTATCTCACGCTCTCCAAAGTTCTCGCCAACCTCGGTTTGCTGGACGTGGAGGTCATCAAGTACTGGGAATAACCCGGAGATTTTTTTCTGTTTTTTTTTT